>NZ_JAAUWT010000006.1 GCF_014694455.1 Vibrio sp. S9_S30 | reverse complement strand
ATCCTCTACGACTACATGATCAAGTGCATGAAGGAGTTGGCGAAAGCTGAGCCTGATATCGATGCACTGCTGCCATGGAACTTCAAGCATTAGTTATGTCGCCCCGTGAGTTCATGGGGCGCTTACCGATGAATGAGAGAGTACCCTCGATCAAATCAGGAGTTCCTGATGGAGCTTCATCGAAATACACAGCAAAAGCGATGTCTACTTTGGATCCGTTGGAAAATTCAGGAGTCGATGGCCACGGAGCGACCAACAAATTATTTACAACTCCACCCCAATGCACTTCAATAGACATATTGCTCACACTCTGAGTTCACTATTTGGAGACGCTATGTCTAACCACGACCCCATCTGGATACCAACCTCAGAAAGAATAGAAAACGCGATACTGACAAATTTCATTCAGCAATTGAATGATCAGTATGCGCTGTCTATTTCAACTTATCACGACTTGCAACAATGGTCGGTGGATGCGAGTGCTCAGTTTTGGTCGTTTTTGTGGGACTACCTTAGTGTCATAGGCGTGAAAGGGGAAATCATCCACGAACTGGGGCCTTCCAAATGGCGAGAAAGCGTCATCAGCAGAGATACACTTTGGTTTCCTGAAGCGACACTCAATTACGCTGAAAATCTATTGGCTGCACCTTCATTACCCTTGCCGTCCTCGGCGATAGAATTTTACAACGAACGAGGTGAATCGCATTCTGTGTCATGGGAACAGCTTCGGAGTCAAGTCTCGATCCTTCAACAATGGCTTCAAGATTGCGGTGTGAAGAAAGGAGATGTCGTTGCGGGTTATCTCCCCTACCTTACCGAAACGGTTGTCGCCATGCTCGCAACAACAAGCTTAGGAGCAATTTGGACGTCTACTTCACCTGATTTCGGCATAGACAGTGTGCTTGAACGCTTCGGTCAGGTAAAACCTAAAGTGTTGTTTTGTTGCGATGGCTACTCCTTCGCAGGGAAGCACCACGATATGCGAAACAAAAACCAAGCACTCAACGAACATCTCGATTCATTACAACAAATTTGCCAAATTGAATACCTCCATTTACCCCCTTTGAAAGGCAGCATCAGTTGGGCTGAAGTGAACCAAAGCTACTCGCCTAAAGACATGGAATATTGCCCGGTAGGTTTTAACGATCCTTTATTTATTCTTTACTCTTCTGGAACAACAGGAAAACCCAAATGCATCACACATTCCGTTGGCGGCACCCTTCTCAACCACAAAAAAGAGCATCAACTCCATTGTGATATCAAGGCAAAAGACCGTGTGTTCTACTACACCACTTGTGGTTGGATGATGTGGAACTGGCATGTGTCTGCGCTCGCCAGCGGCGCAACATTAGTCGTGTTTGATGGCAGCCCAGTGTATCCAAATGAAGGCATTCTGTGGGATATAGCTCAGCGCTCTGGTGTGTCACTGTTTGGAACATCTGCGAAATACTTAGCCGCACTGGAAAAGAATGCCTACTCCCCGAAACAACACTTTGATCTCGCTTCAATTCGAACAATTTGCTCGACAGGATCAGTTCTTTACCCTGAGCAGTTTGATTATGTGTATCGGCATGTCGAACCAGACATTCACCTTGCATCCATTTCTGGGGGGACAGATATCTGCGGTTGTTTTGTGCTAGGAAACCCCATTTCCCCTGTCTATAGAGGCGAGTGCCAAGGACGTGGCTTAGGGCTACATGTCGACGTTGTAGATGAAGACGGACGACCTCTTAGGTCAGAACGAGGGGAGCTAGTCTGCTTAAACAGCTTCCCCAACCAACCGGTAGGTTTTTGGAATGACACCGGCGAACGCTATCACAACGCTTACTGGAATAAGTTTGAAAACGTCTGGCATCATGGAGACGATGTGGTACTAACAGACAACCACGGCATGATCTTCTATGGCCGCAGCGACACGGTGCTCAACCCAGGCGGGATCCGTATAGGCACCGCTGAAATATACCAACAAGTCAATCAATTAGAAGGTATTGCCGATTCCATCGCGGTTGGACAACAATGGGATGGCGACGAGCGCATCGTCCTGTTTGTTCAGTTGGAAAAAACACATTCGCTATCCGATGATTTGGTCATCTTAATTAAAAATACTCTTAAAACCCGTTGCTCACCGAGACATGTTCCCGCCGTCATCCTTGCGATAAGTGACATTCCTAGAACGAAATCGGGAAAACTCGTTGAAGTTGCCGTTAAAGAAGTCATACATGGCAGCGAAGTTAAAAACATCGGGGCGATTGCCAACCCTGAAGTGCTCGGTGAAATCGCCTCTCTCTTTGAGCAAACCGAACGTCAACGCGAACAGACTTAACTCCGTCCCTATCCAAACCCACCTTAATTCAATGCTGGTTTGCTGGGCGATCCTTTACTCATTGCATCGCGCCTTTTGGTTAAGGTGTCGTAAATGGTTGCATTATTTGCTATTTTTTAACGATATCGACTCACATACCTCTCTGGGACAACGCGTTTTATGAACCTTTCTCAAGTTGAAGCCTTTTGCACCGTCGCTGACGTTGGATCGGTTTCTGAAGCCGCTCGGCAACTCGAGTGCAACAGAACCAAACTCAGTATGGCAATCAAAGCGTTAGAGAAAGAACTGAATACGGAATTGTTTGTGCGCTCTGGGAATCACCTTTTCCTTTCTGAAGCTGGAAAAGCGATTTATAAAGATTGCGAGAGTTTATTGGTTACGCAAAAACGGATCGTGCAAACCTGCCGGCAAGTATCGGGTGAATTTAACGCAGAAGTGTGGATTGCGCGAGACGACTCACTGCCAGATGAGCTCTGGCAGAATCTGGCACACGAGATAAACAAGAAGTTTCCAGCTACCTCTTTCAACATGGTGCTTGCCTCAAGTGGTGACTTAGCCAACTTAGTCGAAACTCAGCAAGTCGATTTCGCATTTGGTGTCGATTACGAGCGAACGGACGATCCTCGCGTTACCTACCATCCTATCGGTAAAATTCGAATGATGTCGGTATGTCGCTCAGGGCACCCTTTAACCAAAATGCGCCGTGTCGCCGATGAAGATTTGCGACATGCGATGCAAGCGTCCATCGCGTACTTGAACGAGAAAGATAACCCAGAACTTCAACCTTTCTCTCTTCGCTATATTGGTTTTTCAAGCTTCGATTACATGCTCAATACCATTCTCGGCGAAGATGCTTGGGGTGTATTACCCGAGCCCTTGATTCGTCCTCTTCTTCGTCAAGAACGACTCGCGGTGATTAAGCACACGTATGGGCTAACTCAAGAAGACTATTGCATGTTCACCGCAGCGGGAATGACAGAGGATGCCGCCATGGTTTGGCTGGCGGACAAGCTCAGCGATTACCTTTTTGACTTCTAACTCATCACTCAGAGTCAAATATATTGACACCTAATTTTAGGTTTAACACGTTGATATTTAAACATTATCCCCTCATTCACAACGTTCGCCTTTTTCAATCAGCCAGTTTCCGTTTGTAAAATATCCCTCTAGCACGAAGAATGAAAGTGTATTCACTACCGAGAGATTTTATGTGTGCTAGGACAAGCAAAAACGAAAACAGTGTATTAACCTTTTCAGCCCTTTTTGCTTCAGGCTTTGCATTGGGTGGCTTAATCCTTGGATTATGGGTAGGTTCACTGGTCATCGTTTTTGACGGTGTTTACTCCTTAATCAGTCTGCTGTTAACTTTATTGTCACTAGCTGCCGCATGGTATATTCAAAAACCATCTGACGCTCAATTCCCCTTCGGTCGCGCCGTCATTGAGCCCATCGTCATTATTATTAAAGCAACATCCATACTCGGGGTGGTGGCGTATGCCCTATATTCGGCCATTGAAGCCCTATTGAATGGCGGACGTGAAGTGGATGCTTCCATAGCAACATTATTTGGTGTCGTAAACGTTCTAGGCTGTGGTTACGCATGGTGGGTGATTGCCCGTAAAAGTAAGCAACATTCTTCTGGTTTAATTGAGGTGGAAGCCAAACAGTGGCAAATGGATACATTACTGAGCGTGGTTGTTACTGCTGGGTTTGTTGTTGCTTGGTTAGTTTCTATTTCCCCCTATAGCGAATACGCGGTATACGCGGATCCAGCCATGATGGTGCTCATGTCTTTCTATTTTATTAAAGTCCCATTCAACATGCTGAAGGACGCACTTCGAGAATTACTAATGATGGCACCCAGTAAGGAACTGTGCCAGAAAGTGGATAACGGTATATCTGCCGTAAAACAGGAAATGCCGCAAGACATTCACGTCACGGGTGTCGCTAAGATAGGGCGTGAGCTTAGAGTGGATGTTGATATTCATACCGACAAGAAAACCATAGACATTGATGATATAGAACGTACAAGAACGACGATCACTCGCAAACTTTCAGTCCTCCCTTACGATTTGCAGCTCAATTTGAACATATGCTAATCGCTATTCCAATGAGTTATGACACGCGCTAGATAGAGCGCGTGTTTTATTTACACCACCTAAATTTTTCGGTCATTATCGATATCTTCATTCATACTGAGGTTAATCAAAGTTTTTATAGCGAAACAATTTTAAAGATGTATTATAAATACATCTTTAACTTCTAGAGGTCTGATCTATGTTAAATATCACCGACATGAAAGTCGAAAATAAGACCCCTCCCATCTTGCGCCTTGGTTTTAGACCGTTCTTTCTTGCAGGTTCGGTATACGCCATTATTGCTATTGCTGTCTGGGTATTTGCTTTTCAGAACGGTCAGCCTAGCAACCTAACTGTTCCTGCACTTTGGTGGCACGTGCATGAGATGCTTTTTGGATTCGCCATGGCGATTGTGGCTGGATTTGCTCTCACCGCAGTACAAAATTGGACGGGTGTCAATGGAACCAAAGGGTATCGGCTGGCGACAATTTTCATACTGTGGTGTCTCCCGCGAGTGTTATTCTGGACACCAACACCACTTTGGGTCATAGCTATCATTGAAGCGTTGTTTCTTCTTGCCACCGCTTATGAATTAGGGTTTAGAATACTGAGGACGAAAGGCTGGAAGAACTTGTTTTTTGTGCCTATGTTCTTGCTCGCCATAGCGGCCAACTTTGCCAGTTACGCAGCAATAAAAGGGTTACCCCCTTTTCCTGCAAGTGCTGTATGGCAATCGATGATATGGTGGTTTGTATTACTGCTCTCCATCATGGGTGGCAGAGTCATTCCATTTTTCACAGCGAGTAGATTCCAATTCGAAAAACCCCAGCCACTGCTATGGTTAGAGTGGGTTGCAACCCTGCCTTTGGTGCTTTTATTTATTACGAGCTTTTTCCCACTAACATACCAACAAATTGGACAGTGGCTAATGCTGATTGCCGCGATCGGCCAGTTTTATAAAGTTGCTCGTTGGAAAACCTGGAAAACATTCTCTGAGCCCCTAGTATGGTCGCTGCACTTGACTTATCTGTGCATTCCTATTGCATTGACCATTCGAGGCTTAACGTCCAACGATTTCGTGAGCCATACCATGTTGCATCTCATTGCGATTGGAGCGATTGGTGGTTTGATTCTCTCCATGATATCTCGAGTGACTATGGGGCATACTGGTCGGGAGATTTACAAAGGTCCTAAGATGCAAGTTGCTTTTGCTACTTTAATCTTGGCAGCAGTATTACGCAGTATTGGCGTTTCTATTGCTCCATCCGCCATGATGCCGCTGATCTACACATCGGCACTGCTGTGGGGTATCGCATTCAGCTTATTCGTATGGAAGTTCGCGCCTATGCTTTGGTCACCAAGAATTGATGGCAGACCTGGCTAAAGAGATTAGAATAAAACCAGCCCTTCTGCTTAGGGCTGGTCGTTCAATAGTAGATTGACGGCTTACAAACGATCGAGAAGCGCTTTTACCAATTTATTGATCCCAACAGACGCTTGTGAAATCGATTTAGCCAACATATAAGCGGGGGTAGTAATGAGCTTTCGTTCCTCATCGACAAGTATATCCGTGACCTCGCAATTGATGTGTTTTGCCCCCATCGATTCTAATGCAGCGGCTGTTTCCGCCTCTTTTCCTATCGTCAGCTTCACTCCTTCACCATAAACTTCAGGCAACAATGCCGGGGCAATACACATATAACCCGCAGGTTTGCCCTCACGAGCAAATGCTTTGCACACAGAAAGCACCGAGCTGTGAACGCGGCTCTCTCTACCATCGAACGCAAACGACGATAAGTTTTTAGCGACACCAAATCCACCAGGAACCAATAGAGCATCAAACTCATTCACATCTAAATTTGCAATATCCTGAATATTCCCTCGTGCGATTCGAGCAGATTCAGAAAGGACATTTCGGGTTTCAGCCACTTCTTCACCGTTTAAATGATCGATAACATGATGCTGTTCGATATTAGGTGCAAAGCAATGCCAAGAAGCTCCATTTTGCTCTATCGCGAACATCGACAATACGGCTTCATGAATTTCTGCACCATCATAAACCCCACAACCACTTAAAATAACTGCCACTTTTTTCATTCGTTTTCCTTGCTATATCCGACGTTTCTCTCACTATACTCAAAGAGATAAAACAAAAGCGCGATCACGGTCAGACAAAAACGACCTACTCGAAAGCAGGCCGTTGGCTTAGTTTAATTTATTATAGTTAATGTGTGGGGAGCTGATCCACTACAACACTAAAGCTTAAAGAAAGAAAGCTGATGTTTTTGCTGTTCTGCCAATTCAGAAAGCTCACCACTCGCTATCGCACTTTGGCTAATGCCCGCTACATTTTGGTTTACCAGCTCAGACATATTATTGATGTTACGGTTAATGTCTTGTGTTACTTGAGATTGCTGTCCAGCCGCGGTCGCGACCTGAGCGTTCATATCATTGATATCGGCTACCGATTCAGTAATCCCTACCACCGAGTCATTTGCTTGGTTGCTCAGTGATTCGTTTAACTTCAACATCTCCAAACTGGTTTGCATGCTTTGGTTTGCCAACCCTGATTTGGCTTGCAATTCTTCAATAATGGTTTGGATTTCTTGAGTGGAATCTTGAGTGCGAGCGGCCAGCATTCTTACTTCATCTGCTACCACGGCAAAGCCTCTGCCCGACTCACCAGCACGCGCCGCCTCAATCGCCGCATTCAGTGCTAGCAGGTTGGTTTGCTCGGATACGCCACGAATAACTTCAATGACATTATTGATTTGCTCCGATTGCTCTTGAAGTTGAGTCACGACGCTCGCGGCCTCATTCAATGACAAAGACATTTGCAAATTCGCATTTTCTGCCTCTCGGAATACGTCCAAGCTTGATTTGGCAAGCTTGTCTGCTTGCTTAGCGGTAGAATCCGCCGCTATTGCATTGTCGGATACATTGTCAGCAGTACTTGCGAGCTCTGTTACCGCAGAAGCAACTTGTTCCAATTCATTTTGTTCTTGCTGAGCGTTTCGCTCGGCTTGCGTCATCACAGCAGCAAGCTCTGTCGATGCAGAAGCAACATCTTCACTAATGCGTGTCAGCGATCCAACCGTTTTATGAAGTTGAGAAACAGTGGTGTTGACGTCAGTACTTAGTTTGGCAATTTCGTTGTCACCATCCTCATCAGCTCTTACCGTTAAGTGACCTTCTGCCAGTTTGCGCATCACTTGTTGTAACTTGGTAATAGGCGTCACTATCAAGCCTGATAGCCACCATGCCAATGTTAATGAGATAAGAAAGACCGTTAATAAGATGTACGTCGCGTTGAACTTGACTTGGTCGTTACGCTTTATACTCACGTCTAAGTGCTTCAATGCATATTCATTAACTTTCTGTGATAACGCATTGATCTCTTGAACCATGTCATTACCAATTTTTCGGTATTCAAAGATAAACGCATCAAACTTTTCGGTTGATAGTGTACCGCTATCATAACTGTTAAGAATTGGCACTGCTCGATTTGAATAATCTACATACACAGCAATAGACTGTTTTACGATATCCACTTCGCGCTGAAAGATGGGTGTTTTTTCAAGCAGCGACAACTGCTCAGTAATAACCTGCCCTGTGTCGCGTAAATGCTGTTGAAAAGCCTCTCTGCGGCTAGGATCATAAATGGCGTATACGGCACTGATTCTTAATGGGTAAATATTATCGTCTATTTTGGCAAGGGTATCTTTATAGAAAACTAGTGAGCTCACATTGTCTGCCATGTTTTTTTGCTCTATATCCAAATTCACTTTTGTTATCCAAAGTGAAGCAAATAAAGCGATGACAAGAATAAGAACTGGAATTAGAACTTGGATTCGGATTGATATATTTTTCAACGAAAATGGCATAGGTACCTCATACAGTTTTAGCTGTATCCCTGCTGAACATTTATAGAAGGAAGGAATATAGAGCAGCACCTTATTTTTGTCCACAATAAAAGTAAACCTTATTATTTTAAATGGCTAAATTTTGTACTATTAAAATGATATTCAGCCTGTAATCTGGTATTTTTTTATTTATTGATGTTAAAAATATCAATACCGAACAAGAACAGAAGATAAATGACATTATATAAATTCGTTACAGATGATTAACAAATCATATATAAAAATTGCTGACAATGAAAAAGATTATCATTTACTTAACAGTTGGTTAAAAGCATTGCTAGCCATCTAAACCTCTAAACGTCTTTTTCCGGAGAGAGATCACATTGTAATTCCCTGCGCTTTTCCCATTTTATCACTGCTTATATTTTAGAATTTTTAGGTAAATAACATTACGTATAAACGAGTAAATAGAACAGCAATTACGGTATTGAAATTACACTAATACCAAAGCAAGATAATAAGCGACGTCTTTTTGAATTATAAGAATCATCTTAATTAAGATATTACCCCTTCGTTTCAAGCTACCCACCTTAATACCCCCTACTTTAATACTCACCGGCCTTAATATAAATCTTGGCTTTGATGATATAACCAGACTCGATACTTAACCTTGGAAAAACCGAACCGCTTGTTTTTTCATTTAGATTCCATGTTCTTATCTTCAATCTTCATGTAGAACGGCTAAAATAAAACGGAGGTTTAAATTAAAAAAGACTTAAATCAAAAAGTAGCTCCCCAATTCTTAAGGTAAGCTGAGTATCCAAACTGGATTTGGAACTGGAATTATGGAAAAAATGGCATGAACACCAAACTATTGTCACAAACTGTCACTCATCGCCCCCATTCTCCCTTTATAATACTGAAATACTAAATGCCTACTATGCGTGGATGACATCAAGTGTGCGAAATTTTGCTAACGGCTCCAGCCAATTAATCCTGTATTAACGACTGCGTGGCATATTAGCGATTATCCATTCAGCCATTAACCATGTTTGTGCAACGTTTTCTTGCAAGTATTCACTCACCTGTTTCTTACGAATACTGAGCAAATAAAACCCATCACGAAGAATGATAATCACTCCACCTAATCATAACCATTTGTTATTATAAGGTTTCATATTGGCACTCTGTTTTCAAAACGTTGTACCTATCACTGAGTAAATTGACCATGTTCAGTTCAACGGTAATTGAGTTGTTTAAGCAAAAACACCACAGAACCGGATCTCACTTTTATCCGTACTTAGAGATGAATTTAAAGAGGAAAAGAGAAGCAAATGTCTAAAAGATTGTTACGCTGGTTGGCTCCTGTAGTAATTCTTGGTGGCGCTTATGGTGCTTTCAACGTCATCGCATCAAGCGGACCAGAAGCAGAAGAGAAAAAGGAGGGGGGCACCCTACCTTTAGTTCAGGCTGAAAACCTGTTCCCAATAGATTACCAAGTGATCATCTCAAGCTTTGGTGAGATATCCCCTGTTGAAAAAACGCGACTTTCCGCCCAAGTGTCTGGCGAAGTCACAAATTGGCACCCAAATTTTGTCGCTGGCGGGATAGTGAAACGCGGTGAAGTGTTATTTCAATTGGAGCAGGATAACTACGAGGCGGCAGTTTTACAGGCAGAAGCATCGCTTGCAAGCGCTAAAGCATCTCTCATCGAAGAGCAAGCCAAAGCAAAAGTCGCTGAAAAACAAGCAAAAAAACTAAATAACAAGCAAGTGACAGACTTATACCTAAGAAAGCCACAGGTATTGAGTGCCCAAGCGCAAGTCAAATCGGCTCAAGCTGGTTTAAAACGCGCAAAACGCGACTTAGAAAACTGTACAGTGATCGCACCTTATGACGCACTCGTTGTTTCACGAAACATTGGTGTTGGTCAGTTTGTTACGGCGGGTTCGGAAGTCGCGCAACTTAACAACATTGAAGCGGCAGAAGTCCGTATCCCTATTGCTGGATTCGACAGCGCATTCCTTCCCGACACGTTAAGAGGCATCAAGGCGACGATCATTGAAAAAGGGGGACGAGCCATTGAGCGTGAAGGCTTCATTGCTCGTGATCTCGGTGTTGTCGACAGCAATACACGTATGGTAAACCTCGTTGTCCAAATCGAAGATCCTTATGGCATTAATTCAGGCAAACCAACACTAAAATTCGGCTCCTACGTGCAGGTCAGTTTTGCGGGTAAAGAGCTCAAACACATCTACCGTCTTCCTCAGGAGCTTGTGAATAATCACACCGTTTGGATCGTGAATGAGGAAAATCAACTCGAGCCAAGAACCGTTAACGTGTTACGCGAAGAAGGCGAATTCTTCTTGATTGGCGATGGTATCGAAGAAAAAGATCAGGTGGTTTTAACATTACCGGAATACCCACAAAGGGGCATGAACGTCGAAATCGCCCAATCTGGCTCTGAATCCGCCAATGTTGCGAAGTAAGGATTGATTCATGGACATGGATACAAGTAAAACGACTCAACCAAAAGAAAAAGGGTTGATCGCCTATTTCGCCAATAACTCCGTCGCGGCTAACCTGATGATGATCTTCATTATCATCATGGGTGCGGTGAGCTATTTCTTCATTCAACGTCAAATGTTCCCAAACTTTGAGATTAACTACGTCAACATCAGTGCTTCCTACCCTGGCGCTTCTCCACAAGAAATAGAAGAAAGCATTTTAATAAAAATCGAAGAATCACTAAAGGACGTCACGGGCATCAAACAAGCCGTCTCTACAGCCTCGCGTGGGAGTGCACATATATCCCTTGAAATTGATGTAGATACCGATCTCAATGACGTCCTAGATAAAGTAAAGCAAAAGGTCGACTCCATTGCCTCTTTTCCTGCGTCGATGGAGCCTGTCAGCGTTTACCAAATCGAATGGCAGCAAGACGTCATCGAAATGGTCTTAGCGGGCGATAGGCCGCTCACCGAACTTAAACCTTTAGCCAAAGCCATTGAGAACGAACTGCTTCAGCTAAGCAACGTAGTTTTAGTCGAATTAAGCGCACCAGAAGATGAAATCGCTATCGAGGTTCACCCAGATACACTTCGAAAGTACGACTTAACACTGAACGACATCACCAATGCCATCCAGCGTTATTCAGCCAATTACTCTGCCGGACAAGTCAGTACCAATACTGGGATGATTTCCGTTCGAATCGAAAACCAATACTACCGTGGGGACGAATTTCGCCAAATCCCTGTGAAAATTGGCGCAAACGGAGCAAAAGTTTACCTTCAAGATATTGCAACAATCAAAGATGGGTTTGTCGAAGGCAAACGACACTTTAAATACACGGGTCAGAACGCAATTTACTTGTCGGTAAAAGCAACCAAAGAGCAAAACATGATTGCTGTTGCGGAATCTGTAAAAGCGTACATTGATCATAAAAACCAAACGTTACCTGAAGGCCTGCAAATAAAGACGTTAGTGGACATGACCTACTACCTGAATGCTCGCTTAGACATGATGCTTAAAAACCTGCTCCAGGGTGCCGTCCTCGTCGCCATTATGCTCAGTATTTTTCTGCGCGTAAAATTGGCATTTTGGGTCATGGTTGGTCTACCTGTTTGTTTCTTAGGCGCAATGATGCTCATGCCTGTCATTGGCGTTAGCATCAACATCATCTCACTTTTCGCATTCATAATGGTGCTAGGCATCGTGGTCGATGATGCCATTGTCATGGGGGAAAGCGCCTATTCTGAAATTGAAAAAAGCGGCGGTGGCGTTGACAACGTTGTCCGAGGCGTGAAAAAAGTCGCCACACCGGCCACATTTGGCGTTCTAACAACGATAGCCGTGTTTGCTCCTTTCATCATGTCGACGGGACCTGAGCGAGCGTTCTTTTTCGGAATCGCATCGGTAGTTATCCTTTGTCTTATCTTCAGCTTAATAGAGTCTAAGCTCATTCTACCGGCTCACTTAGCGCACACGAACTTTACCCCGATTAAAGAAGGCAGTTGGCGAGATCGATTTAACAAGCGATTCTTTGGCTTTGTTAATGGCCCATATCGCCATTTTGTCTCGCACTGTACCCAATGGCGCTGGACGGTTTTTGCCAGCTTTATTGCCATTCTTATGGTCAGCATTGCTATGATAGTGTCGAATCACGTGCGTATTGTACCTTCACCGAAAGTACCTCATGATTTCCCAAGTGTGCAAATATCGATGAACGACACGGTCTCTGATGAACAAACCGTCGAGGCTTTGCGTATGATTGAAGACGTTATATGGGATGTGGAAAAAGAGACAATCGAGGCACATGGACAGGGTATGATCAAAGATCTACTGTCGATGAATAGTGGCCGCACAAGTGGTCGCATTATTATTCCATTGGTTGATGAAGACCTTCGACCATTCAACACATTTGAGCTTTCTCGCCGCTGGCGTGAGAGAATCCCCGTCATCCCAGGACTTAAATCCATCACCATCATTGATGATGTCAGCGGTGGAGGCGGTGGAGATGAATTCGGCTACCTGTTGTTTGGTTCAGACATTGAAACGTTAAATAATGCGGGTCGCGAGCTGATCGCCAAGCTTCAAGAACAAAATGGTCTTTACGATATCTCTTCTTCCATCGACGCGGGCAGCAAAGAAGTCCTACTTTCTCTCACTCCTGTAGCGTATGACTTAGGGTTAGATCTCTCCGACATTGCCAGACAAGTCGGTAGTAGTTTTTACGGAGGCGAGGCTCAACGAATTATACGCGACGGTGAAGAAGTCAAGGTCATGGTTCGTTACCCGAAACTGACGCGAGAAGCGTTTTCTTCACTACGCTATACCGTTATCACCACACCGTCTGGCAATAAAGTCATGCTCGGAGATGTGGTTGAAATCGCCCAGAAACCAGGAATCAGCAGCATCCGTAGAGAAGACGGTTACCGCTCGGTCTATGTTTACGGCTCGATAGATGAAGAAGTGGTGGAGCCAAACGAGATTATCGCATTGGTTTACTCAACGTTGCTCCCAGAAATCACCGCAAAATACTCTGGTGTTAAAACGCAGTTAGGCGGTTCCATTGAAGAACAACAAGCGCAGCAAAATGAACAGATAGCCTTTTTCATCGCAGGCATGATCATTGTTTACATTTTACTTGCCGTGCCGATGAAAAGTTACACTCAACCTCTGATCATTATGTCGATCATCCCGTTTAGCCTAACAGGGTCGATATGGGGACATTACTGGTTTGGTCTGGATATGAGCATGATGTCCTTGTTTGGTTTGATCGCCGCTGCGGGTGTCGTGATAAATGACTCGCTAGTGATGACCGACTACGTCAACCAAACCCGTGCGCGAGGTCTGGCAATTAAAGAAGCCGTGATTGAAGCCGGTTGCGCTCGCTTTAGAGCAATACTGCTTACCTCTATTACGACCTTTGCAGGTGTCTTGCCAATTATGTTCGAAACCAGCCTTCAGGCTCGCTTTGTTATTCCAATGGCTGTGGCACTTGGCTTTGCCGTTTTGTTTGCTACTTTGCTGACTTTGGTTTTGGTTCCCTGTCTTTATCTCATATTACAAGACATTAGGAACCTATTTATCCGTATGAGAAACGTCTTCGTAACCTTGTTCCTCAGAAAAGAAAAACACGAAACCAGCATAAACTAAACCTCAACTAAACCTCAACTAAACCTCAACTAAACCTCAACGCAGCGCTCAGACGCTGCGTTTTTTCGTTCCTTGCTCTCTTTTGTTACCCGCACTCGAAATGCCTTAAGTACAAGGCTCTGCTGCAATAAGATTTCATCAGCTCACATTCAAGCAAAGCGCCCCTTTCAATATTCCGCGATTGCTGCTAAAAACCTATAAAGGACGGTGGTTTTTTAATCAAAACAAAGACTTTACGCTATATAGCTGGCTTGAGACACATGTGCACGAAAGAGCAATGTTCACAGAGGGCAATGTTGACAAAAAGCAGTGCCTACAAAAAACAGTATTGACAATGAGCAATGCCCACAAAAAACGGTGTTGACAAAAAGCAACGAACAGCACGATATAAACGCGAAAGCAAACAAAAACTACGATTCACACGGAGAGCACACATGGTGAGAAAAACGGCAATAGCTTTTGGTTTAATATTTCAGTGCAGCTTGGCGTTGGCTGTTGATGTGATCGAATCAGATAGGCTTGTTGGCTTTGGAGAAGCAAAATACCCTGTGGGTTTTGAATACTTCGATTTCGTCAACCCTAACGCTCCAAAGGGGGGAAAGGTAACCTTTGCCCAAGTAGGAACCTACGACAGCTTCAACCGATATGCCTCAAGAGGCGATGCAGCCGCAGCGAGCGGCGAGCTCTACGATTCTTTGTTCTATTCATCAACAGATGAGTTGGACACATCCTACGCTTTGATAGCAGAAAAGGTGCGCTATACCGAAGACTACGACTGGATGGAAGTCGATATTCGGCCTAACGCAAAGTTTCAAGACGGGAAACCGATTACCGCCCATGATGTCGAATTTACTTTTCAGAAGTTCATGACACAGGGGGTGGTTCAATACAAAACGTATTACAAAGACGTCAAATCGGTCAAAGCACTAAATGACACCACCGCCAGAGTGGAAATGAAAGAGGGAAACAAAGAAGTCCTCTTTTCGTTGATTCGCGGCATGTCTGTTCTCCCTGCTCACTACTGGAAGGAAAAAGACTTATCAGAGCCATTGGATACGCCACCAATAGGAAGCGGGCCATACAAAGTCACCAGTTACAAACTTGGACAAAGTGTCACCTACAGCCGAATGAAGGATTACTGGGGGGAATCGCTCCCCATCAACAAGGGCAGAAACAACTTTGATACCGTGGTTTATGACTATTATCGTGATGACACCGTCATGCTGGAAGCGTTTAAAGCAGGCGAATACGATTTTCGAAGAGAGAGTATAGCCAAAAACTGGGCAACCGCTTACACAGGCATCAACTTCGACAAGGGTTACATTAAAAAAGAGGAGATTCCTCATTCTATTCCTCAAGCAATGCAAGGTTTTATATTTAACGTTCAACGACCCGTTTTTCAGGATATTCGAGTTCGGGAGGCATTAACGTATGCCATGGATTTTGAATGGATGAACAAAAACCTATTCTACAATCAGTATTCTCGAACCAGCAGCTACTTTCAAAATACTGACTATCAAGCAAAGACTCTTCCCGATGAGCAAGAACTTCAAATCTTAGCGCCCTTTAAAGGTAAAGTGCCCGAAAGAGTGTTCACCGATGTGTATACCCCTCCTTCTACTGATGGCAGTGGTCGAATCCGCACGCAAATGCGTACGGCCTTTAAGTTGCTCAAATCAGCAGGCTGGGAGTTGAAAAATAAAGTCATGACCAACGTGAAAACCGGCGAAGCCATGGCATTCGAACTTTTGATTTATAGTCCCAGCACTGAACGCCTTTCTATCCCTGTTCAGAATAATTTGAAGCAAATGGGCATTGAAATGAACATTCGTACCATCGACACCACGCAGTATTTGAAGCGTTACCGCGACAGAGACTACGATATGGTGTTCGCTCAAATTTCTTCAGGGAACTATCCGAGCCCCAACGTTCAATTGGTCTGGCACAGTAAGTTCCTCGACAGCACCTATAACCGCCCAGGGTTAATTGACCCCACGATCGATGCCCTAACAGAAGCCATTGCAGCAAACCAAAACGACCCTAAAAAGCTTGTACATTTGGGCCGAGCACTCGATCGGGTATTGCAATGGAATTTTCTTGCGATACCAACGTGGTACATCGGTACTTTCCGTGTCGCATCTTGGGACAAATTCGATCAACCAGCGACGCGACCTGCCTATGATTTGGGGCTAGATACATGGTGGATCAATACCGAAAAAGCCCAAAAGTTGCCCGAGAAACGCAGATAGCATTCATCACATCCCCCCCACCCTGCACGAGTGGAGTGGGGTTAACCGACGTTCACTGGTGAGAATAAGGGCGAATTCCTTATATCAGCGAACAAACATTCAACGTGTATAAACGTTAGTAAAAAGCTTAAAAGGATTTATGACCGCTTACATCGTTCGAAGATTATTACTGGTGCTCCCCACACTTTGGGCCATCATCACGATCAATTTTTTTGTCATTCAGATTGCCCCAGGCGGGCCTGTTGAACAAGCATTGGCTCAAATAGAGGGGCTGGAATCTGGTATTATGGAACGCTTCACTGGCGGCGGACAAGAAGTAGCCAAGAGCACGCCAGCAGAGGCAGCATCCGAAAACTATCGAGGGTCAAGAGGGTTAGATCCTGAAGTTGTAGAGGAAATCCGAAAGCAGTTTGGCTTCGATAAACCCCTTCATGAACGCTATTTTTCGATGCTTTATAACTATGCCACGTTTAACTTTGGTGAAAGCCTGTTCAAGGGAGGTAATGTCATCGACCTCATCATTGAACGGCTCCCTGTCTCCATATCTCTGGGCTTATGGAGCACCATCATCATCTACTTCATCTCCATTCCTTTAGGTATTCTTAAAGCCATTCATCATGGGTCACGTTTTGATATTTGGACCAGTGCGTTAATCATCATCGGCTATGCCATACCCGGATTTTTGTTCGCTATCATGCTCATCATCTTATTTGCCAGTGGGAACTACTTGAGCTGGTTTCCACTGCGAGGCTTAGTCTCTGCCAACTTTGAACAACTGACATGGTATCAACAAATCGTCGATTATTTCTGGCATCTTGCCCTTCCAACGCTTGCCATGGTGATTGGTGGGTTTGCGACGCTTAGCATGCTCACCAAGAACTCATTCTTAGATGAAATCAACAAACAATATGTGGTCACGGCCAGATCAAAAGGGCTGGATGAGCAAAGTATTTTGTATAAGCACGTTTTTCGAAATGCCATGCTGATCATTATTGCTGGCTTCCCTAGTGCCTTTATCAGCATTTTTTTTACAGGCTCTATGCTGATTGAAGTAATGTTTTCATTGGAAGGTATTGGGTTGCTTGGCTTCGAATCGACGATACAACGTGATTACCCAGTCGTATTCAGTACCTTATACATCATGACATTATTGGGCTTGATTTTGTCCATCATCTCCGACCTTACCTACTCTTGGGTCGATCCAAGAATCGACTTTGAAGCGAGGTAATCATGAGCCCATTATTTGAAATTCGCTGGCAAAGATTCAAGGCAAACAAACGAGGTTATGTGTCTCTATGGCTATTCAGTGTCTTGTTTTTCGTTAGTTTATTTGCCGAACTTATTGCCAACGATAAACCGTTATTCATCAGCTTTGACAATCAATGGTACTACCCTGTCGCCATTCAATACGCTGAAACCGATTTTGGTGGTGAATTTGAAGCAGAAGCCGACTACACAGACCCCTATGTGACTGAGCTAATTGAAGAGAAAGGCTACATAATTTGGCCCCTAATTCGCTTTCATTACGACACCATTAATTTCGATTTAACACACCCTGCCCCCTCGCCACCAGACAATGTGAATTGGCTAGGAACCGATGATAAAGGCAGAGATGTGCTCGCCAGAATCATTTATGGTTTTCGAATATCGGTTTTGTTCGGATTTGCGCTAACCATGATCTCCAGTGTGATTGGGGTGGTGATTGGTGCATCGCAAGGTTATTACGGCGGAAAGTTAGATTTGTTTGGCCAGCGGTTTATTGAGGTTTGGTCGAACATGCCAACCCTCTTTCTGCTCATTATCTTATCAAGCTTTGTCGCACCGAATTTCTGGTGGCTGCTTGGCATTATGATTCTGTTCAGTTGGATGGGCTTAGTAGGAGTCGTGCGAGCGGAATTCCTTCGGGGTCGAAACTTTGATTACGTCAAAGCGGCGCATGCCCTCGGCGTCAGCGACCGCAGAATCATTCTGCGACATATACTGCCAAATGCCATGGTTGCCACACTCACCATGATGCCCTTTATTCTATCTGGCTCTGTAACCACCCTTACTTCACTGGATTTCTTGGGGTTTGGTTTACCCGTTGGCTCCCCATCCCTTGGCGAATTACTGGCTCAAGGGAAAGCGAACTTGCAAGCCCCATGGCTGGGTTTCTCGGCATTTATTGTATTGTCTATTATGTTGAGCTTACTCGTGTTTGTAGGCGAAGCCGTTCGCGATGCATTCGATCCACATCAACAGAGGTAATCATGTCTGAAAGCGTATTGAACATACACAATTTATCCGTTGGGTTCGGTCGTAGAAACGACGTAGACGTCATTACACATGGAGTGAGCCTCTCCATTCACGCAAGAGAAACGCTTGCTTTGGTTGGTGAAAGTGGGTCTGGAAAATCGGTGACAGCAAACGCCATTTTGAGGTTGCTGCCCAAAGGGAGCGCTCAATACCTATCAGGCAGCATCTTGTTTGACAATAAAGATCTACTTACCTGCAGCGAAAGACATCTTCGTGGGATACGGGGTGGAAGGATCGGTATGATTTTTCAAGAGCCCATGGTGTCACTCAACCCTCTCCACAAGGTCGGACGCCAATTGGTTGAAACCGTAGAAATTCATAGAGGGCTTAGAGCAAGCAAAGCAAGAGAGCTGGCGCTAAAATGGCTCAACAAAGTCGGCATACGTAACCCAGAAATTAAGATTGATGCGTACCCTCACGAACTTTCCGGCGGCGAGCGTCAGCGCGTTATGATTGCGTTGGCTTTAATCAATGAACCCGAATTATTGATAGCAGACGAGCCAACCACTGCACTGGATGTATCTGTTCAAGCGCAGATACTTGAATTGCTTAAATCTCTACAAGACGAGCTGGGGATGGCGATGTTGTTCATCACGCACGACTTAAGCATCGTACGGAAAATTGCCGACAATGTTGCCGTTATGCAGCATGGCAACCTTGTCGAGGTAGGCACCACTAGCGACCTGTTCAGACATCCCAAACATGCCTATACACAGCAATTAATTGAATCCGATCCAAAAGGTTCTCCGGTAGCAGTAGACGAGCAGGCGGATGTGTTGCTCAACGCTGAAAATCTGAAAGTGTGGTTCCCCATTACAGGCGGAATTCTCAAACGTGTTGTTTCGCATATCAAAGCGGTCACCGATGTTAATTTCGCTTTGCGAAAGGGGCAAACGATTGGGTTAGTTGGTGAAAGTGGCTCTGGCAAATCCACAACGGGCATGGCGATTCTAAGGCTCCTAAACAGTGAGGGAATCATTCAATACGATGGCGAATCAATCAACCATTTCAACAGAAAACAAATGCTCCCACTTAGGAAGAAAATGCAGGTGGTATTCCAAGATCCGTTTTCCGCGCTCAATCCAAGAATGTCCGTTGCTCAAATCATTGGTGAAGGGCTCCAAGTCCACCAAAACTTATCCGAAGCAGACATGGATAAACGAATCTGCGAAACAATGGAGGAAGTCGGGTTGGATCCAGACACTCGCCATCGCTATCCCAATGAGTTTTCAGGCGGGCAAAGACAGCGAATTGCCATTGCTCGGGCGATCATTCTTAAGCCTGAATTTATCCTTTTGGATGAACCGACCTCATCATTAGACAGAACGGTGCAAGCGCAAGTGCTCAATCTATTGAAATCACTTCAACAAAAGTACGAACTGACTTATCTTTTTATCAGCCACGACTTAAATGTGGTCAAATCACTTTGCCACTACACCCTCGTGCTTAAAGACGGTCACGTCGTGGAACAAGGCAATACAGAAAAGTTATTCCAGTCACCGCAGCAAGACTACACCCGCCAGTTGATCAATTTGTCTGATTTATAACGCTCGAATTATCGATCATACTCGTACCCTCGGCTTTCAAACCAATCTCCGAGGAAATTCAGCAGGGTTCTAACTTTGGTGTTGGTTTGAATATCTTGATGCACCACAAGGTGACAGGGTAACTCCGAAATAGGAAGAAAATTCAATACTTGAACCAATTGACTGGATTTTTTTTGCCAACCCTTGATGTGTGGCAACGATGCCCGCCCCTTGATTCAACAGCGCCCAGTGCTGCGTTAAACTGTCCGTACGATAGCAAAAATGGTTTGGCTTCAATTCCAACCCGTGCAGACGAGCTTCATCAATGAAACTCGTCATTCTATCGAAGCCAATCAAACGGTGCGTTTCAAGATCCGCTATGCTCGTTGGTAACCCGTGTCGTTCAATGTAGGAGGTGTGTGCATAGAAACCAAGCGGGATGGATGGAAGCCTCCTTGAAACCAAGTCTTGCTGCCGATGGGAAAACATTCTAACCGCGATGTCCGCATCTCTTTTTGACAAATTTGTCGGCTCATTCGATATCACAACTTCAAAGTCTATCTCTGGATGCGCTTCGCGAAAGGCAACCAGCGCTTTAGGAAGCAGAAAGTGCCCAAAGAGCTCGTTCACACTGATACGAATCGATCCCTTCAGCACCCCACTGTTCCCTTGCGCCGTCCGTAAAAACTGGTCGGCAGATTCAGCCATGCATTTCGCCGATGCCAAAAGCGCTACGCCATTTTCCGTTATATTAAGCCCTTGGGTAGAGCGATCAAATAAGGCATAACCAAGATCTTTTTCAAGACGCTGTATTTGACGAGTGAGCGTAGGCTGCGACAAAGACAACACTTCGGCTGCTTTTGATAGGCTTCCCTGCTCTGCCACCACCAGAAAATGACGAATCCATTGCCAATTGATATTCATTTATGAATAGCACCCATAAGTTATGTTCGATTCAAAATTCAAATAACTATAGCAATAATTAGGTTATAGAACATCACATCAACAGGATAACCCGTATGGAAACGTCAAATACCAATAAGATAGCTGGTCAAGAGAAAAGAAATCGCAATCAAAAAAGCGCTCTCATTTTAGGAATTACCGGTGGGTTTGGTCGCTATGTTGCGTTAGCTCTTAAAGAAAAAGGTTGGAAAGTCACGGGGGTGACTCGCTCCTTGTCTAAGCTGGATCATGAGTTAAAACAATTCGATATTTTAGAAGGTGATGCTACAGACGAACACTACCTCTCGGAAATAGCCAAGAATCATCAGGTATTGGTGTATGGTTTGAATCCGGAGTACCACCTTTGGAAAACCTATGCACAAAAGTGGCTCGCGACAGCCCTGAACGTCGCCAAATCAAAAAACATGGAAGTGATCTTTCCTGGCAACGTGTACAACTACAACCCCCATCGTTTTGCCGAAATCTCCGAGCACACTCCTAGTGATCCCGTCTCAAGCAAAGGTAAAATCCGTGTCGATATGGAGAACCAACTCCATGCATTTTGCCAGTCCGGTGGTTCCGCCCTCATCATTCGAGCGGGGAATTATATTGGTCAACACGCCCCAAGCGCGTGGTTCCGTTTTCTGGTCGACATGAAACCCAATAAAACCGTACTGCGACTGCCTACCGACAAAAAAGCCAAGCACTCGTGGGCTTACTTACCCGATTTAGGCGCGGTGGTAGGCGATTTATTGGATCACCAACTCTGTGGAGAACACATCTATCACTATGCTGGGTTGAATGTTAGCTTTGAGGACATTGAGGACAGCCTTTTGCGAATGCGCAACTTGCCCGTTTCGACTCGCTCTTTCCCTTGGTGGTCTTTGGCTGTTATTGGTCTGTTTTCACCTAAAATGGGGGCGGTACGGGAAATGCGATATTTATGGCAACATCCTCTCAAGCTCAACGATGAAAAGCTTCAGCACACGCTGAATCAGGAAGTGCAATGCCGCTCTCTTGATGAAGTGATTAATGAAATGGCTATAAGGGGATGATATTTCGAAATGCAGCCCAAGGGGTTCGTTCGCATTGAAGCCAAAAAGGCAAACCTATTTGGTTTGCCTTTTTGAATCACTTTCCTCTTTTATCGGATCGAAAAATCCGGGAAATTTTTTGCGGATTCGGATTTGCTCTGCTGCCATCTGCTTTAAGCTGGGTCCTTCTTCTAGCTTAATCACGAGCTCGACACCATCGACACGCAATACCTCGCCAGAGATATCAAAAGATTCACCGCCACTCAATATGATGGTGCCTTTTATTTCCATCCGCTTTTTTATTTCAACTTCGGATGAAAATAGAAACCGCAATCCCTTTTCAGATATCTCTGTCACTGGGAACTGATGATCCCAAGCTTTGATTCTTGGTCGTTCCGACTTCGGATACCTTAAGCGATAATATTGTCTGGATTGTTTAGAAATGCTGTGTTCCATCTATATGCTTTGTCTGTATTTTAAACACTACCACTAATAGCTTAACAGATTCCAAAATCGAGATCATTTTTATCCGTCGATCCGTCGTTTTTAACCGCCGAACCATCATTTTTGAGCAACACCCATCAATACTGGCATTAAGCCTTTCTCAGATTCTATATTGAAAGGCGTGTCGATGGTGATGCGACGGAAGTTCGCTTTCTTCAATACTTTCTTAGCTTTACGCTGAGTCAAACCATTGCTTTCTTCATCGCTCTCGACAAGCCAATCCCAATGGATAAAGAAGCCACCGTCGTTGAGTAACGAGTGGATAATTCTCGCAGATTCTTCAAAGTTGTCCAAAAAGCCACATACTGAAGAAGCAACAACGATATCAAACTGCCCACGAAAAGCTGGGTGATAAGCCACCAAACCACGTGTAAGCTCATCGACAACAGGCTCTACGTTTATTAACTCTTTCGCATCCAATTGCTCAATCATCTTTTCAGACGAATCCAAAGCGACGATCTCTTTTACCAAAGGTGAAAGCTTTTGAGTGAGTAGCCCAGTACCACAACCAAAATCCAATACCTTTAATCCCTCAAGGCTTACTCTTTCTTTGAGCTGTTCGAATGCTTTGTGCGCGTAATCCGCAGTTGCCGCATTTTGCTCCCAGTTCTCTGCGTATTCATCCCATTCGTTGGACATGGTATTTTCCCCAAAATGTTTACAAGCTTATACCCAAAGATCCTGTGCAAAAGCGGAACAGCCACTGTGTTGGCAAGATGCTTGGGTATAAGGGACGTATAGACTAAACCAAAGCTAGCCTAGATACACACTCGTCGATACAAAAGTTCACCAAATCGGGCGTTAAGTCTAATTTGTATCAACAAGCAGTTGAGATTATTTTTCTCTTTCGTTTCAAATTCGGTCAAAAATAAGACGTAAGTTGCAATATTTTAGCCGAAATGTCATCTCAATTTGCGTTTGCCATATACCGCTCTCATTGGATCTCGTGGAAAATTTTCACAAAATTATTCAAAAGGATGCATAGCTAAACATATAAAACAACAAGAAATAATGGCATTTTCAGAATAAATAACAGCAACCTAGATTGCAATTGACTGACTTTATTGTAATCAGCACGTGATACCCAAGCTACATCACTTTTCTCACATTTTAAGTTGTATAAAATACGCACAATTGTCCATGGTTTGAATTTTTGAATGATTGTCGGAATGACCTAACTGTTTTATTCCTTTATTGATTTCGACTCATTGTTTCTCGATTTAAACACCTTTGGCAAAACAACATAAAATAACCATAAGATGTGTTTTAATCGGCCAATCTCATGCCACTGGTCTAGGGTTGGGTGTCAGCAAGCCATCTTTGAGCCTCAAGGAGCCAAGTTAGTGATGAGTGTTTTCTTTCGCCTGTTGATTGTGTGTTTTACTTTATTTTCTTTCCCCAGTTTTGCCGCCGAATCCCCCACCAGCTATACCTCTTCTGGTGTCGGATATGCTGCATTGATTATCTTTGGATTGGCTTACTGTCTTGTTATGGCAGAAGAGTACTTGAAACTTCGCAAGTCCAAACCTGTACTGCTTGCAGCAGGCTTAATTTGGATCATTATCGGGTTTGCATTCCAAGCAGACGGTCAGATAGAAGTCGCCAAACAAGCTCTAGAGCACAACCTACTCGAATACGCGCAACTACTACTTTTCTTACTCGTCGCAATGACCTACATCAGTGCCATGGAAGAACGGAGATTGTTTGATGCACTTCAAGCATGGATGGTTAACAAAGGGTTTAACTTAAGAACACTTTTTTGGATCACGGGTATACTCTCATTCTTTATTTCTCCTATTGCAGACAACTTAACCACTGCGTTACTCATGTGTGCTGTTGTGATGAAAGTCGGCGGAAACAACACGCGCTTTATCAATCTTGCTTGTATCAACATCGTCGTCGCCGCCAATGCAGGGGGGGCATTCAGCCCATTTGGTGACATCACAACCTTAATGGTCTGGCAAGCTGGGCTTGTCTCTTTCAGCCAGTTCCCAGCGTTGTTTATCCCTTCAGTTGCGAACTATATTGTCCCTGCCATTATTATGTCTTTCTTTATTCCAAAAGATCAGCCTGATGCACTGAAAGAAGTGGTCGAACTGAAACGTGGCGCAAAACGTATTGTGGCTTTATTTTTACTTACGATTGCTACTGCCGTCGCTTTCCACGGCTTTTTGCACTTCCCGCCAGTCATCGGGATGATGATGGGTTTAGCCTACTTGCAGTTCTTTGGATTTTTCCTTCGAAAAACATTGCCTATGTCCTTGGCGAAAAAACGCGCCAAAGCTCAAGCCTTACAAGATGAAGAGGCGCTTCGTAAATTAGGCTCGGTTGTACCGTTTGATGTGTTCCGACGAGTATCTCATGCTGAGTGGGACACATTGTTGTTCTTCTATGGTGTGGTGATGTGCGTAGGGGGGTTAAGCCTAATCGGTTACCTAGGCATGGCATCTGAAATCATGTATACGCAATGGAATCCCTTATGGGCAAACGTTATGATAGGAATACTTTCTGCGATCGTCGATAACATTCCGGTCATGTATGCCGTGCTCACCATGCAGCCCGAAATGACACTGGGCAACTGGCTACTCGTTACACTCACTGCGGGTGTCGGCGGAAGCTTACTCTCTATTGGTAGCGCTGCTGGCGTAGCATTAATGGGCGCAGCACACGGCAAATACACCTTCTTTGGGCACTTAAAATGGGCCCCAGTCATTGGTTTGGGTTACATAGTGAGTATTGCGTTGCATCTTATGCTTAACAGCGCACTGTTTTGATAAGACGGCAAATTTTAGTACCACATTAATAATGCGACTCTTTTGAAAGCGTATTCTGGATAGGTGGCGTTGGGTTCGTCACCTTCTTATTTCAAAATAATGTAAACGATTTACATTATTTTTTTGCTTTTATTTTAATGAATTACAACTCAACCGATGAAAATTGGGCATAAAAAATGTCTTTTGTTTCCACAATTGGTTACATTAATCCATTCCTTTTTATTCGGGCTCTGTAAATGGCAACCATTAAAGACGTCGCTAGAGCAGCGGGCGTATCCGTCGCTACCGTATCACGTGTGATTAACCGTTCTCCCAAAGCGAGCACCAAAGCGATTGAATCGGTAAATTTGGCTATGGCTCAGCTAGGATATCGACCTAACGCCAATGCTCGGGCTTTGGTTAGCCAGTCCACCAATACCATGGGTGTATTAGTGAGTGACGTGTCCGACCCTTTCTTTGGCACGTTGATTAAAGCGGTAGATGATGTCGCACATACTAAAGGCAAGCATTTACTCATTGGTAATGGTTACCATAATGCAAATGAAGAACGAGAGGCGATCGAACTTCTGGTAAACAGTCGATGTGAAAGCCTCGTCATTCACGCTAAAGGTCTTTCAGATAAAGAATTGCTTAGTTATACGCAAGAAGTTCGCGGAATGGTTCTAATTAACCGCCATATCCCTGAAATCGCTCACCGATGCATCGCCTTAGACAATTACAAAGGGGCATATCTTGCAACAGAATATTTGATCCGTCACGGTCATACCAACATCGCTTGCATTTCATCTTCTCATCACATTGAAGACGTCGATGCACGAATTGCCGGTTACCTTGCCGCATTAAAAGACCACAATATTGTACTCTCTGATAAATACATTGTGCATCGCAATCCCAACGGCGAAGGCGGTGAAGAAGCAATGACGCACCTACTGACACAGTCTTTACCTATAACAGCCGTATTTGCCTATAACGATTACATGGCTGCTGGTGCGATGTCCATTTTGGATGAAAATGGTCTCGATGTTCCTGAGAACGTATCGGTGATAGGGTTTGACGACGGACCTATCGCTCGTTACTTGACCCCGAAGCTAACCACGATACGCTATCCCATCCAAATGATGGCAGAACAAGCTGCACAGTTGGCACTTGCTTTGGCCAATGGCGAAGCTGTACATGTTGAACCTGTCATGCTCTCCCCGACTCTCGTCAGGAGGAACTCCGTCGATAAAGTGCGTAAAGAGTAGTTTTACTATTGCTGCAATTCAATGGCATTTAATGCGCCTAGGCTTATATTAAATGATCGAATCACTCCATACCTTTTTGACAACATCCAGTCCATACTCACAATTCTATCTATAAGATTGTACTTGTCGCCGCACTTATTTGATTAAATCTTAATCAGCACATACGCTTAGAAGTGATATTTTTTCCAGTCTAAGGTTAATCTCAATAGGGAGATTGTATGACGAAGCAATCAAAAAGCTCAGACGTAGAGGTTGAGCCTAAAAAAAATGATTCCGATCAATTGGCGCAAATTCAGCACCTTTTATTTGGCGAACGAGCCGAATCCATCGAAGTGGCTATTGAAGATCTTTCTCAGCGAACCAACCAGACTTTTATACAGATAGAAAAAAAATTAGACGCCATTAATTTACAAATCGCCAAATTAGCCGATTCTCTAGAAAGTCTCGCGCATACCAGCCAACAAAGTAATAGCAGCCTAGAAATGCACTTTACTCAAGAGGTTGGCGAGTTGTCTCAGCAACTTCACGACAAGCATGAAGAAGCACTCAATAAGATTGATAGCGTTTCAGAAGAGCTGAAAAACAACAAAGCGGATAGAAAAACCCTGGCCGCATTGTTGTCCTCCATGGCCGAAGATCTCGATGGGAATTAAATGATCAATCGGGACAATTCAAAACTTGAGGAACTTCGTTCTTTAGTGCTCGGAGAGCAGTACGAAAGCGCTCTTAATAACTTCATAGAAAAGAGTGACGAAACAAGCCGTGTGGCAGACGTCATCGTAGAAGCGATTAAACAAAGAAACCAAAAAGACAACAAGGTTACCGAAGAGCTTTCTCCTATCATCAACAGCGCCATCGAAGTGTCCATTAATAACAATACACAACGCTTCGCTGACATCCTATACCCCGTCATCGGCGCAGCTGTCCGAAAATCGGTCAGTACCACATTCAACCAATTGCTTGACTCTCTCAACCAAGTGCTGACGCAAAACTTCAGCTTGAAGTCGATCAAATGGCGCTATCAAGCATGGCGACAGGGGATCAGCTACGCTCAGTTCCTATTAATGAAAACATCCGTCTTTGAAGTGGAGCAGGTTCTGTTGATTCATAGAGAGACAGGGCTGCTGCTGAATTCTGTTGCCAATGAAGGCACAGAAACCAGCGATCCGGAACTCGTATCAAGTATGCTAACCGCCATCACTGATTTTGTGTCCGACTCCTTTAGAGGTAACAGTAATGACACTTTGGAAGGGGTTCGGCTGGGCGACTTACTCCTCAAAATTGAAGTCGCCCCTCATGTCATACTAGCCGCTGCTGTTCGAGGGATCCCGAACCAAGCCGTTGACACCATCATTTCCACAACGGTGGAAAAAGTCGAACAAGATTATTCAAATAAACTGGTGAATTTCAGCGGGGATAATGAAGAATTTGCCTCTTCTGTGCCTTTATTAGAAAGCTGCTTACTCAAAAACACACTCGAAGATAACGCTAAAGAGCGGTTTCCTTGGCGGCTATTTGCAATACTGCTGGCTTTCATTGCGATAGGGTTATACCAACTGTTTGTGTATATTAGCATAAGTAACGAGCACCAAATTACTCGCCAACTCTTTGAGTATGAACCTAATTATTTTGTTGCCGAATCCACCATTCAAGACGAGAACATCGTCCTGTCTGTACTTCGAAAACCTGGTTCACGAGCACCAAACGACATATTAAAAGGCATTAACTACCTTTACACAACCCAAACCATTGACGACAAAGTGGTGGATTTCAGTGAATCGGGAGAGTTACCTCAATATCACCCCACCATCATAGATGTGGTAAGGCACAACCTTCTCTCTTCTTTAGACGAAGAGGAATCCGCTCGGATTTGGTTATCTGACCAAACCATTAATATTGCGGGTGCATTAAAGCCCAACACGCTGGAACAGTTAAAACGTTACGTTACAAAAGTAGACAGTAGCCTCAGTTTATCCATACAAGACGTGACATTACTTCCCCCAGAACTCACTACGTCAGAGCAGCTGGAACGCGAGTTTCTTCGGCAGCAACTCACTGGCTTCCTCAGCGACAACGAAGCGCTCTCTGTAACCTTTGAGCAAGAAAAGGCTTCCCTATCCGGTCAAGTGTATCCCGAATCACTGGAAAACATCCGCCGCCTTTTAAAAAACAAAGCATTGGGGCTTAACGTAGACATGACGGCTTTGACAACATTAACAAAAGCACCCGATCACCAAAAACAATACAACCAACTCGCTCAATCACTGAATCAGGTTCGGTTTCAATACGAACTCAACGTAGTCACACCTAAAAATAACAAAGCGGAGATCGCACTGTTTGTCAGTCAAGCAAAAACATTGATGCAACTCGGAAAGACGCTGAGTCCCCCACTTACGCCTATATTTATAGTAACCGGGTATTCCGACGATATTGGCTCTAAAGAAAGAAACATTCAGCTCAGCAAACAAAGAGCATCCAATGTGAAGCAAGTTATGGTGGAGAATGGCATGGATGAAAACCATATAATCACCCTAAATATCAGCAACATAGAATCGACAGAAAGTATCTCATCTGCCTTAAGAAGAGTCACCATAGACGTGATAAACAAGGATTTGTGAACATAAGAGGTCACGCATGAAAGCAAAGAAAATCTGCATGATTGGTGCGTTTGCAGTAGGGAAAACCAGCTTGGTGAGGCGTTTTGTCGAAAGTATTTTCACTGAAAAATATCACACCACGATAGGTGTAAAAATCTCGAAGAAGTTTGTCGAGTCAACTCGGGAGCCATTGCAAATGTTGGTATGGGATATCGAAGGAAAAGATGTCTACACCAACATCAATGTGTCTTATTTACGAGGTGCATCTGGTGCCATGTTGGTCGTAGATGGAACCCGCCCAGATAGCCTTGAAGTCGCAGACGAACTAAGAGCACTGATCAGTGACAATTGTGGTGATATTCCCGTCGTATTGATGCTGAATAAATGCGACTTAGTCGATCAGTGGGTTATCGGCGCCGACAAAATAACCAAACTCGAACAAAAAGTTTCCGCCCTATTTACATCCAGTGCAAAAGATGGAAAAAACGTCGATGAGGCTTTCCAACAATTAGGCTCACTGATGCTGGATCGTGATTAAGCCGAGGACAATACCATGAACCATTTAGAAGCAGTATTGACGTCTTTAAATTATGTTGTCCTATTACGGAACCAAGATAAAACTTTTACCCTATTGAACCCCTGCGCTAGCTGGTTTAGCGACCTTTACTTTGACCAAACCGCGACCCGGTTCGACGCCAAGCGCATAGATCTTTGCGTTGCTTTTCCTTTCATCGAAAACTTCATGATTGACGCCGACACAGTTTGGTGCAAAACCCAATTAAAAGAGTCCATAGGCTCAGGTATTTGGACGGAATCCAAGGCAGCTGGAGAGGAAATCCAACTCACCGCGATTGCTTCCAACAACAATGGCTGCAATTTGCTGATTATCGAAAATCGCACCGAGCATTTCAAAGGCGAGCAGGACATGATGCAAAAGGCTCGGGATATTGCACTACTTAACGAAAAATTGGTCACAGAGCTTAATCATAGACAGCGAAACCTCCAATCGGACATCGCTCAGTTATTTGATGAAAATGCCAGTATGAAAATCATTGGAGACGCGATTAAATCTGAATCTGCCGCAGTGATCATTTTCAACGCAAAGAGTAACGTGCTCAACATCAATAATGAATTCAAAAGACTCTTCCAAATCGAAGATATTGCCAGTTGCCAACCTTTAGCATTACTTGAAAGGTGGTGCGGGGAAGCCGAGCCGGTTTACCCAGAAATGAATCGCGTTTTAACTGCGGGTTCTTATTGGGAAGGCGAATTTTCCACCCGAACGATTCAGGAAAAAAAGCGCTTTGTTCGGCTGAATATCGCACCAATCAAAAACGCCCGCCAACAAGTCACACATTTTGTTTGTATCATCCACGATATTTCAAACTTACGCCTCGATGAAAAACACGACAGTACACATTACACTGGGTATGAATACACCACGCAGCTACCGAATCGGCGCTATTTTTGGCGAAAAATCCAAGAAAGGGATAAAGCCTCTCGGAAGAACCGAACAACATACTCTGTGTTGTACATCGACTTAGACTACTTTAAGCGCATCAACGATAAATTTGGGTTTGAACAAGGGGACAAGGTCCTTAAACTCATCGGTTCACGTATTTCAAGGTGCGTAAAGCAGAAAGACTTTGTTTCACACCTCGGCGGCGATGAATTTACCATCATTGCATTTGGCGCGGCAGAGCAGCTCAAGCCAATGTCAGACAGGCTTCGCCGTTCGATCAGTGAGCCGGTGCTGATCAACGAAACCTCCGTCAGCATTACCGCCAGTATCGGGATCGCAACAATTGAAAATTCGATTAGCCTTGTGGAAGTCGTTAAGCATTCTGATCTCGCCATGTCTTCAGCGAAAGAGCTGGGAAGAAACCAGTGCCGTATATACACGGAACAGCTGGACCTCACTTTTTCCCTAAGGTTGCAACGTGAACATGACATTCATGACGCAATTAAAAATGATGACTTCCATTTGCTATACCAGCCTAAAACAAACGTTATCCCCTGCGATGAGTTTAACGTTGAAGCACTCGTGCGCTGGGAACACAATACGGAAGGAACGATTTACCCGAATGACTTCATCCCCATTGCTGAAGATTCCGGTCAAATCATCCCCTTGGGTCGTTGGGTTCTCGAGCAAGCCTGTCAAGATGCCAAAACGCTGCTGGATAAAGGCATTAACATTCGAATGGCCGTGAATGTCTCAACCAAACAGCTTAAGCACCCTGACTTTTATAGCCATGTCATCAAAGCCTTAGAAAAAAGTGGATTACCCTCTGAGAACCTTGAGCTTGAAATTACGGAAAGTGGCTTGCTTGCCGATATTCACTCCATCCTTGAGGTGCTGCATCAAATCCGAAAACTCGGGGTCGCTGTTGCGCTTGATGACTTCGGTACTGGCTTTTCCTCGCTTAATTACTTACGCCAAATGCCAGTGGATTTAATTAAAATCGATAAAGAATTTGTCGACGAATTACCCGCCAATAATCAGAGCATGCTGATCACCACCTCTCTTATTGAGCTGGCACACAGCCTTAACCTCAAAGTAATTGCAGAAGGGGTTGAAACCCTAAAACAACTCAATTGCTTAACCGACGTTAATTGCGATTACATTCAGGGCTACTACTTCTACAAGCCCCTCCCTTTTGCGCAGTTGGAAGCGGCATACAACACAGAAATAGAAGAGAAACGGATTGTAAAATCAAACCCTTGAGTGTATTTAGGGGCTAAGCCGCACCGTCATTCAATACGAGCACGGGCTACATTACGTGTGGGCTCGAAAACTGTGCCTAAGAAGCAATATAGAAACGGAAGTAATACAGAAACAAGTGATCACAAAGCTAGCTAAGCCAACCCAAAAAATGGAAATGTGACCACATGGATAGAAAGAGGCTTGATTTCACAAGCCTCTTTTCCTTTTATTGGTTGCCTAATACGTGTTCCAGATCGAACACGGGTGGATTGGCTAAGACTTCCTCACGGGTGGGACCTTCACCTTTGATCAACCATTGCGGAACATAGGGGGAATCAAAGCTGACTGTTTGCCCTGTTCGCCTGTAGTGTGCGGATAAAAACGCGGTGGTAATTGTGTGAAACATGGCTTCACTAGCCAATAAATCCAGTGATTCCTTACCTGTCTTTCCTCCCTTTTGGCGCGGCTCAATTTCAGAATAATACTCATAGTTAGCATCTATAGACGCGATAACGGCTTTATCCAATGAGGTGTCTTCATAACCCCAACATACGGATATGATGCTATACAAAGGAAAACGAAGCCATTGATAGAAGTCCTGCCAATATTCGTTGCCGTCACACGCTTCAATTAAAATTTCATCGGTAAGAATTGGGATCACCGTTTTTATCAATTGAATTTGTCGTTGCTTGTCACTTTCACCTAACAAAAAGGCATGGAATAAATCAAAAAATGCCAGTTCGATGTCGCGTATCGGTTGTCCCTCAAAACTCTGGCAAAGATCTTTGTGTTCGACTTTCAACATCTCCTGCTGCGCGGCTTGGTCATTGCACAAAATGGCGACACTGATATTGGTTAGCCACGCCGTTAGCCTATCCTCTGAGTTGTCGAGATCACGACGTTCTATGTAGGTTTCTACCTGGAATTGCCTGTCAAATAAGTTGACATCCAGCGTTTCACCTTGATGACGATGTATAAGCCAATGCAAACGAGCAAACTCAGAAGACTGCGCTAACATGAACATACCATGTTCAAGGGACCAGTGGTTTAAGACTGTATTTCCAATGTATTCTTTTAGCCAATATTCTGAAGTTTTAGGTGCAGAATGCTGATAATCCAACAAATGGTCGTCATTTTTTAGTCTCTTAACAATAAACTCAATCGATATCTCACTAAATTCCCGTATTAAATCAGGACTACGAAAATTCTCGAGATGATGAGACCTTACTTTTAGATTTAACGTATCTTCGTTAGACATTTTCTATATCTTACCTTGTTCAAAATCGGTTACCTTCACGCTATCCAGCGCACCGCTGTCAGTCTTAATCTTTTGATGGACAACTTTATACTGCAACTTCCCTGCTTCCCATGCTTCCATTATCTTTTGCCGTGTTAATGCGACCTTCGGGTTACTCTGTCCAACCCTTTCCATCTCTGCCAAGATCGCTTTGGTGTACTCTGGATGACCTTGCTGGTAGTTGATGCCATTTACTTTTCTGGAGCCCAATGTACCAGAGCCGCCTTTGGCTTCCAAAATAGTGATAACACCGTCCTTCTCATAGATTTGGTCAAAGCGACCAGAACCATTGCCTAAGCCCGGGTAGAATGTGGGGGTGGAATGTGGACAGGCACTTTTAGAAGAACCGACACAGAGCTATGTAATTGACAAGGTAGTACTTTTCTTATGGCGTCTGTCCTTGTTATTTACGTGCGCTCAATTCGTTCGGGTCAAACTCCAAGCATAAGGTTTGCTGGCTGGCGATGGTACAGGCAATCTAAAAAGTATTTGAATGGATGTGTGACTAGATAAATAGAAAGAGGCTTGCTTTCACAAGCCTCTTTTCCTTTTATTGGTTGCCTAATACGTGTTCCAAATCGAACACGGGTGGATTGACCAGAACCTCTTGAATAGTTGGTCCTTCGTTTTTGATGATCCATTCCGGTAAATATGGACTATCGAAGCTCATCGTCTTACCCGTTTGGTCAAAATACACAGCAAGCAAGGCGATGATTTTGTCGTAGAACATGGCATCAACATCACCCAAGTCCAGTGATTTTTCACCATTCGGTTGCCCTTTTTCAGGAACAAGGTATGCGAAGTAATGGTAATTTTTATCCATGGCTTCCAGCACCGTTTGTTCGACGCCCTCGTGGTTACCTTGCCAAATCGCTTCGATGATGTTTACCAGTGGCGTGTAAAGCGAGTGAATACGGTTCTCGATTTCTCGTTCCACAATGGCGTTAATAACACCGGGCTCACCCATTGCTCGAACACTGTTCAGTGCTTCGGCCCTTATTTGAGGGTCTGTTTCATCGCTATAAAACACCTTAAAAAACTCAAAATAGGTATTGTTCACTCGCCGAAACGGCTCATCGAAGTACGTCCCGAGAATCTCCTGCTCTACAAGGCACAGCTCTTTTACCCCTTCGTCATTACGAATCATTGCATTCGCGCTCACCGCGTCCATCCAGTCATAAAATCCGTAAGAGCCCTCTGGCGGTTCAAGCTCCATGGATGTGTCGAGAAACTCCAACTGGAAATGCGATTGTTTGCCTCGGCATAGGATAGAACGAAATGCCATCCAACTGAGTTGAGCAGAACAATATTGCAGAAAGCGTGTATACCTCTTTTCCACATTTAGAAGTATCGAGCCAATAACACAACTCCTGTACCGATCAGAGTGCATAGATAATGTGCATTTTTTGCAGTAAGTCTCCAGCTCTGAATTTCCCTCATCAAGGGAGTTTGTTGGAATCAACCAAACCTGTACTCGACGATTCCTATCGTGATCGATAGATAACTCTCTATGATGTCTAGTTCTCATTTTAACTATAGCTCTTTGTCTTATTTAGGCTTTTTCAAGGTATAAGTGTCCACAACAACATTCCCTAATTTACTATTTGGTTCAATAACTTGAGTAACCATTTTGAATTCAAGCTTATCGCTTTGTAGAGCGGTTCTAAGTTTTTCGATTGCCGATCTAAACTCTAGTTCCTTTTCTACAGGCCACTGTAGTATCTCTTCGCTTTCAGCAAACCTCTCATACTTCTTGAGCGTTGCATCAGCGTGCTCCCAAGTACCCTGTTCGTATTTCTTACCATCACTCCAAATCGCAGCGGCTTTTGAAGGCGGTAATCGCCCCTCCCTTTTGCGCAGTTGGAAGCAGCATACAACACAGAAATAGAAGAGAAACGGATCGTAAAATCAAACCCTTAAGTGCTTTTAAGGCAGTCATCGGCTGCTTCACCAACAATCATTGGCTATTAGTCAGTAATAACTATTCGATAGGTTTGGGTTATTCGATGGCGCTTCAAAAAGATAAAAACAGGCAAAAAAGAGCCACGCAATTGCATGGCTCTGTTCAGTTTGCTTTTCTACTTACAAAAATGGGAGCGACCAACGTTAATAGTCGTCACCAAACACTTCGGCTTTACTTTTGTAACCTTTGGAAATATCTCCCTTTACCATCCACTCAGGAACATAAAAGGTATCGACACTGGGTTCCAACCCCCAGCGGTGATAAGCCAAAGAAGCAAGACCTGTAATCAACCACGCTATCCATTGTTCGCTGTTGTAAGCGTTACTGCCATCTATATCATTATCGGTAATCTCATCGGGTCTGGTGTAACGCCCCCAAAAAGCTTTGTGGTCTTCTACCGCTGATTTAAGCTTTTCGGGATACAGCGTTTCTCTTTGAGAACAAAACATAGCGTGGATCAGCGAGATGATAGGCAGATATCGATATTGCACTTCATCTACGCGCTGATCATTGTTTCTTCTGGTTCTGCCTATAGCTTCAGGCTGGAATACCTTTTCTGCCGCATCTTTTAATAGGCTGTCCATATCCGCGTCGGGGTACATCACTCCCTTTAACAGCCGTAGCATAGCTTTATCGAATTGCTTGTCGTTACTGCTCGCTGTGTGGATGTCTTTATCTATAAAGTACTCATCCATTTGGCACAGCTCAAACACCCCATTGTAGTCTTGTAATATCAGCGCTACTGAAAATATCCGCACCCAGTCATCCAACCCGAGGTAAGCGTCAAACTCCTTGCCTACGGCTTGGTAGGAGTATTGGTTGACATTAATCGGCACCGATTGACCCGCATTAAAGTTCAAACGGTAAAAAGTTTGCCCAAAGTGGTAAATCAGCTTCAAATGCCATTCTAAGTAAGCCTTGGGGTCCCCCCGCATTGCACGTTCACACAACAATTCGAAATGTGGCTTAACTTGCGAGATAGCTCTCATTTGATAGGATTTCATCTCTACCCCTTCTAAGTCCTCTCTCACGTAAGGCTTGGATTGATCTATCATTCTCGTCAACCATTCGTGTTCTGACGGTGGTTTGCGATCTTCAGCCAAATCAAGCCGCGCCATTTCTTCATCAATTTTTTTCCTTATTTCATCATTGTGATGAGGGATGACAACTTTATTATTCATCAGCTTCAAATGCCTTCTCTTTATATTGAATGGTGGTTCCGTTGGGTTTTAACGAACCATCTGTACTGAGCAACGTTTTGATTTTTATGAATGACGCCGTCTCTTTATGTTCTTCCAATTTACGTAAGGTTTCATTGTGTGCACTCAATTCGCCCGGGTCAAACTCCAAGCATAAGGTTTGCTGGCTGGCGATGGTACAGGCAATCTAAAAAGTATTTGAATGGATGTGTGACTAGATAAATAGAAAGAGGCTTGCTTTCACAAGCCTCTTTTCCTTTTATTGATTGCCTAATACGTGTTCCAGATCGAACACGGGTGGATTGGCTAAGACTTCCTCACGGGTGAGACCTTCACCTTTGATCAACCATTGCGGAACATAGGGGGAATCAAAGCTGACTGTTTGCCCTGTTCGTCTGTAGTGTGCGGTTAAAAACGCTGTGGTAATTGTGTGAAACATGGCTTCACGAGCCAATAAATCCAGTGATTCCTTGCCTGTCGGCCTGCCGTTATGTCGAGGCTCTATTTCCGAATAGAACTCGTAGTTGGCGTCAATAGCGGCAATAACGGCTTCATCCAATGAGGTCTCTTCATGACCCCAACATACGGATATGATGCTATACAGAGGAAAACGTAACCACTGATAAAAGTCTGGCCAATAGTCGTTACCACCACACGCCTCAATTAAATTTTCATCGGTAAGAATTGGGATCACCGCTTTCATAAATTGAATTTGTCGTTGCTTGTCACTTTCACCTAACAAAAAAGCACGGAATAAATCAAAAAATGCCAGTTCGATGTCGCGTATCGGTTGTCCCTCAAAACTCTGGCAAAGATCTTTGTGTTCGACTTTAAACATCTCCTGCTGCGCGGCTTGGTCATTGCACAAAATGGCGACACTGATATTGGTTAGCCACGCCGTTAGCCTATCCTCTGAGTTGTCGAGATCACGACGTTCTATGTAAGTTTCTACCTAGAATTGCCTGTCAAACAAGTTGACATCCAGCGTTTCACCTTGATGGCGATGTATAAGCCAGTGTATGCGAGCAAGCTCGGCTGACTGAACTAACAAAAACATACCGTGCCCACGAGGCCAGTGGTTTAAGATGCTGTTCGATATATATGTTGACAGCCAATGCTCAGAAGCCTTGGGGGCGAAATGTTGACACTTCGATAAAAGGTTTTCATCCGTTTGGCTATGTAAACAATCTAAAATATCGTCAATATCTATCTCACTAAATTCCCGTATTAAATCAGGGCTACGAAAATTCTCGAGATGATGAGGGCTTACTTTTAGATTTAACATATCTTCGTTAGACATTCTATATCTTACCTTGTTCAAAATCGCTTACATTCACACTACCAAGTACACCACTGTCAGCCTTAATCTTTTGGTGGACAACTTTATACTGCAACTTCTCGGCTTTCCATGCATCCATTATCTTTTGCCGTGTTAATTCGACTTTCGGATTATTCTCACCAATTCTTTCCATCTCAGCCAAAATCGCTTTGGTGTACTCTGGATGACCTTGCTGGTAGTTGATGCCATCTACTTTTCTGGAGCCCAATGTACCAGAGCCGCCTTTGGCTTCCAGAATGGTGATAACACCGTCCTTCTCATAGATTTGGTCAAAGCAACCAGAACCATTGCCTAAGCCCGGGTGGAATGTGGACAGGCACTTTTAGAAGGCCCTACACAGAGCTATGTAATTGACAAGGTAGTACTTTTCTTATGGCGTCTGTCCTTGTTATTTCTACAGAAATAGAAGAGAAACGGTTTGTAAAATCAAACCCTTGAGTGTTTTTAAGGGCTATGCCGCACCGTCATTCAATGCGAGCACGGGCTACATTACGTGTGGGCTCGAAAACTGCGCCTAAGAAGCAATATAGAAACGGAAGCAATACAGAAACAAGTGATAACAAAGCTAGCTAAGCCAACCCCAAAAATGGAAATGTGACCACATGGATAGAAAGAGGCTTGATTTCACACTCGTTACGGTATCCGCATAGGCAACGCTGACAGGTAACATAAGAAATGCAGCGAACACATAGGAAACACACCTACACGTTAGCCCAACTGACTTGGCTATTTTTTTCATTATTTTCCACTACTTAGGTTATGTAATGATTTCATTCAATAAAATCAATTATAAAATGCAGTGAATCTATAAGCTCCAGACATGGTTGTAAATGATGTTCATAACATTTCTTAAAAAAAAGACATGCTTTCCATTTAATCCGCGACACTGGAGCAACCGCCTTAGTACGGGTTAACCAAAAAACCAATCCCCTCAATGCTTGAGAATCGACATTGAACGTGTTAACACGCATCCTCTTCTATGATTCAAATTCATTCATTGTTAGAAAGGTGTTAGCAGTGATAATTTTGTAGATTTCTTTATGATTTAATCGATTTAAATATTATTCGCGTAACTAATATAATACTTATTATAAATACCCAATCCAAAACAACCGATAAAAATAAATTATTATAATCATCACTTCCCGTATAAGATAAAATAAAAAGGAGAACTAATATAATGAAAAAACTAAATAGCTTATTATGCTTTGCTCTATCCTCTTCTGTTTATGCCGGAAGTGATAATATTATTATCGATAATAAAAGTCATTCGCCGATTTATGGGGCCTTTCAATCGTCGATTATGGATAATATAGCCGCTGATTCTCAAAACGGCACCATATATTCAGGAGAAAATCACCATTATCTTCCAGAGGATGACTTTTTCTCGTCAACCACAGTAAATATAAAACTGGGGGACACCATTAATAAAGTGGGTGTGTTCGACCTTTCAAAACAGCGCTACATACTATGTGATGAAAACGTCATCTACTCTGGTGAAGCGCAGTATGTTTACAATGGCAGCGATTGCATTAAGCAAGAAAACAAAATGGTTTGGATTGAAGTCGTACCCGGTGACGTAAACCAACTTGTCCGAGCCAATGCAGACGGAACAAACGCCCAAATCTTTGCGCAACGAGAGGGCTTAACCACCGTTACGTATAACGATGAGAAGATCTACACTCGCATATCGGGCTTCTTTGAGAATGGCATCGGCGTTTATGATTTGGATGGGCAGTATCTTGGAAATCAGATCCAGCTCGCGGTGAGAGGTTTGGGGAATACCGCTGTTGATCCAATCAACAACTGGATATACAACAGCACGGAATTAATGGATGTGATTGTAAGAAATGACTTGTCTGGAGACGGTTCTGATAGCAATGAAAGCGGTCATGTCATCTACGATCCGGTTCAAGAAGGTTGCATGTCAGATTGCAATCCAATGGGGTTAGGCATCAGTGAAAATACACACTCACTGTTTTTCGGAGTGGGTGGCTTCGGTATGTATCCTGCCCAGTTATTTCGTTCGGAGTTAGGTGAGCATACTCTCGTCAATCGTAGCCTGTTAGCGAACGAAGAATCAGGAATCATCACTGGAACGTATTTTGGCATAATGAACATCGTTGTAGACGACTTGAACCAAAAAGTATATTGGAATACTGCTAAAGCCGTACAGCGCTCGAATTTTGATGGTTCTAACTTAGAGACGCTATATTTAGACGAAAATCAAAATGAAAATTTATTTGCACTAAGCATGTCAAAAGATTCAAAGTATTTATACTGGTCTAATCTAAATAGTATCCATCGCTTAGACCTAAGTAGCAATGAAGAAAGTCACATCATTCATTCAGGTAAGCATCGTATAATTGCAATTTCAACATACTAAAATTCGTCTATATAACAAACATTCTCTACGAATACGTCATTGAATTTCATATTAGACGAATAGTGAATAAAAACCTGACCACTTAAAGTCGTCAGGTTTTATATTTATACCCAAGTAACCTAAAAATAAATTAATATTAAAAGTTAAATTGAAAGGATGTGGTATTGACATACCTTGATCCCGCTTTTAGCCGGCAAGCGCTTGGGTTGCGATTTGGTGAATCAGGTAAGCACTGGGTTTCTAGCGCGATTCCAGCGTGAATGTTGTATTCCTTGCCCTTTCCTAAAGTGCCACCGAGAAAGTTTCCACTGTACACCTGAATCGCCTCTTGGTTAGTCGAAATGTTCAGTGCAACAGTAGCATCAGACGATATTAATGAGCAGGCCTTGATAAGGCTCACTGGTGTATCATCCACACTTTCTCGTCGACCATTCAGAATAAAAGAGTGATCGTATCCCCCAACCCTTTGTTGCCCTTCATCGAGTAGCAAATCCTGCTTAATGCACTTTGCGGTATGAAAATCAAAACCGGTGCCGATCACGCTCAGTGGTTCAGAGTCTGGAATGCCTTCTGAATTGACGGGTAGGTATTCATCGGCATGAACGTTAAGTGTGTGATTTAGAATATCGCCGTCCCCATCAAGATTAAAGTAAGCATGGTTGGTGAGGTTAATCACGGTGTCTTGATCGGAATGTGCTGAATACTCAACGATCAACCGATTGTCGTCGCTGAGCTCGTATTTTGCGTTAACCTTTAGTTCAGCAGGAAACCCCTGATCGCCATGGTGTGAAATCAGCGAAAAGACGGCACTGTGGTTATGGCTATGCTCAACCCGCCAACGCCTTTTATCAAAACCGTCGATACCGCCATGTAAGCTATGCGGCGCTTGGTTTTGAGAGATTTGGTATTCCTTACCATTCAGTTTGAAACGCCCATTCGCAATGCGATTTGCGTAACGCCCGATACTGGCGCCAAAGTACGCAGACTGACGATAAAAATCGTCCATATTGTTCACGCCGAGCACCACATCACGCAGCCCACTCGCAAGCGGTAACCTACAGGTTAACCACGTTGCGCCGATATCCATAAGAGACACCGTCATACCTAGCTGGTTACGCAACGTGATCACTTTGGCGGGTTTACCGTCTCGTGCTACCCCTTTCATTGCTCAACGACCGATGTGCCAGATTGAGCAGAGCAGACGTGCAACTCGGCATCAAGCCCGAATTTATCGAAGTAGTTGGGGAAGACCTTTTTCTGAATGAGAGGGATCGCCTCTTGAGGCGCAAGCGCCACCACACAACCACCAAAGCCTCCACCCGTCATCCTTACTCCCCCCGTGCTGCCTATCAGTTCGTCGATTTTCGCCACCAAATAATCAATTTCAGGGATCGTGATTTCAAAATCATCCTTCATGGAAAGATGAGACTGGCGCATCAGTTCAGAGAGCTCATCAACCTGACCTTGCTTAAGGGCTGAACTGGCTGCGACCGTTCTGGCATTTTCAGTAACGACATGTTTCGCTCTTCGGTACACCAACTCGTCCATTTCTGATTTGGCGTTTTCGAGCTGTTCAATCGTCACGTCTCTGAGCGCATCCACGTTGAAAAACGCGGCGGCGGCTTCACATTGCTCTCGGCGCGTATTGTATTCACTGTCGACCAAACCTCGGCTTTTGTTTGAGTTAATAATAAGCACGGCAAGCTTAGAAGGTAAATGAATGGGCTGAGTTTCCAATGTCCGGCAGTCAATCAGCAATGCACTTCCTTCCTTTCCTTTCGCAGAGATAAGTTGATCCATGATCCCGCAGTTGCAACCTACAAACTGATTCTCCGCCTCCTGACCTATCAACGCGAGTGACTGGTTATTGAGATCTAAAGAGTAAAGCTCTGTAATGGTCTTTCCTACCGCTACTTCAAGAGAAGCAGACGAGCTCAATCCCGCTCCCTGAGGAATGTTGCCAGAAACCACCAGATCGGCTCCACCAAACTGGAAACCACGCTGACGAATATGCAAAACGACCCCGCGTATGTAGTTAGCCCATATTTTGTTTGGCACATGATGAATGGGCCCCGACACATCAAATTCATCCATCTCGCTGCCATAATCCAGCGCAACCACCCTCAGTAGGTTGTCATCGCGTTTTCTGGCGGCAATCACGGTTTGATAGTTGATGGCACAGGGCAAGACATAACCGTCGTTATAGTCGGTATGCTCACCAATCAAATTCACGCGTCCCGGTGCTTGAATACAATGCGACGGTGTTTCTTTGAATGCCTCAATAAATGAGTTATGCACGAAATAAACCAGTGCGTTCATGTTTTCTCTCCAACTCTCTATCAACTGTCAAGCTTCCTTGTAATGCACATCGCTCAACAGCGATAAGCGCTCTGCCGCTTGTTCTGGCGTTAAATCTCGCTGATACTCGGCGAGCATTTCATAACCCACCATGAATTTTCGTACGCTCGCACTGCGCAGTAACGGCGGATAAAAGTGGGCGTGCAATTGCCAATGATCAATGGGGCGTTCATCTTTAAAGAAAGGCGCAAAATGCCACCCCATCGAATAGGGAAACGCGCATTGAAATAGGTTGTCGTATCGAGTTGTTAAGGCTTTAAGTGCTTTAGCAAGATCTTCTCTTTGCCCCTCATTTAACTCGGAAAAACGCTGCGCTTTAAACGTCGGTAACAATAACGTTTCGAAGGGCCAAGAAGCCCAATACGGAACAACGGCTATCCAGTTTTCCGTTTCTACCACCACTCGCTCTTGCAATGCTTGCTCTTTCAATGCGTAATCCAGCAATAAATTGGTGCCATGAGCGTCACGGTATTCCCGCAGTCGCCCTTCTTTACGCGCAATTTCGTTAGGTAAAAAGCTGTTTGCCCAAATCTGACCATGAGGATGCGGCTGTGAACACCCCATCATTTCGCCTTTGTTTTCGAAAGCTTGTACCCATAAGTACTCCTTACCCAGCTCGGTCACTTGCGCGTCCCACGTGTTCACCACATCGGTAATTTGCTTCACACTCAATTCTGGAAGGGTTTTGCTGTGATCCGGAGAAAAGCAGATCACGCGGCTCAACCCATTCGCCGCATCACATTGAAACAGCGGGTCAACCGACTTGTCTGGCGATGGCGACTCGGGCATGAGCGCGGCAAAATCGTTTTGAAACACAAAACATCCCTCGTAATCTGGGTTCACTTCTCCTGATACGCGAGTATTCGTTGGGCACAAAAAACAATCACTTTGATAAGGCTGCTCATTGCCTGTTTCTATTTCATCACTTTGCCCACTCCAAGGGCGCTTTGCCCGATGCGGCGAAACCAACACCCATTGACCCGTTAGTGGGTTGTATCGTCTGTGGGGGTGCTCCTTGGGGTCAAATTGACCGGTATTCATAGCTAAATTCCTTGTGTATACGTTTACAATTTAATTCAAACAATCTCAACATGTCTCGGCTGCACCTAAGCTTGGTTGGTGATTCAGCGGTTCATATTCGGCTTAAGCGTTACTTGATAGTGGTAGGAGTGATCCGTTAGTTGATATTCAGCATGAACACTTGGCGTCCATGAATCGTCGCCCCCCACCCCCATGTGGGCTCCATCCACATTCACATACAGCAACCCAGTTTCGACCAGATCCTTGGTGTGTGTTGCTTGTCCAATGCGTTGGGGGTGGTATTGCGACATACCCAAATGTATGGGTTGCGATATTGGCGCTGAAAGGGTGAAATCACCGATGGTCGCTCTGCTCACATCGCACCGAAGCCCAGATTCTGTGGGGAATATATAAGGGGTAAACCAATCCTTGGCAGCCAATTGATAGTGACCAATATGCGCAGAAAACCGTCGATCAGGGTAATTTTCATGAGGACCTCGCCCAAACCAATCCACAGATTGACCACTGTCTACCAGAGCAAAAATCAACCCGACTCTAGGCAAAGAAGGCAGCCCGGAAGCCACTTCTACTTTTACGCTTATTTCCAATTCGCCGGAAAATCTTACTTGGTAAATCCAATGCGTTTTGATCAAGCAATGCGTATCGTTGCTGTGAGAAAAAACCGCTTCGATTTGGACATACCCTCCCATATGCGTGGCGTTAAATCGCACGCATTGTTGCGTCATACCCCATAAGCCAGCATGTTGCCAACGGGCAACCCAAGAGTTGGGATCCATATGGTTGGCTTCACTGGTACCGATGTCGTTATCTAAAGGGGCACGATAAAAACAGTCTTTCGGCGGCTCTGCAAGTACGGGGGTTCCATTCACCAACCAATGCTCAATCCACCCTGTTTTTTTGTCGAATTGAACGCTGAATGCCTGCCCAATTACCTCCACATGATTCGCCAGCACGTTCAGTTGGACATCGCCACTACTTTCTGAGGGGTCGGGACTTTCTAATCCGGTCAATGTCGGTATATTCAATTGCTCACAGGCAACTTCAAAACCAGCGTGCGCCCATGGTTGATCGTGACTCAGCACCACATGCACGTTAAGGTAACGTTGCGCTTTTGCCGCCTTGGGCAGGGCGTTATCAGACAAGACGATCCATTCTTTTTGATTGGGTTCGATCACTAACGGCAACTGCCCAAGTTCAACCAACTTATCCCCTTCAAGCAGTTGCCAATGTAGGGTAAATCTTGCATCAGACGGAAACAAATGTTCATTAGACACGCGAATCTGCAAAGTCTTTGCTTCAACTAATGAAAATTGGAAAAACTGCTGCGCCTTTTTCACCTCCGCCAAGGTAGGATGAGGCGTTCTATCGGGAAAAATCAGCCCATTGATGCAGAATTGCCTGTCGTTAATGCGGTCACCAAAATCGCCACCATATGCCCAATAGGCGGTTCCGTTATCGTCTGTTTTTGTTAGCCCTTGATCGACCCAATCCCAAATGAAGCCACCTTGCAGCCTTGGGTATGCTCGAAACGCTTTCCAGTACTTATCAAAGCTGCCTAAGCTGTTTCCCATGGCGTGCGCGTATTCGCACAAAATGAGCGGGCGCGATTCATTCGGTAGAGAAATCCATTTTTTGATGCCGTATTTATTGATTTTTTCTGAGTCTTGACCAAAAACCACATCACTTTCAACGCGTGCATACATCGGCACAATAATGTCGGTGGCAGCGGTATCGGCTCCCCCACCTTCATACTGAACAGGGCGTGTTGGATCCGACTTTTTTATCCATTGATACATGGCGTGGTGGTTGCCACCAATCCCAGACTCATTGCCCAAAGACCATATGATCACACTCGGGTGATTTTTGTCTCGCTCTACCATCCGAGATGCCCGTCTCATATAGGCTGGAAGCCAAGAAACATCGTCGGAAAGCCGGCACATCGGAAACTGACCATGGGATTCGATATTGGCTTCATCGACAACATAAAGCCCGTATTGGTCACATAGCTCATACCAATAGGGATGATTCGGATAGTGCGCAGTTCTGACGGCGTTAAAGTTGTTTTGCTTTAATAGAAGAACCTCTTCCAGCATGCTTTCTTTGGATATCGCGTGCCCAGATTCAGGATGGTGTTCGTGTCGATTGACACCACGTATCAATAAAGGCTGTCCATTCAACCGAAGTAACCCATCGATGATGTCGACCTGCCGAAACCCCACTGAATAGGCTTCGCAATCGAGTAGATTTTCCGCATCATCAAACAAAGAAACCACACACCGATATAGGTATGGCGATTCTGAACTCCATTTATTGGGGTTGCAGATAAGCAGGCTATGGTGCGTTCTGTTGCTCCAGCCGCCTTTTTCATCGACCAAGACTTCACCCGTACCTGCGAAATCGGACTCCATCACGCTTTTGCCTTCCGAATCATAAAGTGCAATGTGAGTTTTTAGTGCAGAGACGTGTCCGTATACGTGAACGCAAACATTTAAGCGCGCATGACAATACGACGCATCCAATTTTGTATGAATGCTCACATCGTCTATTCGTTGATTCGGCTTTCTAAGCAAATACACATCACGGAATATGCCGCTCAGCCACCACATGTCTTGGTCTTCAAGATAGCTTCCATCCGACCACCGCATGACCATCACCGTGATTTGATTCGAGCCTAATTCAACGAATTCGCTCAGGTCAAATTCGGCGGGCAACCGGCTGTCTTGCGAGTACCCTACCCACTTCCCGTTACACCAAAGGTGAAAGGCAGAATTGACACCATCAAACACCAAACGAATCTGCTGCGCCAAATCGTGCTCATCGAGCATAAAATCGCGCCGGTATACCCCTGTCGGGTTATCACTCGGAACGTAAGGCGGATTGTCTTCAAACGGGTATTTTATATTCGTGTAAATAGGAAAATCATACCCCTGCATTTGCCAATTGCTGGGCACGACTATGGTGTCCCAACTCGAATCATTAAAGTGATGTTCAACGCACTGAGCTTCAACCAACTCAGGTTGGGGAAATAATTGGAATGACCAAAAACCGTTAAGATACTTGCGTGCACCATCACCGCCCAAAACAGCGTCTTCGTGGTACGAGTAAGCATGCAACGGGACGTGGGCGTTCAGAACATTGTGGTGGGTAATGTGCTGATTCTCCCATTCGCGTGCCGTTAGTATGTCCGCAAACTCTCTCATGGTATCACCTTCAACATAGCGTCGTGTTCAACATGCTGTTTTATTCAACATGGCGTTTTTATTAATATAACGTTTATTTAACAAAATGCTTATTTAACAAAGCTCTTATTTAATAAAGCTCTTATTCAACAAAAAGCATAACGTCTTCAGGCTCCTCAGAGCCGTCGGAAATAGTCGGAAATAAAAGAGAATGCCGCAGCCCTACACTGCGACAAACCAAACCGATTTACTTAAACGTTCTTTGACGCGCTTTTTCAAGACGCTCCAGGATCTTGTCTAGGCGTTTAGGGTAAACCATGAATTCTTGGAACCCTTTCATGCCTTCTTTAGCCATTGCAGGATCGGTATCTCGATCATAAAACTGTGCGGTACCTTCTACACTGCCAAGCATCGCAACGCCTTTATTCAAGAACGGGTCGTCTTTCACTTTGGCGTTTTTGTTGGTCGGGATTTGAAGAAGGTTGTCGTTAATTAAGGATTGAATTTCAGGAGTGGCGACAAACGCTAAGAATTTGCGTGCTTCTTCTTTGTTCTTTGCTTTAGTCGGAATATGGATAGTATCCATAGGGGCGTCTTCGGCTAGCCCGACAGATGCGTCAATCACAGGGAATTGGAAGAAGCCCATTTTTCCGTCCATTTCTGGTGGGAAGTTTGGCACAATGAAATTACCAATCAAGTACATAGCGGCTTTACCGTTGTATAGGAAAGGCTGCGCTTCCTGCCAAGAATAAGATGCGTGGTTTTCCAAGAAGTAGCCTGGCTCAACCAATTCCGCCCATTTCGCGAAGGTTTTCTTCACACGCTCATCGGTATAAGGCACCTTCCCGTCCATTAACTGGATATGGAAATCCAAGCCGTTGGTACGAAGATTCAAGTAGTCAAACCAACCCGCAGCCGTCCACAAATATTTGGTTCCAATAGCAAACGGTGCCACATCATTCGCTTTCAGTTTGGCCGCAGCGGATTTCAGCTCTTCCCATGTTTTAGGCTCTGCAATCCCAAATTGTTCAAACAGATCTTTACGGTAGTAAACGCCCCATTGGTAATAGGTGTAAGGCACACCGTATTTTTTCCCGTTCACCGACATCGCTGGGGCGGCGGAAGAAAAATCGTCGTTCATGCCATTTTGTGCCCACAGATCACTCACATCTTCCAGCAACCCACGATCCACAAATGTTTTCATGCGGTTGCCCGCAAACCAGAACACCACATCGGGTGGTGATGTTACCAACCAATTGCGAATCGTCGTTTTGTACGACTCGTGGTCATAGAGGTTGTATTTCACCTCGATATCTGGGTTCGCCTTTTGGAAGCGTGATACCACTTCATCCCACGCTTTTTTGGGTGCAGCGTCCGATGCATTTGAGTTAATCACTAGCGTACCTGCTACTGCGGTACTGGCTATAGAGGCAGCCAGCATCACTGAAGTCGCAATGTGTTTCACGTAGTTCATAATAGGGTCCTTGTTGTCGAGTTTTGCTCTTTGTGGTCCAAAATAGGGGTATTCTTGTTTTACTCTTGCCAAATCCGTTGAAAAGCTAATGCTTTAATTTCGATGTAATTATCCTTTTGTTGCCCCAAGCGTCAGCCCAGCAATAAAGTGGCGTTGCATTGTAAAAAACAGCACCACTGGCGGTATAGCCGCGACAATGGCACCAGCAGAAATAAACTGCCAAGAAGCCAACCACTGCCCGCGTAACGCACTCAACCCAGCGGTTACCGGCCGAACTTCGTCGCTTTGCACTAACACCAGTGCCCAAAAGAAATCATTCCAAATAAAGGTAAAGACTAATACCGATAGTGCCGCCAGAGCCGGTCTCACAAGCGGCAGTACGATATGCCAGAAAATTCGCCATTCGCTTACCCCTTCCACTCGCGCCGCTTCAATCAATGCATCGGGAATGCCGACAATAAAATTACGCATGAACAAGGTGCAAAACCCTGCCTGAAACGCGATATGGAACAAGATCAGTGCCGAACGTGTGTCGTACAAACCGAAGGCCATGGTGAGGTCGCGTACCGGAATCATCAAGATTTGAAACGGAACAAAATTCCCTGCAATAAACGTCGCAAATATCCATATATTGGCTTTGAAATTGAATTTCGCGAGGGCATACCCACCCAACGTAGACAAGGCAACAGCGCCAGCCACCGCAGGTAAGGTAATCATTAGGCTATTAAGCAGGTACTGCCCCATCGGAGTCGAAGTGAATACTTGAGAATAATTTTCGAAAAATTGGATTTCGCTCGGAATCCCCCAATAATTGCCTTTGTTTATGTCTTCAATGGATCGAATAGACGTCATCATCACGGCGATCAGTGGAAGCAGCCACATCAAAATTGAGATAGGCAACGCTACGCGATAGCTGATATTGGTAAAGCGCCCAGCTTTTTGAATCGGTTGTGGGTACATTATTTCTCACTCCTCAACATGCGCCACAAAAAGTAAGCGATATAAACGTCCATAATTAAGAACAGAACGACCGATACAGATGCCCCATATCCCATTCGATAATTAAAGATAGATTCTTCATACATTTGATACGCCAGCACCGATGAACTGCCCCAAGGACCACCTGCGGTCATGGTAGCCACTAAATCGAAGGAGCGAAGTGCACCAATAACGGTAACGACAATGGCAATAAAGGTGGCGGGTCTTAATTGAGGAAGAACGACATACCAAAGCATGCGCCATTTTTTTGCGCCATCCAAACGTGCGGCCTCAATTTGTTCCGGATCGAGATTATTCAGCCCTGTGAGGTATAGAATCATGCAATACGACACTTGGGGCCACAAACCCGCCGCAATAATGCCGTACGTGACGTAATCTTCATCTGATAAAATGGCAATGGGCTCAATGCCAATACTTGATAAGGCGATATTAAATAAACCAAATGTCGGATCGTAAAACCACGCAAATACCAACCCAACGACCACTTGAGAAATCACAAACGGAAAAAAGAATAACGATTTTACAATCCGAATACCTTTAATCTGTTGATTGAGGAATAGCGCAATCGCCAGCCCTGCTGGGGGCGCTATCATGAAAAAAATCAACCACAGAAAGTTATTTTTTAAGGAAGTATAAAAGGCGTCAGATTCAAATAACTCGATATAGTTACCTAATCCAACCCACGTTTTTTCGCTTAAACCGTCCCACTCAAAAAAACTCAGCCAAATGCTGTCAATAATTGGGTAAATCACATAAACCAGAAAAATAACCATGGCGGGTAATAAGAAAAACCATGGCGTATAGCGCCGAAGGGGGCTTCTTTTTCTAGTCGCTGATGGCATTCTGTTTCTGGGGTATATCGTTTTCACAGATTGTTCCATTTCAATGCATTCCCTTTCATTTTCTGCTCAATCCACTGTCCACCAACGTTGCGAAGATTCGCGTAAGAATGTCGCCTATTAACCGTTTATACTATCAATATAAGATCATAGTAGAAATTTTGCACAGCATAAAACCTAAAGTGTAAACGTTTCCACAAATTTCATTAAAATGCGCCCTTTTTAGTTGATCACGATCAACTATTATTAACAAACCGATAACAATAAGCGCACATTCACGTATTTTAAATTTCAGTCGTTTCTAATTGCTGGTACTTGGGAGTCCAAAATGGTAGACATCACTCTACAGAACGTCATAAAAGAATATGGCGATATAAGAACGATTCACGGCGTAGATTTAGAGATCAATAACGGTGAGTTTGTCGTTTTTGTCGGCCCTTCCGGTTGCGGTAAGTCCACATTGCTGAGGCTCATTGCTGGGCTCGAAGAGATCACTGATGGCACCATTGAAATAGAAAATGAAATTGTTAACGACGTCGATCCCGCCGAACGTGGCGTTGCCATGGTTTTTCAATCGTACGCGCTCTACCCCCATATGACGGTGGAAGAAAATATGGGCTTTGGATTGAAAATGACGGGGCATTCTAAAGAAACGGTTAAAAAACAAGTCTCTATTGCGGCAAAAGCACTGCAACTGGAACCATTACTTAAACGTAAACCCAAAGAGTTGTCGGGCGGACAAAGGCAAAGAGTGGCTATTGGTCGAGCCATCGTACGTAACCCGAAAGTGTTCCTATTTGACGAGCCTCTATCCAACCTTGACGCAGAACTGCGAGTGGAAATGCGCCTTCAAATTGCTAAGTTACACCAAGAGTTACAAAACACGATGGTGTACGTAACGCATGATCAAGTTGAAGCCATGACACTGGCTGATAAGATCGTTGTATTGCGCGCAGGTAAGGTTGAACAGGTAGGCACCCCGCTGGAACTGTATCACCATCCCATAAACGAATTTGTTGCTGGGTTCATCGGTTCACCTAAAATGAATTTCATTTCCACCACAATAATTTCATACTCAGCTCAACTTCTAACATTAAAAGCGCCTGATGAATCTATCATTACAATACCTTGTAAAAATGACCTGTCCGTAAAATCTGGGGACCATCTCACACTTGGTATTCGACCTGAGCACCTATTGATTGGCGAAGAAAATAATGTCCAATTCCAATTCCATAGTGAAGTAATAGAAAGACTGGGAAACAGTACTTATCTGTTTGGGCAATCATTAGGAGTGGATGGGTTCACGGTGCATTCACAGGGCGATAGAGAAGTCAGCAAATATCAATCGCTAACACTTGGGTGCCATGCTGAAAATATTCACCTGTTTTACCAAAATGGTCAAAACGTTAAAAGTCTCTAGACAATATGGGAGGAATTTCTCCCAACCTTCCCTTTTTAATAGTGTAAAAATATATTTCAAATACCCTTTCACTCCTTTTTTTTTTTGCTATGATCCTTCTCACATTTAAGTCTTGTGAAATAAGCTCAAAATTATTGAGATAATAGTCACACTTGTGTGCAATTCGACTTAGAAAACACTCATGGCTTGTTTTATGAATATGCCATAATCCACCAAATATCAGCTCGGTATTTAGAAATTCAATAATGCATAACACTGAGTGATCTTAGATTTGTCGAAATTTATTTCCGTGAATAGCTTTGCTTTCGACTAACAATAAATTTACTTACCAACGTGTGAGGGTAGCTATGCAATTAGGTTTTAAAGCGCGAATAAACATGAGTGTTGTCTTGCTGGTAGCAGTATCTCTATCAGTTTTGGCAACCATCAGTATTATTAATCTTAAAAATGAAATGGTTAACGGACTTCAAGAAGCTACTCAGCAAAAACTGAACAGTTATGTAAATGAAATTGAAAACGATATGGAATCGAAAATTCGAACCATCCGACAAGGCGCTCTGCATTTTAGTAGCGATTTAAGCGACCAAGAAAACATTGACCGAGTTCTTCTTCTTTCTAAAACCTCTTTGCTCTCAGCAGTCATGATTGCCTACACAGACGGTCGCAACTACATGTCTGATGATGGTGGTATCAAAGAGGTTACCGATCGCTATCTAACCCGTCCTTGGTTTACGGAAACCGCCAAAAGCCGTACAACCATTACCAGTGATATTTATCAAGATATCGTCACTAAAAATCAGGTTATGAGCATTTCAGCACCCGTTTATCAAAATGGTGAATTAATCGCTGTTTTGGTTGGTGATGTGAACTTGAGCGGCATTGTTAGCCAAGTCAGCTCTATGCGATTTGCAGGAGGCGCTGCGACGCTGTCTGATAGAAACTATAAGTTTTTTGCCAGCGACGACCCTAACGATATTGGTAAAACGCCTTCTCAAGTAAGCCCCGCTTTCCAAGTGATTGAAAATGGCTTCCGCAATGATCAAAATGGCTTAGTTAAATTCCCTTACATGGGCATCGATTTTGATGGCTATTTTCAACGCGTCGCGATTGATAACAGCAACTTCTGGACACTGATGGTTTTTGTGGACCATGGGACGGCAATAACAGAAGTAAACGCAGCGGTAAAATCATCGATATTGGTAGGATGCCTACTGCTGGCCGTCTCAACCGTCATTATCTTTTTTGTGATTAGCCAACTGTTCCGACCGCTCGATCACTTAAAAGCGGCAGTACTGGACCTTTCAAATGGAAATGGTGACTTAACCGCGCGCCTCACGGTCGTTCAAAACGACGATCTAGGGCAAATTTCTGAAGGTTTCAACAGATTCGTCGCTAACCTTCAGAATATGATCAGCGAGATCACGCAGTCTAGCGCTCAGATTTCCGAGGGCATCCGAACGCTAACGACATCCGCCCACCAAAATGAACAGATGTTGCTGTCACATTCCGCCGAAACCGAACAAGTGGTGACCTCGATTACTGAAATGAGTGAAAGCGCCCGTTCCGTAGCGGAAAGCGTGCAACAGTCATCTCAAATCACCGTTTCTACTGCCTCTGAAGCGCATAATTCTAAAACGGTTGTGAACAATGCCGTTCAGACGGTTCGTTCTTTGGTTGACGACGTAGAAGAAATGGCGGAACGCATTCAGGTAATGAATACCGATGCCAACCAAATCAGTGCCGTGCTTTCGGTTATTGGCGACATTTCGGAGCAAACGAACCTTCTTGCCTTGAATGCCGCGATCGAAGCAGCGCGAGCGGGCGAACAAGGTAGGGGCTTTGCGGTGGTGGCAGATGAAGTGCGCGCCCTTGCCGCCCGAACACAAAACAGTACCACCGAAATCTCTGACATGCTGACTCGCCTGTTGGATGGTACCGACAAAGTCGTCAATGCAATGGAGACGACAAAGGAGCGCTGTCAAATCACCGCAGAGAAAACGTCTGAAGTGTCCGGCAGCCTCGATATCGTATCCAACTCCGTCAACCAGATTGATGACATCAGTAGCCAAATTGCTACGGCGACAGAAGAACAAAGCGCCGTGTCTGATGAAATTTCTCGCAATATGCTTGCCATTCGAGATATCGTAGAGTCTCTCGTTTCTAGTGGGCAAGACACCGTCTCGGTGACGCAATCATTGTCAAAGTCCAATGCTCACCTAGAGCATCTAGTCAAACAATTTAAAGTTCAATAAACAAAAAGGGCATCAGAAATGATGTCCTTTCTCCATGTAACAGAATATTTCCATAAGGATAGAGAAACGCTATGGACATTTCTTTATTGAAAGACGCTCAGGCAAACCACACCACTCCAGAGTTTACGAAGCTATATAACGAAGTATTTCGTGATTTCTTCTCTCGCGACGAAAACTTGTGGCCCATATATAAAGATCCTGGTTTTGCTGCACTGAATCAGTTTCGGGCCAGACACCTTCAACCCAATCAACGATTGGGTGCTTATTCCAACAGCGCGGAGCTACACAATACTCTACTGAATCAAAATCATGTGCCGAAAAAGCGCATGAGACCGACGGGCACACCAGATGAAGTGTTGGCATTTTCGGCGGCATTATCAAAAGATTGGGAAAACCCTTCCTCAGTTGAAAACGTCATTACCATGCCGTCCGATCCTGCCATTTATGGGGCAATGATGGGCACGTTGGCTAACCCCAACTTGGTTTACAGTGAATACGCAGGCATGGCAGAACAGCTTGAAAAAAACGTGGTTCGACAAATCGCCAATGTCGTTGGCTATGATCAAAATGAATCAACGGGTTTATTCACTCAAGGAGGCACATTCTGTAACCTTTATGGTTACTTATTGGGTCTACGTAAATCATTACCTGAGGCAATCTATAAAGGTTTGGATTCAAGCCGCGACTACCGAATTCTGAATTCTCAGGGGGGTCACTACTCCAACATGACCAACCTTTCTTTGTTGGGTGTGGACATCACCAACAAAACCATTCGCATCAAAGTTACGGAAAGCCATGAAATTGATTTGGCGGATCTAGAGCGCAGCATGCGTGCGTGCTTCGACGTGAACACCGTGGTTCCTGCCATCATGCTCACGATGGGCACAACCGACACTTTTGCCATCGATCAGGTTAAACCCGTTTATGACTTGCGTGAACGCCTATGCGCAGAATACGACATCGCAGTCAAACCACATATCCACGTAGACGCTGCGGTGGGTTGGTCGATGATGTTCTTCATCGATTACGATTTTGCAGGGAATCCTATTGGCATTAACGAAGCAACCCTTGCTGGCATAGAAAGTGTAGCTGCACGAATGCGTGAATTGAAATACGCAGATTCGTTTACCGTCGATTTCCAAAAATGGGGTTACGTCCCTTATACATCTAGCCTGGTGATGATAAAAAACAAGAAGGACATGGACGCACTCAAGAACGATCCAAGGAACTTTTCTTACTTTGAAAATGACCTTCAAGAAGACACGCACCTGCAATCCACTATTGAATGTTCTCGTGGCGCAACGGGCTTGTTCGGTGCGTATTCGGCACTGAAATACATGGGCTTAGAGGGATACCAAACCCTAATAGCGCATAGCTTACAAAACGCAAACTACATGCGTCATCAGCTGATGCAGGACCCTGCGTGTAAGGTTGTTGTGCCAGAAAACCAAGGTCCAAGCGTAACCTTCAGATTGTACGACCGAAATATCGTTAAAGATGCCAATGAAGAGTTTGCCATCGAGCGCCACAGTACTGAAGACGAAATAATCAGAGCGCGCATGGAACGCAATAGCGAGTTTCATCGTCATATTTTTAATCACCGTGGAAAAGCGGGGTTATACACCAACTGGGTCGAATTCATTTCACGTTCTAATTATGTAGGACGCGGGATTTACTCTTACATCCCAGGCGAAAAGGCGGTGTTCATGAACCCTGCAACACAAAGAGAGCACATTGACACATTCTTAGAGCGTTTGTACTATTCAAGCAATCAGTAAGCTGTAAGCTGAACCAAACCATAATTAGACTGGTCGGGTCATAAATAGATGAGCATGATGCGCCTCTAAACCTAAACATGCCGTATGTTCGTCTAACACAACTCGACATTCAAAGCCGGAATCTCCCGGCTTTTTTCGTATTCATTGAGAGATACATCAGCCACAATCCCTCGGAAAAAAGGATAAGCAATGAAACCAGCAATGATATTACTCACTTTTCTATTTGCATTTAGCGCCACCGCGAAGTCCGACCTGTCCTCTAACATGAAACAAATGAAACTCGCCTTTAATCAGGCCGCTGAGGCAAGCTCTGTCGAAGAGATGAGAACTCCTATTGAAGAATTTGAAAAACTCGTTTTACAATCCGCTAACGGCAGCTTTCCCCCTGAACGAGAAGCGCTTTTTCAAAGCGGATTTAGTAAGCTTACTGACGTCGTAGAGAGAATAGAATCAAAATTAGATGACGACGACCTAGAGGGCGCTAAAACGATACTGCGAGAAATAGACGACCTAAGAAAAGAATACCACGACAAAAAGAAGCCCAGTATTTGGTCAACGCTGTTTGGTTAAACAGATCATTGGTTAGGTGGATCATTGGTTAGGCAGATCATTGGTTAGGCGGATCACTGCCGAAATAAGATCATGCCTATGCCCCCTCACCTATTGTTTTCTGAAGTAAAAATGGCGCGTTGGCGGTCTTTATAGGTAGACACCATTTTCGACTCAAAAACTTAGGACTCATGATGAAGCACTTACTCGGATTAGCACCTACCGCACTCCTCCTTTCTTTATGTGCATTGTATTCACCATTTTCACTGGGATTCGATGTGAACAATTACTCCACCTCGTTAAATTACGCACAAGTGGAAACAGTGAAAGCGGTACAAAGTGCAAACCAGAGTTGGTGCTTTTATACGACGGTAAGGCACGATGACCAAAGTTGGGAGCACTATGCCGATGAATGGCAAATCACCGATTTAAATGGCAATGTACTTAGTATTCGCCCTCTCGCACACCCTCATGAGAATGAGCAACCTTTTACCCGTAGCAAGTGTGGTATTCAGCTACCCAAATCTATTGACAAAGTGGTCGTAAGAGCCCGATGCAACGTACATGGTTATGGTGGCAAACCCATTATAGTGGACCTCAACACCGCGAAAGGTGATGGGTATTCCGTGAGTAGGTTGAAGTAAGGATAGCGGTATGTTGAAGCATTTGTATAAACGATATCAAGTCAGTGCAGCCGTTATGCTGTTACCCATCGGGCTAGGAAGCCCCTTTTTATACGCCCAGACGAATCAAATACTGTTGGCTAACGGAAATACAAGTGAGTGGGAAGAAGAAACTTTTTCTGGTCGCACGCGTTATGAAACAACGACATTTGAAGACCAAGACGTTTTAAAAGCGGTGAGTACCGGAACCGCTTCTGGATTGATTCTAAAGAAACAAATCGATCTCCTTCAGACACCTTACGTAAATTGGAGTTGGTTAATTAAGGAGAAGTTACCCAACTTAGATGAACAAACCAAAAATGGCGATGATTATGCGGCTCGAATCTACGTGATCATCGACGGCGGTTTAATGGTTTGGAAAACGCAATCCCTGAATTACGTATGGTCTAGCTCACAAGACATGGGAAAGGTTTGGGACAATGCGTACGTAGGACCAAAAGTCAAAATGGTTGCCGTTCGAGGAAGCGATTCAAACACACATCAATGGTATCAAGAGAAACGCAACGTGTACCAAGATCTCATTACTTACATGGGTGACAAAGGCAGCGATGAGGCAAACCGAAAAGCGTACCAGTACATTGATGCCATCGCTATTATGACTGATACCGACAACAGCCAATCTAAAGCCGAAACCTATTATGGGAAGATAACCTTTAGCGTTAACTAGGCGAGATCAGAAAATTGCAGATAAAACCACCGAGCACAGAATGAATACCGACTATGATCCACTGGTTCAAACTACACCATGATAAAAGCCATCTACTTTGATTTAGGCAATCCCCTTGTTGACCGAAATGCGAATATCGATCAAGTTTGGCGCCATCGCTTTACTATCTGCATTCGCTAAATGAACGGTAGCAACGGCTTTTCATTGCATGCTCCTTCGGGCATTGCTCACGATTTACCGCACTCGTTTGATAGCATGGCTGATCTGATGTCGTGGTTTCCTTATAAAGGCCTAAACCTGTGGTTTAGAACTGAACTCACTATCGCTCTGCGCCTCTAAACGCTCGACTTCTTTGTTGAGTTCTGCAATTTTTTCACTCATGAGCTTATGGCATCTATCCGCCAGTTTTCTTGCATCCGCGAGTTCATAATCTGACACATCAATGGGTTCCAACATCTCGGTAATCACGATGCCGTTATTGATGCGATTCAGCGCAAATTTATTATGAGCATTACTGACGCACATTGGCGTAATTGGGACACCCGCTTCTATTGCGGTACGAAAAGCACCCGTTTTAAACGGCAACAAGCCACGGCCTTTACTTCGGGTTCCTTCAGGGTAAATCCAAACGGACAAATCGCGCTGATGAATGGCTTCCGCGACCTGCTTGATCGTATTACGCGCTTTTGACTTATCTTCACGATTAATCAAAATGTTACCCGTAATCCAGTAGAGCTGGCCAAAGAAAGGAATCCATAACAAATCACGTTTCCCTAATGTTACCGTTCTTGGGCGCAACATACCGGGGGAAGTGACAAAATCAAATATGTTTTGATGGTTAGAAATGTAGACACTGTTGTTTGGTGTTGGCGCATTATCCAAACCGCGCTGAACCAGCTTGATGCCAAAAAGCTTATGAAGCAGATTAAACCAGCGGCAAAAAGTATACACATGTTTGGGGTTTCTAGGCTTAAAGGCACAATATAGACACGCGCACACGGTAATAACAACCAGAAACACCCCAACGAGCAGCAAACGCAGAACAGCAAGCAAAACTCTCTCCTTATCAAACATAGCGGCCAAAATTGCACTCATTCAACTTGTGATACTCAAGCCAACGCAAGATGCTATGTTCGGCGAAAGCGGTTTGAGTATAGGTTTAGAGTTTTCACTCAATTGGATTAAAATGCAACTGCTGTACGAACATCCCTCTTGGTATACTGCTCCTCATGCACCTTAAAAAATCATGCACCCTAATAAACCCCAAAACCCATGTCGCATAAATTCAACAGGCATTCTTAAGCTAATTACGATTATATTAATACTCAACTGATTATTCTCTTGTTTGTATATCCAAACAATATCAATTAACTGCAACTCCACGGATAGGAAACTCGGCTTATGTTAAATAAAACCGTATTTTCGTTGGCAGCAACCGCTCTGCTGACAGCCTGTGGCGGTGGTTCTACAGCAAACACACCCGAACCAAAGCCCACACCAACCGATCAAACCATCACAGTAATCGATGGCTACCTAAGTAACGCCGCAATCTGTGTGGATAGAAATCAAAATGGTCAATGTGATGCGGACGAGCGACTGAGCACAATGACGGATGACTCCGGAAAGATAACCATTGATAAAAACGATCTTGCCTACCCGATAATGGCACAAGTGATTGCTGGTCAAACTCAGGATTCAGACACTCCGGGATACTTGAGCCACTCTTATGAAATGATCGCGAGCGCTGGTGAAAAAACCATCACTCCATTTACTACGCTAGCCAATATCCACAACATGGACATGTCGGCATTGGCGGCAAGTTTACACCTCCCGCTAAGCGCCATGACTGGCGATTATGTCGCCAAAAAAGCGTCGAACAACGAATCCGCCAAAGCCCATTTGTTTGCACGTGCCATCACTCAACAATTTAGTGAACACCTTTCAGATGCAGATGCCAACGAATTACTCACCAAGTCGGGCAAACTGACTGCGGAAATAGCAAAGCTCGTTAATGAAGGCAAAGACCTAGATAGCGTGGATCTGGATTTCGATTCCGACGGCAAAGTAAAAAGAAAAGACAAATTTCAAGGGTTAGCGAAATACCTTGAGTCTGGAAGGTTTTGGGTCACCACACTTAACAACAACGATTACTTACTGCAAACGGCAAGTTTTGCAAAGGGCAAGATGAATGGTTCACTTTTTGGTGCGACAGACAAACCCTATCAAATAACTGGCAAGTCTTTAACGTTCACAGACACCAACACGTCTATGGATTTCTTCTATGTTTCGCCGGAATTTGCGTTGAGTTTTTCCTCCATCAATCATATGCCTATGATTTGGAGTAAGCAGGATTTTGTTTCCGGCGTCGAAGCGAATTTAAAGGCATCGGACTTGATTGGTCAACGCTGGTACCACCTCCGCGATATCATCGACGTCGACCAACACGCCAGGCTCCAATTGATCGAGCTCCACTTTAAAGATGCTCAAACCGTTACAGTCAAGCCTTACAAAGAAGAAGCGTTTGATGCCAGTTGGACGTTTACCGAAGATACGCATGATAACGGTGCCGCTAGGCAAACCGTCGCCCTTTCCTTTACCGATAACGCCCAACACGACAGTTTGAATAGGGAGGGCGCGCTCACACTGGTCACGCAGCTCCAAAGTCAGCACATGATCCTCGTCGACAACACATCAAGCCAGTTAAGGGCTGATAACCTGCTAATAAGAAATAAGAATTTCGCTCGATTTATCTATGAGGAATGGGAAAGGAATACCGCACTGCCCATAGAAGACTTACACGCTTACCTCACAAAAAGGCGAATGTTTATCAATGAATTTCGGAACATGACCGGCACCTTATACCACAACATTTTCTTTCGCGACGGTAACCAACTTTCGACCAATTACTGTGAAGGCGAATCAGGGTGTCAAAATACCCCGTACACATTAACGAACCAAACCTTGGATTTTGACCAATACCAGTTTGAGTTTGTCGATACCAATACGACCTACTTATTAAGCTTTGATAAAAACGATGAACTGGCCATTTGGACAAGTCAACAGTATTGGGAAACATCCAAAAACATCGATGATTCGTTTGTAAAAGGAAACACTTTCTATCATCTTCGTGATACTACGGTACATAGCACAACGCCTGTTTTAACCACGCTTGTGTTTAGCGACAACAACACTGTTACCGTTACGCCTGAGGGTGAAACTGGGTTTACCGCTACATGGACAGTGACAGACTGGAAAGACATTCATCAAAATGAGTACAGGGTGATAGACATTGTTTTTCCAGACGGGGAAACAAGTAGACCAAGTTTACGAAATGAGAACGGCATGAAGCTGGAAATCCTCCTCTCCACGCCTAATTTGGCGCTAACATACAACCATATGAGCACAGCGCTGAATCGTGACGATATGCTCTTCTCCAATGAGGCACTCGCGAGATCGATTTATACTCGTTGGGGAAAATCCTCTCTCTGAGAACATCATCACGTCTAAAGGCTGCGATTTGCAGCCTTTGTCACTTTAACGCCGTGCCATCGGGTGATCTGGGTTCAACTGAAGCAAATCCCAAAGATTACCGTACAAGTCTTCAAATACCGCGACGGTGCCGTAATCTTGTTCGCTGGGCTGCCGTACAAATTGAATGCCCTTTTCTTTCATATCATGAAAGTCTCGCCAAAAGTCATCGGTACGCAAAAACAAAAACACCCTACCGCCAGCTTGGTTTCCAACAAACGGCTTTTGCTCGGGTTTAGAGGCTTTCGCCAGCAATAATGTAACACCTTCAGAACCCGGCGGAGAGACCACTACCCAACGCTTATCTTGCTCTGGTTGGTCGGTATCTTCGATCAATTCAAAATGGAGCTTGTTGACATAAAAGTCGATCGCGTCATCGTAATCATCAACGACGAGGGCAATATGGACGATACTTTGCTTCATGTAACCGATCCTCATATTAAGTGGCTCCATGCTATCAAACCGTTTTCAAGAGCAAAGAGAATATTAGGACTAACCCAAATTCCATTGAGTCATTAACACGCTATTTTGAATCAATTATGAGACTTAACGTGACTCTTCAAAACATAAAGTCACCGCCACAACCAAAAGAAGTTGGCTTTTAAATGCTATTTTTCAATATGTTAACGACCAAAAGGCTCAGGCTATGGCTTTTGAGGTGGTGGTTGTAATTACGCCATTATTGAACAAACATTAATCAAACCTATCTTCTAGAGCTATCTATTTGGTTCTGGTTGCTGCTCCAATGTCTCGAATGCTGGTATGAGAGGGAGGGATCCATGTGCTATATCTTTGCTGGTCAATCACCGGAGAATTACCAATTTGTTTCGCGTTCTGTCCGCTTAGGTGGTCATTCCACAAGCGTAAGGCTTGAGTCCAAGTTCTGGACGGTTATTGATGAAATCGCCGCTATGCAACATATGACAACGGGTCAGTTCCTTTCGCTGCTTTATGATGAAGCCACCGACTTACATGGCGACATTTCCAATTTTGCCTCGCTGCTCCGATGCTCTTGTGTGATGTACCTTTCTCAGCCAGAAGAAGTCCTCAACACCGCCAAACAACAACTTCACGCTCAAGCTCATTGATGACATCTAAGAATAACGTCCTTGCCTTTTCATGCGCCCGCAATCAAAAGACTGAAGGATAAAAATTACATTTTTTTAACATGTGGTAGTATGCTACCACCACCTTCCTGTGGTTCACGTTTATATTGTTAAAAAAATCAACAACAGCAAAGTGAGCCACAAATGACAAAAACCATTCACACCATGATTCGGGTGCTTAACTTGGATCGCTCTATTCAATTTTACTCTTCCGCTCTTGGGTTAGAGCTTGCCGATCAATACGAATTTGATGGGTTTACCTTAACGTATTTGCGCGATCCTAACTCCGGATTTGAAGTCGAGCTCACGCTTAATCACGGGCGGGAATCCCCCTATGAACATGGTGATGCTTATGGTCACTTGGCCGTATGTGTCGACAATATCGAGCACACCCATAACGCGCTGACGGAAATGGGGTTCAACCCCACCCCCATTAAGTCGATGCAACATAACAACAAAACCATGGCGACGTTCTTTTTCTTAACCGATCCCGACGGGTACAAAATTGAATTGTTGCAAAAACACGGTCGATTTCAGTAACGGATGACACAGGAGGTCGTAAGGATGAACGATCAAACTCTAAGTAGAAGAAAGTTTCTAAAGCTCTCTTCGGTTAGTGCGGCAACGGCGCTAACACTCAGTCTTTCTGGCTATTCACTTGCGGGTCAAACATGGCAAATGAAAGTCTCAAACCTCAACGTCGAAGAAGCAAAATTGCTGTTGGCACTCTGTCGGCGCATCTACCCTCATCCCCACCTTGCCGATTTCTTTTACGGTGCGTGTGTGGAAAGCCTCGATGGGCAATTGTCTGGGGACAGCCTCGCTGCCTTTAAACAAGGGTTATCAACGCTCAGCAAGAGCGGATTTACTACGATGTCGGTAACCGCACAAGACGCCATGCTAAACAAGCTCTCCTCTGAACCTTTCTTCCAAACAGTACGAGGCAATATGGTGGTGTCGTTGTACAACAACCCCAAAATTTGGGCGAAGTTCGGTTATGAGGGGCCGTCCTTTGAAAAAGGGGGATATTTGAATCGAGGTTTTGATGACATTGATTGGCTGCCAGATGGAAACAAGGAGGTATCTAATGGCTAAGTTTGAACTGACAGACAACAGCGTTGTGGTGGTGATTGGCTCGGGCGCTGGCGGAGGCACGCTTGCCAATGAGCTCTGCCAAAAAGGCGTGAAAGTGGTGTGTTTGGAAGCAGGCACGCACTTAAATTACGCCACTGATTTCAAAAATGATGAATGGTACATGTTTGGCAAAGAAGCGTGGCTGGATAAAAGAACCACCTCAGGCACGTGGGAAGTGGCACGCGACTTTCCCAACTTGCCCGCTTGGATATGTAAAACCGTTGGCGGCTCAACCCTCCACTGGGCAGGCGCAAGTTTAAGGATCCAAGAACACGAGTTTAAAGCACTGACACACTACGGCGAAGTGAAAGACGCGACCTTACTCGACTGGCCCATCACGCTTGCCGAGCTTGAACCATACTACGACAAAGCCGAAGACAAAATGGGGGTCACACTTACTCACGACATCCCCGGTCTACCCGGTAACAACAATTATAAGGTCATGGAAGCAGGCGCCCGTAAACTCGGCTATAAGCGAGTGCACACCGGCAGAATGGCGATTAACTCTCAACCTCGCGATGGTCGCCCGGCTTGTCAGCAGCTCGGATTTTGTTTTCAAGGCTGTCGAATGTCGGCGAAATGGTCGACGTTGTATACAGAAATCCCTAAAGCCGAAGCCACTGGCAATTTTGAACTGCGCTCAAGCAGCACCGTACTGAAAATCACCCATAACGATAAAGGGCTCGTCGATGGCGTGCTTTATGTCGATAAGGACGGCAATCAACAGCATCAAAAAGCCAGAGTGGTCTGCGTTGCAGGTAACTCCATTGAAAGCCCGAGGCTATTGCTTAACTCCGCTTCAACCATGTTCCCAGATGGGTTAGCCAACAGTTCTGGCGAAGTGGGCCGAAACTACATGCGCCATATGACGGGGTCGGTTTACGCTGAATTCAGCAAACCCGTCAACATGTATCGAGGCACCACCATGGCAGGGATCATCCAAGATGAATCGATTCACGACCCAAGCCGAGGGTTTGTAGGCGGATTTGAGATGGAAACGCTTTCTCTCGGTTTGCCCTTTATGGCTGCCTTCCTTAAACCTGGCGCGTGGGGTACCGATTTTGCCAACTCAATGGAACAATATGAACATATGGCGGGCATGTGGTTAGTGGGTGAAGATATGCCACGCTCCTCGAATCGTGTCACACTGAATTCCGATGAATTGGATGCCAATGGTTTACCCATCCCCAACGTGCATTACGACGATCACCCCAATGACGTGGCGATGCGAGATTACGCCTACGAAAAAGGCGAACAGGTGTATGAAGCCGTCGGGGCAATCAAAACCCATCGCGTGGTCCCTTACCCTTCCACTCACAACTTAGGGACAAATCGAATGAGTGAGAACCCTAAAGATGGCGTCGTCAATCGTTGGGGGCAAACTCACGACATTAAGAATCTATTCGTGTCAGATGGTAGCCAGTTCACGACAGGCGCGGCTGAAAACCCCACACTAACCATCGTGGCGCTGGCCATAAGGCAAGCGGATTACATTGCCGAGCAATTGGCAACTCGGGCTCTGTAACATCCGACACGCACTCTTAGGTTTTTGTTTTTGGATCATATAGAAGTTTTTGGATCATATAGAAAAAAGGACAAGGAGGACAAGGAGGACAAGGAGGACAAGGAGGACAAGGAGGACAAGGAGGATAAAGATAAAACTTTCGATTTCTCTATATGCAACAACCTATTCGATGCAACAACAACCTATTCGGCTCTCCCCCACACCGCAGTACGATACTGCGGTGTATTTTTACTGCCGCCCATGTCGCCATTCTCGTGTTGGTCAAATGTAACTTTTATCACACCTAACGTTTTCGAAACGTCTGACTCGGGCTTTCACCAAAACGCGCTTTGTATTCCGCACTGAACCTGCCCATATGAGAAAAACCCCATCTCATTGCAACCGATGTGACACTGGTTGCTTCGCAGGTGAGCAAGTCATTTCGCACATGATCTAACCTTAAGTTTCGCAAGTATTGCATTGGCGTGGTGCCAACGAAATCTTTAAATCCACCGTAAAGGCTCCGAATGCTGATCCCGCACACCTGAGCAAGCAGCTCCACTGAAATAGGCTCGTGGGCATGAGCTTCCATATACTCTTGAGCACGCTTAATGTGGCGAGGACGAATAGAGGTGCGCTGGGTCACTTTCTCTCCACTTTGTGAATGCTTGTGATTTAAAAACAGAGTGGTCGCCGTAAGTTGATTTAACTGGCTGGTGATCAGTTTGTTTTCTCGGAGTGCCGGATCCGAATTGGCGTAAAAATCGAGTAAGTAAGACAGCAAACAATACCATGCAGGGCAATCTTGCCACCTAAAGCCGACATCGAAACGTATGGGTTCATCGATATCATGCCCCAAAATACCGATGGCGGTTCTTTCCATTAACGAACGGGATATCCGCACCATAAATTGATCGTTGTCGTAGTCCCAAACCATGTCGGTTTGAACTTCAGGGTTCAGCACGGATGCCGTACTTTCGGTAGATTCAATTTTCTCTGAACCATTTGTCACGCAAGCATGACCATGGATTGGGATCTGAATGCAGTAATAATCTTTTATCGTAGGGATATGGATGGAAACACTCGACCCATACTTTAAACGATACAAAGCGATATCACCCAAAGGCATGTAATGCATACTGGCATCAAGCCTGCCACTATTGTTGATCACGTTAAGCTCATGAGGTGTCATAACACGCCCGACACTGGCTTTGGCTTCATCAACGTCGCTTGAGCTAAACAACAGATGGCTAGATTCGTCTAATCTCTGGCGAAACGCACGAACACTAAAACGAGGAGACTCAGTAGCGTACTTCATTTTTGCTCTCCATCTTTTATTGATGCTTACTCAGAACATTCCTATGCACAACGTCACTCACATACGAGCGATACTCATATCGAGTTGCACTATAGGCCTCCTCTTCAGAAAGCGGCTTCCATTGCATTGAGTTTTTCTGCGGCGAGTTTGGCGTGAAACATCGGTTCCATATTAAACCACAAACAACCATTAACATATTCTTAACATGTTACCTAATGCGGACAGCGCCTGTTAGCCGTATCTTGCTCAAACTATCCGCATAGTGCAGTTTTCGGTCACTCTCGTATTTTCTGATTTCTGCTTTGCCCGTATCCCCGCCTTGTCTGTATCCGCGCCTTGTCCGTTTTGACAGTGAGACGCCTCGCTTGGAGCACCCACAAGTGCGTTTTATTGCATACTTATATCCACTTTTTGCCAAGACTATCCTAGCCCTGCAACAACCTCCGTTTTCTCTCTCATAGTTGCATTGTTCCGGTTATATCACTGGCTAATACTAAAACCCGTAAAAATGAGTTCTAGGATAGGCAATGAATGAGCCAAAGGCAGACGCCATCATTATTGGGAGCGGCATAAACAGTTTAGTGTGCGCCATTTTTCTGCAGTCAAAAGGCTGGACAGTCCACATCATAGAACAAGGTGATACCGTGGGCGGCGCGGTCAAATCCGGTGAATATACGCTGGATGGTTTTCGACACGATTGGGCAGCAATGAACCTTTCACTTTTTGCAGGTTCTCCCTTTTTTCAACAATTTGGTGAACAACTTAAAGAGCATGGCTTGGAACTGGTTGCGGCGCATCACTGCTTTGCTAGTGTCTTTCCTGACGGTCACTGGCTAGGTATCAGCCAAGACCCACAAAAGAACGCCAACAGAATCCATGCCTATTCGGACAAAGACGAAGCAAGCTGGAATCGGCTCACCAAGCAGTTTTCCGCGCAAGCCCCCCTTATTCTGCCTTTTTTACAATCCCCTTTTAAGCTCGCTCCGTTATTCAAACACACATGGCAACTTTACCGTAAGGAAGGTCAACAGGGCATGGTTGACCTTTTTCGTTTGGTTGTCAGCTCACCAAGAGAATGGCTGGATACCCATTTTGAATCGGAACACGTAAAAGCCACCCTCGCGGCTTGGGGCATGCACCTTGATTTCGCACCAGACATCGCGGGCGGGGCTATTTTTCCTTTTCTTGAATCGTTCGCTAACCAAGCCTTTGGGATGGTCATAGGAAAAGGCGGGGCTGATACCATTACTCGTGCCATGGTGAGCCTTATTGAGTCACAAGGTGGCACATTAGAATATGGCACGCGCGTTTCAAGAGTCATGACATCGCAAGGCAAAGCCATTGGCGTAGAAAAAGAAGACGGCAGCGTGCGGGGTGCGAATAAAGCCGTGATCGCCAATGTTTCCCCATCGGGGCTTCAGCGTTTGGTTGCGAACGAAAGCCCCCTAGAATCATTAAAATGCTACGACGCCTTTCGGCATGCGCCAGGCACCATGATGATTCATGTCGCCTTGGATAAATTACCCAACTGGACGGCATCCCAAACCTTAAAAGAATTCGCTTATGTGCACATTGCCCCGTCAATGGATCACATGGCACGAACCTATCAACAAGCTATGGCCGGTGTGCTGCCAGAGCATCCCGTTATTGTTGTGGGGCAACCGACGGCGATTGACCCGAGCCGTGCACCCAGAGAAAAACATACGCTGTGGATTCAGGTTCGAATGCTCCCTTCCAACGTGCTTGTCGACTCCATTACAAGCGAACCGACCAAAAATTGGCAAAATCTCGCTGCGCCATATTGCCAACATATATTGAACATCATCGAGCAATACGCACCGGGATTCCAAGAAAGCATTCTCTCCAAGCGCGTTGTATCCCCTGCCGATTTGGAAGCCGATAACCCAAATTTAGTGGGTGGCGATCAATTGTGTGGCAGCCACCACCTCAATCAAAATTTTGGATTCCGACCAAGCTTTGGCAAATCCGATGGTTCGACGCCGATACCCGGTCTTTACCACACAGGTGCCGCTGTTTGGCCCGGAGCCGGAACGGGCGCGGGTTCTGGGTATTTGCTTGCCCAAAAGCTGGCGAAGTAAACGAATTTGTATAAGTAACGTTACACCTTGGACATAAACAACACACGAAGTACACAGCACCCGTGGAATAAACGCGAGCTCAATCATTGAAAACACTAGGAGTGTAAAATGAAAATATGGAAGTTGATCAATAGGATAGCTGGCATGCTAATGATTATGTACTTAGCGCTTATCCCCTCTTTTTCCGTGCAGGCGAAACCGATAGAGGAGTTGGTGATTGCCTCTAATGTAAACTTACCCAGTTGGGATCCAACAACCGGTCCATCCTCTGTAAACCCGACCATTCAAGGGATATATCAATCGGTATTTGACCAGTTTATTGCGCAAAATCCGGATCTGAGCCAATCTCCGGGTTTAGTCACAAAATGGGGCTGGCTAGACAACAAAACCAAAATTTACCTTACGATTCGACGTGGTGTGCAATGGCATGACGGCACACCATTAACACCAGAAGACGTGGTGTGGTCTTTGCAGCGTGCCGCCGATGAAAGCAGTGGTAACCCCATTCAATTTATTTGGTCTACTCTTGGCAATTTTCAAATAGAAGGTAACACCATCACCGCAGATGTGGTTCGATTTGAGCCCACCATCTTCAAGTGGATGAGTTTTCTCACCGGATATGTATTGCCAAAACACTACATTGAAAAAGTGGGTCAAAAGGGATTCGAAGCTAACCCAATCGGCACCGGTCCTTACATGGTGGACAAATTCGAGCGCAACGCCTACATCCGTTTAAAAGCCAACCCAAACTACTGGGGCGGCAAGCCAGAATTCGAATTCGTCACCATTAAGTTTGTCACCGACGCGTCCGCGCGAGTGGCCGAGGTCGAGTCTGGTAATGCTCACGTGACACTTGAAATCCCATACGAAGAGTACAATCGCTTAACACGCAAGGGGAAACTAAAAGGCATCGCTTCCCCAGTATCGGATATAGGGATGATTTTCTTTAATGATATTGACGCAATGAAAGACCCTAACGTTCGCAAAGCAGCGGTTTATGCCGTCAACAAATCTGCCATTGTGGAACGATTACTAAAAGGCTACGGCATTGCTATCGATACCTTACAAACCTCACTCTACAGTGCCTACAACGAAGACATACAAACGCCCTACGACCCTGAAAAAGCCATCGAACTGCTTGCAAAATCCGGCTATTCAAAAACCAACCCCGTGACGTTTACGATTCAAACGACCAAGGGATTCAAACCTAAAGACTATGAAATCATCCAAGCCATCGTTGGGTTGTGGCGCAAAGTTGGCATCAATGCAGAAATTGAAGTGTATGAAGTGGCAAAGCATTACGAATTGCGCGCCGCAGACAAACTGGCTCCTGCTGCTTTTTATAACTGGGGGAACTCAATTGGCGACCCTACTACCTCTACCGGATTCGCCATGTTTGGTCCTTCACCTCACTCCGTTTGGGATGGCGACGATCTCACCGCAATGATAGCACCACTTTGGGGCGAGAAAGATGAGGAGAAACGCATCGAAGGATGGAAGCAAGTGGACAAAAAGATTGCCGAAGACGCGCTGGTACTGCCCCTTTTCCAATACGTACAGCCCATCGTATATGACCCCAGAGTTGCGGTTGTTCCTCATGCTTCTGGGGCGCTGCTTCCGTATTTAATGAAGCGTAATTAAGACCCGCTTATAAGATAGGGAGAAGAGGCCTTCGTGCCTCTATAACCATATGAATTTTCGGACACTATTATTAAAACTTGGTGCCATACTCATCACCTTGTTTGGGGCTGCGATCGTTGTATTTTTTGTCATACGCGTTGTACCTGGCAACCCGATTGCAATGATGTTGCCGCCTGGAGCAAGTGAACAGGATATTGCGCGGCTGACTGCGATGTATGGTTTGGATAAATCCATATTCGAACAATTTATTATTTGGATGTCAGGTGTAACCAAGGGGGATTTTGGTACCTCCATCACAACCCGCCAACCTGTGCTTGAATTGGTGCTCGGCAGGCTGCCTGCCACGCTTGAACTGTCGGTTATGGCATTAATTTTCGCCGTTTTACTTGGCGGTGCTTTGGCCCTATCGGGCACGTTATGGCGAGGCACGAAAATCGAATCCACCATTGATGTGACGAATGGCGTGGCACTCTCCGTTCCCGATTTCTTATGGGGCTTGCTTTTGATCCTCCTCTTCGGTGTGCTTTGGCCCTTGTTCCATATTTCTGGTCGAATTACCCCTTCTATGGACACCGATTTCTACACCTCATTTCTTTTGCTGGAAAGCATAGTCACATTGCGTTGGGCTGCGTTTTCCGACTTGTTTTCCCATATGTTTATGCCTGCTCTCGCATTGGCGATCCCTCTTGCCGCCATCATTGCTCAGTTGCTCAAACAATCGTTGAAAGAAACCATGCACCTCGACTACATCACTCTGGCTCGAACACGGGGCTACAGTGAAGCTTATGTCATCATTCGTGAAGCCTTACCCAATGCCCTACTACCAACTTTGGCGCTGGTGGGTGTGCAGTTTACTTTTCTCATTGGCGGCACCGTGATTGTCGAACGGCTTTTCTCTTACGAAGGGCTCGGGAATCTCGCCATTGACGCCGTCATCAACCGAGATCTCCCCCTTATCCAAGGGATTGTCATCCTGTTTGCCTTGATCTTCACACTGGTCAATTTTGTTGTGGATTTGACTTACTCACTACTGAACCCGAGGTTACGACATGCTTGATGGACGAAGTAAAGTACAGCTTAAAGCTGGGCTCAGGTTGTGGCTATCGAGCGGTTGGTTATTGCTGTTAGTCTTCACCGCTTTGTTTGCCCCCTTTATTAGCCCACACAACCCTTTAGAACAGGACTTATTTACCTCGCAACTTCCACCAGCATGGTTGCCAAACGGTGAACAGGGATACTGGCTGGGCTCTGATTCATTAGGGCGAGATGTCTTGTCCCGAATTATTTACGGCACGCAAGTCTCCCTTACCATCGCCATAATCGCTGGTCTTCTCACTTGTGTTATCGGGTCGCTTCTTGGGCTGGTTGCGGGTTACTACCGAGGTTGGGCAGATGCCATTATTTCACATGCAACAGACATATGGATGTCGTTTCCACCGGTGTTGTTTGCCATTTTGCTGATTGCTGTCATCGGCACAGGAGTAGGTTCCGTTATCGTTGCCATTGTGGTGATTGACTGGACGCGCTTTGCACGCGTGGTAAGGGCGGAAACCTTAAATCAATGCTCGATGGATTACGTCTTATCCGCTCGCGTCGCCGCAAGACCGAAATTCAATACCTTGATCAAGGAAATCTTACCGAACCTTCTCCCCGCCATCAGTGTGCTGTTGACATTGGAAATGGGCATCGCGGTCATTGTAGAAGCGATTCTCAGCTTTGTGAATTTGTCTTTATCTTCCGACTTCCCGACTTGGGGCGGCATGATTTCAGAGGGGCGTTCGGCCATTCATCAGACATGGTGGGTGTTGGTGTTCCCTTTAATTGTGCTGTTCTTAACGGTGTTGAGCTTTAGCCAGCTCGGCGAAGGTTTAAAAGAAAGGTTGGATCCGGTGCTACGATGAATACTTACTTAAAGATAGAGAACTTGTGTGCCGTACTGCCCGATTCAACTCCCGTTCTGCGTAACGTCTCCTTTACGGTGGAAAAAGGACAAGTGCATGGCTTAGTGGGCGAAAGCGGCGCGGGGAAAAGCATGATTGGTCGGGCGATTTTCGGCACGCTGCCAAGGGCGGTGTCGGTCAATCAAGGCAACATTGTATTGGATGGAAAATCGCTGCACGATTTTACTCCGAAAGCTCGAAGGCACTGGATTGGGCAGAACACGGCACTCATTCCTCAAGATCCATTAACGGCACTCAACCCTTCAAAGCGCATTGGTAGGCAAATAACAGGGCGATTAGTCGATATTCTTGGTTGGTCAAAACGACAGGCGCAAATGAGAGCTATAGCATTACTTGAAGAAGTCGGCATTCCTCACCCCGATAGAGTAATGAAAAGCTACCCTCATGAATTGTCTGGAGGCATGAGGCAACGCGTATTGATTGCCGCAGCTTTCGCGGCACAGCCCAAACTCATTGTTGCCGATGAACCCACGACGGCACTGGATGTAACGGTTCAAAAGCAAATACTGCGTTTAATTAAGGAGATGCAACGCCACCATGACACCACGATTCTGTTTGTGACCCACGACCTCGGTGTGGTCGCGAAAGTATGCCAATCGTTGTCGGTGCTTTACGGTGGGAAAGTCCTCGAAAGTTCTTTGGTTAAAGACTTCTTTGCTGCACCTACACACCCTTATTCCAAAGCACTGCTCGACGCAACACCAAAATACACCCGCCCAGATCAGAGCTTAAAACCCGTGCCAGAGAGCGTGATTCAGTTAACAAAACTGGAAGTCATTAAAGGCAGTAAGGAAGACCGCTATGGCTCGTAATCTGTATGAAATTCGGGACTTGAGGGTCAGTTACCCTGATATGGCAAACAAACCATTATTTGGACGCGCTCCACGCATCGACATCATTAAAGGGGTCAGTTTCAATATTCATGAAGGGGAGATTTTAGGCATTGTGGGGGGGTCTGGTTCAGGAAAATCGACGCTTGGTCGTGCCATGCTGCGCCTATTGAACAGCGATTCTGGCAGCATTCGATACCATGGTGAAGACATCACGCACTGGTCTGAAGTCGAGTTACGAACGTTACGTCAGCAATTCCAAATGATTTTTCAAGATCCCATGTCGTCACTTAACCCAAGGCACAAAGTGTCCACCATTATTGGGGGACCACTGAAATTGCATGGTTTTGACCAAGTAGAGAGACGCATCGAGAGTGCGTTGGACATGGTTGGATTACCCACCTCATTCAAATTCAGATACCCCCATGAACTTTCAGGTGGGCAAAGGCAAAGAGTGGGCATTGCGCGGGCGATTGCTCTGGAACCCAAGTTTGTTCTCGCGGATGAAATTTTGTCTGGGTTGGACGTGTCTTCGCAAGCGCAAGTATTGGCGTTGTTAGAAACATTGAGAGAAGAGTTGAACTTCACCATGGCATTTGTCAGCCACGACTTGTCTGTTGTACGTCGGCTGTGCGACAGAACCATGGTGTTAAAGTATGGTGAAATCATTGAGCTTGCCGACAGCGCTTCGCTCTTTTCTTCCCCGCAAACGGCGTACACAAAAGAGCTGTTGGATGCGATTCCCCTGCCTGAATTGGAGCCAGATTGGTTAGACAGGCAAGTTTAACGTGATGAAATTGTGTATAGGGAGCAATAGACAAGCCTATCGTTCTATCGCTTCCAATACCGCGATTGTCAGTATGAAATGTGTAGACACCTACGTTAACACTTGCCTTTTTTGGCTTGACCCGGAGGACAAAATTTCCCGTTGGATTCATTGCTGTCTTTCGTGCCCACTTTCACTTCGACATCGTCGATTTCCCCTTCTACACGTGTTAACTGACATCCTGATAAAAAAGATAAAGTAAACAACGCAATTACAAACAATTTCATATATTGAGCCTTTTATGTTGATGTAAGACGCCCGATGATAACAAAGAACAAAAAAACAACACAGTAGAGAAACAAGACAGCAGAGAAACAACACAGTAAAGAAACAACCCGCTCCTTTTCATCAAAGCGGGTTTAGATTATCTCTAACCAATCCTGAACATAGAAGTTAATTGAATGCCATTGTTTGCTGGATGGGAAAGCTCAATAGAAGGATTCAACTCACCATCATTTTGGCCGCCATCACGAACAACAACACAGCAAAGATTTTCTTGATGGTTGAAACGGGCAAATGATGAGTCGCTTTCGCGCCGAGAGGGGCCGTAAACCAAGAAGTGCAGACAATACCGAATAACGCAGGCAAATAAACAAACCCAGCAAACCCATCTTCCAAGGCAAAATGAGCGCTCCCTGAACTGATATACCCAATTGATCCAAAGAGTGCGATGACAATTCCGCAGGCAGAGGCACAGCCGATCGCTTTTTTCATATCCAGCGAAAAGAACGTTAATAAGGGCACCAAAAGAGCCCCGCCACCAATGCCGATCATGGCAGACAACCCACCCGTCACTGTCGTAAACATCGTCAATACGCTTTTCCCAGGCATTTGGCGATCGGAGGGCGTGTTATTTTTGCTGCTTAGCAACATCTTCAACGCAATCAGTGTCACACTCACCGCAAACACAAAACGAACAACCTGTTCTGGTAACAACGATGCCATAAAGCCACTGATCAGTGCCCCCAGAGCCACCCCTGTCATTATCCAAGGCGCTAGATTCCATGGCACATTACCATTTTTATGGTGAGCAAGGGCTGAAGACGTTGAAGTGAATAATATTGACGCCAATGAGGTTGCAATCGAAGCAACAACCACCTGATCAGAGGATAAAACATCAAACTGAAGCAAAATAATACTCAGTATTGGAACAATCACTAGCCCACCGCCAATGCCCAATAACCCAGCCAAAAATCCAACACCACTGCCTAGTAACGCGCAGTATAAAATCAACAACAACAATTCACTCACTCAGTTCACCTTATAATATAATTAGGAGCTATTTTACTGCAAAATGCAGCCATTTCGCCTCAAGCTAATTAATATAACTGACACCTATTTAAATTTCCAAACAGAATGGAACATGAATGTTTTTCATGTTGACTTTGAAATAAATGCATTGTTATTAATGAGTCGAAGCACGTATAAAACACTCTCTACTCTAATTTATAGAAATATTATCGTAGATTTCTTAATAGAACTTTTCGATATAAATAATAAAAACTGTGAAAACAACTCTTTCGAAATAATAAATAAACCATAGAAAGAGTAAGGAATATATTCAGCTTTCATCTCAGGAAAATAGGTTAACAGATCAACATGAATAACGATTTTACTTTTACTATAAATAGCATTCGTCTAGATGAAAACTATCATCCATCTGACAGTACGCGTATCACGACCAACTTTGCTAATTTGGCTAGGGGCGAGAGCCGCCAAGAAAACCTACGCAACGCCTTAAAGATGATTGACAACAGTTTTAATGCCCTAGCACATTGGGATAACCCAAAAGGTGATCGTTATTCTGTCGAGTTAGAGATCATTTCTGTCGATATGGATATTGAAGGTCAAGGTCAGGCTTTCCCTTCCATTGAAGTATTGAAAACGAACATTGTTGATCATAATACCAACGAGCGTATTGAAGGCATTGTAGGGAATAATTTCTCCTCTTATGTGCGAGATTATGACTTTAGCGTATTATTGCTAGACCACAATAAAGATCAGCCTAAATTTAGTATTCCTACTGATTTTGGCGAACTGCATGGAAAGCTCTTTAAATATTTCGTCAATTCGACTGTTTACAAAGAGAACTTTAAGAAGCGGCCTGTCATTTGCCTTAGCGTTTCAGACAACAAAACTTATCATCGGACTGAAAACCAACATCCTGTTCTGGGCTTCGAATATCAGCCAAATGAATCGTCTTTGACTGAGCAATACTTCCAAAAAATGGGGCTACAGGTTCGCTACTTTATGCCACCCAACAGTGTTGCACCTTTGGCATTTTATTTCTTTGGCGATCTCCTTAATGATTACACCAATCTCGAGCTGATTAGCACAATCAGCACGATGGAAACCTTCCAAAAGATTTACCGACCTGAAATTTACAATGCAAATGCTGTTGCAGGAAATTGCTACCAGCCAAGCTTAAAGAACCAAGACCACTCACTCACTCAAATTGTTTATGATCGTGAAGAACGCAGTAAGTTGGCTGTTGAGCAAGGAAAGTTCGCTGAAGAGCACTTCATCAAACCTTACCAGACCGTTCTAGAACAGTGGTCTGCTAATTACGCTCTTTAATTCAACCTAATAGACAGCAGCATTTATTATGAAAAAATTATTACCGACTTCCACTTCAGGGAGTTTGCCTAAACCTTCTTGGCTCGCTCAACCGGAGACACTTTGGTCTCCTTGGAAACTGGAAGGCGAAGCACTAATTGATGGTAAACACGATGCTCTACGTGTGTCATTGCAGGAGCAACAGCAAGCCGGTATCGATATTGTCAGTGATGGTGAGCAAACACGCCAACATTTCGTGACCACATTTATTGAACACCTGAGTGGTGTTGATTTCGAGAAACGCGAAACCGTCAAAATTCGTGATCGTTATGATGCGAGTGTCCCGACCGTTGTTGGTCCTGTTTCTCGCCCGAAGTCTGTGTTTGTTGAAGACGCTAAGTTTTTACGCCAACAAACAAAGCAGCCAATAAAGTGGGCTCTGCCTGGTCCTATGACGATGATAGACACACTTTATGACGCCCACTATCAGAGTCGCGAAAAGCTTGCATGGGAATTTGCAAAAATCCTCAACCAAGAAGCGAAAGAGCTAGAAGCCGCTGGTGTGGATATCATCCAATTTGATGAACCTGCCTTTAACGTGTTTTTTGATGAAGTGAACGATTGGGGAATCGCGACATTAGAAAGAGCGATCGAAGGGCTTAAATGTGAAACCGCTGTCCATATTTGTTATGGCTATGGCATCAAAGCCAATACCGATTGGAAAAAAACGTTGGGTTCCGAGTGGCGACAATATGAAGAAGTGTTTCCTAAACTTCAGAAATCAAACATTGATATTATCTCACTAGAATGCCACAACTCACGTGTACCTATTGAGTTACTTGGACTCATCCGCGGTAAAAAGGTGATGGTGGGTGCCATTGATGTGGCAACCAATGATATTGAGACGCCGGAAGAAGTGGCAAATACGCTAAGAAAAGCGCTGGCGTTTGTGGATGCCGACAAGCTCTACCCGTGCACCAACTGTGGCATGGCTCCTCTATCGCGTGAGGTTGCAAGAGGTAAGCTCAATGCCTTAAGTGCAGGTGCTGAGATTGTTCGGAGAGAACTCTCCGCTTAACACATACGGTCATTACAATATAACCAAATGCTCAAAGCACTTTCATTCATGGCTTTGAGCATTCTCCTCTGTTGATTCATTCCATATAGAACATTCACTCCATATAAAGCATTCACCCCAAGACACACGTTAAGCTCAGTCCATCCTTTAGACTATTTATGTTCACCTTTACTGCTAAGAACTCTGCTGGACCTAAAGATAGCTGGACCTAAAGTTATCTGAACCTAAAGATAGCTGGATAATCACGGTTATGAAAAACGTTGGTTTAGCCTTCTTTTTTGAATAGAGACAGCCATAGTCAATCAACTTATCCGAAAGGCATTGGCTGCCATCACAGCCAATAGATTGATATTTCAGCCTAATTAGACAGATGGCTCACATGTGTTTTAGCACTTCTCAAGTGCCCCAAAAAAGCCCATTGATTCTTCCATAATACTTGAGTATTTTAGTATGGTATTATCAGCCCGCACTGAACGCAAAATAGGAAACAATGATGACACTATCAATCAAAAAGATATTCCAGAAAAAAGACTCTAAAGCTGAAGCAAAGGTAACTGAAGAACACGCGTCTACTGAAGCGTCGGCTAAAGAGAATAGTGAAGAGAGAAAGAGCAAACATGATACCCCGAGTGGTTGTTGTGGTGGGTGTTCATAACTCATAGATCCACCCCAGAGGTACGACCTCTGGGGTTTTATTCTCCATTAACCTCAACACTACCGCCAAACGATAACACCCAAGTAAACTGCCAAAACCGTACAAATGCCTTTTCTAATCGACATCAGCAGCTCGGAACACTGAGTTATGTGAGCACAATCACTAACGGGGTGAACAATGACAACGAAGAAAACGAATATCAAGACTTGTTAAGCACTTATAATTTAAAGCAAAGTATGAGCCCATCATGGCGAGAGAGAATAGGCACTAAACGCTCTTTGAATATATTAAGGTTTGCTGACATATTGGACAAGAAAACACGGTGTTTGGGTATTTGAACCCAGTTAACGTTTATAACCAAAATGTCTTACTATGAAATGTGCAATATTACTGGTGCAAGTGACTAGAATCGTATCCAATTTTAGTTGATACTACACACAATACACATAAGAAATAAGATATAGGTTCCAATAAAGATTGGTTTTTTTGTAACGGCTCTCACCAAAATTGCAGGAGATCACCTAAACTTATTCCTACACTGGGCATGGTTTTAGGGGTTCGGCAAAGTTTCAACTAAGATGTAATGGGCTTTCAAAAATACTGATTTTACGACGTGTATTTTCCTAATATTTTGCGGCAACTATTGGTTATTGATTGATGCAATACAAACCTGAAAATTCTATAAAGATCGCGATTGAACATCTAAATGTAGGGATGTTTGTAACGGGTATTGAACAAAGTGAGAGAGTAAACCTATCCAATGCTGGTCGTGTTTCTACCCAAAAGGCCATCGCTCAACTGGTAAATAGTGGTGTTCGTTTCGCATGGGTGGATGAAAAATTATCCGCTAGCAATTGTGTTTTCAAACCCATTACAGATAAAACAAGCTCCAGCGAAAAGAAAGACGTAAGTCAAAGTCCCACTCCATCTACTGCACGTGCAAAGAAAATGCCCAGCCGTGAGATGAGACAAAGCAAAGCAAAGAAACTGATCGCCGAAGCCAAAGGCTTAGCTCAAAAATTACTGACAGAGACATTTGAAGGAAATAGTTTCGAAGTCGGGGCGCTTGAAGAATGGGCCGATGATCTCATTGAAACTGTTTTGGTTGATTCCGACGCCATTAAATGTGTGTCCGCGCTTCGAAACAAGGACACATACTTGCTCGAACATTCCGTTAACGTTGCTTGCTTACTGGTGACGTTTGGGAAATATTTGGGTATGGATAGCACGATGCTTCGAGACATGGCAATTGGTGGCATCATACACGATATAGGCAAAATCAAAGTAGACGACAAAGTTCTCCACAAACCATCCCGATTAACTCCCGAAGAATTTGAACACATGAAACTTCACCAAGTCTATGCGGGTGAAATCATTGATGATGTCGAAGGGTTAAATCAAGTCAGCCGAGACGTTTGTCTCATGCACCATGAGAAGCTTGATGGTAACGGTTACCCAAATGGCTTGAAAGGTGACGAGATCCCGATTCATGGGAGAATGAGCAGTATTGTCGATATCTATGATGCGCTTACGGCACATCGTTGTTACAAAGCGGGCATGAGTTCCGCCGAAGCGTTTAAGATTTTACTGAGCTTAACGCCCTTCCACCTCGATCAGGATTTGGTGTACAAATTCATCAACTGTATTGGTGTCTACCCTGTTGGGTCGTTAGTAGAATTAAGTGATGGGCGAGTAGGCATCACTTGGACGTCGAACAACCAACAGCCACTTAAGCCTCTGATTAAGTGTTTTTATTCTCGAAAATTTAAGCGCTTTACCGATGTTACCTTTGTGGATCTTAAAAACAGCAATATCAAAATCGAAAGTGCTATCTCACCCAAAGACATAGAAATCGACCCTGCACCGTTTTACGATGTTTAACATTAAATACTGTAGGCAACACCATGGTTGCCTACTTCGTATACGATCAACTTGATTAGAACCGTGTTCATTTCCTGACAAAAGCTTACATCCCGCCGATAGTTTCTCTCCTCTTGATCTGTTAAAAAAAACTTGCCTATTTAACAGACGAAGACATTCATCATGAAACCACGATACTTGCGCCCTTTTATTCTTGCCTCTTTTTTGGGGTTATCCAACCTTTCATTAGCTGAACCTGCTCTCAAAGAATATGCCTCTACGTGTACACAGAAACGACTAGATGAGATTGGTATCAGTCATTTAGATGCCACGGTATTTCGTGTTATAGAGTCAGGTACAACAGCCGAAGTGACGGGAATAGTATGTGATGGCACACTGCAAGCCGCACAAGAAATGTTGGAGGACCATCCTAATCTGAACAAATTGGTCTTTTTAGACGTAGGTGGCTCGGTAGACAATGTGACCAATTTAAAGCTTGCCACGCTGATTCACTCTTTAAATATGCACACGCATGTTTCCGATGCGTTAAATAAAAAAAACGATGAAGGCGATGTTGTTCGAGGTGGCGTCGCTTCAGGAGGAACGGACCTGTTTTTGGCGGGTACCACTCGAACCGCAGACAAAAATGCTTATATTGGTGTTCACAGCTGGTCATCTGGCGACCGTCAAGGAAGTAAGCTTCCTAGAACTCACTATGCCCACCAACCGTACATTCAATTTTACAAACTCATCGATCTCCCAAAGCCAGAAGCCTTTTATTTCTTCACTATTGAATCTGCCGACGCAGGTGACATGCACTATATGAGTCGTAAAGAGTTACAAACATATAAAATAATGACTCAATAACGGTTCGGGATTATAGCGCGGCCTTGCCCTGTCGTATTTTTAAGGTCGAAAACATCATGATGTTCAGGGGATGTGAATCTTCTGTTATGTAGAGCGTAGGTTACTTAGGTATACTGGTTGCCAATTTTTTGAATGATGACAAACGCGCAGGTGAACAATGAAAAGCAGCTACCAATACCCTATTGGCACTCAAGGAACAGCTTGGGGAGAAGAAGAAAAAAAAGCATGGCTGGACTCAGTTTCAATAAAGCGCAGCTACAAAAGTGACGTCGTCACTAAAATTAATGCGTTACGCAATCAATTCGATGTATTCCAATATGGTGCACTCAGCTATAACCCTGAGCAATTCCCTCTGTATGCCATTAAAAGTAAAACTTGGGACAGCCACCGCAAAACCATTTTGGTCACCGGTGGTGTGCACGGCTATGAAACAAGCGGTGTTCATGGCGCACTGAAGTTCCTAGCACTACTCGGCAATGAATATGAACAGCACTTTAATATTGTGGTAGCCCCTTGCGTCAGCCCGTGGGGATACGAAACCATCAACCGTTGGAACCCAAACGCGGTGGATCCAAACCGTTCATTTTATGACAACTCCCCTGCTGAAGAATCAGCAAACCTAATGTCGATGGTGGAATCACTTGGTGTGGACATCTACGCCCATATCGACTTGCATGAAACCACCGACACTGACGAATCTGAGTTTCGTCCCGCGCTTGCCGCGCGCGATGGTTTGGAATACATCGAAGATCTCGTTCCAGACGGTTTTTATTTGGTAGGGGACACCGAAAACCCAAATGAAGCCTTCCAAACAGCCATCATCCAAGCGGTTGAAAAAGTAACCCACATTGCACCACCAGACAGCAATGGAAACATTATCGGTTCTCCCGTCGTACAGCACGGTGTGATCAATTACCCAGTCAGTAAGCTCGGGCTGTGCAGCGGCTTTACTGGTTGTGAATACGGTACGACAACAGAAGTATACCCCGACAGCCCGAAAGTCACCGACGAAGAATGTAATGACGCCCAAGTTGCAGCCATTAAAGGCGGGTTGGACTACTTACTCAATTCCTAGAGCTACCGAAAACAAAAAAGGATGGGATCCCATCCTTTTTTATTGCTCGTATTTTTTAAGAAAAACGAATGAGTTTACTCAGCCAGTAAATGGTGCCAGTTTTCATGTTTGTTCACATAATGCTTAACGTAGCTGCACTCTGGAACAATCTTAACGTTCAACTTTTCAAATTCCGGTAATACCGCTTCCATCATCACCGCGCCTTTGCCCTGACCTCTCAACGCTTCAGGTACAGAGGAATGGTCGACAAAAAACACGTCCCCTTCTTGGCGATACGTTACTTTTGCCCAGAGTTCAGGGGCGACTTCAATTCGAAATTCTTTCGCTTGAATATCGTGGATCACTGCAATATCGTCATTCACTTACGTTATCTCTTTGTTAGGTTAGATGATGTGTTAACCTTACTATAGTTCAGTAGACACCCCAAAGCGCATGTATTCTTCTCACATTATAGACACATGGCAATCAAAAGCCGTTGAAAATAAAAGAGCTTTCATCATTCCGGATGGGTGTCAGGATGTCATCGTCACGCTTGCGGATAATACGCCAGCCCAAATCAATGTCTCTCCTCTTTATACGCATACTGCACCAATCGATATAACTGCGGGAACCGCTATGATGGGGTTTCGGCTTCAACCAGGATGCAATATTTCCAACGTTGAAACGGATAAACTGATTCAATGCTGGGATTCAAAAGATCAACTTATTGATAGAATTGAATCAGCAACCACAGTTAACTCAAACATTGCTGAAGCACTTGAATGCATTCGTAAGGAAATGGGAAGTATTGAGCAAATAGCATCATTGCTTGGTGTAAATGTAAGAACACTGCAAAGAACCATCAAAAAGCACACCGATCAAACGCCGCTATTTTGGTTTCGATTAGCCAGAGTTCGTCAGTGTGCCAAAGCGATAATATTGAGCGGAAATTACTCCGACATTGCCTACGATTATCAATATTCAGACCAAGCTCATATGTGCCGTGAGATTAAAAGCTGGTTCGGTGTTACACCAACTCAGCTTTTCAATCGAGAAGACATCAAAGCGCAGCTTTTTGATGATGGGTACTAACTCTCTGCCACTGGTGAGCATATTTCAATTAAAAAACCATTTATGTCATATACATAAGACGTAGTTTGCCCCCACGGCATGTGCTCCACAGGCTGAACAAGTTCTGCGCCCGCATCCAAGGCTTGCTGTAGCGACTCCGCGACGTTATCCGTTTCAAATGCTATTTCAAAACTGGGTTGTCCTCGCTTGGGCAGTACTGCCCCTTTTCCAAGCTTACTCATCAGGTCAAGCGACGAAAATGACAAGGTCGTAGTGCCCGTATCCAACTCACCGTAGTCTCCCCCTTCATGGAGCATGGCGCGTGAAAGCCCAAAAGCGCGCTCATAAAACGCCAATGTTTTTGCCACGTTTTCTACATAGAGAATCGTATATTTTAATTTCATTTTCTTTTCCTTCAGCTTGTTTAAGAACGTTAGATTAATACCTTGTTAGCACGTTTGTATTGAAAATAAACGACACATCCCCATGTCTGTTTATAGGCAGGAGGCACATCAACGAAGGAGATCGGAAATGAAGAGCATTGGAATTGTTGGTTGCTCAGCGGAAGGCGCAGCGCTCTGCTATACAACGATTTGTAGCGAAAGCATTGCCCAATTGGGGCACTATCAACATCCAGATATAGCCATGCACACCCCTTCTCTATCCTTATATGTGGATGCTTTGAACAATGGGGCGAAGAAACACATTGCCGAACTCATGTTAACTTCCGTTGAAAAGCTCAAAGCCGCTGGTGCTGATTTTGTTATTTGCCCGGATAATACCATTCACCAAGCTTTCGATTTGGTGGAGCAATCCTCATCGCTTCCTTGGCTACATATTGCGGATGTGGTGTCTACGCACGCCAAACAACAACACTACCGTAAGGTCGGTGTTTTAGGCACGCAATGGCTAACCGAAAGCGATGTTTACCCAAGCAGTATGCGAAAAGTAGGCATAGACGTGGTATTGCCCAATGCACTGCAGCGCAAAGAGATTGGCCGTTTAATCATGGATGAACTGGTACTTGGTCATACTCCAAGCCATGTCACCGAATATTTGTTAAAGGTGATAGAAGAATTTAAATCACAGGGTTGTGAAGCCGTTGTTTTGGGTTGCACCGAGCTTCCCATTGTACTGAGCGACGAAAACTCCCCGCTCCCAACATTGGATTCCACTCGGCTTTTAGCACGGGCAGCAATTGAATACGCCGGTATCGATTAGCCAATTCTATTCGTTCGATCGGATTCTGACCTTCTTACACAGCTGAATCATAGAATTTGCCTCTTCTTGGGTTAAACCGGTTGAGCAAAAAACCTTATCTGTAATGTCGGAGCTATTTTGAGAAAGCTCTCTCCCTAAATCCGTTAGTACAATGGATTTTTGCCGTTCATTATTCGCAAGCTGCTCTCGACGAATAAGGTCTTTCTCTTCCATTCGTTTCAACAGCGGCGTCATGGTTGCCTTGCTGAGTTGTGTTGTCTTCGCTAGCTGACTAATTGAAACCTCATCTTCTTTCCACAACGCCATCAGCACCACAAATTGCGTATAGGTTAAACCATGAGGTTCCAGTAACTCCCGATACGTTGATGTCAGCTTATTGGATGTGGAATATAGAGCAAAACACAGCTGTCGATCTAATTCTGCTACTGCCACCCGATTCTCCAAGTTTTCATTCGTAGCCATCATTATACGCATGCACATTATCATAGACAAAATATTCGTAAGCTTATTATTAGTTGACAAACTGTTCGCACACTAACAATATAGTAAGCGAGCAAAATGCATACAAAAAGGAAGAAGTGATGAGTGATAAATGGTTAGCTACATTAAAAACGAGTACGCCTGAAGATGGCTACCAACTTGCCATAAAAATGTCGAGGATGGGGGTTAAGTACACGCAACCATCCGAAGAAGTGAGAGAAAAGATTCGACCCGTCTACGCTGACAATGCCGAGAACTTAATCGCCGCCTCTCAAGTTATTGCCATCAACTTTCAAACGGTTGCCGCTGCAAACAACTACTGGGCTTAATACCAACCAGAACAGCGTAAGCGGCGTTCAAAGTAGCTGGTAATAAAAAACCCCAGAGCTCGATACCGAAGTCTGGGGTTCACCTATCTTCTAAACACATTTCACTTATGTTCTAAACTCATATCAGCGTCAAAACACCGATAACAAAGATGAGTGAAAACAAAACGGTTCGGCTGATCACGCCAAAATGTGAAGGTTGGATCATTTCTTGATGCTGCATTTTTTCACCCACTTAAATATGACAAGATGATTTCAATGTAATTACACTAACGTTATTTTGCAACTCCACTCGCACCAATGAGACCCATCTAAACAGAGCACGTTCACTACAAATCCCTTATTGCTCATAGACTCACGCTAACTGATTCAACATCATTAATTTTTTGTGACAGAGACAAAGAAATACACTCTTCAGTCAACATTTCTGGTTCAATACGGAAAAAGCACATTTAAAGGCAACCTTTCGCCACATAAGAATGTAAAATTTGACAAGCGATTCATTAGTCATAACATATGGATATCCATATATGCAGTTTTATCAAGAGAAGAGTGATTGATCATGGGAATTTTCGAGAGATTTTTAAGTGTTTGGGTTGCCCTAGGAATGATTATGGGCATTGTGAGTGGGTACCTATTCCCAGAGCTTTTCTCGTCTCTCGCCGCTATGCAATACGCCCAAATCAATATGGTTATTGCCGTCCTCATTTGGTTAATGATTTATCCAATGATGATGCAAATCGATTTCACATCGGTCAAAAGTGTTCATAAAAGACCAAAAGGGTTGTTGATCACCATTGTCATCAACTGGTTAATCAAACCTTTTACTATGGCGTTGCTTGCCGTTGTTTTCATGCGCTATGTCTTCGGGAATTGGATTGTCTCGGATTTGGCAGAGCAATACATCGCAGGTATGATCTTGCTTGGCGTCGCCCCCTGCACCGCCATGGTGTTTGTATGGAGCCAACTGACCAAAGGCGATGCAAATTATACCCTTGTCCAAGTCGCGATTAACGACATCATTATGGTGGTCGCCTTTGCACCGATTGCAGCTCTGCTACTAGGAATGACCGACATAACGGTGCCTTGGGACACGCTTCTGCTTTCTGTTTCTCTCTTCGTCATTGTGCCATTGGCCGCAGGGGTAGTGACTCGAAAAGTGCTCAATAACCCAGCCAAAGTGGATAAGCTTGGCAAAGCCATTAAACCTTTATCAATTTTAGGTTTAGTTGGCACCGTTGTTTTGCTGTTTGGTTTCCAAGCGAACACCATTTTAAGTAATCCAATAGACATCCTATTCATTTCTGTTCCGCTACTCATTCAAACGTATCTTATCTTTGCTCTCGCGTATTACTGGATGAAGAAGACGCGTCAACCACACTGTGTTGCAGCGCCAGGGGCAATGATTGGCGCATCCAACTTTTTTGAGTTGGCCGTAGCGGTTGCCATCAGTTTGTTTGGCGTTCATTCGGGGGCAGCTTTAGCCACTATCGTTGGCGTATTGGTCGAAGTCCCCGTTATGCTCTCTTTGGTTGCATTTGCGAACAGAACAAAAAATGACTTTCAGCCCGTGCAAGAAAGCTAGAAGCCGTTAGCCTTAAGCACTCAAACTGTGAATACTGAAAGGAAGAATGTTGCATTCCAGAGTACCTATAAACTCTGATCCAAGATCACATTCTCAACCTACTGGCGATGTTTCAAACAGAACGTTGCCCGTAGGTTTTTATGTTTTCGCTCAATTTTCCCGTTCTTCGAACACGTATTCACTCCGAACCTCCTTCCAATCATGTTCAGGTAAACGCATAACCTACTGATATAAAGTCATTTTTGTATGGTCAGTCTCATCGACACGTTCCCGCTTCTGCTTCCCATAAATTTCGCTTTGTTCACAATTCTCATTTTTAAAACAAACCCACGTTAACAATTTATATACATTTCATTAACTCATCCGAGGTCTAACTTCTAACTTGTAGAGGAAAACGAAGTGAAAAGGATACTCACCATCGCTCTATTGCTCTCCGCTAGCGCACTAAGCTGGGCGGGTGTGGGTGCCGGAGGGGCAACCCAATCCGGTTATACACAAACTCACTACCCTATTGTCCTTGTACACGGTTTGTTTGGATTCGACAGGCTAGCGGGGGTCGATTATTTCTTCGGTGTCCCTCAAGCATTGACCCAAAGCGGTGCAACGGTTTATGTCGCACAAGTTTCTGCCACCAACAGTTCGGAAGCACGTGGTGAACAACTTCTGTCTCAGGTAGAAGCCATTCTTGCCGTAACCGGTGCAAAGAAAGTCAATTTAATTGGGCACAGCCATGGCAGCCCAACGTCTCGTTATGTCGCCTCTATCCGACCTGATATGGTGGCTTCTGTCACCAGTGTAGGCGGCGTCAACAAAGGATCAACGATTGCCGATATTGTGAGAGAAACCGTTCCATCCGGATCCATTTCGGAAACGTTGGCAGTGAACGTTGCGAAAGGGCTTTCCAGCCTGATCAGTGTGTTATCTGGCGGAACATCACTCCCACAAGATCCATTGGGTTCACTCGCATCGCTCACCACACAAGGTGCTTTGAACTTCAATCGGCACTACCCTGAAGGCGTCCCCACGACACGTTGTGGTGAAGGTTCAAAACGCGCAAGCAATGGCGTTTATTATTATTCGTGGAGCGGTACCTCAACCGTAACCAATATATTGGATCCATCTGATGCGGTTTTAGGTGCATTGGGGCTAGCGTTTAGTGAACCCAATGATGGGTTAGTCGGGCGGTGCAGCAGCCGTCTAGGTATGGTGATAAGAGACAATTACCAAATGAACCACTTGGATGAAGTGAACGGCTTGCTGGGTATTCATCATCTCTTTGAAACCGATCCTATTACTGTATATCGGCAACAAGCGAACCGGTTGAAGAATCAAGGGCTGTAATCCGATCTCTCGATAAGAAAAGTCAAAACAAACGCAGAAAGGTAGCTTATGATGCAAAAGATCGCTTTGTTCATCGCAATACTGATCGCCTCGGGGAGTCTGGCGGCGGTCTTTTTTCTTTCACAATACATTGGAGATAGCAACAATGCGGTCAACAAGAAATTTGGCTCACTACAAGGAACTGACGTTGACCAAGAATCATCACGCAAAGTGATGGATTACTTCCTAGCGACAATGGGAGAGCAACCATTAGAAACGATCAAACAGAGCAGCACGGAATTTTCGACATTAGACCCAAATATTCAAGTGAATAGCGAATCATTTGATCAGTTTATTGCTTATAAAGAAGCACTCAGTCAGCTGGATCCTCCAGAGTTTGAACAGCTAAATTACGATGCATTACTCACGATTCACCAACAGGTATTGGATGTGCAAAGCACGCTGTTTAGTGAGAACGTACAGCGAGATTACTTTGCCGACGAAAACTTGATTCGTGAAATGGCGCTAGAAAAATTGAAACTACGAAAACAAACCGCTAGTGATGACGATTTCAACCGTCAGTGGGAACAATACCTAGCCAATCAGCCCGATTATATCCAGCGAAGCGAGAAAAATGCGGTGTTAGTGCAACGCTTAACGGCACTCGATGGCTATTCCGACCAAAAAAAACACTTAGCCAGAGTGGAGCTGGTGGGTGAAGAAGCAGCCAATCGCTTAGCAAAATTAGACACCAGAAGAGCGCAGTTCAACAACAAAATGGACGAATACCTCGCCAAGCGCGATGCCATCAATAGCAAGACCCATAGTGAAACAGAAAAACAGCGGTCGATAGCCTCGCTTAGGAACCAATTTTTCTCTGAAACAGAAATTCGACGTGTGGAAGCGCTGGAAAGAATACACGACGAGAAATAGCCTTATCCAGGCGGCTGTTCTTCCAGTCCCCGACGAGCGCCTATTGAGCTCCCATTATAACCTCGCAACGAATCCTGCATCTTGAGACAGTTTGCGTATATAATCGAGCGCTCTGAATTTACCATTGAGCGCTCTGAATCCACAGCCGATCGCTCTGAGCATACAAAAAGAATCGTCAAATGAAGTCACCATGTGTCGCCGCCTGCAAGAATAACGCTGGAATTTGCAGTGGCTGTTTAAGAACAATCGATGAAATTATTGGTTGGAAAGATAAATCAGAGAAACAGCGATCGGATGTGATGGCTCAGCTGTCAGGTGAGCAAACCACACACGAATGTGCCCAATGTGGCAGCTCAACATTTTGTGAGATCAGCGCTGGCGGATCGCAATGTTGGTGTTTCGAATTAGAGAAAAGGGACACCAGTGGATTAGCAAAAACAGGCACCTGCTTATGCAGAAAATGCCTGTCTGAATTACCCATTGAATAAGCTTAAGTTCGGGTTATTTAGGGCGGTCTTCTGGATGAAGTGTGTACCACGCTTCTAGCAGCGATTGACCATAGACGACCTCGGTTTGCATGTGGTACGTCAAGACGACCAAGATGACTACGACAAATGCCACATTAAACCAAAATGTTACTCGCTGGCGCTTTTGTTCCTCATACACAGCAAATTGTAAGCCTACGAGTACAAACGGATAGCCGAACAATAACGCGAGAAACCACCCTAGATAACTCGAAATTGCCATCGGGTCCATCATAATAGCCTCCTTGTGTTTCAATGGATGCGTAAACAACATAAGAGAAAGGCACAATTTCAGCCCTTCTCTCGCTGACAATACGCAACAAGGATACTATCTTGATGAGGCAAGAATAAGATTCTATGGGCTAAAATTAATTGAAACTTAATGTATTTTTGCCACTTCAGTTTTATTCCATGGATTTCCGCGTCTTGCCAGCAACGTGGTGTGGTAGGCACATTATCCAACGCGCTTTCTTGTCTAACGCGCTTTCTTGCTCAATGCACTCTTGTCCAACGCTTTCTTGTCCAGCGCTTTCTTGTCCAAGTTTTGGTGTTCGAAATGTGACATCATTTTGCTTTGCCAAGTCCAGCGCTCGCTCAAACGGTTCGTACCAATCGTGGAATAACCAATCAAAGGCGTAGATACTCACCCAGATAATAAATCCATCAATATCTCAGGAAATTCCAGTCTGATGTGTCACACTTAAGTTAGCCCTTACACCAGCATGGAGCGACTATGTGTGACACTTTTTTACTGCACTGCCCACACTTTTGTGGCTTACCGCAGCCAACCCAATCCAAGATTTATGCCTTAGCTCAGCATCGACGTCTCGCGGCTGATGAGCTTTTGTTAACCGCTGGTGAACGCTGGCTAACTGTGATTTGGGTAAAAAGTGGAACACTCCGGCTATTCACTCACGATGAAAGCAAAGATGAACATAACATTGCCTTCTTTTCGGATGATGATTTCTTGTGGCCCGTTACCGAGTCGCTGCGCAATCAACCATCTCCATTCAATATGAAAACCATGACACCAACAGAGCTATGGGTTTGGTCTTATTCCGATTTTAGAGAGCAATTTGACGGGGAAGATGAATGGCGATCCTTCACCTTACCGTGGATAGAGGCCATCCAGAACACCAAGTCTCGCAGTGCATGAAATTGAAGGCTGTGAGAAAAACCATTTTGAACATCGGCATAAAAAATGCGACCACTTAGCCGCATTGTATTTATTCAATTTCATTGACTCTTTTCAATTCAAATCCTTCAGGGGCAACCAATCCACATCCACGCCCGCTTCTTCAAACATACTTTGGCTAACTTGGATCTTATCGCCCCAGCGAGAAAGAAAATCTTCCGTTTGTTCAGGGCAATGGACCGCTCTAATGCCTGTTTGAATGATCTTGGCCGCGCAGTTTGGACACGGGAAGTGCGTTACCCAAATTTCACAATTATCAAGATCACGCTTGGCGAACAAAATCGCATTTTCTTCCGCATGGAGTGTTTTCAGATACTTCATATCGCGTTCATCGGTTTCTGCGCTATCAGAAATACCATGGGGATAACCATTAAAGCCAACGGAAACAATTCGGTTATGCTTTGTTATCACAGCGCCGACTTGCGTTGACGGATCCTTACTCCAAGACCCCACTAACTCGGCCATTTGGAAAAAACGCTGTGCCCATTTAGAAATCATTCCACTCCCTCACTTCAATAAGTACGAATATATTCAAGTAATATAGCATCTTGCCAACACTTAGCTACCACCAAGCCTTTCTATATCAATGAATTGAGAAAATTCATTGTGAAAGTTCACTCTTAAAGAAAAAAGTCACCGAATTTGCGCCCCTTTCGATGCCCAATCTCCAATCAAAGCGCGTTCTTCATCCGTCATGTTCGTCAAATTGCCAATCGGCATAACTTGTGTCGTAACGGCTTGTGCCACAATGCGGTCGACGTTGTTTTTTATCTCTTCCGGCGAATCCAATATGACCCCTGCTGGTGCCGTTTGAAACGCTACGTGAGTTGGGTTAGCAGAATGACACACCGTGCAACGCTCTTGAATCACGGAATTCACTTTAGTGAACAAGGCCTCTTGCACCGTTATGGCAGTATTAGCAACAGGGGCGACTGGAACCGCTCCTGAAGGATCAAGCTTGTTGGTAGGCGATGTGACAAACGCTAACGTGATCATCCCTACCGCCGCCGCTGGTAGCGTCCACGCAAATTTTTGGCTGCCATGACGCGTATTAAAGTAATGCCGAACCAAGATACTAAACGCCGCCAGGCCCGCTAAAATCAGCCAATTCCAGCTAGACCCATAGGTACTAGGAAAATGATTACTGATCATGATGAACAGCACGGGCAGCGTCAGGTAATTATTGTGACGGGAACGAAGCAGCCCTTTTGCAGGCAAAGTAGGATCGGGGGCTTCCCCCTTCTCAATGGCCTTCACGAGGTTACGTTGGGCTGGCATGATGATTCGGAACACGTTGCCCACCATGATGGTGCCGATTATCGCCCCCACGTGAATGTAAGCACCGCGCCCACTAAACACTTGCGTTAAACCATACGCCGATGCCACCAGCAAAACGAAGATGATAATACCGAGCAGCAGCGGTTTTTGCCCTAAAGAAGAGTCGCACAACACATCGTAAACAAACCAGCCCGCCACCAAAGCGCCCACACCAATCCCGATGGCTTGCATGGAACTGAGACCAGAACCAGGGGCAATCAAATATATTTCGGCGTTTAGGTAGTACACAATTGCGAGGAGAAGGACACCCGTTATCCACGTAAAATACGCTTCCCATTTAAACCAATGCAGTTTTTCCGGCATTTCTGGGGGAGCCAATTTGTATTTTTCTAGATGATAGATTCCCCCGCCGTGGATAGCCCATAAATCGCCCGCTAACCCCGCTTTCGGGTTGGCTCTGTTGAGGTTGTTTTCAAGCCAGACAAAATAGAAGGAAGCACCAATCCAAGCGATGCCTACAATCATGTGAACCCAGCGAATCACTAAGTTCAGCCACTCTGTTACATGTGGATCCATCTCACACTCCTTTGTGGTCAGCCGCCATGTGTTGGTGAATTACTCGGGTAACCTTTCGGAAGGCAGCGATTCGGAAGGCAGCGATAATGTTCGAATGTCCGACTGAGGGAAAAAATACTCGTCACAGTTGTTCCCTTTCCCACTTCGGTCGACCACCAGAAACTGATCATTCGCATTCAGCGCTAGCACAGGGTGATGCCATACCCCTTTATGATAGTTCACCCCTTGTTTGCCATTACTGATAAATGCCCTAATGGCGTTTGGGTTGGGCGTATCCCCCAAAGGGGCAACCACGATCAAAAACGGATGCCCAAGCAATGGCATGAAAGCTTGGGAGCCAAGAGGATGCCGTTCTAGCATGCCAATGGGTAACGGATAATCCAATGGGGTTGCTTCAAAAATACTGATGATGGTATGCCCGCCAGCAGTGCCTGTATCCGCTTGCGCCAGTTGGTGGAATCGCTTAGTCGAACCATTATTAATCAGGAAAGACGCGCTGTTGTCCGTTTCGATCACCTCACCAAATGGGGCAAAGGCATCTTTAGACAGCACTTCTATTTTGAGTTCGTTCGTCGCGTGTATCGTGCTCATCGTATCAATCACTTTCAACGACATGAGGTTGCCCCGCTGAAGGCTGGTACGATGTACCCGCTTTTGTCCCAATCACCCTCAGCCTACTTACCCCTCCATCTGGAAAAATGTTGAGGCGGATATGCGTGACGGGGCCAATGGGGTTCACCTGCGACTCAAACTCATGAATGGCATCCGCACTGAGCTTTTGCGAAGGCAGTAACTCACGCCAAAAAAGGCTTTGGGTTTCGATTTGCTCATCGGTTCCCCCTTTCACGAAGGCAGCCTGTATGGAACACGTATCGGGGTAGTTACCTTTAAAATGCGCGGTGTCCACCACGATTTTTTCCACATTGCCCGCATGCCCCAACGCAATGATTACCCAATCGTTACCCGGCGTACGACGACGCGCCGTTTCCCAGCCATCCCCCATGTTCTCTCCACGGCCAGGTCCCAATAAATTGCTTTTGTTACCGTAGTGCTCATCGCTGCAAGACAACGCCCTTGCTCCGTATGCCACCGAGGCTAAATCGATACTTTGCAGAACATCAATTTGGTTCCAGTCCACCGCTGGCAAGCCATACACCCTAAGGCGTGCGATTCCCCCGTCTGGATAGATATTCAAACGGACATGCGTAAAATTGCTGCCCGCTTTGATAGAAAACAAATGTTGCTTATTACCTTGTAACCCAACAGATGTGAGAATCTCAGCCCAATGGGTTTGTTCATCTGGATCACCTTGTGGGCAATAACAGGCTTCAATCGAAGCCGAGGGCGGATAATTTCCAGTAAAGAAGCGCGTATCAATATCCACCGCAGAGATCTCTCCTGCCATGGCTAAGCGCACAATACAGTAATCGTGACCTTCCTGACGCTTTCGTCGGCTTTCCCAACCGTCCATCCATTTCCCGTTATCGTCGTAGACGCCTTCTTTCCATACTGGGGCTTCACGACGAATCAACCGGCTTTTATCCGCGAAAAAGTCGTCGGTTGCGTAGATGGCTTCCGCACCTAACTTGGCATCAGCCAGATTGATCAAATGATCGATTTTTGGGGACATATCCATATTCTTCCTATCGTATTGCGCTTTAGGTACGTCAATGCGCTTTAGGCACGTCACTACGCTTTGGGCTCGCTTTACAGCTCCTTTAACCTGAAAAGCGCTATCTTATTAATTTCGTCAATCGCCTGAGCGAATTCAGCGACGGCATTGTTTTCCAACCTTTGCTCAAACGACGCTAAGATGCTGTGTCGGTTAGATCCTTTCACCGCCATGATGAAAGGAAATTGAAACTTAGATTGATAACGTTCATTAAAATCCGTAAAACGCTGAAACTCTTCCGGCGTACATTGATCAATACCCGCCCCCGCCTGTTCCTTGGTTGAAGCAAGAGTCAGTTCGCCGTTCATGGCGGCTTTGCCTGCCAAATCTGGGTGCGCCAAAATCAGTTTCCGTTGCGCGTTTTTGTCGGCATCTTTCAGCACACTTGCCATTTTTTTGTGCAGGTGCTCTATCTCGTCGTCTTGCTGGGTAATGCCCTTCTCAAATGCCTTTTCCGCAACCCAAGAGCTGTGCTCATAGACATCGGCAAACGTTTTCACGAAATCCTCTTTCGAGAGAGATGACGGCTTACACGTTTTAAAAAGTGCCATGGTTGATCCTATTTTTTATTCGGATATTGAAACGGATGATCCTGCTGAAACGAATGATCCTGCCGAAACGGATGGTGTTGGTGCCAATGCTTCGCGATGTCCACCCTTCGACAGATCCAAACGTCGGAATGCTGCTGGACGTATTCAATAAATCGCTTTAACGAGGCGATTCGCCCAGGTCTACCAATCAACCGACAATGCAACCCCACCGACATCATTTTGGGGGCGGTTTCCCCTTCTTCATACAGCGTGTCAAACGTATCCTTTAAGTACTGGAAAAACTGCTCACCGCTGTTAAACCCTTGAGGTGTAGCAAACCGCATGTCGTTCACGTCTAACGTGTAGGGGATCACCAATTGTGGCTTTCCCGCTTCCGTGTGCCAATAAGGCAAGTCGTCGTCATACGCATCCGAGTCGTACAAGAAGCCGCCTTCTTCCGCCACCAGCTTGCGAGTGTTGGGGCTGGTTCTTCCTGTGTACCAACCGAAAGGTCGTTCACCTGTAAGATCTTTAATGATCGATATAGCTTTGTGCATGTCTGCCCGCTCTAATTCAGGTTCCATGTTTTGGTAGTCAATCCAGCGATACCCGTGGCTGCATATTTCATGACCCGCGTCAGCAAATACCTTAGCGATCTCTGGGTAACGCTCCAGAGCCATCCCCACGGCAAACACGGTAAGGGGGAGGTTATGTTTTTCGAACAAACGCAAAATCCGCCACACCCCTGCTCGACTGCCGTATTCGTATATCGACTCCATGCTGATGTGGCGCTGCCCTTCAATTGGCTGCGCCGCTGGGATCTCGGAAAGAAACGCCTCCGACTCGCCATCGCCGTGCAGTACACAACGTTCACCCCCTTCTTCATAATTGAGCACAAACGACAACGCCAGCTTCGCGTTATTTGGCCACTTCGGATCAGGAGGACACAAGCCGTAGCCAACTAAGTTTCTGAGGTAAGCATCATCTTTCACTGGCTATTCGCCTCCTACCGTGTTTTCCACTATCGTGTCAGTTACATATAATTGTATACAATTCATTCACGAAAATGTAAAGCGTACATTTCATCACCACTTATCTTGAGAATAGCCGCTATATTTGAAGAAGTTGAGTGTATTTTTTGGTCGTTTTTCGAAATCATCCACTGCGCGAGTTCACGAAATGGCAACCTCCTAGTGAAGATTGTCACTATTTCGCCTTTAATAAGCGCTACATTGTGTACAAAAAGAGAAAATGAAGATGGGGAAGTTAACAACGCATATTCTGGATACAACGCACGGGACACCAGCAAAACATGTTCAAATAGCGCTGTATCGAAGAGTGGGCAATGATTCTGAGTTAATCAAATCCGTTCAAACCAATAACGATGGAAGAACCGACTCACCCATGTTAGAGGGAGAAGCATTTAAAAGTGGCCAATATGAACTGGTTTTCCAAGTCGCACAGTATTACCGAGAGCAAGGTTTCGACCTTGAGGAGACGCCTTTTCTAGAGGATGTCATTATTCGATTTGGGCTAAACGATGAAAACAGCCACTACCACGTGCCGCTACTGGTGTCGCCTTTCGGGTATTCCACTTATCGAGGCAGTTAATCTTACTGTAGCTGTTAATCTTTCGCAGATATGTATTTTTGTGAAGACTTAGCGTATTCCACACCCTTTGATCACCATGCTCGCAATGAATGAAGCGGCTTGCTCAAAGTCGGCTTCTTCCAATTCGGGTTTATCCATCACAGTACAGATCTGCCAGCTAAAGTCGGCGTAGGTTTGAGTAGACGCCCAAAGCATGAACATAAGATGGTGGGGCGAAACCTTATCCATCAAGCCTTTTTTGCTCCAATCTTCAAACTTCTTCACCATATCACGTGACTGCTGCAATAATTTTTCTGACACCTCTGGCGGCAGCAGTTTCCCACCACTCATCACCTCATTCGCAAAGACTTTCGAGGCATTTGGGTGATCCCGCGAAATACTCAATTTGGTGTGAATATATTGGGTAAGCGCTTCGACCGGATCGTCCAGTTCCTCCAGCGGTTTAGAAGCTTCTAATAAAGGTTTGGTGATGGTATTCAACACCGCATCGTACAGCTTTTCTTTGTTACTGAAATAGTAAAATACGTTCGCTTTGGGCACCTGCGCCGCTTTGGCTATATCAATAATTTTGGTGGCTTCATACCCATGTTGAGCAAAACATTCACTCGCAACCGAGATAATGAGATCGTGATTTTTTTTACGAATTCTAGACATGAAAAAGCTAAGCAAAAAAGAAAAGTAAGTCCTTGATTGTAACACAGCAATTTACCCAAAAATCAACGAATCGCCCTCAAGATTGCTTTAACTTTGTGCAAAAACGCTTTGCTTCCTGACTCAAAATGCCATATAAAAACATAAAATTGTATACAATTAATAATACATTTTGGAGTGTATCATGGAAGGGAATTCGCAACCAAAGCTCACCATTACTGGCGATTTAACGAAACCTGGGTATCAAGAGATTTTTTCTACGGAGGCATTGGACTTGTTAGAAAACCTTGCCACCAAGTTTGAAACCCGACGCCAGCAATTGCTGAACGAACGAGCGCAAAAACAAGCCTTGTTCGATGCAGGTCAACGACCAGGATTCCGCGAAGACACTCGCTACATTCGGCAAGACAAAAGTTGGCAAGTTGCCTCTATTCCCCCCTCCCTTCAAGACAGGCGCGTTGAAATTACTGGTCCTATCGATCGTAAAATGGTGATCAACGCTCTGAATTCTGGGGCGAAGGTGTTCATGTGCTGTTTTGAAGACGCGTCCTCCCCCACTTGGGACAACATGGTTCAAGGTCAGATCAACTTGAGAGACGCCAACAATGGCAGTATTGCGTTTGAAGATCCACGTAAAAACAAACACTACACATTGAACGATAATCCCGCGGTGCTCATCGCCAGACCAAGAGGCATTCATTTACCTGAAGGAAATATTCAATTCAATGGCGAGCCCATCGGCGGGTGTTTAATGGATTTTGCCTTGTACTGTTTTCACAATTATCAAGCCCGACAAGCAGTAGGCGAAGGAGTTTACTATTACATTCCTAAGCTCGAAAGCATGGAAGAAGCTCAATGGTGGGATAACGTATTTCGTGAAACCGAACAATATTTAGGGGTAGCAACGGGGACCATTAAAGCAACCGTCCTTATCGAAACACTGCCTGCCGTATTCCAAATGGACGAAATCCTTTATGCCATGCGTGACCACATAGTGGCAATGAATTGCGGAAGATGGGATTACATTTTCAGCTACATCAAAACCTTAAAAAATCACCAAGACCGGATTCTACCCGACAGGCACAGTGTGGGCATGGATAAACCGTTTCTAGAAGCTTACAGCAAGCAACTTATTCACACTTGCCACCAACGTGGGGCACTCGCCATGGGAGGCATGTCGGCCTTCATTCCCAGCAAAGACCCAGCGGAGATGGAAGAAGTCCGCCGCAAAGTTATCGCCGATAAATCCCGCGAGGCGAATAATGGCCACGATGGCACATGGGTTGCCCACCCTGCTTTGGTTGATATTGCGCTGAACGTGTTCAACGAACATTTAAAAGGGGCAGCAAATCAGCTCGACGTTATACCCGATGTTAGCCACATTAGTGAAGAGACCTTACTGGCACCCTGTGACGGCCCCAGAAATGAAGAAGGCGTACGGAAAAATATTCGCATCGCTCTATACTACATGGAAGCGTGGATCCGTGGTGAAGGCTGCGTTCCCATTTATGGGCTGATGGAAGATGCCGCTACAGCTGAGATATCCCGCGCCAGTATTTGGCAATGGATTCATCATAACATCGCCCTAGATGATGGCAGTGTATTTACCGTCACCATTTTCAAAGACTGGTTACAGCAGGAGCTTACCACCATAGAAAATGAGCTTGGCAGCGACGCTTATCAACAACGCCGTTTCTCAGAAACCTCGGAACTGTTTTATCAGCTTTCAACCGACAAGCAGTTTGCGACGTTCTTAACCTTACCAAGCTATCACCTGTTGTAACCTATGAAAATTGTTGGCGCGGCTATACCAGCAGCGCCAACCCACTCATACCCGATTCAAATATTTAGCATGCCTAGCACCCATAGTCCGTTTGGGTATACAATCAAAACACAATGTGTTGTTACACTCCGAAAGGACATCATGGCGAGTTTGAAAAGCAGCAATTCCGATCCAATCAAAACCAAAGTACCCGGTCTGACTCAGGACGATGTGGTTTACGGTCATATTTTTGATGCCATCCTAGAGCAAAGATTGCCTCCTTCCACCAAATTAAGTGAAGAAGCCCTAGCTGACATATTTGGGGTAAGTCGCACCATTATACGCCGAGCACTTCATCGTTTATCGATTGAACAAGTCGTTAATATTCGCCCTAATCGTGGTGCTATGGTGGCATCGCCAAGCAAAGAAGAAGCAAAACAGATCATCAAAGCACGTGAAGTACTTGAGATGGCAATTACTGAACTCGCTGCGGAAAATGCCACCGAATCACAAATCAAATCGTGTAGGGGTTTGGTTCAGCAAGAAAACGACGCATTCAAAGATGGGGATTACGGTCGCGGGTTACGCCTTTCGGGAGAATTTCACATTAAGCTAGCAGAAATGGCAGACAATGCTCCCATGCTGGCGTTTCAACGAAGTTTGGTTTCGCAATCGTCGCTACTGATTGCGCAATTCGAGAGTAATAATCACTCCAATTGCTCTCAAGACGAACATATGTGCCTGCTGGATGCCATAGAGAAGAGAAATAAAAAACAGGCGCTTCAACTGATGGAAGAGCACCTGTATCATATTCGTTCGAAACTCAATTTAGACGGACAAGTCAAATCGAATGATTTGCATGTGGTGTTTTCAGATGTGATTAAGAAGAAATAGCCTTACACGATTGCTAAACTTTTTGTGGGGTGATGTACATTTCTTATTGGTTTAGTAACAACCACCTCATCCCCAAGCTTCAAGCTCATGTATACCTCTTAAATATTTCGTAAAAAACCCTTGAAATAGACTAGAGTTTTTATCTTCATCAATTATAGAAATCATTCAATTTGGGTTACTTAATAATTCATTTCTCATGAGCTAATTGCAATCAAATAAATAATAGAATCATTAATGAATAATAGCGTCATTAATAAATAGCCACCTTCTAAAGAAGGTGGCATTGTGTTGGCGTATTATTTCTTCATTGATTTCTACACTATCTACAAAATAGCTTCTGAGCCAAAGTGATTATCGAACCACATCTCTTATAAAGTACTCCACTTGAAGATATTGAGGTACATATAACACAAAAGGTTCGGAGCTATCGTAAGCAAAGATATTGCTGTTTTTTAGTACTAAACGACTTGTTGGACCCTTTGGACAGGTATTAAAGGTGTAATCAGCAAGAACGTAATGAGTACCTTCAGTTCCATTCGCTGGTCTTTTAGTAATCGTTCCAAAGAGTTCTTGCTTAAGACAGGTTTCATCCTCAATTGAAGTCACGATGAAATCAAGTAATTTTTCAGACTCATTTTCTAAAGGCGGCAGTCTAATTTCCGTGCGGGAGTAATAGTCTTCAGTTTCAACACATACGTTAAGTACTGGCGAAGAGTTCATTAAGTTGCCAATAAATGATGTCAATATTGACGTTATTGTCTCATCAATAGTAGTAGGTTTGGGGTCGTTCCCAACATCTAAAAATGGCATATATTTCACAGTACCCCGAAAAAGTGTTGCCTCTATTTCTCCCCTACGAGCTTCACCATGAAAATTAACTAAAACTCTGGGCACCCTAACTTTAGTTCCATCGCCTATTTCAGCAGATAGCGTATTAAGCAAAAAATCACGTAACTCAGAACGCTTACTTTTGTCACGATATTCCTTTTTAAAAGTGGATAACTGAGTCGAAGTTGGCACGTGGTAGTCAGCACCGTGAGCCTGACAGGCTTTTTCCACTTCTATTAAATCAGTTGAGTTGGTTTGTAGATCAATCCATTTATGCTGAACAAAAAGGCTTTCATTTTTTTGCTCAAACAATGAGCTAGCACTAATATGATGCTTAATTGAAACGACTTCATCACTTTGGGCAAACGCTAAAGAAGCACTAATAGAAAGTGCAACCGTTAATATTGTTTTTTTCATTTTATATCCTAATCACTGCCTATTTAACCTAATACTAAAAATATCTCGAGTAACCGAGTTGTCCGAATAAGAAAACGGAGGAATATATTATCAAGTCAAAAATAAATAGAATAGATAACAATACTTAAAACTCTTTTAACAGATTCTTATACATGCCGTTTATTGCCACGATAAGCCTATAGATCCTTGTGACTCAGGGGAAAAGGTTCAGAGCAACAAAATCAGGTTCGATCCAAGAAAAACACGCCTAATGATACAAACTGCACGACCACAACCCTATTGGTACCGTAGCCCATACATAGATCTTTCCAGTGCATTTTAAATGCACTCATTTTGGGGTCTTTTCACTGCCTTTTTCAAGCGCTTAATGCGTGTTTCTTTGTAGCCAAAAATGCCTAACATCACGACGGTGACACCCACACACATGTTCAGTTGAAGGGGTGAATACACGTAAAAGTTTGTCGCCAAGAAATACAGCATCATCGCCATCAATAGAACCTGAATGACCCAACGAGGCTTATCATTAAAATCGAACTGCTGAGTCTCGGGTACGTACTTCACTTGCACTCTTCCAACTAAGAAGCCCAGATTGATCAACACACTCTCTTTGTCTAGAGGTTTAAAATCGATATGGTTTAGCGCCAGATATTTTTCAAGACCTTTCAGATCCATTCTGCTGTTCCTTTTGATACTTCTAACTGAATTGAGACCGAGCCGATGATAACAGAATAGGATTCAAGGGCAGACCATTGAAGTTAAGATATGTTGGGTTTGATGTTACTAAGTGTGATTTGGAGAAGGTTCTCGAGAAGCCACTTTGAATGAAAAGCTGCAAGTATCAAAAGTGACAATTTCAGAAAAACAATATCTAACTCGATAAGCTGAAACAGTATAAAAGGCTGAGATTGCGCAAACTTCATTCTTGAGAATAATACCAAGAAACCAATAAATTTATATATAACATCAGCATTAAATTATCATCGGGGCTTCTAATGTATTCACTCTGTACACCAAAGACAAGCCAGTTAATAAAACTGCCTAAGCCAATCTTATTAGGGATAGCTAAAGATAACTACCTAAATCAAAACGGCACCCATTCAATACTACGCGATCCCCAACACCTTGGTTCTAAAATAGATTTAAAGTTTGGGCAGGATATTGTGCATGGACATCGTCTTGTGCCAATAGATTATGATATGGGTTCAAATATAAATGAGTTAAAGAATCGATTTCTTGAGCTCAAAAGAATCTTTGGTTCAGGCGACAAAAGTGGGGTTGTCGAAAAGATTTTTTTGAAATTCATGTCACCTGCTAGAACCAATGTCGAATATTTCTCAGATGAGAAACTTAATGCCAAAGCTGAAAACCATACAAACATTAAATTTTTCTGTGAGGCAGCAGCAAAAAAAATTATCAATTCACTCTCCATCCACAAAAATGACAATTCAGCACTACTGGGTCCCTTAAAAACGCAGCCGCTAATTCGAGCGGATGAATTCAGTATTTTACCTCCACCATCCCCTATTACTAACTTGGGCGTTCCAGCCTTTAATTTAGGAAGTAAAGTGAGGACAACTGGCGATTTTGACAATGGGCTTGGAGTACTCATTAACGGTGTTCAATACGTGTACATCTTCGTCGACCAAGTTGGTTTCGACTATTCAGGTACACCAAAATTAGAGCTGAGATTTGTATTTTATGATGTATTTGGCTTAGACGACGATGACTTGAAGGAATATGGAACTAAATTAACTACATTTGGTACAAGTGCAGCAAAAGGTATAAATGCTTGGTGGCAATTGCAACATCAATTCAATTTCAAACCTTTGATTACTCGAATTGTATTAAAAAAGCAATATACATTTTATAATCAAATATTTACAAATCGAGGTTTAGGGTATGGTTTCGCCTTCTAAATGGTTAGCTAGCTTAATTACAGGGGTTTGGTTGTCGCCATTTCTTTACATTGCTCAAGGTTTTCTTGGTGGATTTGGATGGGAATTTTCGGCATTAGCTATACCCTTATTACTGATAAGCCAGCTCTACCTCTTCTACACGTGTATTTTGAAGCGTCAAGTATTTGCTAGACATTGGATATCGATTCCTGCGGCGCTCGCAGCATGGCTCATTGTTGGATTGTTCATAGCCATAATTTCAAGTGTGAACTTAATGGTAGGCTTCGAGCAACTTGGTCTCATTTCATCAACCACATTAGTTGGTTGCTTGATAGCCTACGTTTCATCCATCTTCTTACCTACCCCACTGGAAAAGCACCTAGCTGGTTACAACATCTATTTTGTCATCATAAGCGTTATTTTATCCATTGTGACCATGGTAGTCGCTGCTGCAATGTGGTTAACATCGGAAACACAGTTTTTTTAGTGTATACATTGAAGTTGTCATGGCATACACATACTTTTAAACATGCGCTTTCAGTAAAAGGGAATAATATGGGGACAGTAACCATCATTACAAACGACAATAACCAAGTTATTCGAATACCCAAAGAGTTTGAGTTTTCCGGTGCGAGCGAGCTAGAGATTCGCAAGGAAGGTGATGTGATCACTTTACGTCCAGCAAGACCAGATTGGCTTTCATTTGGAAAACAAGATAAGGCGGATAACGACTTTCTTACAAACCGCGAAGACATCATCGAATATAAAACATGATTCGGTCTGAATAAAAAACAGCCATATAATCGAGTAAAATATAACCAACCAACGCGTGGTTTTGCCAACAAACTTCATAAGTCGTTACAGAACTCGCGATTTAGCCCTTTACATCTGATGCTAGGCGTAGAACACTGCCCTTCGAAGTTATTAGTACCCGATACAGAAGAGTCAGTAAGAGATTATGAGTAACACGGCACCCAAAAAGTCGAACCCCCTATTCGAGATCCTCTTTAATGTCATCATTCCTTCCTTCATTTTGATGAAGTTTAGTGGCGATGAGCACCTAGGAACGGCCATGGCGCTTGTCGTCGCGTTGATGTTCCCCATCGTTTACGGTGGTATGGATCTTATCCGCAACAAGAAGTTCAACTTCATATCGGCACTTGGCTTTGTCAGTATTTTATTGACGGGCGGTATTGGTTTATTAGAGCTCGATACGCGCTGGTTGGCGTTTAAAGAAGCCTTGATTCCGGGCTTGATTGGCTTAGGTGTTTTGGGCTCCACGTTTACGCGTTACCCATTCATGCAGAAGATGATTCTAAACGACAGCTTGTTTAACCTTTCTTTGATTCATGAACGTTTGAAAGAGAAAGGCAAGTCAGAAGCGTTCGAGCGCTGCTTAGTATCGTCGAATTACCTGTTCGCCAGCACCTTTGCCTTTTCTTCCGCAATGAACTATTTCCTAGCGACTTGGATTGTGACAAGCCCAGCCGGCACCGCGGAATTTAATGAAGAGTTGGGTAAGCTCACGTTATACAGCTATCCTGCCATTGCAGTGCCAAGCATGCTGATGATGTTTGGTATTTTCTACTATGTATGGCGCCAAATCCGTGCAATGACCGATTTGGAAACCGAGCAGATTTTTCACGCGAAATGATGCTGGAATGCTAGACCGTTAAATTCGGTTATCTAAATGAGATAAATTACAATCGCCCTCAACGTTGTTGAGGGCGATTTTGGCATAAAGTATTTATAAATAATTTATGTCTTCGATATTTTAATGTACGTTTTCAGGTGAAAAGTAAAAAACAATTCTCGAAGCAATATTTATGAAATCGATATTTGCAAGATCTTGGTTTGAATGTTCATAGACAGAGAATATCAAACGTTCTCTCTTGTCTTTGGTTGAAGGTATAGTTAGCAAGTCGCTTTTTGAAAAGTAAGAGGCATACCCCTTAAGAGAGCCATTATAGGCATCTGTCGAACAGCTATGCATATGGATTTCAAGATCAAATACATTTTTAAATTTGTGAGTGATTTTTCCATGGAGATAACAGCCAAGCTCATTCACCTTAATATCTTCAAACTCCCCGTAAATATTGAGAGATAATGAGTAGTTTTCATACCAAGCTATCCAATTCTTGCTTATAGTCTCTTGAGTAACTTTTTCACCAAGTCCTCCATAAGCAATAATTTCTCGATCGAACCGAGAACCAAAAAACAATCTTCTCTGATTACCTATCAGAGTGTTCTTAGATGATTTTTTAAACTCATATGTATCTTGGTTTTCACTAGTTGTGCTATCGACTATAGTACTAAACATAGTCCCTTCGCGAATCGTGACATCCCCATTAAACCCAGCTTGATATATCCCGTTCCCCACCACTGTGAAATGTGAAGAAAAAGCCTTACCATCACTTCTTTCTAGTAGCCACCCCCCTTGAATATCATCAAAAGTGAGTAACTCTCCTTCAGTAGTGCAACTACTCATCGACAATAAAAAAGTTAATAAAAGCAGAGTATTAAATTTCATATAAATTCGGTTTATTAAACTAAACAGGAAAATTTCACTTTCGTGAAGGGAAAGTGAAATTGACTAACAAATAATGCACCATTACAGCGATGCGAAAAGACTATTATTGAGCTTTCTCTTTCGCTATGGAATTCTCGATATTAATTTTATTATCATTGTTTATTTTAAATAAATGGCCCCCAAGCAGTGCCAATGGAATTGCAGTCACATACGCCACAACATCAACCCACAACGGGTCATACTCTGCGACAAAAATACCTAAAGTGATTGTTATTACTCCATATGCAATGGCATTTTTGTAAGGTTCCTCTTTCCCATACCTAGCCGAGATGTACCCGCCTAATACTGAGAGCAATAATCCAACTATAGTCATAAATACTAAGAAACTAGTCTGTTTTTCAAATGCCTCAACTGTTGCATCGTTAAAGTTTTCAAGAAACAAAACAACACTAAGAAGTCCAAATATTGCCGCTAATATAGTACTAACAACAAAGGCTATAATTAGACCTTTAAAGCTCAAGTTCTTCATTTTTAATCCTGTACAAATGATATTGACTAAACTCTAACATTTCCTAAACCTGAAAATAACACTTATCCTCTTTGGATAGTGATTTTCTTATCAATTTATAATAACTGAGACGCACTCATCTCAGAGGAATACCTGCGAGGCAAGTGAGAATTATGTTAACAAGCATGATCTAAACTCTGTAACCCTTAACCGAATAAACATTTTCAATCTTCTTGAATACCTATCAAAAACCCTAAAGTCTACGTTCACTACAAATAAAGAGCAATGCACAAGCGATCTATTATGCGGTCATAAGCAGCTTATCAAGAACAGAGTAACCGAATATAAGAACGAAGAATTACGGGTTTGTAAGAGTCGGGTTGTGCTTATCGCCCTCGAGTTTTATTTTTCCTCGGCTTCTTTTTTCAGCTTCCTATCTTGGTCGAAATGCCATTTGATAGCGAAGTATCCAGCCACGGCTAACGCGATGACCTTGATCGCCATAGCTACATAAGGGAAAAAATCTGTCCAATGACTCATATCTCTCTCCGCGTTATTCGTTGTTTGCAGGCGTTCAAACTTGATCACGTATTTATCGTATAAAAGACCGATTCAGATCATGGAAAACCGCATTAGCTCGCCAATATATTTACAGCGATACAACTTGTCAATTTCGAGTAGAGATTTTGGGAATCACACTTAAAAAGTCTTGTTTCTCATAGAAATTAGGAAACCCTGCAACTCCTTCTCCTATTTCCTTACCCTTTTAATACGCCACACACTATGAATCATATTCACATAACTCAAAGAAGCCAGTCAGTGGCGACACCCTGTGGAATAAAGGTAAATTACAGTCTCTATCGCCTCTGTTCATAGTGAACTCACCTGGAAACAATGCGTTTAGTTAAAACCACTTCTTCCAGTAAAAGTATGCACCGAGCAACCCTGTAGATCCGACACAAATGCCCACCACTAGCCAAAATGCGATGTCACTTTGTATTCCTGGCATTCCTCCAACATTCACTCCCATCAGCCCTGTAAAGAAACCAAGAGGAAGAAAAATTGCCGCGACAACTGTAAGAACGTAACTCCGATTATTTAATTGCTCTGACACTCTGCTAATCAGCTCCTCTTTCACCATTGTGGCCCGTTCCTTTATGGTATCAACATCCTCAATATACCGAACTTGCTTATCCGCAGTGCTCCGCAAGGCTAGACGGTCAATATCGTCAAGCCAATTTAGTGGCTCTAATACTAACTTATTCAAGGCTTCTCTCTGTGGAGCAATATAACGCCGAATACCAACGCACTGCTGTCTTACTCTCAGTAATGTAGAGCGCAGCGAATTAGGTTCAGCGACAAATAGGGCTTCTTCGATTTCTGATACGTTATCTTCTAAGAGGTTAATCGTGTCATTCATCCTTGTCACAATACGTTCTGCCCAACAAACAAGTAAGCCACTAGTAGACACAGGACCTGACTTGTTTTCTAAGCTAGCTAATACATCTTGAGTTGAGGTCAACACCCTTTTTCTTGTGCTGATCAGAGTTTTTCCATTTGTCCAAACTCTAACGGACACCATATCTTCTGGATTTGCGCCCCTGTTGAGATTGACTCCCCTCAAAACAAGAAGTAGGTTGTTATTTCGGGTAAGAACATGGGGGCGATTTTCAGGGCTAAGCAAACCATCGACCGCAATGTCATTCAGCCCACTGCAATCTCTAATCCAATTTTGTGCCTCAATTTCACTGTAATCGAAATGTAGCCATAACCCTGATTGTTCACAGCTTAAATCATTCACCTCCGACCAACTCAGCTGCTGGCTGCCACCCAAACCATCCAACAACATTGCGTGTATGAATCCATTCGGTTCTTTTTCTGAATAGACAAACTGAGACATATTTTTCCTTATGCGTAGCAAGAGTGTTCACTTGAAAGGTCAAGAGGAGCAAACGGGTCACCCTTACCTCTAAAGACACAATACTGGTACTAAGAAAAGTAAGTCAAATTGCACGTGAGTAAGATAAGTGAGCGTTTCATTTTCTGAAACACACAAATGGGGCAAAACACGCGAAGAGATCCAACAAACCTCCCCTCTTCGCCGAATGAAATCCGATCTATGTCTATGAATGATAGCGCATTATCCAAATACGCAGGCACAAAGAGAGAAAGGGTTTGGTTTGCTCCCTTCCTTTCAAGTAGATTGCCTCTCAATTGACCACTGGTTTAGCCGTCATCTGATTTTTATTGGATGCGGGTTTCACTATTAAACCAATACCGACTAGGAACAGCACACACGCAATCATCTGTGCGGTACTGAGCAGCTCATCATACATAAAATAGCCAGAAATGAGCGCGAATACTGGGACAAGTAAAGTTAGTGGTGCGGTGGTGCTGAGTGGGTAGCGAATCAACAAGTTACTCCAAACCCAGTAACCAAATAATGTGGTTGGGTAAGCTTGGAATGCAACCGCTATGGTGGTGTTGATATCCCATACTTCAAAAGCGTGCGCCACTATATTGGGACCGTAAATGCTCACTGCAAACAATACCAATGGAATGGGCGCGAAGAACATACCCCATACATTAAAAGCAAAGGCCTGAGTGGTTTTCGATGCTTTAACGATCAAGCCCATCCCTGTCCAGCTAGCGGCGGCGATCATAATAAGAAACACACCTTCCGCCGTAAGGTTACCGTTGGTTGCTGAGATAAGTACCAGCAAGGCGACCAATGCAGCGATGGCACCAATGACTTTGCGCTTTGAAACGGTATCTTTTTGGATAAACACGCCAACCGCCATGCTGATTAAGGCGTTTGATGACAACAATACCGAAGACATCCCAGATGAAAGCCCTGCTGTGATAGACCAAGATGCCATTCCCCATACACCTACACCAAATACAACACCGTAACCACCCAAATAGCGCCAAGCTACGTTGGGTCGGCGAATAAAAAAGATGGCGGGTATGACCGCTAAAGTGAAGCGGGCAGCCGTCGCCAACAACGGGTGAACCTCAGTAACGCCCATTTTAATCATCGAAAAATTAAAGCCCCAAATGGCCATCACTAACGTCGCCAACAAAAGATCGTTCTTCTTCATAACTGCCTTCCTTTTCTCTTGAAAATGAGTATTACTTGGGTACAGTCATCAGTACAGATACAATTTTTCATATAAAAATCGGTACAGTTTGCTTATGAGTATGTACAAGACCTTAGCCAGGCGATTTATCCAAAAGATTGAGGCAGGAAAACTCCCCGAGGGCAGCCGAATGCCGTCGCTTAGGCAGCTCTCTAAGCAACAGACGGTGAGTATGTCTACAGCAGTGAGTTGTTATCAGGAGCTGGAATCACAAGGCTGGATCCATGCTCGTCCTCAAGCGGGGTATTACGTTTCTCCACAGCGAAGCAAGCACAACACTCCGGAGTGGGCGCGCTTTGTCAGTAAGGTGTCTTCGGTAACTCAAAACTTCGCCATTCACTCTTTACATAATGGTCCACTGGGGGTGTCGAGCACCACCATAGACGCGGTTTCACTGAACGAGTTAGAGCGTAGCTTTCGACGCGTTAGCAAGCGAATCGGCAACCGACTCAATCAATACCCTGATACTCAAGGCGATCCACTGCTGCGCAATGCCTTGAACGCCCACTTCTCGAAATTAGGGCTGATTCTAAACCCTGATGAGCTAGTGATTACGTCGGGTTGTATGCCGGCGATTAAAGCCGCGCTGGAGTCTTGCACTCAAGTGGGCGATGCCATTGCGATTAGCTCGCCTTGCTTTAATGGTATTTTGGATTTACTTGGGCAAATAAACAGAAAAATGGTCGAGATCCCCTCTTTGGATGACGGTATCGACCTAACCCAATTGGAAACACACTTAAAGGAAGGAGTGGTGAAAGCGGGCGTATTTTGCACATCGCACATGAACCCGCAGGGGATCACCATGTCTGCCGCGCAAAAACAAAAATTGGCGGAGCTGGCTAACGAGTACCAAGTTCCGATCATTGAGGATGACGTGTACTTAGAACTTTCCCATTCGGACCGCCCTCCCCTACCCGCTAAATACTATGATCAGGAAGGGTATATCCTTTGGTGCGGATCGGTTTCCAAAAGTCTGTCGCCTAGCTGTCGCATCGGTTGGTGTATGCCAGGTCGATACACCGATCGCTATCGCCAGATACATGCCGCTTCCTGTTTTGGGATCTCGCTTCCTATGCAGCTCACCATGGCAGATTTCATTGAGTCTGGTCACTATGCTAAACAGATAAAACGTCGCTGCCACGCCCTACTTCAACTCAGACAAACGTACCTAGCCTACTTGTTGGAACGCCTACCAGAAAACGTAAACATCAGCCATCCGCAGGGAGGTATGGTGCTATGGTTGCAAATCCCAACCCTCAACGTCACTCAATTCACCGCACTGATTGAAAAAAGTAAGGTTGATATTCGTTTGGGTCACCTATTCAGTACTTTGGATCTTTACAACAACTGCGTAAGAATTAACTTCGGTTTTGAACTCACCAAGGCGATACAGGACGAATTGGATGTATTGATTGATGCGATGAAGCAGTCGAGTTAAGTGAAAAATCAAGATGGCTCAAACAACGGATGTAAATAAATTGGTTTCGCTACCATACTCATGCCAAACGAATGCGCCAGCGCTCGAAATCCAAGATATTGAAGTTTTATATCGATTTGAGAGGCAAATCCAAATTTACAATAAAGGAGAGAAAAAACCACCGTTTCTCTCGCAAAATGTAACTGATTCGGGTATCCATTCCTCTTAATTTTCTTAATTTTTCTTTCTTAAAAACCAAATACTTACTCTAAATTCAGGATGGTAGGATGAAGGTGTGAAAAACGTTAGATTGCGCTAAGGTTTCTGTTGCATAATTAAGAATGCACACAGTAATAGTGCACGGCATATGGAGTGGTAATGAGTACATTAAAATATTCCAATTTCAAGATTAACCCGATATTTCCGGATGTGATGACCTCACAAGCGGACAATCTCTCTCAAGAGTGTTTCCCTCACTTTCATTTGGACTTTGATATTACGTTGATCACTTCAGGTGTACTGCAACTCAAAATAGGGAATGTCACGAATTTCTATAGCAAAAATCAAATATGCATCATTAACCCTGGAATGGTCCACTGTGGTGAAGGAGTGGGCAGTGATTTACTCTCAACCAAAAATGTACGTGTGAAACCGGAGTTTATGTTGAATGTCGCCAAAATGGACAATGCCGAACATCCAGAAACCTTGCATTTTGATACAACGCCCATTTTTAACCCTGAACTGAGCGGTCTTTTCCAACACTATTTTGACCTTTCAAGAGATAAAAATAGCCCACCTCAAATGGTTTCAGACGCGGGGTGGGACTTATTCTCGGCATTGGTCAATCATTCAAGTGATTCCCACAAAAGCGTATTGGGGAAGCCTATTCACGGCTGTAGTGAAATTGACTTAATGAAAGATAAAGTACGCGAGAAGCTCAATATTCAAGATCTGGCGACAAAAATGAATTTGTCTGAGTACTACTTTATTAAGAAATTCAAAAAGCATTATGGAATAACGCCTTATAGTTTTTTTATGCAAATGAAGTTAGAGAGTGCATTCAATGCGCTTATCAAAGGTAAGAAGATTAAAGAAGTCGCGCACGAATTTGGCTATTCCGATCAAGCTCATCTCAACCGCTTGCTCAAAAAGCACTACGGTTACACCCCTATTGAGGTACGAAAAATCAAGCAAGAAGCTGAACGTTAATCAGCCCCTTGCTGTCGTGATAAGCCTAAAAAATGAACGCGTAATTAACAATAGACAAATGTATTGCGAGCCCAACGCCTATCGCGACTAAGGCATTCTTTGAATACCAATATGCCCCAAACACAGCAAATGATGAAATGAACTGAGGTAGTCCATAGGGCGCTGACGTAAAGTCGATATGCAGAAACGTGTAAGCAACGAGAAGCACCATGATCCCGACAGGCATTTTGGTGCCGATGTACTCCAAATACTGGTTAGACGACAGTTTATCCATCACCGCAAAAGGCATCACTCTCAATATCACAGTAACGACGGATACCGTTAATATAATAAGAAATATCTCAAGATCACTATTCATGAACCGGTTCCTCTTGCTGTGCCTGTTTGTAGTCCTTGCTAATGAGCAATAAATAGCAAATCAGCCCAGACCCTAGGAAAGATGACTTCAATATATAAAACTCCATTAGTGCGCCAACCACACAGGAAATAACCGCATAAATCAGTAGTGAGGTGTCTGAGTCGTTACTGATGGCATCCGCCGCAAGGGCGATAAACATGGCTGTGAGGGCGAATTCAAACCCCGTGACCTCTGGGGGTAACAGTGCCCCAATAACCGCGCCTAACAAGCTTGCTCCCACCCACCACGCATGGCTAATCATTTGAAGCAAGCTAATGTCTGCCCCGCTTAACGGCGCACCTCTGCTAGCACACACGATCGCATAGGTTTCATCGGTTAACGCAAAAATCCCATAGGCTTTTTGTATCCGCGATGTCATGCTCTTCAATGGAAAGGATAACCCATAAAAGATGTGGCGGAAGTTCACGATTAATGCCGTCCAAGCTACGGCAATCAGTGGTTGACTTGACAAAATAAAGGTCACCACCAAAAATTCGATGGAACCAGCAAATATCACGAGGGCAGAAATGGGAGCCCAATACCATTCAATACCGCTGGAAACCATAAAAACACCTAACGCCAAACCAAGTGGTATGTAAGCCGTCGCCACAGGTAGCGATAACTTAAAGACGTTTATAAAATTGGATGATTGCAATGTTGATCCTCACATTAATGTAGGTTGTGTGGGGCATATTCCCCACACTGACGATGGAGTTTGGGAGTTATAATCTTTGCTTTACCTGTAGCGTTTCGAGAATCATGTTCAGGCATTTCTTTAGAAAGTCTTTATCTCTGGCATAAGTAATGCGCACACCATGATTCGACCCAAAGACTTCAGCTGGCATCACCAATAATTTATGCTGGGCAAGTAATTGCTGCGTCAGTTCATTGGAATCAATCGTGGGGGATGTGTTGAACCATGCATACGGCGTATTTTGGGGCGCGATGAGCGTGAGATGCGGCGCTGCCAATTCTGCAAATTTGTCGAGAATAGGACGACCAGCATCAATGTAGTTATAAAAGCGTTGAAGGTGTTTTTCCTTCTCTTCGAGCACTAACAAAGCCGTTTTTTCAAGCAGCATCGAGTTGGAGACGGTGGTGTAGCGCTTATAATTGACCATTGCTTCAATCAACTCATCGTTTTGAGATACCGCCCAACCCAGCCTTAATGCAGGAAGACCATAAATTTTGGATAAGCTTGATATCGATACCGATTTTTCATATTTATTGACAACAGATTGGGAAAAATCGAGCAAATACTCTTCGTCGTTGACGATCCAAATTCCTTTCTGCTCACATACCTGAACGATTTGATCCCACTCGCTGTCTGTCAGCACTGCGCCTGTTGGGTTACATGGGCTATTAAGGATCAGAAGTTTCGTGTTATCACTGATGGTGTGAATAAGCTCTTCAACTGGGAAGGCTGCACCTGGCGTCCATTCAAGTAATGAAACATCGCAGCCTTTGCTCTTAGGCACTTCCCATGCTTGTTGCCACCCAGGGAAAGTGCAAATAACATGGTCCCCCTGCTCCAACCGTGAATTATAAAGAATATACAACGCTTCTTGTGCGCCGTGAGTAATCAGTGAACTCAAGCCTTTAGGGTCGTTCTTGTATTGAGAAAGTACAGTGTTTCGAAGCGCCAGATCCCCCCTGTCGACACTGTAATCTAGGCACCATTCCCCTTTCAGGGTCAAATCCTTAAGGTATTGAAATTGGACACCACTTTCGGCCAAGTCGTAGTCGAATTTTCCGTGAGCTTCATTGAATAGCCACTCTTGAATTGTGTAATTTGCAATTGCCATAATCAGTCCATTAATTTTGAAAAAGTAATAACGAAAACGTCGCGTTTCGCTTCTCGTCCTGGAATTTTTGTTGTGATGGGAGTAACGAAATGCTTCACCTGCCTGTCATCAACGATCATGATTTCCCCCGGCAGTAAGGTGTGTTCATAGATACTGTTTTCATCTTCAAGAGGAGAAATAAGGGAGGTAGCGCCATTCACATTGTTAAGAGAAACGCAGTAAATCGCTAAGTAATCAAACCCGTCTTGGTGGAAACCTTCTGGCGCTGGATAGCCCACCGCTCCTTCTTCTGCCACAATCCTAATTTGATGGCACCCAATAGAGTAGTTACCTTGTGGTATGTGTTGGCTATCGACAACGGTTTGAACGATCTCCTCTATATGATGGCGAGATTCAATAGAAAGAGGCGTAAAATTTCTCTTCAGCCCTCCTGCATAACTATTGAGATCTTTTGTTTGAAAAAATGCACCCGATTCTCTCCAAGTCAGCTGTCTATTGTTATAGTCTCCAACGCTATAGGCTCGGTATCGGTATACATAGGTGTTATTCAGATACTCATCGGCTTTCAAATCTTCGAAAGTGCCATAAAGAAATGAATTGGGTTTATGTGGGACATTTAAAATATTCAACATTTCATTTATATCTGCGTTATTGGTTGTATTTTCATAATACAGATCATGGCTTATGATGGATTGAACAAAAATGTTCAATTTTTTGAATAATATTGTTCTTTTATCTGATTATTCCCAACGAAGTGTTGCCGTTATATTTTATTGGGATACCATTTTTCGAGACAGTACTCATTATTAAATTCCGATCCTATTACGATGTTCGTTATTTCAAACAAGACAGAATAAGCACAAAGACTCACCAACGTATAAATGACAAAAAATCATTAATAAACAACAACTTTGAACCATCAACCCGTAAATCCACCAAGCCAGAACACAAGATAAGTCAATGATTCAATGGGCAGAAGAAAAAACATTCCCCGCCGTTTAAAATAAAAAAACAGAGGGTAAAGCATTAATTATCTTGTACACATCCGTGTTGGTAAATCCAATTTATTGCTGCCCACGAGGCTGTTTTCATCTACCATAAAACCAAAGATGGTGATCCTAAAGAAACATTTCCCACACTCCATTTATTATATTGAAAACTGCACATTCAAACTTAGGTGTTTGCCTTTTCGGTAACCCTGAACCCATTCGAGAGTTAACCAAACCGTTTAGCCTGCACCAATACACCCCCTGGTCTCCCAAGATAAGTAAACAACACCATAGAGTTGAGTAAAAAGACTCACTGTCTCGCTGCAATTTGCAAAGTATTAGCGATTTGAAAATGCAAATATGCAACAAAACGGTAAGCAAACGTTTTCTTTGCTTATTTTTAAGGGGTTAGAGTTGGCATGCGAATTGTATTACTGGCTCGTGACCCTTTTAAGCCGAGGGTCACCTAGCCAACTGACGTTGTTAGTGAATAGATTTGTTCACATTGATATAGCCAGCCGCACTGAATTTTGCGACTGGCTTTTTTTATTTTAAATGGTGTGACCGCAACGTTATTACTTCGGGTTCACCGACTTCGCAATAGCGTCGACGGCTTTCTTCACTTTTTCGATCTCTTTCGCACTGCCCATCGAAAGCAAACGAACGTAGTAGCCATTATCCAGTACACCTATGTATTGAATAGCCGCTTGATTATTTGCTTCGGCCACAATTTTGTAGCCTTCTTTTCCTACGAAATTGACTTTACCTTCAGAAACAATTGTATGTTCTTCAAACCCTTTGATTGATTTTAGAAGTGTTTTGGCGTGTTTGGATTGATTTAGAATGCGACTTTGAGTAATGGAGCTGGCGATAACCAATAGCGGTTTCTCACCCGATTTATCGATACCATCAAATGTGGTGAGTGATACGGTGGAGTTCCCCATAACATCAGCGATGTTAAAAGGTTGTTCAGGTTCAAATGTGAAAGGAAGCAATGCAACTTTTTCAGACAAACTCGATGCCTTTCCAATTTGAATATTCTTGATTGAGTTCATTACCGCGGCTTTATCAAGCGCACCTTGACCCATAATATTGTAGGTGACCATCACCGTTTTCTGACCTTTGAAAAGAACAATGTACTTGTCCACACTCACGCCAGATATGGCTTGAGTACCAATAACAATGGGGGCTTTATATCCATCTAATTCCACAGAGCTCAGTTCAAGCACAGCAAGACCCTGCTTGCCGAAACCCTGTTTTGCCATGTCCAAATCACTGAACAATACTGAAAGTTGGTCAAAGGCTTCTAGCGGCAACTCCATAACGACAACACTGGAGTTGTTCTTTGCGTGAATAAAGCCTGCGAAGGCATCTGATAATTCAAAGCCTACAGGTTGCTCCATACTGGCTGACGTACCCGGTATATGAACTTGGTTTTGCTCAGCCCAAGTGCTGAACGACAGTATTACCGTTAGCAACAAAATACATTTTGCCTTTATCATCTTTTTGAACCTAGTTTTTAGAGTTTATGAACGAGAAAACACTAACATACCGATTCATCTAGCCAATGAATGCAAATGAAATTTTAGATCCCATTCAGATAAATATGGCGTTATTTATCGTTTTAGATTTCAAATGCATATAAAGTTCGTAACGGTCGGTATTGTGAACATCTGTGATCAAATGGACATTCCCTTGCGCGAGGATCTCTTCACTCTTTGAGCCGCCCCTTTCCATCTCTTAACTTTTCCATGAATGTACTCCTACACCGTGCATACGGTTATACCCAAATAACCTCAAGATGCAGGATTCAGAGCGTACTCTTCTACACTGCTTGGTGCACTGCGTTGACTAGGATCGTAATAAACAACCTCAACGATCTAAAAGACGTGACACGTTTTGTTGATGCTCACTTCGTTGGACACACACCTGAAGCCCAAAATGGCAAAGTGGCGTTTATCAACCACCTTCAAAGCATGGCGAAAAATAGGAAACGTTTTGTCCACACACCCGTTCAGACCATCGCCATGGGTGATGTGGTGCTTGTCCACTCCAAGCAAGTGGATCGCGATGTCGAAAACGATCTAGGTACTGGTTACATCGATATCTTCCGCTTCAATAATCAAGGACAAATTGTTGAACAGTGGAACGTGAAACAAAAGGTGAAACCTGTCGATGAACGCTACAACATTAACGAAATCTTTGCCTACCCTTACCGCTGGTCATGCTCCTTCATTTTGTTTATCTATAAACCGGAACTCGATGTAACACTCCGGTGATGCCTATAGGGGGAAAGGATACCCCCACCCTCCGATCAAAAATTTCTGACTTATTCCGTTCATTTCCTTTGACATCGACTCAAACACTGTATAAATATTGAAATGAAGCACAAATCTATTCACTTTTGCTTCTTTTGCCTAGCCCAACCTTTGTTTTCGTTTAAGGAAAAACCATGAGTTCTAGTCCCATTCTGAACCAGTCCCTAATTGTAAGTGGACGCGATATTCCATTGAAGGAACTGTTGTTTGCGAAGCGTGTTCTCGATAATTACATGTTAATTGCATTAGACAATAGCCCTGCCGAGCTGCTTGCCGAAATGAAAGAAGCGGTGCACAGTGTTGACTATTTCAAAACAGAATCCGACCCATGTGAAGCGCGCAACGCTGTCAGCACAATGCTTAAAACCGTTGAGCAAGCTTCTTCGTTTGATCAATTTAAAACATTTGCTTCTCAGCCCTCCCAAGCACTTCATGAACTTATCGAAGATAGGGCACAACTGATCAAACAAGAAAGAGATTTACTGCGTGAGTCCGGTTACAACGTATCTAAGATTTAAGCCTCACTTCCAATACCAGTTTATAAGCTCAAAGCAAACGCCACGAATAAAAAAGCCAGCTCCCTGCAAAGAAGCTGGCTCTTTCGTATATCAATTTAAGTGGAAGGAGTCGCTACTCCGTTTTAACAGTAACAGTCACGCCAGAACTAGCACGATGACCATATAACCCAATATACCACTTTCCTTCTGCTGGAGAATTAATCACACAGCTTTCCGCACTGCCATTATGCCGAGAACGGCAGTCGTATGAGCTACGGTTAGGTAGAGTGCCTTTTCTCACATACAAATCGACATCACCTGTCCCACCAGATGTGGTGATGGTCAACGTTTTGTATCCACTGGAAAGCTCCTGAACGTACTGTTGCCACCCGCTCTTCTTCACACTCACTTTGGTAGCGATTTTACTAATGGGATCAAGATTATAGGTTTTTGTTGTTGCATCATTGGCTCCATACATCTTTTGCAGCGCACTGATATCATGCTTCGTTAAGCTCTGACGCTGCCCTATCTGGTTATTGGGTACAGAGGGATCTTTAGACGATATTGTCACACGACCATCCCCAAATTCCCAAGCACGGTAATGCATGATTGAGCGAACATCATATGGACCAGCAGATGTTGACACCGAACCGCGCTTTTGGAAATTGAACTCCATACCCTGTCTAATATTCCCCCAATTAATAGTGACATACTTATCACGGTCAGCGCGTTGGTGCGTATGAAAAAAGCCCAACGTATGCAAAAGTTCATGAGCCACAATACCCGGTTTTCCACACCCCTTACCAATCGATAATGGTTGGACTCTGCGCTCATAACCTATTTTTGAGTAACACCCTTTATCACGAATAATCCTGACATAATGCTTTTGATTGGTTCTTTCAACAAAACGTACTTTCGATACACTCTCTATACTGCGCATCGCTTCCTTAATACCAGCCACATCTTTCGCTGGGAGGCTGCTCGAAATAGTATAAGGAACCACACCATTAGGCCATTTCTCGAATCCAGACCATGCCGAACGTCCCCGCCTATCATTTTCATCAACTAACTCCATTGGCGGTATGCCGTAGTTTTGAACCTCTTCCGCTGGGCCCAGAATAATATCGCCCTGGAAAACAGCAGTATCGCCACCTTCCAGCGCTTTTACATCATAAGTAACAAAGTCATTGGTACCTATAATATGGGTTTGCTGAGTATCGATAGTCGGTATCTCCGCGTTTATCTCTACTTCATTTTCGCCAAATGCAATAAGAGGAGTCATAGCCAATACGGATATTGGAATCACTACGTTAAATTTCATTATTTTCTCCATATATTTCAGATTTCACTTCTAATTAAAATATCAATTTTTAAACGGTACAATACGCCAAATAGTCATAGACCTATATTAAACTGGCTTTTATAACTTAAATAAAAACAATATTTCAACATGAGTTAACTTATACAAATACTCATGATTTATATAAGAACCCTACGAAGCGGGAGCAATAATATGATTGTAGAATTTTATAAATGCAAATAACAAACTCGCTTATTTTCGTTGATTTATCCCTTCTTTGCAAAGAAGGAATGGATATCAAAAAAAGAATTTAATGAAATGATAAATTTCTTGAAATTGGGCATAAATAATCTCTAGAACACTGAACTAAAACAATTGAAAATATAATAAAATAACCTTAAAAAACAACAACTTGACCTTATTTTAATTTAAAAACACCTGAAAGATAACGTAGAGATAACACTGTAAAAATAGATTAAAATCCACATCAATAGCTATGTTATATTATAACAAAACATGAAATAATGTAGGTAGAAAGTCAAAGAAACATTTCCAAAAGAGCTCACTTTTGATATTTAACCTGAAATAATTAAGATATGAAAACAACCCTCCTTAATTACAGCGTCACTGTCTGGGATTCCATTTTTATTAGGATAAAGAAATGGTTGAAGAGATTTATAATAAAATTAGCCCATACCCCGAATATTGTAACGCTTTTGCCTTAACAATAACCCCAAATACTTATGCATATTATTTTAGGCACTCTTCTTACACACAAAAAAAAAGCACCCAATAAAATATGGGGGCTTTTACTCTTCTGACAATTTCAGGTATGCGTGTTACTTCACTTTATACAACGTACTGGTATCCGTGTGCGCCATCGCTTTTCCATAAATAGTCAAAGCCGTATTTTGCGAGTAAGTCAGTTTTTCATCTTCAATTGAGAGCGTCATGGAGAAGCCCGTTGTGGTGGCATTGTTCGTCATAAAATTGGATTCCGCAATCCCACGCTCAGATGCGGTAAGTGTCATCTGCTTACCTGCTTGCCCTTCTGCCGTTACACACGTGGTACGAGGTACACAGAAAGAGTTGTAAACAACTTGGTTTTCAGCATCGTAAATAAAATAGCCACGCTGATCGTGAAACTTGGAGTCGTCTGCTTTTCTGAACACTTCTTGCTTATAATACAGAGCAACAAGGCTTTGCGAGCTCGCATTAACTGCATCAGCGGCCACTTCAAATGTTATCACTTCATAAAATGGCGTTACCGCTGGAGCACCTTCACCTTGCGGAGTCCCCTTCTGTGCAGGTGCAATGTCCACACCGCCTGATTCGACCGACTTCCATGTGCCGACAAGCGATGCCAATGGACCAAAGTCCATCCCATCAATGTCTGTATGAGCCGCTGCCGCTGGCAGAGATAAAGCCGCTGACATTGCTACTGCAAGATATTTCTTCATTATTACTTCTCTATGTCTGTTTATTTGGGCGGTATTATTCACTAACCTTAATCTCAAATATACATAGAAAAATAAATTAAATTAAATTACAAAAGAAATAAATGTAACCGAATATTTATTTATTTCCCTCACGAATAAAAGTTTAAAAAAACAAAAATATTCATATTATAAAAACAAATAAGCAAACCTGAATTCATTTACTTTAAACCAAAATCAACCTGAAAGGTTACAATAAAACAATAAATATCAACAACTTAATATTGTTCTCGTTAGAAAAATAAAGTAAGGAAAGAGAAGAAAAAAAAACATTAAATATGGGCAATCACTAGTATCCACTATTCAATGTAGTGTATTACACGGCTAATCTTTCAACTCTATACAATATTTCAACTTTATAATGGTTAACCATCCTTTAAATCAACCATAACCCAATCATTCATGTTAAATCATGCCTTATTCCTTTAGCTGATATACCTAATATAAAAACACTGAAATATAACAACCCTGAAAACATAAAATAGAGCTTCTCTCTAAGCACTTGGAGGGTATCAACACAACGCTGCATCAACACAACGCTGCATCGCCACTCACTGCCCCCTACAGCGCAATAAATGCATCGAAAATAAATGTATCAAAAATGTCAACAAAATGTTGACCAATTAGTCAATTTAATTAAAACTTGACCAATAGGTCAGCTTTAATTGCTTGTTTTGATGCTAGGAGACACCGTGATTTCGTTTTTGCTTAATCAGTCAGTGAAACACATTAAGGATGTGTCGCCGAACACAACCGTCTTGCAATACGTACGGACACAACTCCATAAAACCGGAACAAAAGAAGGGTGTGGTTCTGGAGACTGTGGTGCCTGTACCGTTGTTTTAGGCGAAGTTGTAAACGGAAAGCTGGTTTATCAATCTATAAACTCGTGCCTGACTTTTGTTTCCTCATTACACGGAAAGCAATTGATCACAGTAGAAGATCTAAAAAACCCAGAGGGAAGCTTGCACCCTATACAGCAAGCGATGGTTGACTATCACGGCTCACAATGCGGTTTTTGCACACCGGGCTTTATCATGTCGATGTTTGCACTCATCAAGAATAAACCCACAACAACCAAACACGATGTCATGGAAGCGCTTGCTGGTAATCTTTGCCGGTGTACGGGCTACCGACCTATCATTGAAGCGGCACTGTCGCTTAGCCGCAATCAACAACTCAAAGACCAATTTTCGGACTTGGAAGAAAAAACCATTGCCAAGCTCACTGCGCTGTCGAGTGAAGAAGGCAAATTGCAGTGCGGCGAACACCATGCCTTCTTACCGACCACCACCGACGAATTGGCTGCGCTGTATTTACGCCATCCTAGTGCTAAGTTGGTTGCAGGCGGAACCGACCTTGCGCTGGAAGTGACCCAATTTAGACGCCCTATCGAAACCCTGATCAGCGTCGCGACGGTTACCGACATGAAGCTCTGTGAACTGAAAGACAATCGATTAATACTGGGGGCGAACGTGACACTCAATAACGCCTACCAATCACTCGCCCAACACTTTCCTGATTTCGGAGAATTGCTTCATCGATTTGCCTCTCTTCAAGTGCGTAACCAAGGCACCCTAGGTGGTAACATTGCCAATGCCTCTCCGATTGGCGATACGCCTCCTTTACTCATCGCGTTAGGGGCTCGAATCTCACTGCGCCGTGGCGACACTTCCCGTCTCATGTTACTAGAAGACTATTTCGTAAGTTACAAAGTGACGGTGCAGCAACCCAGTGAGTTTATAGAATCTATCCATATTCCCCTTCTGTCATCAGAACAAACGTTCAAAGCATACAAAGTGTCAAAACGTTTAGACGACGACATCTCAGCCGTTTGTGGCGCGTTTAATCTCACCATAGAGAATGGCATGGTGAAACAAGCACTCATCGCATTTGGTGGCATGGCCGCAATACCAAAACGAGCCACACATTGCGAACAAGCACTGCTGGGTGAAGCTTGGACGGAAGAAACGGTACACAAGGCAATGAAAACTTTGGTGGACGACTTCGAGCCCCTCAGCGATTTCCGTGCGACCAAGGAATATCGCGCATTATGTGCAGCAAACCTGCTTCGACGCTTCTATATAGAATCCGTTCACCCAAACAGTACCATCGAAACTCAGGTAACCTCTTATGTCTAACGCGCCGAAAACATCCATGAGCCACGAAGAAATGATGGCGTTGTTCAAACAAGACCTGGAAACCGGGGTAGGCAAAAGCGTGAAACACGACAGTGCTGCCATGCAGGTCACAGGAGAAGCCAAATACATCGACGATAAATTGGAATTCCCGAATCAGCTTCACGCCTATGCGTTGCTAAGCCCCCACGCACACGCCAAAATACTCAGCATTGACCTTACGCCATGCTATGAATTCGACGGCGTTGCTATCGCCATTACCAGCCAAGATGTGCCCGGGAATCTAGATATTGGGGCGATCCTACCAGGGGATCCTCTACTCGCCGACGGCACAGTCGAATACGTTGGGCAACCTGTGATTGCCGTAGCCGCCAACGACCTTGAAATCGCAAGAAAAGCAGCGCATGCAGCGGTTATTGAGTATGACATCCTGCCAGCCATTTTAGATATAGAAGAAGCGTTAGAGAAAAAGCAATTTGTCACCGCTACCCATCAGCAAAAGCGAGGCGATGCCAACGCCGCCATTGCCCAATCCAAACATGTTCTTGAAGGCAGCTTGCATGTGGGTGGGCAGGAACATTTCTATTTGGAAACGCAAATCGCCACGGTGATGCCCACTGAAGACGACGGCATGATCGTCCATTCTTCCACTCAAAACCCAACCGAAATCCAAAAGTTGGTTGCTAGCGTTTTAGGCGTTCCCATGCACAAAGTGCTGATTGATGTACGCCGTATGGGCGGGGGGTTTGGCGGAAAGGAAACCCAATCCTCCTACCCTGCTTGTATGGCATCAGTGATAGCCAAGCTAACAGGTCGCCCAACCAAAATGCGCTTGTTCCGAACCGAAGACATGATGATGACGGGAAAGCGCCACCCATTCTATAACCGATATAAAGTGGGGTTTGACGATCACGGCACCCTCACAGGCATCGAGATCGACGTTGCTGGTAACTGCGGTTATTCACCCGATTTATCGAGCTCAATTGTCGATCGCGCCATGTTCCATTCAGACAACGCCTACTACTTAGGTGATGCGACGGTAACGGGTTATCGCTGTAAAACCAATACGGCATCCAACACGGCATTTCGGGGCTTTGGTGGACCGCAAGGCATGATGACCATTGAACACATCATGGACGACATCGCCGCTTACCTAAACAAAGACGCATTGGAAGTACGCCAAGCCAACTACTACGGAAAAGAGGATCGCAACGTTACCCATTATTTCCAAACGGTGGAAGACAGCGACTTCATGCCCGACATCACCGAACAGTTGATTGAAAGCAGCGACTACTACCAACGCCGTGAAGCGATCGCCAAATTCAATAAACACAGCCCGATTCTGAAAAAAGGATTGGCGATCACGCCAGTTAAGTTCGGGATTTCCTTTACCGCCTCTTTCTTGAATCAAGCGGGGGCGTTGATTCACATTTACACCGATGGCAGTATCCACCTAAATCACGGTGGCACAGAAATGGGACAAGGCTTAAATACCAAGGTGGCGCAAATCGTCGCGGAGGAATTTCAGGTGGACATCAGCCGCATACAAATCACCGCCACCAACACCGAAAAAGTCCCCAACACTTCCCCAACGGCGGCGTCTTCGGGCACCGATTTAAACGGCAAAGCGGCCCAAAATGCTGCACGACACATCAAAGTACGCTTAGTGAATTTCGCCAGCGAACATTTCAAAGTGAACCCCGAAGACATCCAATTCAAAAACGGCATCATCCAAGCAGGTGAACACCTCATCGAATTTGATGAGTTCATTCAGTTGGCGTACTTCAACCAAATTTCGCTGTCGAGTACTGGGTTCTATCGCACCCCGAAGATCTATTACGATCACGAAAAAGCCAAAGGTAGGCCGTTTTACTACTTTGCTTACGGCGCCTCTTGTTCAGAAGTCATTGTCGACACTTTAACTGGCGAGTACAAAATTTTGCGCGCCGATCTACTCCACGACGTCGGCGCTTCACTGAACCCCGCGATCGATATTGGCCAAATTGAAGGCGCTTTTGTGCAAGGCGCGGGCTGGCTGACAACGGAAGAACTGGTCTGGAATGACGATGGCAAGCTGACAACTAACGGTCCCGCCAGTTATAAGATTCCCGCAGTGGCGGATATGCCCATCGACTTCAGAACGCATTTGCTGCAAAACCGGCAAAATCCGGAAGATACGGTCTTCCACTCTAAAGCCGTAGGTGAACCGCCATTCATGCTCGCCATGTCGGTGTGGAGTGCGCTAAAAAATGCCATTCGATACGTCATTGAAGAAAACGGCGTAGGTGGAAGCATCCGTCCTCACTTGGATACGCCAGCCACACCAGAACGGGTACTCATGGCGATAGAGAAAGTGCGTGAAAGCGCGAAAATAAAAGCAAGCAAGAAAACGGCCTAGTCACCGCTTTACTGAGAGGAATGCGTCATGTACGGCGACAACTGGATTCAAGAACTGGCAAAACTCGAAAGCGCAAACGAACCTTGTGTGATGGTAACCGTGCTAAATGAGCGCGGGTCTGTGCCCCGAGGCGCGGGAACGAAGATGCTGATCACCGCCGACCGGCTGATTGCTACGATTGGTGGCGGGCATCTTGAACACATTGCCACTCAGGTGAGTCGCGCCATGCTGGAAGAGAAAGCGACCGAAGTAAAAGTCGATACCTTTAATCTTGGAGCCCGCTTGGGGCAATGTTGCGGTGGAATGGCAACCTTATGTTTTGAGCCGATAGGCACCCGTCAGCGCCACCTGTACTTATTCGGTGCAGGTCACGTTGCTAAGGCACTGGTCCACGTGATCGCCACACTGGATTTCGATATCACGTGGATCGATCAACGTGAGCATGAATTTCCCGCACATCTGCCTGAAAACATAAAGCAACTTGTCAGTGACGACCCAGTCGGTGAAGTGACGTTTGCTCATGAAAACAGCTACTTTCTGGTCATGACGCACAACCATCAACTCGATTTTGACCTCACAAGAGCTATCCTTGATAGAGGAGACAGTACCTATTTTGGTGTCATAGGTTCATCGACCAAGCGCAAAAAATTCGATATGCGGCTAAGACAGCGAGGTTACAGCGATCAGCAGCTCGCCAAGATGACCAGCCCCATCGGCATCCGCCATGTCCCTGGGAAACGACCTGAGGAAATCGCCGTGTCGGTCGCTGGCGAACTCATCGCCCATTACCAGCAAGCAGAACAATCGGCACCGAACAACCAAGGCAATACGCGCTCATGCGAGACAAAACCATGCATCACACAGCAAAAACAAGCTTCAATCTAAAGGAAGCAACATGACAACCACGACGCATGCTTTTCGAAGCGCGGTGCTGCACAGTGTGGCCGATCCACAGGAAGTGGGGCTGGAAAACTCGTATCAGTATTTTGAAGACGGCATAATTGTCGTTAAAGAGGGCATCATTGATCACATCGGCGATGCAAGCACCCTCTTACCTACGTTGCCACCTTCTATCAATATAACGCAGTTTGAAAACAAGCTGATCACGTCAGGCTTTATTGATACCCATATTCACTACCCACAAACTGGGATGATCGCCTCTTATGGTGAGCAGCTATTGGATTGGCTGGAAAACTACACCTTTCCAGAGGAATTGAGATTCAAAGATCCCGACTACGCACGGCAAGTCGCCAAACTGTTCTTGGACGAGCTAGCGAGCAACGGCACTACCACGGCTTTGGTGTTTGGCACTGTGCATAAACAATCGGTCGATGTGTTTTTTGAAGAAGCGGAGCAGCGGAACCTCAGAATGATTGCGGGTAAAGTGTTGATGGACAGAAACGCGCCAGAATCGCTGACCGATACCCCCGAGTCGGGCTACGCCGATTCCAAAGCCCTTATCGAAAAATGGCATCAACGCGCTCGTCTGCATTACGCAGTAACGCCTAGATTTGCCCCCACCAGCACCAACGAACAACTCGCTACAGTTGGTAAGCTCTTAAAAGAGTACCCAGACGTTTACCTGCATACACATCTTTCTGAAAACAAAAAGGAAATTGAATGGGTACTGGATCTTTTCCCAGAAAGGAAGAGCTATTTGGATGTGTACGACCACTACGGTTTACTGCACAAACGCTCGGTGTTTGCTCATGGTATTCACTTATCGGATACTGAGTGCCAGCGGTTGGCGGAGACTCAATCTGCGATTGCCTTTTGCCCCACCTCTAACCTCTTTCTTGGTTCAGGTTTGTTTCGGTTATCTAAGCTGGAGAAACTTGGGGTTCGGGTAGGCATGGGCACCGATGTGGGCGCAGGAACCAGCTTTTCCATTCTGCAAACCATGAGCGAAGCCTACAAAGTCATGCAGTTACAGCAAGAAAAGCTTCACCCGATAAAATCGCTTTATTTAGCCACACTTGGTGGGGCAAAAGCATTGCATCTAGAAGATAAAATTGGAAACCTAGAAAAAGGCAAAGAGGCGGATTTTGTGGTGTTGGATCTGCATGCCACGCCCCTGATGAAATTTCGCATGAACCAAACCAAAACGCTGGACGAAAAATTGTTTGTGTTGATGAGCCTAGGGGACGACAGAACCGTATGTGAGACCTACATTATGGGTAAAAGCGTTTATGCTTCGGAGCCGCCAAATAAATATCGATGATCCCATCTTCGTGAAACCCCATGATCAGCCCATATTGTTAACCGAACGACTGACGGCTAAAACCATCGTGGCTGTATTTGGAAGGGTCGAGAAAAGCAACCTTGCATCGTTGTTTCTTCGCCTAAAATTGGGGGGTTATCGAACCGATCCTAATTCAGATGATACGAACTGTTATCGGTTCGATGTCATTGCTTTAACGAGTTAAGCCACCAACAAACTCTACAGCTAGGTTCGATCAAAACCTCTTGAGCCCTCGCCTTCGTTTGTTTGAGCGTCTGTACATTAAATAAACGTTTCGGCTTTCCTAAGTAACACCGAAGGTGAAGACCAAGTAAAAACAGCTTCTTTCACCTTACTGCCACATGGTGCACTCCAATCACTCAAGTGAGATTGCGTTGCGCCAAGTGCCAAATAGAAATGTTTCGCTGCAACATTTTGCTCCAGCACTTCCAAATAAACGCCTGAATCTGGGAAGTATTTTTCCGCCCACTTAGCCGCTTCTAACATTAATTTAGTGCCTAGACCATGTCCTTGATATGCCAAGTCCACGTGTAAGTTATCGATAATGGTTCCGTATTCAAAATTGTGGTTACCATAAACGCAAATGAACCCGCACAGTTCACCTTCGTTTTCTAGCACGAGGACGTTTTGATTAAACGATGGGTTGGTCAGACGTGTTTGCCAAACAACGACTCTATTGTTTTCTGCGTATTGCTCTATATAAGCATCGGTCACCAAACCACGATAATGTTGTTGCCAACTTTTCGCGTGTAAGTGTGCAATTCGCTCGTAATCTTGATAATTCGCTTGCCTTAATTCCACTCTATCCTCCTTGAGTGCCAGTACTCCATGCCACACCAACGGTTTTCATTACTTGAGCAGAAAAGCGAGAATGACTTAAGCGCCTACGTCTTCGCTTTTTACAAAACCCATCATTAAAAACACATGAGTGTAATGCCAGTTAATTCTCACTAAACCAAGCTGCTTGAGGTGGCTTGGGTATCGCGCAATTAACATTAAATACAGCGCAGTTTCCTACTGCTTCACTAGCTTCTACTACAGTAAAGCAAAACAAACCGAATTATTCACTTTATTTGCTTAAAATAACTACATTTACAGAAATTAAAATCATATATACCTAGTTTGATAGGCTAAAAGCCATATAAAACTAAGACTATATGGTCAAACAAACCAAATAGGCCAAAAAGTTGGCATGGGTTTGGACGCTCGATAGCACCGAGATATGAGAGAAATGAGAGGGGGATTCCAACAAGCTTGAAGCCATAGCTGACTGATGGGCAGTAGAAAAAGTGTGAACTTAAACGACCCACACAACACGGATTGCCAATCCAATCAGAATGATCCCTGAGATACGATCAATAAATACCGCTTTTTGGCGAATTTTGTCGATCACTAAAGGCATAGAGAGCAACAACGTAATGAGTGTGTACCACAAGCCGTCCACAATAAATGGGGTGGCCACAATCACCACTTGATTAAACAGCTCGTTTCCTAACACAACAAATTGGCTAAACAAAGCAATAAAGAAAAGGGTAATTTTGGGGCTCAATATCGAAATTAAAAAACCTTCTCGAGCAGAAGTAAAAACAGACACACATTCTCCCGCTTCTAAACGCGCCGCGACCCCACCTTTGGAACGCAGAGCATTAAATCCGAGATAAGCGAGATACGCCGCCCCCAAATAGCAGATGGTTTTAAACACAATGGGAGACTGTTGCAAAACAACCGCCAAACCAATAATCGTAATCAACGCATAGATCCCAATGCCAAACGCATGCGCCCAAGCCGCCGCAAGACCATTCCTTCGCCCACCTGCTAACGCATGCTTAGAGACAGTCACTAAGCTTGGTCCTGGTGACATCGCACCCAGTAAACAAATCGCGAATAAAGAGAGCCAAACGCTTAATGTCATTGTTCGTCCTTTGATATCGTTATGATTCCGGTGTCACTCTCTCATTTCGCACTGCTGGCTTGCAAGTTTTCTTTACTCATTGCTGTAACCTCTCCCCTCATAAAATTTACATAAATTTAACATTACAGCAATTTATTAGACTTTGTTCACAAATATGCACTGGGAAGAATTTATAATATTCAATCGACTTACATGGAACTCAAAGCAGTTGAACGAATTGCACGGAGGCAGAGATGTTCAGCAAAACGGGACTTTCAATCGTTCTTTGTACGTTCATTTTGACAGGATGCATGTCGTCCAATGTCAAATGGCGCGAGGGAAGTCAACCAGATAATAAAGATGAGTGGGTCCGATTTAAAACCAACTATTTCTTTCGAGTGATCAATTCTTGTGAACCACCCAAGCCAAGAATACTAAGAAATGCAAAAGACTCTATCCTCTCTACCAATAACGGTTACATGCTTAGCGACACCTTATATCGGTTTACACTCACGGGTAAAGCGCACCCTTGGAATGCGGTGAAGTTTGAAGCTGGAACCCTGCTGGCAAATCAAATTGACCCCTTCTCCACTCACGTCATGTACGATAAAACCAGCAAAGAAATAAAAACAGCGTCAGTCGGCAGCACCGCAAGCATTAACACCACTAATGAACAGCAAACTAAGTTAGACACCATCAATGCTGAAATAAAAACCGTCGCAGAAAAGCTAGACAAGGAACAGGCGAAAAATAACGTTAAAAATCAGACACTCATTGACTCATATCAACGTCAACTTGGGTTGCTTGAAAATGCACGAAGCGAAATATTCCGGTTTCTTTATGGGAATAAAGTGGAACCACCTTTCGAGTTATCCAATGAAGAATCGAAAAAAATTAAAAATTCCGAAACGTTTCGAAACCTAAATGATGATCAGCGTGACAAAATCAATAAAGATCTTGATAACAATATCCTCAGTTTTAGCTCTTTCAACTCTCCCTTTTTTGAGCTTCTGGACTCCAAAACCATCGAAAAACACCACAGTAAATTACAGCGCATCGACTCACCCAGTGTCCAATCGGCTAGCGCCTACACACGCAGCGATTGTCCACCCGGTTTTTCCCGAAATCACGGTTTTCTCATTCTTGGTCCTGAAGGCTGGAAGCATTTTGACCCAGAAGAAAGATTGTTGCTCGCCATGTATACCTCAGAAGCGCCGTTGATCTCGACCATGACGAAGCTATCTCAAAAAATGACGCAAGCGCACAGTCAAACTCGGCTCAATGAAAAACCCTTTCAACAAGAGGTGCAACGCGCACTTGAGTCGCAAAACACCTATCTCAAGTCAAAAGAGGAATGGGAAAATAAACTGGACGTCCTTATTCAGTCTTTTAAAGATGCCAATGGTAGTACCAATAATCAGGATTAGGGAGAATGAAAATGACGAAGCTAATTGTTTTACTCTCTGTAATCACGGCACTTTCAGGCTGTGTTGCCGTAAAAACCTTAGTAAACCCATATAAAGGAAGCTCCATGGAAGTGGAGGTAGACGTGTACCAAGGTCCACTGTCCAAATCGAAAGAAGTGCAATGGCAAGAAATACAAGTCTTACGTCGCTCGTTGGAAGGATTGTGTGCGTCGTCCTTCACATCTCTAACTTTCAGCAAAAGTGCCGTTCTAAAAACAGAATTAGAAAACTATGCCAAATGTGCCAGCAAAGTACTTCAGGACATTTATTCTAGAGCATTGTGGCCAAACATAAGCTCAAACAAGAAGGTAACGAACACCGTCGATGATGGTAAAAAAGTCACGACGTATGAACTGGATCAAACCATTACAGGGACATCGATAAAAGCCACGAAAACAACCGTTGAAAAGGGAAAAGGGCAAGAAGGCAATCAAAAACCGAATCCAATCAAGATCACAACATCCGCGACAGAAATAAAAAACGCAGAACACACGGCTTTGATTGCTCGCAGTTTACTGGCACGTAGCGAATTGCTATTGCAGCAAATTAAAGGAGAAGATCGCCATTTGCTGCCTTTGAGCGCCTATTTGGCTGAAGCTTCGCCTTCTTTGTTTATCGAATACTGCTACCAGTCAACCGACCCAAAAACCAATAATTGGCAATGTGACTACGGTAGAAAAACAGGTTTTGCCAAGCCTAACATGGCTGATGGTTTGTTAAATGAACAATACTGGCAACGAATTAACCATGTCCATAGCTCAGGTATGGGGGACGTCGCTACAGCGTTTGTGAAAGATGAAATAGGAAACTGGTCACTAAAAAGCTTCGACTCCAACCCCGAAGCATTGTTGAAAGCGTACCAAGATCTTTCCTTTCAAGCGCTTTCCACAGCCACCAAGCTCGCGGCGGGGAATGTCTCCTCCATTTCGTTAGAAAGCCTTGATAAATCCAAGCGATTCATTGCGTATGCGGAAAGCATTGCATTCGGTGATTCATCCAGCACTTCAAACACCCTATCAGAGAAGCAGGTCGCGTCCCTGAGGCAAGAAATGATCTCGACCCTTGAAAAGGTTAAACAGAGTTATGCCAACAAAAAATCCGACATTGAAAACAGAAAACCTTTGGATAATCGTGATGAATTGAATGAAAAGCTGACCGTCCTAAAAGGTAACGTGGAAGACAAATTGGAAGAGCTTTGCAAAACACTAAAAAGTGCCTCTGAAGACACAAGAGACGGCAGCGGCTTATGCGTTCCTCACCAAAGTCGAAACCTAGACAAGCTGTCAGACATGGAAAGCTACTGGAAAAATCAATTAGAAGCCGATCCTAAGTTGCTTTCTCAAGGCGATGGTAGCCGATTGGCGGCTTGGTCTAATCTCACCAACGCAATAAATGCCGGAATAAAATTGGAAGAGGAAAAGTCAGTGCTTGAGCAAAAACTTAACCAAAACCAGACCGACCTAAAACAGTTGGAAGACGAAGTCGATAAAGCCGTGCAAGAGAAATTAGACCCCTATATGTTGAGACTGGTGACGTTCCAAGGCCTTAGTTACGATACGAGCCCTGAGCCTAAACCTTAGAACCTTAGATTCTAAGCCTTAGATTCTAAGCCTTAGTTTCTCAACCTTAACCGTTAGCCTGCGGTGGTATTCAAATGGCTAACGTAAGCCTGTTAGGCTTCGTTTAAGAAGCCAATTTGGATCTATTACTTTCCTCTAAGGGAGCGGGTGACGGTTTGCCCGCACCGACCAAATAGACAGCTAAGGCGGCAAGTCCGAAGCCAATCACGCCGGTCATATCGAAACGCTCGTCAAACAGAAGCCAAGCTTGCACGGCGGTAACAGGAGGCACTAAGTAAAATACAGACGCCACTTTTTCTGACTCACCATGATCCACCATATAGAGCAGCAGCAACACCGCCAATACCGAAACCACAATGACCAACCATGTCAGCGTTGCGACGAACGTCAGTGTCCAATCTATCATAAGCGGTTCGAAAGCATAGGCAGCCATAGTGAAAACAATCAACGCTGCGAGATATTGCCAAGTCACACAGGTCACCAAATCGGTCCCGTTACAGAATTTCTTTTGATAAAGCGTGCCAAACGTTATTCCCATCAAAGCAACAGCAATAGAGAAAAATGCCCCCCCTTGATTGGTCGCCTCTACCCATTCTATTTTTCCATTCAATACCAAAAAGATCCCAACGAGCCCTAGCGCTAAGCCCAGCCATTGATACCAGCGTAAAAAGGCAGTACCGACCGAGACCAAAACAACTGCCGTTAGAACCGGTTGTAACCCCACCAATAAGGCACTCAGGCTGGCTGGCATTCCGAGTTTAATAGCAACATAGGTGCCACCAAGATACATACCGTGAATCATAAGCCCAGAGATGCAGGCGTGAAATGCCTTGTTAGGGCTAAGGGCCTTACGCTTAAGCAATACGACCAACACGCCTAACACGACAACATTCAATGCCGTTCTAACGGTCAGCAAAGTGGCAGGATCGGTAAATTGCAACCCCAACTTAGATCCAACAAATCCTGAGGCCCATAACACAACAAATACCCACGGTATAAGACTTAACGGCATAGCTTTCTCCTTTTGGTTTACTGTATTGGATACAGATATTCAAAAAAGGTACAGTTAAGGCTAAATTAATGGGTACAGATTGAGTAAGGCAAACGGATGAACAGCAAAAAATACCAAGACGTTATTAAGTATGTGCATACTCAAATTGCCAAAAATCGATGGATCAGCGGTGAAAAAGTCCCATCCATTAGAGCGCTAAGCCTTGAACTGTCGGTATCAAGAAACACGGTTATTCGAGCGTATCAAGAGCTGGAAGCCGCGAGAATCTTATACGCCGAAGCACGTTCTGGGTATCGGGTTCGTGGTGAATCGGAACCCTCGCTCAATGCCCACATCGAAGCACCGGGTTACGTTGACCTGCTGTCTAAAACCAAGTCTATTTTGAAAACCCCTCTTGGTGCTCACCTCATGCCCGCGGGTTGCGCGCACCCCGACACCGACTTTCCTGCCATTCGCTCATTGTACGCCGAAATAGGCAGGCAAAGCCGCTACCAAGCTCATATCCCCTGTCATTACCAGCTCCCGCCAGGCAACGACAAGCTTGTCGACCAGCTCCGAAAGCTTTGTCTAGACAACGACATCGACTGCACAAAATCCGATATTTTGGTCACTCACGGTGCGCAGCAAGCGATCAGTTTATGCTTACAAGCTTTAACCTCCCCCGGAGACATCGTCGCTGTCGAGTCGCCGGGCTATTTTGGGAACTTGCTTTTAATGGAATCGCTGGGGTTGAAAGTCATCGAGATCCCAAGCCACCCAGTGACAGGAATTGATGTAGACGCCGTGATAACCGCGCAAAAGGAATGGGCCATAAAAACCCTGCTCGTCACACCGAACTTTAATAACCCCACCTCCTCTGTGATGCCGCTGGAAGCCAGAAAACGGCTTCTTGATGTCACTGGGGATCTTCCTATCATTGAAGACGATGTCTTTGGTGAACTGTACTTCGACACACACTTGCCTTCGCTTATGGCATTAGACACCAAAGATCGAGTGGTGTATTGCAGCTCTCTTTCAAAGACGTTGGATTCACGCTTAAGGTTAGGATGGATTGTTGCCGGAAAGCACCGAGCCATCATTGAAAAGCGATTACTGAGCGACAACATGGGGTCGTTGAATTTAATGCAAGCGGCCATCGGTGAATTTTTATCGACAGGCAAATACCGCCAACACCTCATGAAAATTCGTCGGCATTACGCCAAAAAACAAAAGCTGTTCATACCTTGGTTAACACAAGCACTGGATGCTCACGATTGCCTTAAAGATCAGTATTCCATGAATGTGTCTAACGGCAGTTACATTGTGTGGATTGAATTTCCAAAAAACTTGAACAGTGACTTACTGTATGAAACCTGCTCAGAGCGTAAAATAAGCCTATTTCCCGGTTCACTGTTTACAACAACGAAACAGTACGACCATTGCATTAGGCTAAGTTTTGCAAGGTTTAAGCCCAACAAAAGCTGGCAAAATGGATTAACCGAGCTCGCGAGGTTAACCGCAAAACTTCTCGACGCCTAATACGCCCTTTGATTGAGGCGCGGTTAGGTAGTTAGGTGGTTAGGTGGTTAGGCGGTCGAGCGTAGACGCATCACATTAAAATCGCCGGTTGAAAAACTCTGCTAATACGGTGTGTGTGATCAAATGCTTTAAGTGAGGCATTGCCTGAAGTTCATCCCGAATTTCATTCAACCGCTTCATGGTTGGCGCTTCAATAAACACCATCATATCGGTTTCGCCACTGATGGTATGCACCCATTTAATTTCAGGAATATCTGCCAATTTAGCGCCATAGGTATCGCAACTGTACTCGGCTCGCGAGGTATCAAAATACAGCGCAATATAGGCGCTCAATGAGGCATCTGGCGGGGCGATTTTCACTTGATAACCAAGAATCACGCCATCGTCTTCCAACTTCTTTATTCTGGACGTTATGGCACTACGAGACAGGTTCACTGCTCGCGCTATGTCGCTGACCGAGCGCCGACCGTCTTGCGCCAAAATCGACAGGATTTCCTTATCAAACTTATCCAATGGTTTCCCTTTCTTCTCATTGATACGGGTAGAGCGTGCGCTACCGAGACAAAGTGTCTGTGAAAAGTGTCATTTTAACGGAGTGTTTCGTCATTTTGCCAGATGTATATTGAGCATAAAGAATATAGTCTTGAGTCTGTTGACCAATTATTCTTCATGGACGAAGCAGTGCACGAACTCAAAAAAGAAATCACCCTGATCTCAGGTGTCGGACAGCTCTCTACCACTTTGCTTGGTACGGGTCTATTTATGATTCCAGCCATAACCGCAGGTATTGCGGAAAAAGCGTCACTATGGTCGTGGGTGATACTGTTTGCGGCGATTTGCCCTATCGCCTTAACGTTTGCCATGCTGGGTCGCCGCCACCCAAATGCGGGTGGAACGGCACATTTTGTTAAGCTGGCGTTCAACGCCAGGCTAGAACGAAGTGTCGCTTGGTTATTTTTGTCGGTCATTCCTGTTGGCGTACCAGCAGCCGTTGCACTCGCTGCCAGCTTTGCAAAGCCTTGGCTGCCAGAAGTGGTGCAATCTCAATTTGTCGCAGAGGGCTTTACCGTTGCGCTGCTGCTCGGCGTAAACCTATTGGGCAGTAAATCGTCCTCTCAACTCCAAACGCTCATCGCACTGTGCCTGTTTACTTTGATCATCTTGTTTTTTTGGCAAGGTGACGTTCAACCTTCCGACCTCACCATGCCTGCTTTCTCTTCTGTTGAATGGGTGCCTGTTGGCTCGGCTCTCGCTGTGATGTTTTGGTGCTTTGTGGGCATTGAAGCGTTTGCGCACATGGGAGAAGAATTTAAAAACCCAGAAAGGGATTTTCCTATCGCCATCATTTTAGGGTGTTTTGTTGCGGGGTTAACGTATTGGGCGTGTTCGGTTGTTGTGTTGAAATTCCACGCTTACGGCACTACAGAAATGGAAACCGGAGCAATACCGTGGATCACCGCTCATCTGTTTGGCGAAGGCAGCCGAGTGGTTATCAGCATTATTGCCTTTCTGGCTTGTTTTGCCAGCGTGAATCTTTACCTTCAGAGCCTGTCTCGTATGCTTTGGAGCCAAGCTCGCCAACATAAGCCAAACGGTAAATTAGCCAAAGTTTCCTCCAGAGGCGTACCTGCAAACGCGACGTACGTCATCAGCATGACGCTATTGCTTTCCTTACTTTTTGGGCGAGTGGTGGGTCTGGATTTGGAGATGTTTGTTAAACTCGCCAATGGTATCTTCGTCTTGATTTATCTTCTGGCGATGTTATCCGCGGTCAAACTGCTGACTGGCGCAGCAAAAGGTTTGGCTTGGCTGTCTTTGGTGCTCTGCGTGTTGGTGTTTGCTTGTTTGGGGTGGGCAATGCTTTATGCCATAGTTGTTTTCGCCCTGCTGCAAATACCGACCGCCAGAAAGCGTAAGCCGTTCGCGACCAAAACGTAGCAGTGAGTAACGTCATCGTCCGAAAAAACAAAAGCGAGTAAACACCCACGCCTGACTTATCCATCAGGCATTTTGATTTCTATTTCTCTTATCTCTTATCTCTCAGCTTCGCCACTTTCTCACAAATGTAATGCCCAATGGGGATCGCGGAAGTGGCCGCTGGAGAAGGTGCGTTGCATACATGCAAACTGCGTTTGGATTCCACAAACAAAAAATCATGAACTAAGGTGCCGTCTTTCATCACGGCCTGAGCGCGGATCCCTGCTGGGTAAGGTTCGAGATCACCGAGCGCGATTGCGGGGCAATATTTATTAACGAGCTTAAGGTAGCCGGGCTTCCACCATGAATTTTTGGTTTCTTCTAGCCCCGCTTTCAAATGCTTGGTAAGCACTTTCCAAAAGCCTTCAAAGCGCATCATTTCAATGGTGTCTTTCAAGCTAAAATTGAGCGCCCCATACCCTTCCCTTTTCCAGCCTTGAACCGCATTAGGACCGACGGTCACAGAACCATCGATCATTCGAGTCAAATGCACACCAAGAAATGGGAGGTCCGGATCAGGGATAGGATAAATCAGGTGATTGACAACCTGATTGTGCTTTTCCGCCAATCGATAGTACTCGCCCCGAAAAGGCACTATCTGAAAATCGGTAGGCAACCCCATGAGCTTGGCGACACGATCCGCCATTAAGCCACAACAGGCGACAAGAAACTGGGTGTCGACGATCCCACCGTCAACCCACACTTCTACGCTTTCAGCGCTCTCAATTAAATGTGTTACCTTGGCATTGAATCGAATCTCTCCCCCTAGATCGGTAAATTCTGCTGCCATGGCCATGCAGACTTTGGTGTAGTTGACGATACTGGTGGTCGACACATAGATCGCCCCTAACCCCGTAATATTGGGTTCACGTGCTTTTAACTGTTCTTCAGACAACATCTCGACATCAATACCATTGGCTTGGCATCGCTCGAATAAGGCTTCCATCCGCTTAACCTCGACAGAATTTGTTGCCACTAAAAGTTTGCCGCAGTTTTCGACCGGAATATCATGCTTCGCACAGAACGCCTTGGTTGCATCCACACCCTCACGACAAAACCGAGCTTTCAAACTGCCTGGCGCATAGTAAACCCCAGCATGAATAACGCCACTGTTGTGCCCAGTCTGATGCATGGCGAGTTGCTTTTCCTTTTCGATAAGCAAAATCCGCGCACTGGGTTCGTTTTGTTGGAGCTGCCATGCTGTGGATACCCCGACAATACCTCCCCCTAATACAACGTAATCATATTGCACACATCCCTCCTATTGAGCGTTCTGTCATATCTCACAATTTTGTTACATGTGAACCGTTGTAGACAGTTCTTTTGCTAAACTCAGTGTCAAATAGTGACTAAGGACGAGAAGCGACTGGGAACCGTCGGTAACCGAGCATGATCAGTAACCAAGAACGATCAGTAACCAAGAACCGTCAGCAACCGAGAACGAAAAATAACCGAGAACCGTCAGTAATGGAGAACAATCAGTGATGGAGAACAAAACGCCGTCACACCCCTTTCGAAAACTGCCTATTGTCCTCCTAATCGTTTTGGCAATGAGCCTAACATTGCTCTTCATCCGAGACACCACCAAAGGTTGGTTGTTAGACAGCACGCATCTGAGCGGTCAGGATCGATTGCTTATCTATGTGGGCGATATCCGCCGAACCCTAGCACGGTACGATTTCCTACCCTATTTAATTGCAGAGCACCAACCCAGCCGAGCGTTATTGGAAGGCGATGTCTCTCAAAGAGATGCCGTCGAAACCTACTTGGCTCAATTGGATAAAGCGTCTCAAACTCGTGGCTGGTATTTACTCGATTTTAAGGGGGCTTTCGTTGCCAGTAGCAGCCCAGTTTATCAATGGCGCGAATCCGATGGCTTAGCCATTACCTCATTAATGCAGCAGTTGGGAGGAGAGGTGGTCACCCTGAACTACCTTTCTCAAGGGCAAGCACGCTATTATCGCGCCGCCCCAATTTACGGTTCTCAAGGCTTGATTGGGATCGCGGTAGCAAGGATAAACCTTCAAACGCTGTCTGAGTCTTGGCTAGCCAACAACGAATTTGTGTTGATCAGTGATCGCCAAAAGCGCTTCTTCCTCACAAGCTCTCAATCCATATTGAAACGCCAAATTGGCAAAGACACCATGCCACCGTTCAGCCCGTTTTTGCTCCCTGATGGCACGGAAGTGAGCCTCGTTTCGATTGAAAACCAGCCTTATTTGGTTCAGAGCGTAAGCTTGGATGACTTGAAGTGGAACATTCATTACTTAACCCCCATCAAGGAGCTTGATGACACCGTAAACACCGTTATGTTGATAGCCACGATTGTGATGCTGTTGATCCTAGTGGTTATTATGTTAACGATTGAAAGAAGGCAAAAAATCCGCTCAAGGGAAGCCCTGCAACAAGCGATCTCCGATTCAGAAAGGCAGCTACGCACCATCATATCGAAGACCAATGTCGGCTTGCTGATGCTGACGGGACAAGGCCGTGTTGCCTACATCAACCCTATGGCATTGCGCTATTTTGGTTTGTCTGAACCGCTCGCCACCCATATGGAAGCCTGGCAGTTGTTTGAAACCATGGTGGGCAATACCACGGTTATGTCGATGCTAAAAAGTTTATCGACACACGCTAATTTCTCGAGACAATCTGGCTTCTCGAAACAATCTGATTTATCGAAACAATCTGGCTTCTCACAGCACAAAAATAAAGACATCACAGAACTTAGCGCCGTAGAAGTGATGGCACAGCGCAGTGATGGTTCTCGTTTTCCCGTGCTTTTCTCTCTGACTTACCTGACATTTGGTGCGCAATCCGGTTACCTTGTCACTCTCATCGATATCAGCAAACGAAAAAAGGCGGAAAACGCCCTTCAAAAAGCGAACCTAGAATTGGAAGAGCGCGTCAAAGCCAGAACGCTGGCTCTCGAAGCCGCGCAAGATGAACTGGTTCAAAACAGCAAAATGGCGGCACTAGGCCGAATGTCGAGTGCCATCACTCATGAACTCAATCAGCCTTTAACGGGCATTAGAACCTTATTATCGAGCAGCGGCGTGCTGATAGAACGTCAGGAAACCGATTTACTCAAGGCAAATATGAAGCTAGTAGACAGCCTAATTGACCGGATGGCGACAATGACCAGTGAGCTTAAAACGTTCTCTTACAGCCGCTCTCAAGCACTGGTTCCGCTCTCCATTCCAACGATAACCGAGGAAGTGCTTCAGCTCCATGCCGACACACTCCAGCCTATTCAGGTCACCGTAAGTTGGCCAAACCCGATGCCTGATGCACTGGGGGAGCCACATCGACTGGCGCTGGTGATTGGGAATCTGATATCCAATGCGGTTGATGCGATGAATCCATCATCCGCCCCAACCCTGAAGATCAAGGGGGTGGTTTTAGACAACACCATTGAGCTTCATATTAGAGATAACGGTACAGGGTCAACCGATGACGCACTACAACACCTATTCGAACCTTTTTACACCAGTAAGAAGGTAGGACAAGGGTTAGGGCTAGGCTTAGCAATATCCGCAAACAGCATGAAAGAAATGCAAGGCAAGGTATGGGCAACAAACAACGCTAGCCTCCCAGCGCTGAAAAAAAGCGCCCCCCCCACACACGAAGCCGGGATGACGTTTGTATTAAGCTTGAAGAAGGCCAACTAGAACAAGATCAAATCAACGGGTCTCCATTTCGCCCACCACTTTGTCATTTTGGTAGCTGTAATAAAATAGCCCGACAAATACCAGAACGGCCGCCACACGCAACGCTAGCGGCACATCTGGCCACATCATAACCACACCAAGCGTTGCGATAACGATTCGTAACCCCGCGCTTAAAGGCGATTCCAAGTAACCTTCTAACGCCGCGATAAGGGCATAGACGCCGAATACGGAGAAGACACCAATCGAGATGACCGAAATGAGATCCCAGCTCACCAAGGCGGTATAGGCCATTAGAACCGGCACGATATACAGCCCTTTTGCAATTTTCCATGCCGTGAGCCCCGTTCGCATCGGGGGGGTTCGCGCAATGGTTGCAGCGGCAAACGCGGTTAAGCAAACTGGGGGCGTGACATTACTGTCTTGCGATAACCAGAAGATGATCAAATGGGCGGCAAGCAAGGCAAGCCCAACGCTCTCTAACCCAATGGCTTGTTCCAACAACGTCGGTAAAAATTCCGCAGGCACTAAGGCTATCAAGCTTTGCGCTTTCTCTACCGCCATTGGCGCATTCAACAAGGCAAGCTGATCCGGCGCCACCAGCATAAATATGGCTTGAGCTTGCTCGGGTAGTTGCCCTAACGTCAGCATTTCTAGCAATTGGTCTTGAGCGATCAAGTTATAAAGCGCAGGTGCAGACAAAGTGCCGAGCACGATATACGCCGCGGTGACTGGCAGCCCCATCCCCAAAATTAAGGAAGCAAGGGCTATCAGCACCAGCATGACCATCAAGGAGCCACTCGCCCATTCATTGATCATTAACGAGAAGGTATTTCCAATACCCGTTGTGCTGATCACATTGATGACAAGCCCGATACCCGTTAATAACACAGCGGTGGTGGCCATGTTTCTCGACCCTTGTGCCAGTGCTTCAAAGATCGCTTTTATGCCCATTTTATTCGGTGACAACCAAGAGGAAACCACAACCGATATGATAGAGATACCCGCAGCATAGGTTGGTGTAAAACCAGAAACAAGCAAGTAAACCAGCACGACTAAGGGAATAAGGTAATGCCAGCCAGATGCCAGCACTTTAAGTATTGGTACACTGTTCTCTTCGACTTGATGCACGCCACTTCTTTTTGCCTCTATCCGAACAAAAAACGCGACAGAGAGAAAGTAAATCAACGCTGGAACGATGGAAACAGCCACAATATCGACATAAGGAATCTGTGTATAAGATGCCATGATAAAAGCACCAGCCCCCATAACGGGTGGCATTAACTGCCCGCCGGTTGAAGCGGCGGCTTCAACACCGGCTGCAAACCTCGAAGGAAACCCAGCTCGCTGCATAAGTGGGATGGTAATCACTCCCGTTGAAACCGTATTGGCCACGCTGGAACCCGAAACCGATCCCATTAACCCCGACCCCATCACAGCAACAAAACCCGGCCCGCCGATCACTTTGTTGGCTGCTGCACGGGAAACATCAATAATGAAATCTCCGGCACCAGACCGGACAAGAAAGGCCCCAAAGAGAATGAACATGAACACGTAACTCCAGCTGATTCTGGAGATCGTACCGAACATGCCCTCGGAACTGTAGAAACTGCGATAAAGTAAGGTTTCTGCACTCAACCCCGGAAAGTGAAAGATACCGGGAACCCATTGCCCCCACCACACGACATACGTCAGCGAGATAACAATCAGCACGGGTATGAACCAGCCAATCGTTCGTCGAATGACTTCAAGGACAATGATCATACTCATTAATGAAAACACCCAATCGGACGTAACGAACTTCACGCCACGTTCATACAAGGCGTCTTCCGCGAGTGGGATATAAATCAAACAAGATACCGCAGCGGCGGCAATAACCATATCAATGGCGAGTGCAAATCGGCTCTTTTTCCAGCCTTTCCGAGCAGGGTACAGCAGCGCGCACATCAATGAAAAACCGGCAAAATGCGTGGCTGAAACCCACAACTCCGGCAACGTCGCCAAGGTGTTAAACCAAATATGCAGCCCAGCCAGTACAATGCCTACAGCCGTGATAAACGTCGTTAGCCACGGAAAATCCGTTCTTATGGGCAACTCAAATTGCGCCAACTCGACGTCTTGTTTTTCTTCCATGATCTTTTCCTCATGTACGGCAGAAAAACTGTACCCGAGCCGAGGGGGACTCAGTTCGGGTGCAGTGAGGGTTATTGAGCGATAACGCTGTTGATCGATAACGCTGTTGACCAAACAGCCATTGATCAAAAACCACGAGTCAAAAGCTATTGATCAAAAGCTATTGATCAAAAGCTATTGCTCAAAAACTATTGGTCAAAAACTATTGAACAATAAGGTGCGACGGAATAGTAATACCTTGTTCTTTGTAGTAACGAGCCGCGCCAGGGTGCAGTGGCACAGGCAAGCCGGAAATCGCTTTTTCAATCGCCATCGCTTTGGTGGCTTTATGAATGCCGTTTAAGAAAGTCAGGTTTTCGTAGATGGTTTTAGTTAGCATGTAAACATCATCATCGCTAATGTCATCACGAACGGCTAAGAAATTAGGCTGCGCAATCGTATTGATGTCTTTGTCTTGACCAGGGTAAGTGTTGGCTGGGATCACGAAGCGCGTCCACAATTCATACCCATTGTTGGCTTCTTTGATTTGTTCATCCGTAAAGTTCAATACTTGGATCTGATTACCAAGCGCGGCGTAAGCACGTGTCACGGCACTGACTGGCACACCGGCGGGGGTGTTCATGCCATCAATTGCGCCGTTTTGTAGTGCATCGGCGCTGGCACCATAGCCGAGGTAAGCAAGGTTAAATGTATCTGGGTTAACGTTTAAGCCAGACATAATCTGACGCCCCGATCCTTCTGTACCCGAATTCTTTTTACCAATGGAGAATTTCTTACCGTTCATCTGTGCCAAGTCGCTCACCGTTCCTGTTTTTGCAAACTGAGAACGCACAACAAAATGCTCGACGTTTTGCCAAAGCATGGTGACAGAACGTAAATTCTTCTGAGGACCAGATTGTTTTACTTTGCCTTCGCCATTCCATGCCCAAGCACCGTATAAACCTTGAAGAATGGCAAACTGCGCTTCATTCTCTCTAAGCAGTTTTACGTTTTCACCCGACCCAGCAGAGCTGATCGCAGACAATGCAAACTTATATTTGGGTTCCAACTTAATTTTACTTAATGTTGCCAATGCAACCCCGACGGGATAGTAAGTTCCCCCAGTCGATGCGGTGGCTAAAATGTAGCTGCGATTTTCCGCTGCCGATGCGACTCCCGAAACCGAAGCCGCAAGTGTGGTGGCGACAAGAAGAGATTTTACGAGTGTGTTTTTTAACATGTTACGCTCCATGTAGAGTTATTGACTCACCTTTTCATTCAAACACAGTGGCTTAATTGAATCCTGTGAGCTTTTGTTGTCTCCATTCCCTACTGCAACATACGAGCCAAAACTTAACCTTTTGTTTTCATTACAATTCAATTCAAGCCCACCTCTAAATGAGCAAAATTTCGCTTATTTGAGTGAAATTCGATGAGCAAAATCTTGCTCATCGAATTTTATGTAAATTCTTTGTTAACTATGGCTTGAAATGAATTATCTGACCTTTGAGCCTTATTCCACCAAACGATCGGCAAAATTTCGCTCATGTTAAATAGACTCAAATGGCCTTAGGTGTAGGGTGTCTTTTTCAGGTCGAGAAAGCGGTTATTTAGAAAGGTAATCCTGTCGGCTTAAACCGTATTTTTGCATTTTCTGATTCAGTGTCCGTCTTGGCAGATCCAGTTCAGCCATCACTTGGGTGATGTTCCCCTTGTGTTCGCGTAGGGATTTATCGATCACTTTTCGTTCAAAATTATGCACTTGTGTCGCAAGAGATAAGGTGTTGATGACTGGCTCTGAAGACAGCGTCGCCGACTCAGACAAGATATCCGCTACCGAAAGATCATCATGCGCAAACCGGGTCGCCACATTTCGTAATTCACGTACGTTACCCGGCCAACGGTAACTCAACATCGTCTGTTTATCACTGAGCGTCGCAGGTCGGCATTTCGAGTTCGCCTGACGAGTATAGTGCTCAAACAAAATGACCACGTCTTTATCGCGCTCCCTAAGCGGTGGAAGCGTAAGCTGCGCCACATTCAGCCGATAATAGAGATCTTGACGAAAATTGGGGTGGTCAAACAGATTGTCTTTCGCTGCCGCAACCACTCGAAGGTTGATTTGAATAGGGTTATTTGCCCCCACTCTCTCGACGGTATGTTCTTGCAATGTTCGGAGCACTTTTACTTGCATCGACAGAGGCATACTTTCTATTTCATCCAGAAACACAGTGCCTTTGTCGGCATACTCTAACTTGCCAATTCGTTGTTTACCTGCACCCGTAAATGCGCCCGCTTCATGACCAAACAGCTCACTTTCAAACAAGTTTTCAGGAATGGCCGAACAGTTGATGGGCACAAAACGGTGAACGGCCCGCGTGCTGAGTTTATGCAGGCAATTCGCCACCAACTCTTTGCCGCACCCAGTTTCACCATAAATAATGACGTTTGTATCCATCATCGCTATTTTTGCCAGTTGCTGGCGCAAGTTCACCATAACGTCACTTTGCCCAATCAGAACTTGTTCTAGCCCGTCTAACTGATCCAAATAATCAAGCCTTTGCTGGCTTTCTTGATGAGCTTGCAGCGAAGAAAAGGCGTGACTCACCGTATCGACCAAGCGATCTGGATCAAACGGTTTTTCGAGGAAATCGAACGCGCCATCACGCAGCGCTTTGACTGCCATGCCGACATCACCATGCCCCGTCACCAACACAATAGGCACTGAGGGTATTCTGTTCAACAGGGCGTTCATTAAGGCCAAACCATCGTAATCAGGCAACCGCACATCGCTGACAATAACGCCTGAAAAGGAGGGCGAAATGCCTTCGATTGCCGATGTGCCATCACCATATTCTGTTACGGAAAAACCCGCTAGTTGCAGCCATTGGCTGGTTGCTTGGCGAACGATATCGTCGTCTTCAATCAATACGATTTGAGAATCCATTCTGAATACTGCCTTTTATTGTCTGAATCTTGAACCTGTGATCATGACACTCTGGAAATGGCTACTTTCACAGGTTTCAAATGTAGCATCCAGTAGGACAACATCGCTATGATTACGGCATTCACGGGAACCACACCGGGTAAAAAAGCGCCTCCGGCAATGCCCGCCACAAAGGCATAAATACCAAACCAATTCACTTCCCGAAACTCAATACCCGTGTAGTCTTGATATTGGTGACGCCGCATTAAAAAGTCGGCAATGATCACACCACCAATAGGGGGAATGGCGAGCGACAGAAAGTGCAACCATTCGATAAAATGCTCATAAAGCCAAAGCGCAAATAAAGTGCCAAGCAATCCATTTAGCACCGACAAACGGTGGCTAGGTAACTGCGTGATGTTCGAAAAGGCCAACCCTGAAACATACAAAGCGTTATCATTCGTCGTCCATACATTCAGACCTAAAACGACAATGGCAGGAATTAACAACCCCTGTGCAAGCATTGCATCAAACAAGTCAGCATAACCAATGCTAGAGCTACTTAATGCACCAAACACAAACATAACCGAATTACCAAACAAGAACGCTAATACAGTAACGAACAGGGCTTTTTTATGGTTTTTAGCAAACCTCGCAAAGTCTGCCGTTAACGTAGCGGCACTGATGAATGTCCCCACCACTATGGTCAATGCTTCTGTTGTGCTCAATTTGCTAGGGATAGAACTCAATTCACCATAAAGCGCACCCACCGTAAACGTGTCAAGCGCACACAATACGGAATAGCCGCCGAACAGTAAGATCGATGGAACCGCGATAGCCGAGAGGAATACGAGTGCCGAAATACCAAAATAAGCGGTGCTCACCATCAGCAAACCACCCACCGTAATCAATATGCGCACATCCACTCCAATGGCTTTACTCACCGGGATGGCAAACATCGCTACGCCCACGCCAAACCAACCAACTTGTGTGCCGCCCAATATAAGTGAAGGGAGCCAGGAACCTTTGTGACCAAATGAAAAGTGAGTCAACAAGTGAGTTGAGAGACCGGTGGTTGAACCTATGTAACCTAACAGCCCTGCGTACAAAGCCAACATAACATTGCCAGCGAAAACGACCCAGATAAAGTCTGACGTTGATAATCCACTCCAAACCACACCGCCGGCTTGCATGCTAGCAGAAAAAAGCGTGAGCCCAACCAGTACCAGACCTAAAGCCAGTGTTCGCTTTCTCGCATAATAAGGAACCGGACGGAGGCTATAATTTTCATCAAAAATCATGTCGAATCATCTTTATATTGACGGTAAAGATCGGTGTGGCTTGTAACGGTGTTTCGCCCTATTCGTTTGGAGTGATATAAGGCTCGGTCGGCTCTTTGCATTAAATCGGTTATGGAGAGCTTCGCAAAGTATTGTGCGACACCAAAACTGCAGCTCATGATGCCCGCTTCAAAAGGTTCCGCATTAATGGCGCGTCTTAATGTTTCAGCCAAGTCCTTCGCCTGTTCTTCTGTTTTTCCTGAACAGATGACGAGCAGCTCTTCTCCCCCCCAACGCCCGACTAAATCGGCATCAGAAATGTTTTCTTCAAACACTCTGGATATGGTCACCAGTGCTTGATCTCCAATTAGGTGCCCGTAGCGGTCGTTTAACGCTTTAAAGTGGTCAATATCCCCGAGAATAACGCTGAAGGGTTTACGGCTAAAACCAAATTGCGCGACTTGTTCTGCCAAAACGGTATCGATGGTGTAGCGGTTATACAACCCTGTGAGCTGATCTTTTGTGGACAGCTCTTCTAGTTTGCGGTATTTCACTTGCAATACGTAGTAACTGTACCCCATCGCACACGCCGCAATAGAGCCGATAACCAATACCGCCCAAACCAGCCGGTTGTCGCTAACGGGTTTGTAATTGACTGGTGCCCATGAATCCAAAATGGAGGAATGCAGACGAATGTCCATTTTGTCTATGGCTTTATTGAGGATTCCCGCTAATTCTTGTTCAGATTTATTCACACCCACACTCAGCGGAAATGATTGATTCATTCGGCTTCCAATCATCAGGTTTGGAAAATAGTTTTGAAGATGGTAGGTCAACACTGGGAGGGCACCGATAAACCCAAACAGTTCTTTATTTTCGACCAGTTGAAGCCCTTCAAATGCTGAATCGACCGGGACAAAGTTGATCTCGGAGTACCGCTCACGGAATTCATCAGCAAGACCATGATTTTGGTTAAAACCAATATATCGCCCCCCCAACGCACTGATTTCGGCGGCGTAAGGGGTACTCTCATGGATAGCCACTGCAATAGGCAAAGAAAGATAAGGTTGGGTAAAGGTCATATAATCCAAACGGGACTTGTTTGGGCTGGTTAACGTAAGCACATCGCATTTACCCGCTTCGATGTATTGGAGGGATTCTTTCCAACTTGCACTTAACACGTGTTCGAAGTTTACGGCGAGACTTTTCTCAAAATACTGAACATACTCCCCAGTCATTCCTTGGGCTTTGCCATCCAAGTTCCCCTCTATAGGCAGAAAATCAGGGTGAGTACAATAGCGTATGACCTTCTTTTCATTCAGGTAGGTACGCTCACCTCGGCTCAAGTTAAGCACATTGACTTTGTTGGTTTGATTGTTCGTCAGCCATTTACGTTTCAGCGATTGGATGGTTTCAGGCGACAATGACAAATACGCTTTATCAAGAATCGTCGCGAGTTCTGGTCGATCATTTCGGACAGCCAGTGCTTGATAATAAACACCAAGGTTGACATGTTCAGCAAGAGACGTCACTCGAAGGGGCGAATCGATATAGTTTTCTAGATAAAAACGCAAAACGTGTTCACTATCAAGTGCGGCCGACACGCCTCCACTCACGACTTTTTCAATGGAATGCAGGGGGCTTTGAGTTTCGACCAGACGGATCTCAGGATAATGTTCTCGGAGAATAGGAATTTCCGCCGCCCCTTGCACAACCGCAAGCGACTTTCCTGTTAAATCGGAAAGCTGAGTAATCGAACTAATGGTATCACTTGAGACGAGTGCATTGGTGACGGTAATCGTTCTAGAGTCTGTGAACTTGGCGAATTCCTTGCTTTCTGGCGTCGGCGTCATGTTAGAAATGATATCGAGCTCTTTCGCCTTCAATTTGTCTTGTGCCTCTGTCCAGCTGGTTACATCGACAAACTCAACTTTTGCGCCAACCTGCTGAGCCAGCAACAGTACTAATTCTGTCGCATAGCCTTTCCTCTCGCCAAATTCGCGATAATTGAATGGGGGCCAATAGTCCTCTGAGTGCACCTTCCAAACGGGGTACTGCTCTAGAAACAGCTTTTCTTTCGCTGTGAGTGCTTCCTCTCCCTGAGCTTTAGCCATCACTATTAACGCCACTACTAATGGAATAACCCAACGTAGAATAGGTGAAAATTTATACATCTAGGAGAGTGTTTCCTCTTCAAATTGAGCTAAAAATTAAAATCCAAAAAAGAGATGGACTAAATACCACGATGTCGCTGACAACGATTTTAACTCAGCCATCAGTGATGTCGATTCCAATTCTTCATTAATTCAATACTTCATACTCATGTGTGACCAGCTTCAAAGCTCATCACTCGGTACTTTAATTCTTGCCTCTAACTATAGGTTAACTTAGTGAATAACTCATAAATACACGTTGAATAATATGCGTATATGTCAATTATCGTTCTCATCTCTGCAATGAAAATCTTATTTCCGCACGATAGATAACCTTCTTTGGATCGTGCTCATTGTTGTTAATAAGAAATAATGAGCTGATTATTAAAAACTTGTATGACTCACTTGAGTTTCCACCTCTCCTAACAATTTTTACATTTCATCAAATATATGTATAGTTCAACACAATCAGATAGCCGTATGCTATTCTTTGTTATTAGATAAATATCAAAACTCATGCATTCAAACGAAACTTGATCTTAATATAATAAATTCGTTGGTCATTTACTTACGGTTTTTACATTCTTTAATGGAGGAAATATGAGCGTCATACTTAAAAACATGTTCGGTCTTTTACTTTTACTTATTTTTTCAGGACTTAGCTCTGCACAAAGTAAAAATGAAATTTTAACGGTCACTGGCGAAGTAGAAAAGCCTGTCAATTATACGTTAGAAAAGATCAAATCATTTCCTCAGTTTTTGATTACAACTAATACCCCATGGACGAATGAAGCCCACTCTTATAAAGGACCAAAGCTAGAAGACATTTTAACGGATGCCAAAGCCAAAGGTTCATGGTTGACATTAAAAGCACTCGACAAATACCAAGTTACGGTGGATTTTGAACGGATTCGCCAATTCAACCCCATATTAGCTTGGGAAGATAATGGTAAAGAAATGTCGGTTCGAGGAAAAGGACCGTTGTGGGTTATCTTGCCAAAGGACCATTATAAAGAACTTCAATCTCAAATATTTAACGACTATATGGTCTGGCAGCTAATTAATGTCGAAGTACTTGCTAAGGAACCTTGATAATGCCGCTACCCAGCCGTTTTCAAACACCAATATTGATAGTTGTAGCGGTGCTTTTTTTGTTATGTGCAATAGTTAGCGTAAGCCAAATAGTGAAAAGCTTAGACCTGTTAGCAGTAAATGAACACTCTACAGGTCGCGCACTGGTTCAACTTATGCTGCTTCATCAACAATATTTGACGACCGCTGAAGATTATTTCAGAGATTTGGCCAATATTAACGAGCTCATTTCCAGCTATGACCTAACTTGGTCGGCTTTTGAAATTCTATTAAGCGGGTCAGAATCGGCTAACCTGAAGGAGCAACATGGGCGTATAGAGATTATTGTGAGTACTTTTGAGTCATTTAAAGTACTGGACCCAACCTCTGATTCATTCGATGAAATTCATTTTTCGCAATATTTGGCGACGGGGCAACATACTGCTGAAACCATTAACACATTGATGAACCAAGAATTCCAGCGGGTGGCAGAGAATAATTACCTACGCGATTATGAATTGGTTCGTTTGAACAGCATTATGGGATACAGCTACGCTGGATTAGCACTATGTGGCGGTTTTCTATTGTATGTAACATTGAAAGACCGCCAAAAAATAAGCCATTTAGCCTATCATGACTCTTTAACTGGGCTAGCAAACCGAGCCGCTTTGCAAAACGAACTCATTAAATTGAAACGCCAGAATCAAGCTCAGTTTTCAGTATTATTATTGGACCTCGACGGATTCAAACTCGTCAACGACACTTATGGACACGATGTTGGCGATCATTTATTGAAGAAAATCAGCGCTCGGCTCAAAGAAACATGCGGTGAAACAGACTTTATTGCGCGTCTAGGTGGCGACGAATTTGCCATTATTCGACATAGCCAAGAAGAGCCTCAAATGCTACCCGAGAGCATTATTAAAACTCTCTCTAAGCCTATATGTGTCGGTTCAATCGACTGTAAAGTGGGTGTCAGCATTGGTGTCTGTCTCGACAGCGAATACCAAGATTCTTGGGTCGATATTTTGAAAGCTGCTGACATTGCAATGTATCTGGCAAAGTCTAATGGCGGTAATTGTTATGACTTCTTTGATGATGCCGCTTAGGGCTCTGACCCTCGTTCAGTCGCTATTTCCACCTTTCTCAAAGTACGAAACCCATGGCTCGATCATCTGATTCCATTCAAATCTTTCCATTCAGTGGAAGAATGTTCCACTTTTGCCAAATTCTTTGCGATTGAATGGAATTGAAAGCACTCAAGGATAGGGGCATCGGGATACAAAAAAGCGGTGCTGTGTTATCGGCACCGCTTTTCTCATTGATAAAGACGTTTAATACCGGAACTGCCCAACTTTCTTATTTAACGCCGTGGCTTGGTCTGATAACCCAGAAACAACGCCATCTATTTCATTGGTCTGAGTTGATATCTGCATTGATGCATCGGCAATGGATGTGATGCTGCTACTGATTTCATCCGTGACAGAGGATTGTTCATTCGCCGCCGTTGCAATCTGCAAGTTCATATCGTTCAGCTCGGTCAGCATCTTCGTGATTTGATCAAGCATATCCGTATTTTGACGACAACTTTCTGTCCCTCTCGTTACGGACGAGTTCGCGTTAGTGATGCCGTCTGCCACGGCTTGCGTTTCCCCTTGCAAAGCTTCAATTTTGCCACGAATTTCTTCCGTTGAGGCTTGAGTTCTGCTTGCTAAAGAACGAACTTCATCGGCTACGACGGCAAAGCCTCTTCCTTGTTCTCCGGCTCGTGCGGCTTCAATCGCCGCGTTCAGAGCCAATAGGTTCGTTTGTTCGGCAATAGACTGAATAACATCAAGCACTTCCCCGATAGAGCCGCTCTCCTTAAGAAGCCTTTCAATGGCTTGATTGGCTTGCTGCATTTGATCGGCCAATTGCCCCATCTCGTTGCCTAGTGCACGCCCAATCGATGCGCTCTGCTGTCCGGTATCATTGGCGTTTTTAACGAACTCTGCCGCTCGGCTAGCAAACTGCGCCACTTCAGACACTGACGCGCTCATTTCATTTACCGCTGTGGCCACTGAGTCAGATTTGTTGTGTTGCTCATGAACCGCATTGCGCGTGTCCTTCATAGCAATGGACATTCTTTGACTGTTTTCGCTCAACTCATTGGTTGCCCCGCTGAATTCCTTAATGATGCCTTGCAACTGCTCAAACAATTCATTCAATGCCTTGGCAAGATCCGACATCTCGTCTTTGCCATTATTTTCAAGCCTTGCGGTCAAATCCTTAGAATCGCTGATATGAGAAATTTGCCGTGCAGCGGCTTTAATGGGGCGGGTGATGCCCCCTCCGACTAGTGACGCACCTATCGCAGCCAGAATGATTAACATAACGGTGCTAATGCCCACAGCCGTAAAGACCGCATGGTTTAAACGGCTCAGATCCTCCATCGCTTCTTCTTCGTCAATTTCACTGAGGATCGCCCATTTTAGCCCAGCCACGGTAACAGAGGAGTATGCCGACAAAACAGAAACGTTACGGTAATCCAAGATAATATCGCTGCCCACTCGCCCACTTAGCGCCGCTTGGCTTGCTGGTGTGTCAACCGTTTGACGACCAATGGCGCTGCCTTTACTACTGATTGATGAAACAACTTGTGGCGAAACACCAGCGGACGTCAGAGCGTTAAGATACCCTTGCTTATCCTCTAGTAGAAAACGGGGTTGACTTCGCAGCAGACCATCTTGCCCCACCAGATACGTTTCACCACTCAAACCTAACCCCGCCTCTGCCCACTTGCCATCGTAGGTCATGATTTGATTAATGGCGTCAACCGGCATTTGAAAAACCACGACCCCAAGCCTTTCATCATTTTCGAAGACGGGAGCAGCCATAAACGATGCCGCCGCTTCATAGGACGGATAGTATGGTTTAAAGTCAACAAGGAAAAAATCGTTCTTAGCTTTTGACTTAGCACCATTAAACGCTTCTGCTAGACCGCTGTTCTTATAGGGTCCAGAGAGAAGATTGGTCGCGTAGTCCAGTTCCTTAAAGACGGAATAAATAATGTTTCCTTGATTGTCTACCAAAAAAATATCGTAATACCCAAACGATTCAAGAAAATGTTTGAGGGACGGGTGATACAAGCGATGAGCTTTGTCATAATCGGTATTCAAAGAATCTGATTTCAAAAGGTGTTTTTCGCCAAGAGCGTTAGGGTTAACACCAATATAGCGAGCCTGAAGCGCTGTAGCTACATCGCCTAGCTGACCCAAACGGGTTAACTCACCCCCCGACTGATTATCGTTACTCTTTCGGTAGGTTTGCCCAAATTCATTGCTGTAATAATTTTTAAGCGAATTAATATCTGCAGAACTCACCTTCTCTTTTGGGTATTCTTTGAACGCTAAAGTAAAGTCTTTTATTGCCGCTTGAGTCGAGAGGTCATCTGCTACCGTATTCAGCTGAAGCTGGATCTGTTCAAAGTACCTTTCTATTTCCCGCTTTTTTATCTCTCGGACTGAAATTAATTGGCTAACAGCTCTATCGTAAATAGCTTGTTCGGATAAATCCGATGCTCTCCAGGCTACGAAGTTCCCGCTTACAATAACCCCAATCGCACACAAGGAAGAACAAGCAAGAATAATTTTAGTTGCGATCTTCATTTTATAACCTTATTAGATTTATCATTATTTACACCTATCAATAGCGTGTATCCTCAAAGATAGAAATTAACGACAGCCTACTAACTTTTATATATTTAAATTTTCTATTTCACCATCAAGGTTAAGTTTGGTACAGATTGTAACGAGTTACATTGCATAAATGCGCTGGGTTAGCAAAACTCTCAAATAACTCTTTGTAAGCAATGATTATATTTTATAGTCATTAAATATAACTATAATGAATTAGGGAGCAAAAAAGTTAGCTAATAAGGAAAGTAACAGAAAAGAATAACAATCAATCAAAACAATGAATTAAGTAGTCTTTTGGCTTTATTTCGAGTTGATCTAGGCTGCATTTTGAGCCAATAAAAATATTTCTATAATTTGGATAAAGTTTGGAAATGAGTTGGGGGTATTTTCCTTTATTGATACCTATGATTCCTTTTTTTCCACGTGAGAATAAAATGACATCTTTACTTATAAAATCAAAGGTCATTTTTTCACCGTACATTTTATGATGAAAAGTCAATAGATCTTTTAATTTATCACTCTGCCAGCCGTACTCCCATCGATTCGCTCTGTCTTGATTTGCCATTACTCTCGCTGGCGGCTCCGCATAAATTAGTGGCACCCCTCCATCACGTCCCAACAAGTAGGCATAAGCTAACCATTCGCTTGCTTCATCCATCACTAACTCTTTAAAAACATCATTATTGGGAATGTCATGGGTAATGGCGAATGTGACGGCTCTCGGGTTAGATAGGGCCATGCCTAATGCATAGGGATCGACCAGTGATTCCAATGTGCCTTCAGGCTTCATGGCTTTAAACAAGGTATTAAACAGCGGGAAATCATACGCAGCCAAATCTGTTTTTTCTAAATATGGCTTAAGAAATAGCTCATATTCCTGCTTTGTTACCCCGCCATCGGTAATGATTTCGCCAAAAATGTGCATGCCTTCGGTTATATCTGGTCCCCACACTTTCTCTAAATGCTGCAAGCTCATATGCTTGGCCGCGTCTATCCGAAAACCACGAACGCCTAACTGCTTTAAAGCCTTCAAATAATGCCTTTGTTGCTCAATAACATGCTGATTATCTTTAAGAGTCGGCAAGCCTGGATCGGATGGTCCGCTGCTGATTCGACCGTTTTGTACCTCCCATTTATTACACCAATCTACAATTCCAAACGGCTCTACAAAATCGTCCTGATCAAACAGTGGATGTGACAGATCCCCGAATAATTTTAATCCTTCATAATATGACGCATTCGATTTGTAGATTTCCATATCAGATTGGGCAGGATACTGAAGATCCGATCGTCTATCCGATTCGTTGGCCATATGATTAAAAACGACATCGACATACACCCAAATGTCATACTCTATGAGCACTTGCATCATGTGTTTAAAGTCGTGGGTGTTTCCTAAAGGGTTGTCGATGATCCTGTAATCTTGTGGCTGATACCGCTGCCACCAAAAGCGACCTTTTCCTTCTTTCAACGATTTTAGCGGAGGCGATACTAAGACCGATCGATAGCCTAATCGACTGATTTTTTCTGCCTGTTCGGCGACTTCACAGTACTGCCAGTCAAACGCATGCAATATCACATTTGATCGGCCTTCATTTTGTAACATTCTTCGATCGGCTCCACATTACCCAAATGGTTCAGTCAGTATCTTAATGAGCAAGCCGATTTAAATGCAACTGTTCCCACAAAAGGTTAAGCCAGTTAAGTGACCATGTTTCAAAAAGCACGGCTCTCCCCCATTACTGCTATGCTTTTACTATGGTTTCAACAACATTATTGCAACTTAACTATTGACTTACACATGTCCGCTGAATATCTTTTAGTGCACATCTGTACGCTGAAAATGGAATAACCGAAAATGATCAACGCCGAAAAAAAACCGCCCCTCATATGGCTTAATATAGGGGTATTTTCTATCAGCATGCTTTTGGCGGTGTTGGTTGCCCCTTTGTATGGGTATCAATTCGGATATGGGGTTGAGCATCTGGTTTGGCTGATTGTTACGTTCAGTTTTTGCAACCTTTCTATCACCGCAGGCTACCATCGTCTTTGGGCCCACAAAGCCTATGAAGCACACCCTATCGTTCGAGTGGTTTACGCGTTAGGCGGTGCTTTTTCTCTTCAAAACAGTGCACTGCATTGGTCATCCGATCATAGAGTACACCACAGACACGTTGATATTAACGATAAAGACCCTTACTCGGCTAAAAAAGGGTTTTGGTTTTCGCACATTGGTTGGATGTTAAGGCATTACAACAAAGCCACTTATTCCGACTATTCAAATTGCCGAGACCTTCAAAAAGACGCCATTGTCATGTGGCAACACAAGCACTACTTGTTGCTTGCTATTGCCATGAATGTAGGTGTACCCGTGTTGCTTGGGCTACTGCACAATGATATTTGGGGAATGTTGCTGATCACAGGAGCGGTTCGTTTAGTACTGAACCATCATACGACTTTCTTTATCAACTCATTGGCTCATATTTGGGGCTCTCAACCTTACACGGATAAGAACACCGCAAGGGATAATGGATTTTTAGCATTGCTCACTTTTGGCGAAGGCTACCACAACTATCACCATATTTTTGAAAATGACTACCGCAACGGCATTCATTGGTGGCAGTACGATCCAACCAAGTGGATGATTCGGTTGTTTTCATGGGTTGGTTTAGCCAACAAACTGACACGATGCCCAGCCATTCGAATTGAGCGTGCGAGGATACAAATGCAACTTCGCAAGGTAAAAGAAAATATTCAAAGCAAACCACAAGGTGCGACGTTAATGGATTCTCTGCAATCTGAATACGATGCACTGTGGAAGCAAATGCAGGAGTATTACGAAGTCAAAAAACAGCTTATGGAAGCGAAAAAAACCGACCTGACTCGTAAGTATGAGGCGTCGTTGCTCAAGGTTCGTTACCAGCAAGTGCGAGCGACTCTGAAAGCCAAGCAAAAAAACTGGGATAGATTGGTCGCGCAATACGCGTAAACTTTTACAGCAGACCAAAATGAAAAACTCACCAATTGGTGAGTTTTTCATTTTGGTCTGCACGAAGGTTAAATGTTCTTTTCCATCAGGAAGTTGGTTAACGCTCGGCCTCGGAGCTCAATTTTTTGGCGCTGCACGACTTCAAACCCAAAATGCTCATAAAACGGCTTTGCGGTAATGCTCACCTCTGAATAAAAACGATCGATGCCTTTCGCCTTACCAACCGAAAAAATATGATTCATTAGTGCCGCTCCAACGCCTTTCCCTTGGTATAAATGATGGCAAAAGAAGTGATCGATTAAACCGTCTTTTTGTAAGTCAGCGTAGCCAACGACCTTACCATTCAGTTCAGCAATGAATGGCTCTATACGGTTCATTCGCTTTTGCCATCGTGCTAATTCAAAACGTTCTGGTGCCCATGCCTTCACATCATCTTCGCTGTAATCGCCTAAATTCACTTTGCGTACCGTGTGAAAAAACAGCTTCCAAGTCGCTCTCGCATCCTGTTCCGTATAGTGTCGAATCAGAATCATATACCCCCCTCAAAACTATAATCGCGTTCTACTTTTGCAATTCGAATTTTGTAAGATTGGTACCATTGTTTTCTGCCCCGCTTTTGCGCATCTAGGTGCTCCGCATTGGTCTTCCATTGCTTTATCGAATCCAAGTCACGCCAGTAAGATACCGTAATACCAAGTCCCTCGCGTGCGGATTCTACCCCCAAATACCCTGCTTGCTGCTTTGCAAGCGTAAGCATACGGCTAGCTGCGTCTCCATACCCTTCATCATGAGGGCTTTTTACTGAGCTAAATATTACTGCGTAATACGGCGGCTCTGGTGTGTTTGCAATTAACGACATCTCTCTACTCCTTCACAAAGTACCCAGTAGCTCAAAGCACAAGCTAGGTACAAATCTTATAAAGCACTTACTCTATTTATTGAGTATTGGCTTAGTTCTTAGGGTCTATTGAGCCTAATCATAAAGCAACAAATTCGTCGCTTTTCATCTTCTTCTCTTGCTAAATATCGCAATATCCAGTGTAACGCCTAGACAGTTCTATCGCCGTCCATCAAAACAGAGGCTGTTTTCATTCGATTCAATTTAGAGCACTCAGGGGTATCTAAACCATCAAATCGCCTACCGAATCCGACCCGTGAAAAGACCACATAAAGTGCTTTACAGCATTCACACTGTAACGCGGTGATAAATACGTTAATATCGACGGCCTTTGGTGGTCGCCATTACTTTTAATCCTTAGCTAAAGCGAATTCGACGGCACTCTGCGCATGCAAATGCGTCGTATCATAGAGCGGTATGGCGGTATCCGAAGGCTTAACGAGCAAGGCTATTTCGGTACACCCTAAAATGATGGCTTGCGCCCCTTGCTCAGACAAAGCATCGATGACATCTAAATAAATAGATTTAGATGCGTCCAAAATCTGCCCATGACACAGTTCTTCATAGATGACCCTGTGTACATCGGCTTGCTGTCTTTCATTAGGAACAACAACGGAAACACCAAATTTCTTTTCAATGCGCTCACGATAAAAAGCTTGCTCCATGGTGAAGCGTGTGCCCAGCAACCCCACTTTTGTAATGCCATTTGAAACCAAAGCATTTCCCGTTGGGTCGGCAATATGAATAAGCGGTATCGAAACTGAAGATTGAACTTCTGGTGCGACTTTGTGCATCGTGTTGGTGCAAATCAAAATGCACTCCGCCCCTGCTGATTCAAGAGATGTTGCAGCATTGGAAAGGATATCGGCCATTTTACTCCATTCACCAGCACGCTGAAGCGCTTCAATCTCAGCAAAATCAACACTGTACAAACAAATCTTAGCAGAATGAAATCCACCCAATCGTTGGTTGGTGAGTGTATTGATAGCTCGGTAGTAACTGGTTGTGGATTCCCAACTCATGCCACCGATCATCCCTATTACTTTCATTCCACCAACCTTATATTAAATTTTCCATTACAAATTAACAAAGACACAACAAAACTTCGATATAAATATACATCTTATTGATAAAATTTTAAGTTAACCTAAGCTTTGGCTAAAAAACGGCATAATCTATTGAATTAAATGGAAGCCGTCTTTTACATCCTTTCTAGTCAGAGATTTCTGTTGATAACTAGGCGTATTTGCACGTCAATGGTGAGCCCTGCACATAGGGAATGATCGTGTCTTGCACTGCACTACTGACACAACCTGTCACTCGAACTCTTTATGCTAAAAGCTCACCAAAACACGTTTATTTACTGATAGGACATCATATGCGCTTGGAAAAAGTCGAACAATTCGCCGTTCACGGATTAACAGTTCGTACAAACAATCACGATGAAATGAAAACCTCCGCCATGAAAATTAGCACTCTGTGGCAAGAATTCTCTGTTCATGTCGCCCCACATCTTCAAGCCGAATCAGAAGTCTTTGGGATATATCATCAATACGAATCGGATCATCTTGGCGAATTCGATGTCACAGCAGGAGCCACTCAGCTAAGTGAGCAAGGTACGCTCGAAGTCTCCCTCGTCGAATCTGGAGAGTACTTAGTATTTTGCAACAAAGGCACGATGCCAAGTATGGTCGTTGAGCTTTGGCAACAAATCTGGGCATATTTTTCTAACGAACATTGTGAATATAAGCGAGCGTACCGTACGGATTTCGAAAAGTACAAAAGCGAGGAAGACGTGGAAATTTACATTGGTGTCATTCCAATCACTTAACTCCAATCACTTAACTCCTACTGCTTAACCTTAGTCTTTACACTTAAGCCGTCTACATATCTCGCCAACACCAAAGCCTTTTCCAAGGAATATGGCGTTGGCGTTTCCATCGCTCTACATCAAGGTTATTGACCAATAAAATCAACCTAGAATGCCTAAACGCTCTCTGTTAAATGCAAAAAAATCCATTTGGGGTATGATACCCGCTGAACGGATGCTTCCTTTTGCTGCTCTATTAATCAGGATTTTTTATGGCATGGATTGTCACCAAATTTTTTATCACCGCAGCCATTATTGTTTTAGTGTCTGAGCTTGCCAAGCGCAGCGACAAACTGGGTGCACTATTGGCATCTCTTCCTTTAGTTACTGTGTTGGCATTAATTTGGCTCCATTTTGAAGGGCAGCCAAAAGAAAAACTCGCCAATCATGCGTTTTACACATTTTGGTATGTTGTTGCCACACTGCCCATGTTTTTGGCTTTCCCAATGCTCATGCAGCGATTTCATTTTTTTACATCACTTGGAATCGGCATCGTCATCACGATGGTGTCGTTTGCCATCATTGTCTGGATAGCGCGCGCTTTTGGCGTGGATTTGCTTTAGCTTTCCTTCCTAACAGAACACAAACTATGTAAGCATCAACTTGAAAAGGAGAGACGGTGCAATATCTTAAATTACTCACTTTCTCCTTGACCGTAGGTGTCATATTTCAGCAATTTGCCATTCCACACGGATTGCTTTTGGGCACGTTGTTAGGCGCCGCAGTCTCCGTTCGATTGTTCCCTAATGCAAAGACAAGCAGAAAGGACAGTGTATTCCTTCAGTTAGTACTTGGGTTTTCGGCAGGATTTCAACTGGTTGAGTATTCACTAGAGCAGTTTCTCAACCTGCTGCCCAGCCTTTTGATCCTTTTAGTGTGTTTAGTGGTTCAAGTCGGGATGGGGTATTGGTGGCTCCGTAAGCACGAAAAGTGGTCGAAATTGGACAGCATACTCGCCGCATATCCAGGGGCAATGGCGGCTGTACTGGATGTAATAGACAAAAACAATGCTTCACCTAGCGTCCTCTTTGTTCATCTATTTAGGCTGGTATTATTGACCATCTTCGCTAGCTTCTTTATTCCAGATGGGTATGAGTCTGTAGAAGCCGAGCAACTGCGTTATTCTTTTGAGTCCATAAGCACTTTCGTATTTCTCGCCATTATTTCAATGGTGTCTGGTCGCTGGCTTGAACGTTTGAATGTCCCCGCTCCCTACCTATTAACAACGATGCTGTCTTGCCTTATTTTCTCGCCCATTCTTCCTATCGAAGATCTTTTGGTTCCGAGTTGGCTTATGAACGCTGCTATTGTCGTTCTTGGCTTGTTGATAGGGTCGCGTTTTGGCGGAATAACGGGACATGACGTATTGAAATACAGCAGAGCAGGATGCATCTGTTTTGTATTAGTCCTTACCATTACGGCCCTCTTTGTGGGGGTTACGGTTTCCATACTTGATGTTCCAATGACGTCTGTTGCACTCGCATACGCGCCAGGAGCACTAGAAAGCGTTGTGGTTGTGGCATTAGCCAATGGCTTCGACGTGATGTTTATTATACTGCATCACGTCATTCGTTTGAGTGCGTTACAGCTTGCGCCTGCGGTTTACATTTTGTTCAGAAGGTAAATCTAATCCATAACCGCTAGATACAAAACGAGAAATGGGGCAATTAGCCCAAGAAACGCAGCAAGACTAAAATAATAAAAATACGCAAACTTCATAATCACTGTCCTTTAAAACGAGAGCTTTCTTTCGTATCGACCAACAATAAAGGCGACGTAACCCACTTTAAATACACCTGCAAATACGATGGTTCCGATATGAGCAATTGCCTGCTGAATAATGCTGAAACGATCCGCGAACGGAAAGCTGATTAACAACGTGGTGGTCATCACTATCAAAGAAACGATCATGACCGTACCCCCAATTTCGCTGACTCTCTTAAAATTCATACTCAAACACCTCATAACATGTATTTCATATATATGTTATGAGGTGTTTTTAAATTAGTCAATATAAAGCAAGCTTTATTAAGTCATATAGAGGCATTAAAAAACCCTCAAACACAGGTGTCTGAGGGTTTCGAGAAATTAAATCATCTTTAATATTAATGCGATGCAAGGATAATTTTGGTCAATACGGACCAAACTTTCTGTTTGGATTTGCGACTACTTACGCTGACGCTGTTGCGCTTTACGTGATAGTTTTTCTTGTCTGCGCTGCGCAATGACCTTGTCGGCTTCCCCACCTACGTGAATTTCTCCACGCTCGACAGCAAGTTGAACTTGTTTTTCACGCTCGCGAAAACGGGATTTTTGCTCTTCTGAATGTTTGTCGACACACTTAGGGCAACTCACCCCTTTTTCGAAAGCGGAAGACGCCATATCTTGCTCTGTGATAGGCAAACGGCACGCATTGCACATCTCATAACCACTTTTCTCAAGTTGGTGGTTTACCGCCACTCTCCCATCAAACACGTAGCAATCACCTTCCCACAGACTTTCTTCTTCCGGCACTTCTTCAAGATATTTTAGAATGCCACCTTCTAGGTGATAAACCTCTTCAAACCCCTGCTCTTTCATGTAAGCGGTCGATTTCTCGCATCGAATACCTCCTGTACAAAACATGGCCACTTTTTTGTGCTTCTCTGGATCCATGTTTTGAGCAACAAACTCTGGGAATTGACGAAAGGTATCCGTTTTAGGGTTAATGGCGTTTTGAAACGTCCCGATTTCTATTTCGTAATCGTTGCGGGTATCAACAACAAACACTTCCGGATCCGCAATAAGATCGTTCCAATCTTGAGGTTTGACATAGGTCCCCACTACATGACGAGGATCGATACCTTCGACGCCAAGTGTCACAATCTCTTTTTTGAGTTTTACTTTGGTACGATTAAAAGGCTGTACCTTATCAAAAGACTCTTTGTAGACAATTTCAGCTAAACGAGGATCTTGCTTAAACCACGTAAGCAACGCATCGATACCCTCTCTCTTAGCGGCAACCGTACCATTTATGCCTTCTTCTGCCAGTAATAACGTTCCGCGAACTTCGTGCTTTTCCATCAAAGCTTTTAAAGGCTCACGGAGATCCACATAATTTTCAAGACGTACAAATTTATACAAGGCGCATACTACGTATTCAGACATTTCTTTTCCTTCTAGCGAGCTGGATCGTAAATCCAGAGCTGTTGATAACATCACGAGCCCTCTTTTGACTTGGTATCAACCCAAAAGAGCGATTCGAGACGAAGGAGTATAGCTGAGTGCGCTTTTCACAAACACAGATAAGTTCTATGGGTATTTTCGGACACTGGCTCAGGAAGCTTTCGAGGCGTGAACTGGAAGCTTTCAAGGTGTGAACTGAAAGCTTTCGTGGCGCGAACTAGAAACATTAGCGCCGTAAACTAGAAGCATTAGCACCGTGAACTAGAGCATTAGCGCCGTGAACTAGAAAAGATTAGTGGCGTGAAATGGCGTAATACAGGAGTTCATTAAAGTCATAAAAGTTTGCGTCGGGTTCTGGCTGCATCCCAAGCTTTTCTATCACTTTTATAGAGGGATAGTTTTCATTAACAGCAACGCCATAAATCTTACTCAACTTACTGGTTTGAAAAGTAAAGTCTAAACACGCTCGTGCCGCTTCTTGAGCAACGCCATGGCCTTGAGCCTCAGGCAGAATGGCGTATCTGACCTCAAAAATATTGGGTTCTGGAGATTCTTCAACGCCCACATAGCCCAATTTTTTGGTTCGATCCGATTTTTGACAAACGGTAAACGTACCAAAACCATGTTTAAGCCAGTGTGCTTCACGATTTTTGATGTTCGTTTGAATTTGCTTCTCTGTGTAAGGTTTACCCGATGGTAAATAGCGCGTGACAATGGCACTGGAAAGCAGCTCTTTATAAATATCCAAATCACTGTGTGATGTTGGCACAAGGATAAGGTGTTCCGTTTCTACCATAAGATTTCCTTTAGATGAGCATGGACACGAGGTGGTGAGGGACGACTTGGCAAGCTATGTCACTAAACTATAGCAAAGCTCCGCTATTACATTCTTGAATCTTAAACGAGCTGCCGAGAAAATTCTTTGAATGTTACCTCTAAGAACGCTTTCTGGTAAGCAAGAGATTGGTGTTCGAGGAGAAAAAGACAACGTGGACGAAGGAAAAGAAAAAGGGCGCGACAACGCCCTTCTACCCAGAGGTTTGTCTAACTAACCAACTTTGAATCGACCAACCACATCCCCTAGGCTGTTAGACGTGGCTCTCAGCTCTTCATTGATGGCGAGCCCATCAGATGCATTGTCGTTTAATTGATGAACAATATCTTGAATCGCAGCCATGTTTCGGCTGACCTCATCCGTAACTTGGCTTTGCTCTTTCGCAGCCGTCGCAACAAGTGAATTTATTTCATTGATTTCTACAACAGAATCCGTGACAAGATTCAAAGACTCCATCACTTCATTGGTACTTTGTGCGGTTTCCTCACAACTTGCTCGGGTGGACTCCATTGCCGTAACCACGTTGTCCGTCGCATTCCGAAGCTTGCCTAGCATTTCATTAATTTGCGATGTACTTTCTTGAGTTCTTGCCGCAAGCGCTCGGACTTCATCGGCGACGACGGCAAAACCTCGACCCTGTTCACCCGCTCGAGCCGCCTCAATAGCTGCATTCAGTGCCAACAAGTTGGTTTGTTCCGCTATATCTCCAATGACCTGAAGAACCGAATTAATTTGGTTAGTATCATGACTCATGGTGCTAATCGATGTTGACATCGAGCTTACTTCATCAATCAAGGCTGAAACATTTTTGACGGCTTGCTGAACCGTTCTCTTCGATGTGTTGGCATTCATATTCGTGATGTCTGTTAGTTCAGCTGCTTTTACCGCGCTATCAGTAATCGCGTCAGCGGTCGCGCTCATTTCACTTATTGCGCTGATTGCTTGCTCCGTTTCTTGTGTATGACCATCCAACGTACTCAAGTTTGACTGGGATTGACGGCTTAGTTTTTCAATCGCTTTATCTATATTACCTGTAGATGTAGCAACATCGATAAAGTTCTCTTGTAGCTTTTCAATAAACATATTAATTGAAGAAGATATAGTTCCAATTTCATCGGTGGATTTAACCGAGAGCCGCTGAGTTAAATCTCCGGTACCATTAGATAATTCTGTTACCATATTTTTTAATGATAGCAATGGTCTAAATGCTTGATGAAGCATCAACGTACTCAATACAATAACAATGAAGCCAATGAGTACGAGGACGATAGTAATATCATTATTAAGAGTGTCGGTGTTATCCTCTATGCTTTGAAGGTTAACATAGCTGTCAAGAGACCAGTTAAGTCCATAGGTGTCAATTGTCGAACTTAAGATTTTCAGGATTTGAGGACCACTATCAACCTTATCTGAATATATTTTTTCATTTGAGGGTGAAATGAGTTCTATATAACTTCCATTTTCAGAATATTTCTTGATAATTTCAGAAAACACCTCCAAATCTAAAGTATAAAAGTCAGCGGAACCGCCTTCTCTATTAACGGAAATAGTTGAGTATAACTTTCCATCTACCATTTCCGGTTGACTCACACCCACAGTGATCGAATCCGATTCCATGGCGCGGGCTAGATTAATATACTTGTCCCTTGCCTCACCTTCCAACCTTCCCGTATCACCAACAGCAATAACACCAGAGACGACTTTAACAACCTTAGAGAACATAGTGGATTCTTTCACTTCTTCAGGCGAATCAATCATCATGTTGGAGCTGATAGCCAACGATACTATGTTCTCTATTTCATCGGAAATACGTCCGTTAATCAATGATGTATTATGCTCAATCTTATGAACATCAGATTCATAAATATACTCACTAATATAGTAGTTAACACTAGCATAAGAAGTAACAATAGTGATTAAAACTGAAAAGGAGATCAGTATTATTACTTTTAATTTAAAGCTTAACCTGCTCATACAATATAGTCCCTAATATATATATTCGAAAGCGAAACCAAAGCCAAATAAAACCGGTTTCATATAAACAGAATTGTCAACAATTTAACTACATTAGCACAAAGGAAGACAATAAATGTGCTATCGCTCACAACGCAATAATTCTTCAAATATATTAAATATTACGCATGTTTTAATTTTATTATAAAGAGCATTTTCTTTTTGATGATAGGGGAATTCGAACTTATATAATGAAGTAGAAGCTAATAGACTTTTTTTACTCGGATTAAAAAAAGGCATTTTCTTGGCTAAGTTCTTTATTACATCGCTAGGAATTATGTAAGTATTTACTAATTAAATTCAGGCTTATTTTTTTTCAAAAAAAATGGAAAAAAGCCGAGCCATTTAGAGAATAATGTGAGCCCAAAAAATATAAATAGCGATATTTGTCTGTTTGCTATAATTTTTACAGTCAATCTGACTTTGTTGGTTACCCTGCACTCCACGGTTAGATAAAAATATGTTTAATAGATGAAAGATTTTTTTCATTATCCGGATCTATTAAATCAATACACTTTATGAGGAAACATCAATGGCAAATCCGATCAAGATCACATTATACCGCTGGGGGGGGAGTTGGGGTCCATTCAAGGTGAACATTCCTTGTGGAGAATGCACGCTAACAAAAGATATCCTCCAAGACACCTTTGAAAACGAATTGGACGGGATTCCCATTGATTTAGAAATAAAAGACTGGTTATCACACTGGTGGGAGCCATTGAAATACGGCGCTATTCATGCACCTATTTTAATTGTGGAAGGCAAAGTGATTAGCCAAGGTGAAGCACTCAACCGTGGTGTGTTAGTGCAATCGGTTGTTCAACAATGGACAAAGCGCAGTAAACTCTCTGGAAATATTATTTATGGAAAAGCGACATGCCCTTACTGTGTTAAAGCAAAACGCCTACTCGATGAGTTAGGTATTGAGTACGAATACCATGACGTCGTAAAAAACAGTTCAGCCCTCTATCGGATGATTCCAGAAGTAAAAGCCATTATCGGGAAAAAAACGCCCGTCACCGTTCCTCAAATTTGGTTAGATGGTAATTATGTTGGTGGTTTCAACAAACTTGAAGAACACATTGGAACAAATGGATTGCGCCCTGTGCCGGATAACGTGATTGAAATAGAATCTAAAAACGCAAGTTAACCCGTTTATAAACTGATGAGCCAAGTGGCATGGATACAAACACAGTCTGGGGTATGGAAGTCGCGGGGGTATAAAGCAGCTTGGGTAAAAAAAGGCAAAAGCCCAATTGTACAATTGGGCTTTAGTTCGTTCCTTCGACCATCATTGCGTCCCTTACTTTGTTTTTTTAACCTTCATGGTCAGCCGACGAAATAGAGAGGGTCTTTCGATTTTTGAAAGTGGTTGCCCATAAAGCTTTTCTTCAACCATCTTCTTAGCCATTTGGTTAGCGATGTATACCGATCCTAAATCTAAACCCATTTTGAACGCACCTATAATGTGAAATAAGTCACATTTTACTCATTAAAGGAATAGATTCAATACTCAGATCACATTTCTTCTGCAACAGAAGCAAGCCAATGCTCAGAAAGAGTGGACATGCTTAACTTCGTTTAGGTTGCTTGTAGGTCTTGCCTGCTGCTTGATACGTATCGCGCTCTTTGATTTCAAACATACTGAAGAAGAACCAAGCGACAAACTTTATAATGTCGTCCCCTTCATTCATCACATGCTCAACAAATTCTTGTTCCTCGCCTTGCTCATTTTCTTGAAGAGTTACGTGATAAATTCGATGCTCGCCTTCTACCTCGGCTAACTCAAATTGACCCGAAAGAGATTCAGCCGCTTCCGCCACTTCTTTTTCCTCGGAGATTTTCAACAATTCTAGCGCTTTTGGAAGGGATTCTTGGGCACATAGGGATTTCACTAGGACTTCAAACTCGTGTTGCTGCATTCTTCTTTTACCTTGCATGGAAAAGAACGTATTTTATACCCATGTGACGATTCGAGGAATCATTAAGTGCAGAATTACGATTTGTTTGAACAAGAAACCGGAACATGGTTAACCTCCCCAAATAGCTTAATTTACTGGGACGCGCACTTTCTTACTGAATCATATGCCAATCATTTATTTCAAAGACTTACTGACACCCTTCCCTGGCAACAAGAATCGATAACGATGTTTGGAAAAGAAGTGTTACAACCACGCCTACAGGCTTGGCATGGTCATGCTTCCTATACATACTCTGGACTTACGATGCATCCACACCCATGGACAAAGGAGTTACGGTCTTTAGAGAAGAGATGCGCGAAACTCTCCGGACAACGTTTCAATTCTGTTCTCGCAAACATGTATCGTGATGGTCGTGATTCGATGGGGTGGCATCAAGATAATGAACCTGAACTTGGCCCCAATCCTATTATAGCGTCGTTATCGCTCGGTGGACCTAGGCGCTTTGTTCTAAAACACAAGTACTCTAATGAAAAACAAGAGTTTATTCTTGGTCATGGTGCCCTACTTATCATGGCGGGGGAAACACAGCATTATTGGTTACACGCGATTCCAAAAACCAAAAAGGTCGTCAATACGCGCATTAACCTTACCTTTCGGCATGTTATTGAAAGATAATATTTTCATTCAATCAACCTAAATACTCATTATGAAAAAATTACGAAACTCGGTGATACTGCGTCAAGAATTCACAATAATTTAACTGGACCACTTATTAAATAAATTAGCTTATGCAAATATAGGTTTATTATCTCCAATCGGTGTTTCAATTTTCATGTTGGTCAGACTTACTCGTATACAGGCTCTGCTTGTGATTTTTACAGCGTGCTTCGGAAGCTTAGGCTCTTGGTTCGCTTACAGCATCGCCGCAACTGTCGAAAAGCAGAACGTTGAAACCAGTCTTTATGAAATCGCCTATACCCAAGCATTAAAAGCGCAATACCTACTTGATGACGTATTAGGTTTGCTTGAATCCTATGGCGCATTGTTTTCCGCCTCAGAACAGGTTTCTCGCAATGAGTTTGCTCGTTTTTCTGACGTGATGCTTCGCACTCAGTACAATATACTCGCCATACAATGGGCTCCCAAAGTCCACCACTCTGAACGTAGTTTGGTTGAGTACAACCTACAGCAAGAGGGGTATGCACCTTCTGGCTTTTTTACAACAAATTCAAATGCTTCTGAAACTTTCCCAATTTCTACAGGCCCCGTTTACTTTCCTATTACGTTTGCAGAACCTCTTCAACCAAATAAAGAGGCGATTGGTCTCGAAGTAACACAAAGGCCCTTTAATCAGCAAGTGATTCGTCAGTCCGCTCTTGATAAGCGTGTTCAAGCCACCAGCCCTTTTCCCATCTTTCAAGATCCTGAAGGGCCACTCGCCACCGCGATTTATTTTCCGGTCTTTGAAGAACACGAACGCTATAACGCTATCGATGAGAAGCACTTCCCGCCAGACGATCTGAAAGGCTATGTGATCATGCTCCTTAAGCCTGAAAGATTGCTACTCGGTAATTTGGCTAACCGTGAGCATATTCACTTTATTCTCAATGATGTAACAAGAGAAAGTCATCACCGTATTTTCCCGCAATACATCGAGGAGTCAGACGAGCATCTTTCCTATAGTTTTCCTCTCACTTTACCGGGGAGAACTTGGCAGCTTAATATTCAGTTCACCCAAGCGATGCCCATTTTGTGGATCCCTTACTTGGTTCTCTTTGCGTTCTCCGCCCTCACTTTTGTCATTCTGAGTGCCATGGTTTATAGCTTCTATAAAACATCCGTCATTTCGGATGCAAATGAGCAACTTCGACGACAAAAAGAAGTACTCCAAGATTTGGCGATGAAAGACCCTTTAACTGGACTCGTGAATAGACTCAGCCTGCAACAACAAGTCACAAGTTTAGACCTAGAGGAAAATCAGCTCTCTGCACTCTGCTTACTGGATCTTGACAACTTCAAACACATCAATGATCGATTCGGGCATCAACAAGGTGATAAGTTCTTGAAGAAAATTGCAAAAGTCATCAGCGAACATTTTGATGGGATAGGCATTACATCACGCCTAGGTGGCGATGAATTCGTATTTATGTTGACTGAATTAGATTCAAATCATCAAGTAGACAAAATACTTCAAGATCTTCTCATAAAAATTGAACACGCTTGCTCTTGTGGCGAACACCGATGCGACGAATATCCCGTCTCAGCAAGTATTGGGGTGGTTAGGACTCGGGGGAAAATAAACGAGTTTGAACAAGTACTTAACCAAGCCGATAACGCCATGTACATGGCGAAGCGCAATGGTAAAAATCAGTTCTATGTTTACTCAGAAATATAATTAGGCATTGGTATTAAGCCCAAAAAGAAAACCCCAACACAAACGTGTTGGGGTAAAGCATTTTTTGGCAGCGTTCCCGCTACTTAACGCGTCCTGCGTTGGTAATCCATAAGTGTTGCAACATCCTGATGCCTGTCCATTGCGCGCCTTCCGAAGCGGTGCCCTTGCGAATCCTTCCCTACCTCAATCCTGGAGATAGAACCTAATCCTAAGGTGATATCCAATCTGTCCTTATGTATCCCTACTTATTTTCCGTGACGCCTCATTCCTTCAACGCGTTGTCCTTGTTAAGCAGAGTTCCTTGCTTATTCTTCCTTATCACTCTTTCCTTAGAGGAGCGTCGTATCCAGTCGACATGAATCATATTAGTTCTGGAGTATGTTTTTTTGACTATAAATTTAAAAAAAATTTTTGATAACCATTAAATAACAATCCAATTTTATCTTTATATTCATTAAGATACGGTGTGCCCGATGTAATAACGCATCAGAAAATATCATGATTTCCTACAGTACTTGTGAGAGATTTCTTACATCAAGTTTCCATTTTTATTATCATACTCGTTACGCAATATTGCACTAGCACACAAAAGTAATCATGTTGTCTATTTTTAACGCCCCCCCCCCAACTCGTCGGCTTGTTTGCGTTCCTTTTCGGATCTGCCGCTTTTGCCCATAAGTGCGGCTATCGTATGCGCATCCATCTCTCATTATTCCAAATACTGCTTGTGATTCATTTTGGTTTAATGGGAGCAATGACTGCGGCGACCACATGTGCGGTAAGTGTATTAAGAATTTATTTTTCGACTAAAACGAAATCTTCCTACCTCATGTGGTTTTTTATCGTATTCATATGGGTTTTGGGACTGCCTAACGCCTCTGAGCCATATCAGCTTCTCACATTACTCAGCACATCCGTGGCAACATGGGGAATGTACAAATTGGAGGGGCTAGCCATGCGCATGACGGTATTACTCAATACACTATGTTGGTTACTGCATAACATCGTATTGGGCTCTGTTGGGGGCGTGCTAATGGAAAGTACTTTTGCGGTTATTAACGCCACCACCATTTTCAGATTATATCGCCGTCAACACTCGACATTATGACCTTTGTATAAGTGATTCTGTTAACAATTTACTATATGGTCAACAAATACGAGACAGACCAAACTGTAATATAACTTTAGTTTGTCCCCCCCTTTGATCTCTCACAAGGAAAGTGAATGAAAGCCGTTTTATGGATGATGGGAACACTCGCTTCGTTTACCTTTATGGCGATCACGGCGAGAGAATTAGGTGATAACTATACGCCTTTTCAATTGGTATTTACTCGCAGCTTCGTTGGCCTAGTGCTTGTGACCATTTTATTGGCTTACTTTCGTCAGTTTCATTTAATCAAGTCCCCAAAAATGCCGATACATGTGGGTAGAAACCTCATTAACTTTGTCGGTCAGTATTCTTGGTTTTTGGGGATCTCACTTCTGCCTTTGGCCAACGTATTTGCGCTCGAATTTACTGTACCACTCTGGACTCTTCTTATCGCTTGTTGGTTTCTCAACGAGGCATTCACTAAAACAAAAGCCATCTCATTGTTGCTAGGATTCTTTGGTGTACTTGTCATAGTAAAACCCGGTGCCGATATATTCGACCCCGCTTCTTTCGTGGTCATATTAGCGGCAGTCAGTTTTTCAACTGCGTATGTGTGTACGAAGTACTTGGCGAAAACCGAGCCGCCTTTAGTGATCATTTTCTTGATGTGCTTAATTCAACTGCCAATAGGGTTCGCTTTGTCTTATCAAGATTGGCAATTACCAACAGGGATAGAATGGTTGTATTTGTTCGTCGTGGGGGTATGTGGATTAACCGCTCATTTCTGTATCGCTAGGGCCATGCTCCACGCCGATGCTGGTGTGGTGGTATCGCTCGATTTTTTCCGCTTGCCTATTATCGCTGTGGTCGGTATGTGGCTTTATAACGAAGCATTGGATTGGTGGGTACTGCTGGGTGGAATTTTGATGCTCATAGGCAACATCATTAATGTAAATGCACAAAGAAAATCTTCCCAACGCCCTACTATTACTGAAAGTGATTAAACCAATTACTGAAAAAGATTAAACCAGTAAAAAAACCTGATCCATTTCGCGATGGCGAACGTATCAGGTCTCGATCTTTTTTGTTTTTTGCCACGTGGACTCGTTTGTGTATCCCACCAGTCTATGTGGCATTTTTTATGCGATTAATTTCTTTAAGCGATTAACTATAAATATTCACACAAGTAAGCCGTCATTTGCTCCACTTTCACATCAAAATGTGAATGACCGGGAACGTTAAAAGACTCACCAGAGGCGTAAGTTTCCCAATTTTCCTCCCCTTTAAGCCTAATGGTTAAATCACCTTTTACCACTGTCATCTTCTCGGGGGCATTCGTACCAAATGTGTATTCGCCTACTGCCATCACGCCTACGCTCACTTGTTGTTCTGATTGAACGAATGCTAAAGACTTAACCCCACCTTCAAAATAGGTATTTTCGGTAATCATTTTTCTTCCTTGTGATTGAATTACCTTTTGTTTTTACTCCGTTCCGTAAAAATGTGCAAGCCCCATTACTGCGAGAGTTTATCGAACGCTCCCATGACCGAAGACGACTTCATTACCCGACCATGACCTTGTCCTTCAGTGGTAACCAGCTCGACGTTATCGCCCTCTTTACCCGCTTTTTCAGAAACCGAATAAGGCGTAAACTTGTCGTCCTTATCATGGACAATGATGCACTTTGACTGTCGTTCCATTAACCGGCGATAAGGATCAACCGATTTCAACGGGAAACCGTGTTGTCTTTCGACTTCCCCAACAACTTCTCTAAATAGTTTCATAGAGTACCCAGAACGACGAATACTCGAGAGCAAGTTTTCGATGTAATTCAGTACAGGTGCAATCAAGATGATTGGACAGTTTTCGGCTTTTTGATGTCGGCTTTCTAACACTGAAGCCGTCCCCATACTATGACCCACAATACCCGCCAAGTCGTCGATACTGTCTAAAACCGCATCTAAACCTTCCACAAATGCGGGCATATGCCCCACATCGCCATCGCTCTCTCCGTGAGCTGGGTGGTCATAAGCTAGAGCACGGTAGCCCTTAGAAGCAATATGCGCCATTAGCGGGTAAAACTGGTTTGAGCTACCCGACCAGCCGTGAGTCAGAACCCAAACCGGTCCTGACCCTAATGAGAAGGTAGAAAGAGCCCCATAACTTGTTTGCACAACGCCTTTCACCAAGCCCGCTGGTGCCGTATTTTTGGGTGTTAAACGGGCGGGTGTCAGCAGTATTCTTCTTGCCGTCTTCACAGCGTGTTTGGGGGCTAGAGTATGATGCAAGCGTGTAGTGCAATTCACAAAGCTGCGTTTCAAACTGAACTTATTCGATGCATTAAAATAAATCTTCTCACTCATGATTTTACCTCCCACAAATAGAACGATCGTGCTATTTAATTTTAAAAATTGAGCCGATAAGACGTACTCATCAGCTTTATAGTGTTATCTCGCGTTGGTCTCGGACCGCTATACGATGAATGACTTAACCCGCACAGTTTATCTTCAAGGCATTCTAGAAACTACGCTCACTACCCGTCTTCGGCTGCTTGACTTTATCGTTAACGCCAATGTTGGAAAAGAAAATCAATGCTCTTCCAAAACCTTTCTCGGCTTTCGTGTTCACCATCAATGGCGTAGAACAGTTGGCTACTGAGATAAACACCGTAAATCTGATACACCGCTTGCTTGGTATCTAAGTTCATCGAAAAAACCCCCGTATGCTTGGCTTTCTCTATCTGGATTTCCATATATCGAATCCAGTTATTGCTCCCTTTTATCAAGCTCTGTTGCACGGTATTGTTTTCATCGGTATCACTGCGCCACGCATCAAGAAACATACAACTGCCTTGAAATGAGTGGTTCCAGTTTAACCAATTTTCTAATAACAACCTGATTTTGGATTCCAGATCATGAGAAAATTGATCACGTGCTGGCTGCAATACTCGTTCAATGAATTTCAGATTGGCGTATTCAACAACCATAACTTGAAGGTTTTCCTTCGAGTTAAAATGGGCATAAAGTCCACTTTTCGATAAACCGCAATGTTTTGCTAACACCCCAAATGTCAGGCTTTCAAGCCCATTCTGGCTTGCCACATTAAAAGCCGTTTTCAAAATATTTTCTTTTGTTGCCTTGCCTTTGTTCATTAAACTCTCGGTGTAGCCAAAATTCTTTGACCGTTATTTAAGTTGAATCTTGTTCACTCTGCAACGTGCAATACATTAATAGCACAGTCGTTCTTTTTTGCAATGTCTGACGTTGTATTCTTAAGGAATGTCGCCTCAAGCAAGGAAGATGGTGAGATGAATGCGACTGTCTGATAGCAAAGGCAATTTGGTGTAAAGTTATTGATGCATTATAGATTTCCATGCCACCATGTTTGTACCATCCTCCACCAATGACATAGGTTTCTCCATGCTCGATCAGCTCGCGTTTTCCGTTAGTGTTACAGGACCTATCTGTTTGATGCTGGGGTTAGGTGTATTTTTAAAACGAATGCATATACTCAACGAAGGCTTTATTGATACTGGCTCAAAACTCGTGTTTAAAGTGACATTGCCAGCCTTGCTGTTTCTAAGCATCATTCAATCTGAGTATGATTTAGCAAACAACCTTCCATTTGTTATGTACGGGCTTGCTGCCAATTTCGCTTTCTTCATAATAACGGTGATTTCTACCAAAATATTTTTTCCATCTTCAAACGATCAAGGTGTCATTATTCAAGGTGGATTCCGCGCGAATACCTCGATCATAGGGCTAGCCTATGCCGCAAACCTATATGGGGAGCAAGGTGTCGCCAGTGCTGCCCTCTATGTCGCCGCCACTACGGTGCTTTATAACATTCTCGCCGTGATAGCATTAAGCCCAACGCAGCAATCGTCACAGTTAAAAGTCCTGACTATGATCGGTAAAACCATCACCAAAAACCCCTTAATTATTGCCATATCACTTGGGTTTATTTTCTATGGTCTATCCGTACCTATCCCCCAAATTGTTGCTCATGCTGGGAAATATTTCGCGGATATGACGCTACCGCTCGCCCTTTTATGTACCGGCGCTTCACTCAACCTACGCTCCTTACAACAGGAAAAAAACAGCGCTTGGTTTGCCACTACGTTAAAACTCGTTTTTTGCCCACTTGTGATTGTAGGAGGTGGTTTTTTAATGGGGTATCGAGGTTTAGAGCTTGGGTTATTGTTCACTATGACGGCCTCCCCCACAGCAGCTGCGAGTTATGTTATGGCTCGCTCCATGGGTGGAAACCCAACACTGGCAGCAAACGTTATTGCGCTCACTACCGTCGTGTCGCTGTTAACAGGTTCACTTGGTATTGCCTTTCTTTCTAGTTTTCACCTTATTTAACCCGTAACCATCGACCAAAAGTCTCTTAAAGCAGAGTAAAAACACTTCTTCTTACCCTGAAGAATTCATGATATGTCTCACCGTCACATACGGAAGAAAAAATAAACCACCGTCTTGAATTGGTATTCTTCGTGAGCCCAACATACCTTAAATCCTGCCAATAACGTCGCCAGCTTGGCGTGATATTTCCTACCAACGCCGTGTAATGGGTATCCGTTTTTAACAGAAAGTTACGTGGTGGAAAGAGGTGACGGCGAGACAAGATGCTTTGCTATCCATAACGAAGGTTGGAGAGTGGTATCCTTAGAATCGTTACCAGACAGCCTCAGGACGAAATGTGCGCCAATACAATGTACTGGCGCACAACGAAACGGGTATTCATGTATTCAGTGCAGGCTTTTGCGCTCACCAAGTTTTAAACAAGCTCCAAACACGCTATCGAGCTTCACCTTGCCACTTAAAGAAATAGGAACCCGCAAGTAAGAAAATAATGGTCATTAAAGCAAGCGTAACCAAGTGCCCCCAGATATCGGCTAGTCCAGCGCCATCCAGCATAACGGCCCGGGCAGACTCCAACATATGGGTTAATGGAAATACTTGGGTCAGTTGCTGAATAAATTCGGGGCTGCCTTCCAGCGAAAACCAAACTCCAGACAACATCATCATCGGCCAGGAAATCAGATTTAGCATACCGCCGATAAACTCTTCCGATTCAGATCGACACGCAATCAACAGCGCCAAAGAAATGATAGAAGATGTCCCAAGGAACGCCACCAGCAATAGGGTGAAATAATTACCCAACATATAAAAGTCAAACACAAAGTCGCAGGCTACAAAGATCCCAGAGCTAATGATCATGACAATCACCAAACGGGACAACACTTGAGCCGACAAAAACTCGATCGCCCTAAGTGGCGTGGCATTTAGCCTTTTTAAGACTGAGTTTTTACGATAGCGTACGATGACATAACCAACACCAAATAAGCAGGAAAACATCATGTTGACACCCAGTATCCCAGGAACAACCCAATCTAAATATCGAATAGCCTTTCCGTCAGTGGTAAATTTCACAAAGTCAGGCTGTTGCCCAAGAAGCAACTTTTCAACAATGTAACCGCTAGAAGACGATTGATTCACCCAGTAAGATTTCGCTGCAAAGTCGACTAGGATATCAATCTTATGTTGCTGCAATTTAAGCTTCGCAGTCTCCATGTCAGCGTATTCGACAAACTCAAGGTGGCGTAAATCCTGAAACGGTTGGCTCACCTCTTGGTCAGTGTTCATCACACCTACTTTATAAAGCACTTTATTGTCATCGGAAAAAACAACAGCAAACCCAATCACCATTAAAATAGGAAACACGAGATTCCAAGCCAATGCACTTCTGTCTCTCATGAACTCATAATTTCTTGCAACTAAAACGACCAAAAATCGACTATACATTTTGATTTTCCTCTTCTATCAAAGCATGCCCAGTCAATTTCAAAAACAGATCATCGAGATTGGCGGATTTAACCTGAAGCCCTTCCAAGGAAATATGAGATGCCATTAAGTTAGTCAATGTTTTTTCTACGTTTTCAGATTGAATAAAGCAACGTCCCTCAGAATAGTGGACGACTTCTCCATGGAGGTGAACATTATTTATTTGCGTTTCTGGTAAACTGATTAATGCGCCAGAAAAATGCTCATCCAATAGATGAGAAGGCGTATTCTGAGCAATAATATTGCCTTTATTCATGATCGCGATTTCATCGCATAAATATTCCGCTTCATCCATGTAATGTGTTGTTAATAAAATCGTTTTTCCATTGGCTTTAATAGTATTGACCAAATCCCAGAACAACCGACGACTGTGAGGATCAAGCCCTGTGGTTGGCTCATCAAGAAAAATGAGTTCAGGATCGTTTATTAACGCTAACGCCAATAATAAACGCTGTTTTTGACCACCAGACAATTTACGATGATCTTGGTCGAGAAAATCGCCAAGCTGGCATAACGTCACCAACTCCTCATAAGGCATCGGGTGGCTATAAAACGATTGAAACATCTTAAGCGTTTCTTTGGCGGTAAGAAAATCTTGTAAAGCCGTATTTTGAAACTGTATCCCTAGCCGATGATAAACTTCTTTCGTTATGGGTTGATCTTTATACAAGATATACCCACTTGTCGGTTCCATAATGCCTTCCAGCATCTCTAGTGTCGTGGTTTTTCCGGCTCCATTTGGTCCGAGTAATCCAAAACAGGTTCCTTGCTTGACCCCGAAACTCACCTCATCAACAGCAACAACGGATTTAAAGCGTTTATGCAGTGAAACCGCTTCTAATTGGAATTCCATATTTTCTATTTACCCTTATCATCCTATCCAATCAAACCATTATACCTAAGTCGGCTTAATATAAGGATTTAGAAATATGAGGAATCGGAGCTCTGTCTTCTGTTTCAGTACAAGAAAAACACACAGCGGAATGACCAACGTATTTCAGACATTTTTATAATCAAAGTGAAAAACACATAGAAGATCACACAGCAGTCTTAACTGGATCGAACCATTTTAAAGTAGGAATCGTTTTATTAGGTATCATTTATATTCCCCCTCTTTTTTATTGATTGTTTTATAAATTAATCGCGTGAAATTAAAGGCCCACATAAACATCAATCCTAGTGGTATCTACCATCATCATATGAATAAATCCACAGATAAACCCACGTTAATTGAATTATTTATGCATGCTATTTCTAACAAACACTCCTAATAAAAAGCCTCCATTCTGTTCATAATTTTACATATTATTAAATCTCGATTTTTTCCCATAAGTGAATCCGACAGCAGATTATTTAGTGATTTTTCAAAACAATGAAATTATGTGAATATAAACGATACGATAAGTCAATGATATGCGGGCGCTTATTCCATAAACAAATAATTATTTAACGTATTTCCTGTTTCCCCTTTCATTCTTTGCTACTTTAGTTAATATAAAAAATAAAAAATATGGCTTTACCTTTTATGGAGACAAGACAATGGGTTTGGACAATATTTCTATTTCTAAAAAATTATCTATATCGCCTGCCGTTCTGGTGGTCATCTTAATCTCTGTTGCAGTGGTGAGCTCGAATTTGCTAAACACATTAGCAAAAGATATGAATTCCATTTCTTTTGATTTGGCACCGGATACTGAGCTAGCAGCAGATGTTACCGATACTGTTTATGGACTGCGATTAACCGTTAAGAACTTTATTAAAACAGGTGATTCTGAGTACGTTGAAAAATTCAATCAGCAAGCTGCTCTTTGGACTAAATACATGACTCGCGCTTACAACGAAATCCAAAAGCCTGAACGAGTGAAAATTTTAAAATCTCTTGACGAGATGAAGTCTGTTTACCTATCCACATTTACTGGTGTGGTTGTAGCAAACATGAACAAACGAAACGATCTGGTAAACGGGACGTTAAATAAAAATGGTCCGCTCATTGAACGTAAGCTCACAGAAGTTATGAGTACGGCAAAACGTGATGGGGATGTGATTGCCGCATACCATGCCGGTAAGGCGATACGCGCACTTTTACTGTCACGCCTTTACGTTTCAAAGTTCTTGGTTGAAAACCAAAGGGATCAAGCCGATCGCTTTAATAAAGAGTTCGAAACGTCAGAAAAAGAAATGGACACACTGTTAGACACGTTAGAAAACCCAGAACGTCGCAAGTTAGCATCTGAAGCAAAACAATTGCTCGGTCAATATGAGATTGCCGCAAATAACGTCGTAACAGTGATCATTGATCGAAATGCTGCCATAGATAAACTGGATACGGTTGGTCCACAAATTGCTGAAGCGATTGCAAGTTTACGCTCTTCGATAAGCAACTCAATGCAAACTGCCGCCAATCATGCGCAAAACAATACCCATACGTCTACGAACATCTTATTCATAGTGGTAGGCATATCGATTCTCATCGGTATTCTTGTCTCTATCTTCGTAACAAAAGCCATCACCAGAAAAATTCAATCCACGAATGATGTCTTGAGAGACATTGCTCAGGGTGAAGGCGATTTAACCATTCGAATTCCTGTTACGGGGTCTGATGAACTCGCTGATCTGGCCACGAACTACAACACCTTTGCAGACAAGCTTCAAAAAACGGTTGGTCACTTAAACACGGCTTCATCGAGTATGTTGACTTCGGCTCAAGAACTCACGGTTAAAGCAAGTGGAACCCAGCAAGAAGTCCGTGAACAACAGTCTCAGGCTCAACTTGCCGCTTCCGCGATGACTGAAATGTCTGCCAGTGCTCAAGAAGTGAGTAACAGTGCACAACAAGCAGCAGAATTATCTCAATCAACAGCCAATGCTGCCACACAAGCTACTCAAGTTGTTGTTAGTGCTGCAACGGCAATGCAAAGCTTATCTCAGCAGATATCTGATGCGAGTGACACCGTCGAGCAAGTGCGCTCTGACAGTGAGCAAATCGGTACGGTATTGGATGTGATTCGTAGCATCGCAGAGCAAACAAACTTACTGGCGCTGAACGCCGCAATTGAGGCAGCACGTGCCGGTGAGCAAGGACGCGGATTTGCGGTCGTTGCAGATGAAGTTCGCTCATTGGCATCCAGAACTCAAGAATCAACAGAGGAAATTCAAAACATCATTGTTAGCTTGCAGCAACGCTCGGAAAGCGCTAGCCAAGCAATGACGAAGAGCCGCTCAAATGCTGAGGAAACCGCAGCGCAGGTACAGTCAGCTGAAGAAGCTTTAAAATCAATTGATGGATTCATTGCCCAAATCAATGATTCAATCGGCTTGATCTCCAGTGCAGCAGGTCAACAAGCTACCGCAGCGGATGAAGTGAGCTTCAATGTGAATACCATGTCCGATATCTCAGACAAGACAATGAGCCAATCTATAGAAACCACAGAATCTGCCGAAAGCTTGAATCAGGTCGGTAATGAAGTGAGCAAATTACTCAGTCAATTCCGAGTATAGAGGAAGTCATAAAGCATTCTCTCTTCAACATGACAAACAAGAGCGAGACCGTTTTCACGGCTCGCTCTCTTTTTTGTGTGCGATATTACCTTGTACTACGATATTACTTTGTAACTACGATATTACCTTGCACTACGATTTCACTTTGCAAGGTGCCGTAGCCAGCACCAGTCCGTGATTGAGCCAAACAACCCTTATTGAAGCTTGTAAAACACCGTAGAGAGCGGTGGAATGCTCAATAATAAAGACGTCTCTAAGCCTTCGCTCACAACGCTTTCTGTTTCTACCGACTCATAGACCTTAAATCCACTGCCACTATAGCCAACATCATCCGTATTCAGAAGCAAGGTGTATGTCCCGCTATTTGGAACACCTAAACGAAAATGCTCGTGAGGCACTGGCGTAAAGTTACTGATAATGAGTATGCGGTCGCCGTTTTCAGCAATACGCTCGTGTGCCAATACACTGGTCTCTTTAGCATCCTGCAAACGCCATTCAAAACCATTCGGGTGACTGTCCAGTTCGTGTAATGCTTTTTCATTGCGATACAGGAAATTCAAATCGCGTGTGAGATCTCGGACTCCTTGGTGGCGCTCAAAATCAAGTAAAAACCACTGCAATTGATCATCGTGATTCCACTCTGCGGTTTGACCAAACTCTGCCCCCATAAAATTCAACTTCTTACCCGGTTGAGCGTACATATACCCCATGTAAGCTCTCAGGTTTGCCGTTTGCTGCCATTCGTCCCCCGGCATCTTGTTATGGATGGACCCTTTGCCATAAACCACTTCGTCATGAGAAAGCGACAACACATAGTTTTCACTGTGCGCGTACACCAACGGAAACGTGATGGTATCGTGATGGTATTTTCGATGAATAGGATCTTCTTTTATGTAAGAAAGGCTGTCGTGCATCCAGCCCATATTCCATTTAAACCCAAAGCCAAGCCCTCCCATAAAGGTTGGCGCAGATACTCCTGGGAATGCTGTTGATTCTTCAGCAATGGTCATCGCATTGGGGAAATGGCGGTACACTTCTTCATTCATCCATTTAAGTGTAGCGATGGCTTCGTAGTTCTCGTTGCCTCCATCGATATTGGGAATCCACTGGTCATGGCTACGCGAGTAATCCAAATAAATCATGGAAGCAACCGCATCCACTCGAATGCCATCTATGTGGAACTGTTCAAACCAATACAACGCGTTCGAGACTAAAAAGCGACGCACATGCTCCTGTCCCATATCGTAGATAAACGAATTCCAATCCTGATGCCAACCTCGGCGAGGATCGGGATCGTGAAATAGAGGTGTACCATCAAAGTTCGCTAATCCATGGTCATCTGAAGGGAAATGTGCAGGCACCCAATCAAGTATCACCCCAATTTCCGCCTGATGGCATTGATCAACAAAGTACTTAAAGTCGTCCGGCGATCCAAATCGGCTCGTCGGGGCAAACAATCCAACCGGTTGATACCCCCAAGAACCGTAAAATGGGTGTTCCGAAATGGGCATTAACTCCACATGGGTATACCCCAAGTCTTTAAGATAAGGAATGAGTTGCTCGGCGAGTTCTCGATAATTGAGGAAATCACCGTTTTCATTGCGCTTCCATGAACCTGCATGCAGCTCGTAAAAAGAAAGGGCTTCTTTTCGCTTTTCCGTTACGGGTCGCTCTTGCCACGCGCTGTCTGCCCAATTATATCGCTGGTGATTGTAAGTCAATGAGGCAAACGATGGATGTTGCTCTGAATGAAACCCCCATGGATCCGCTTTGTGAGGTAAGCCTTCGCCGTCCGGTCCTTTCATTTCAAATTTGTATTGCGTACCTTCAGGGAGATCAGGAATAAACAAACCCCAAATCCCATAATCCAATTTTTGTAATGGGTTTCTACGCCCATCCCAATGGTTAAATGCACCAATAATACTGACTGCTGAAGCATGTGGGGCATACACCAAAAACCGAGTACCCCTCACTTTTTCATTGCCACGGTCCATGCTGACAAATTGCGCCCCCATGTGTTGGTACATGTGCTTGGGAGTATGCAAATCATCGTATTCAGCGTAAAGCCCATGGTACTGATACGGATCATCCAGAATCTGCTCTGTACCTGACCAATCGACCGCCAAACGGTAGTGAATGTGCCTTAAATCTAGATCACCTTTTAGAATGAAGCCGCTCGCTTCCTCTCTTTCGAGATCGAGGCGAGTATTGTCGTCTAATACCAACTGAACATTGTCTGCACCCGGAATCCAGATTCTTAACGCGATGCCCTTTTCTTGACTGTATGGGCCAAGAAACGAAAAGGGATCGGAAAATGCAGCTTGAGAAAGTTGGGCATAGGCGCGTTTGGGTTGTCTTTTTTTATTCAATGCCTTGTCCCCTAAGAACGTTGCGAACTGATTAATCATTATTGAAATGCAGTCTATTTGACCTGCGTATAGCAGAATCCAAATCCTGCATCCGTTCACCTTAAACGGATGCGGATTTTATGAGCGAGAGAATAATAAAAACCACAGACTGTTAGATTTAGCCAATATCTAACAAAGGGTTACCGTATAGAATCCTCTACTTTCGGATCAGTTTATCACCTCAACAGCAAAGTGAAAGCATTTGCATAAAAGGATAACACCACTTACGCTCTCTTTTTCCGAAGTGCGGTTATTCGCTCGGCGAGGTTATGAATATTGTCGTTCGAGAAAATGTTATCCAAATTAACGGAAAGCTTCCGGCGCCAGTTGGGGTATTCATCGACGGTACCTGGAATATTGACCGGATTATCCATCTCTAACCAATCTTCTAATTGCACGCTAAATAGCGCGCTGTTGCCAGCGGCCAAGTGTAACTGAAGCGCTTCACTCAGGTGCCTATCCATCGGAACCGTTGCCGCGTCCCGACCAACACCGTCTGGCAGATAACCATGCCAAGCCACACTGTTCAGGATTTCTTGCTTGCTTCTTAATCTGTCGTCAAACAGCTTATTTAACTGAGCCTCATCTGGGTACAATCCCAGTTCCTGCCCCAGTTTCAAATCATCACAGTGCCAAAGACCTTTCAAGGTTGGCATATCGTGCGTACAAAGTGTCGACATAGACTGTTGTGAGTAATGCTCTGGTGAGTAATACCCACCATCTTCAGCGACTTCAAAGAAAAACACTTTATAGGAATGAATGCCGGCATCGGTAAGCAGTTCAACAATTTCATCCGGTACCGTTCCCAAATCTTCACCAATTACCGAACATTTATGACGATGGCTTTCAAGCGCCAGCAAAGCAAGCAGCTCTTTTACCGGATAATAAATGTAGGCACCTTCAGACGCATTCTTACCCTTTGGTACCCACCAAAGGCGGAGTAAACCTAAAACATGATCGATTCGCAATGCCCCACAGTGATGCATATTCGCTCGAATCAAATTGATAAAAGGCTTGAATGATCTTGCTTGGAGCTCTTGAGGGTTGAGCGGAGGTAACCCCCAGTTTTGACCAAGTGGACCAAGAATATCTGGCGGTGCACCAATACTCACAGCCTGACAAAGCTCTCCTGTATCTGCCCACGCTTCCGCCCCCGCATCCGATACTCCAACAGCCAAATCTCTGTACAAGCCTATTTGCATGCCTTTTTCTTCCGCTAACAGTTGAGCCTCTTGGATTTGACCGTCGGCTATCCATTGCAAATACAAGTAGAGCTGAACGGAATCCTCCTCATCAACGATAAACTTGCGCACCGCTGGGCTGCAGTATTTTCGGTATTTCTCAGGAAAAACGGGCCATCCCCATATATCATCGTATTGCTCACACAAATTGGCATGCAGTGCATCGAATGTCGCTTGTTGCAACAAGCTTTGCCCGCCATTTTCAACAAACTGCATGAACTTAGCTGCCCTGTCGGTATTGTTGTCTAAATGACGATGCTTAAATTCTTGATAAAGCATCGGTAACACGCTCATTTTCAGGGCAGAGACTTCGCTGTAATTCACCCAATGGGATTCGCGAGCTTGATGCAAGCGTTGTTGAAACTCAGTACTGCCTACTCGGGCTTGCGCTTCGCTACTCAGTGCGAATTCAGGCACGGAGCTGACATCGATATACAGGATATTTAACCAGCGCCGAGAAGAGGGACTGTAAGGGCTTGCCCCTTCTGGATTGGCTGGGAAGAGAGAATGGATGGGGTTGATTCCTATAAAATCTGCTCCTCTTTCTGCCACTTCCCCGACAAGTTGCTTTAAATCACCAAAGTCGCCTATTCCCCAATTATGGGATGTGCGCAGTGTGTATAATTGAATGCTTGGTCCCCACATTTTTTCATCGCACAACAGTGATTCTTGTTTGTAACAGCTTTTAGGGGCGATCACTAATGTCATTTCATAAGGTGCTTTTCGGCGCTTACGCGTTAATGTGAGTGTGTGGTATCCCCAAGGAAGATTGTTCGGCAACGAAAAAGTAAGTGGTCCACCTACTTTTCGGCGGTCACTGACTATCTGTGATTGCAGGTAACCTTCAAGTACCTCACCTTCTTCAGTTTCTAATCGCCAACTGAATTCGCTTTCACGTGCACTCACTCCAAGGTACAAATTGACATGCACGTCTTCGTCATCCGTCAGTACCAAAATGGATTGTAGAACAGGCTTTTTATGTTTTTTCTCGGCTGAGGTCAGCAGCGCTTCATCATTCGACACATCGTAACCCAGCGACGACAGTAGATACTGGACAGTGGATGCGGAGACGTCTGTTTCTTCGCCCATTGCATTAATGTAGTGTTCCGAAATATTTGCCATCGACGCGACGCGCTTTACTGCTTCTGCTGTGGTCTTATTTACTTCTTTCATATCTCTCTCCGAAGGTGGACATGACCTACCCTCTTGTATTTCTGGCGCAAAGGCGGGGGATATGCCTTAACCCACGCGCCACCTTTTCACCGTCAGAACTAGCCAATTGAACCCTTGTTTTCAATCTGAGGGCATTTTACGAATTAATAACGCTTAACGGCTTTCAGCTTCCAAATGTTGTTCACATAATCGCGGATGCTTCGATCCGAGCTAAACTTGCCAACTAATGCGGTGTTAATAATGGCTTTTTTCGCCCAACCTTGTTGGTCCCGATACTGTGCGTCCATCTCTTCATGGGCTTTCACGTAAGACGCAAAATCAGCCAACACCAAATAGGGATCACCACCATCCAACAAGCTTTCATAGATCGCCGCTAAACGCCCTGGTTCTCCTGGGGTAAATTCTTCACCAAGAAGGAGGTCAAGCGACGCTTTCAATAGGTGATCGGCATGATAATAGTCATATGGGTTATAGCCTTGTTCACGTAAAGCCGTGACTTCATCCACTTCTAATCCGAAGATGTAAATGTTGTCATCTCCAACTTCTTCCCGTATCTCGACGTTTGCACCGTCCATGGTGCCGATGGTCAGTGCCCCATTGAGCGCCAGCTTCATGTTGCCTGTACCTGATGCTTCTTTCCCTGCGGTGGAAATTTGCTCAGAAACATCCGCCGCAGGGATGATGATTTCCGCCAAACTGACGCGATAGTCAGGTATGAACACCACTTTCAATTTGTGATTAACGCGATGATCACGATTGATCTTCTCGGCAACTTTGTTGATGGCGTAAATCATTTCCTTAGCTAAGTGATAACCTGGCGCAGCTTTAGCTGCAAAGAAAACAACACGAGGAACCATGTCAAATGAGGGCGCGTTAAGTAGCCTGTGGTACAGCGATAGAATGTGAAGTAAATTTAGGTGCTGACGCTTGTATTCATGCAATCGTTTGATCTGAACATCAAATATGGCATTGGTATCTAGCTCAATATCCATGTTGTCTCTGACCCATTTTGCCAAGCGTTGCTTATTCCCCTGCTTTACGCGCATAAAGTCGGCTTGGAAGTCAGTATCGGTAGCAAGCGGTTCGATTTTTCTCAGTTCATCCAGATCCGCTATCCAATCCTCGCCTATTTTGCTGGTGATGAGGTTTGCAAGACCAGGGTTACAAAACTTCAGCCAACGCCTAGGTGTTACACCGTTGGTGACGTTTTGTAATCGAGTCGGAAAGATTTCATGAAACTCAGGAAACAGATCTTTCTTAACCAAGGCAGAGTGAAGCGCCGCAACCCCATTAACCGCATAAGATCCGACAACACACAGGTTGGCCATTCGCACCATGCGGTGAGTCCCTTCTTGAATGATGGAAAGCTTGCGCATCTTATCGACATCACCAGGCCATTTCTTTTTCACTTCCAGAAGGAATAAGTGGTTAATTTGGTAAATGATCTCCATATGGCGTGGCAGCAAGCGCTGAAGTAACGCCTCGCTCCACGTTTCCAGAGCTTCAGGTAGCAAGGTATGATTGGTGTACGCAAAGGTACGTGAACATATCTGCCACGCAGCCTCCCATTCGTAATTGTGTTCATCGATCAGAATACGCATGAGCTCGGGGATGGCAACCGTAGGATGCGTGTCGTTTAGCTGAATCGTTTCGTATTCTGGCAGCTTCTCTAATGCATGACCGTTGGCTTTGTGACGACGTAAAATATCCGCCATTGAACAACGCACATGGAAATACTGCTGCATTAAACGCAGGGTTTTTCCTTTCTCGTGGTTATCGTTCGGGTACAACACTTTTGTTACGTTACCCGCATCAATCAACGCATGTTGCGCTTCGAAATAGTCGCCGTTGTTGAAACTCGCTAAACTGAACGGTGCAATGGCGCGGCACTCCCATAGCCTTAGCGGATAAACAGTCCGGCTTTGATACCCCACAATTGGCATGTCCCACGGCATACCTTGCACAAACATGCCCGGTTTCCAACGGCGTTTTTCTACACCAGCGTCATTTATGTACGTCTCTACATGCCCGTAGAATCCCGCTTGTTGGGCAAATTCTGGTCTCGCAATTTCCCATGGATAGCCTTCAACACCCGCCCACGCATCTGGGGCTTCTTTTTGGTGGCATTCTTCAAATGACTGGCGAAATAATCCATATTCGTAGTGAAGACCATAGCCAACGGTTGGGTACTGCTGAGCAGCACAAGAATCCATAAAGCATGCCGCCAAACGCCCTAACCCACCATTGCCTAGAGCGGGGTCGCGTTCTTCTTCCAGTATATCCGTCAGGTTCTGACCTAGCGCCTTTACAGCTTCATCGACAGACTCATACAACCCCATACTAATTAGGTTGTTGCCTGTTAATCGACCAATTAGGAATTCAAGAGAAAGGTAGTTGACGCTTTTAGCGTTTTTGATATTGGGATCATTTTCCGTTTCAAGTAAATCGAAGATGGTCAACTCTGCCAATGCACGACCTGTTGCTAAATACCACGCTCTTTTAGACGCCGTTTCAACGGTGGTTGCATACGTGGCTGACAAATGCTTTTTTACGGACTGTATGAATGCTTCTTTATTGAAATTCTCTTGTTTTTTTATATTAACTTGCTTTTTAGGCTTCATTTGGAATTCTCATTGTTGGTTTTCCATCCCCCTAAGCCACCTTCCACATTAGACTACGAGACACTGTTGACTCATATTCGGTCAGTCATTCACGGATATAAGAAAACCATTAACCGATATGAGGTAGTCATAAACGAATATGAGATAATCATTAGCGAACGAAAACTCAGCTCAGAAAGCATGCTTGGGACAATAGCCAAGCGGCGAATGTGCTCTCAGAAACAAACCGGTCATATTGATTCTGGCGTTAACATCTACAGCAAACATCGCATTGAGTGACACCGAATAAACAAGTGCAGCTCTAAATAAAAACCGCTTGGGTAGCATGACTATGTTCCACGTCATCTCGGGCTAATACATCATCCTGATTAGAGGTGGAGAAGGAGGAGGAAAGAGGGCGTAGAGTTGAAGCATACATACAACCAGTGAGCTAATTGTGAAATTATGTACAACACTCTCCCCTAGAGTGATCAGGCTCATGTTTTAGCTAAAAAAAAAGCAATAGACATAAAATTATAATGACGTAATTTAGGTTTCAACCATCAAGAACACCATTATTACCCTGTCAGAACGCGTGATATTTTATTTCAGTTTGCTTGAAGTTCGTGCTCCTCGACTCGAATGTTTATTTTGATTTAAGCATCAATGAGATATGAATCACACTTTTAGGGCGTAGACGTCCCCATTATTATCTTCAGACGCAAATTTAAGAGGTCGGTCAATGTCGGTGAGAACGGCTCCTCGTAGTATCCAAGGTAGAAATCACCACTCACTAAAAATACAGCCATGTGGATCCCCTCGAAACTGACTCGTCCTAAGCGCCTACATAATGCCATTCTCCGCCCGAGAGTATTAGAGCTACTCAAACAAGCGCCCTTTTATAAACTGATCTTGTTTCGTTCACCAGCAGGGTATGGCAAAACGACCATGGCTGCGCAATGGCTAACCGAACAGGCTAACGTTGGGTGGTTTAGCATTGATGAGACAGATAACGAAACTTTCCGGTTTGTGAATTACTTTTTGCGAGCACTCAACAACGCGACAAGCGATGGCTGCAAGAGGTCATTAGCGCTGGCTGAAAAAAGGCAGTTTTCTTCGCTTAAGTCTCTGTTCAGTGAACTTTTTTCTGAAATCAGCCAACTCACCGATACCTGTTATTTGGTGCTGGACGATTATCACTGCATCACCAATGAAGAGATTCACGACGGGCTACGCTTTTTCTTAAAACACTTACCGGAAAACATCACCTTAGTCGTCACTAGCCGTGCCGTTCCCCCCTTAGGCGTCGCCAACTTACGAGTACGCGATTTATTGATTGAAGTCGATAACGCGTCGCTGGCATTTGATAAAGACGAAACCACACGGTTCTTTAACCTAAGAGTCACCGACGGCATTGATGATTCTACCGCAGACATGCTTTGCCAATACGTCGAAGGTTGGCCTTCCGCCCTTCAGCTATTTGCTTTACAAGCGCAGTATCAAAAAAAGACATTAGTCCAATCTGCGGCAACCGTATCAGATTTCAACCCTAGCCATCTTTGGGATTACCTCGTTGAAGAAGTGTTCGATCTGTTAGATTCAGAAACTAGGCACTTTTTAATGCAATGTTCGGTATTCGATATATTTAACGACGCACTTGCAGCTCAAGTAACGGGCAGAGATGACGCGTTAAGTATGATAGAGAACCTCAACCGATTTGGTTTATTTATTTATCCGTTAGAAGGTGAGCAAAACTGGTATCGATTCCACAATTTATTTGGTGAATTTCTGGCGCACGAAAGACAAACTCACATGCCCAATCAAGATGCCCCACTTCATCAGGCAGCCGCAACCGCTTGGTTGCATCTTAAAAACCCAGACCAAGCACTTAATCATGCCTTAAAGTCGGAAGACGGCGATCTTGTGGTTCACGTGCTAGACCAACACGGGTGGGCAATGTTCAACCGAGGAGAGCTCACTTTGTTGGAACATGCGCTTGAGTTTTTACCCGTCGAACAACGATTCAGTCAGCCTAGTTTGGCACTTTTACGGGCTTGGATAGCTCAAAGTCAGCACCAATATGACAGAGTGGGAGCATTGCTGGATGAAGCAGGTAAACAACTCGCCCTCAAAGAATGCGTGCTGACGAATAACGACCAAGGGCAGGTTAACGCATTATTGGCACAGGTCGCTATTAATCAAAATGAGCCAGAGCGTGCGCAAGAACTGGCAGAGCTCGCACTTAGCCAACTGAACCCAACAACCTACCGAAGCCGCATAGTCGCGACGTCTGTCATGGGGGAGGTCAACCATGTTTTGGGGCACTTAGACCGTGCTCTGCCTTTGATGCAACAAACAGAGAAACTGGCACGCCAATACCAAATTGTTCCTCAAGCGCTGTGGGCACTGTTGCAACAAAGTGAGATTCTGATTGCGCAAGGGCTTGTGCAATCAGCCTATGAGGTTCAAGACAAAGCCTTCCGGTTGGTGCAAGAGCAGCATTTAAACCAACTTCCTCTCTATGAATTTCTATTGCGTATTCGCGCTCAACTGCTTTGGAGCTGGAACAAGCTTGACGATGCAGAGGACTGTACATGCCGCGGCTTGGATGTACTTGGAAAACACAATCAAAGCAACCACTTATTTGGCTACTCTATGTTAGCGCGTATTGCCATTGGTCGTGGCGAGTTGGATAAAGCGGCTCGCTATGTTGAGCAGATCCAACACTTAATACAACATTCCGACTATCACATCGATTGGAGCGCTAACGCATCGCTTTCCCTGCTGCTGTATTGGCAAGCTAAAGGCATGTTGCCAGAGATCGAGCATTGGTTAGGCACGGTGCAGCGCCCTACTGCTGCGCGTAATCATTTCAGCCAACTCCAATGGCGAAACATTAGCCGAGCGTATCTAAGCTTGAACATGGTTGAGCAGGCCAAAGCAACCATGGCATTTTTACAAAATGAAGCCATTAGCGCTGGTTTGGTCAGCGATCAAAATCGAAACCTCGTATTGGAAGCCAATATACATATTTTGATGGATGAACAGGAAAAAGCAGAAGAATCGCTAGAAAAGGCGATGAAACTGACCTTACAAACCGGCTTTGTCGGTTATTACTTGGTTGATGGGGAGCGGCTGCTTACGCCCTTGAAAAGCTTGTCTGCGAAAACCCGCGTAGGGGATATTGAAAAGCACCGAATTCAACAGTTGATCAAAGAGATAAGTAACAAGCATCGACATCGGTCAGCCCATTTTGATGAACAACTGATCGAGAAATTAGTTGACCACCCAGATGTGCCAGAACTGGTCAAAACCAGCCCACTCACACAAAGAGAATGGCAAGTTCTTGGGTTGATCTATGCTGGGTTAAGTAACGAACAGATATCTCAAGAACTGGATGTAGCAGGGACAACCATCAAGACTCATATCCGTAACTTGTACCAAAAGTTGGCGATTGCAAATCGAAAGGAAGCCGTGAAAACGGCCGAAAACCTTCTTCATCTAATGGGCTACGTTTAGCATCAGTCGCCCTTCCTGAATTTAGGTATAATCACGGAATCCACAAAGCGATTGCACACGGAATAGACAAGGTGCGAACGGTATGGGTTTATACACTATTGGCTTATACAGTATGGGTTTATAAGAAAGACACGGAGGTCTGATGTTGATTGAATGGCACCCCAATCGCCTTTGGTACTGGGATTCAACAATTTGTCAGTACGGTATAACAAACATACATAGGATGTTTGTTGTGAAAAGAAATGATGGGATATTAATAGTGATAAACCCAGTCGAGTTAACCACTCAGCTGCAACTGTCGCTTTCTGAGATAGGTGTAGTGGGTCAGGTGATTACATCGTCACCAAGCTATCATTACGCTCTATCAGAATGGTGGTTAGCGTATTCAGAAGCCTATTTTCTCGCCACTCCTACGGTCATTCAAACACGTTCTGATCTTACTTTCGATGACGCACTGTCCTCTTCAACGCACCCTTTTCTTAAAGGAGAAATCTTTCAAACTTCGATACGAGGTTCTAATCAGCCTAGGAAAGTGCTTTTCTGTGATCCAATCAGTCGTACCCTATTATTACCGGACTTACTGGTTATGTCTCAGCCCCATCTACCCTTAAGCCAACGGCTCTATGCGGCTATCAATGGCGCATCTTACGCAATGAGTTTGCCAATATGGAATAGGGTACAGATCAACAAAACATCGTTATTGAGAGCCTCCGTGCAAGAGGTGTTAACTTGGCCAGTGGAACACATATTATCCAGTACTGGTTTAATACAGAGAGGAGAGGCGAAAGAAGCCATTTACCATGCGTATCGCTGGGCATTTTAGTGTTGCTCATTCTCTATAATCCATTCGTTTTTACAACTTTCAGATAAACCCTTTCCGAAGTATAAATTTGTGACCAAAATCTAATTGTCTTATAAGGCTCTTTTGAGCCATAAAACGTGGTTTTCGCTGATTTTTCGCATTTTGCAATTCCCATTCTGCAAATCAATGCAAAAATGTAAAACAAAACGCATATTATATAGGTTGAATTATTAGGCATCGCACTCGTTTGATAGGTCCTCCCCACTGACAAACAGTGTTGGACACCAAAAAACAAAGCAGAGATAAATAATCTTTATTTACAATAGGTTAGGTTTGATTTCCTGAATAGAACGTAAAAAAATAGCCAACCGCAATTGGCGATTGGCTTATATTTTTTGTGAACAAATCGGGTTCACTAACAACGTCAGTTGGCTAGGTGACCCTCGGCTTTAATAAGGGTCACGTTAAATAGTGCAATGGGTGTGCCAACTTTAAATATTATTTTCAAATACGCTCAAATTGTGTAAAAAACGCAGATCAGAATTGACCGTATTTTCTCCCACATTCTAGGGTTTATTGAACTTTCAAGAGAATTTCGCGGTGAGTTGTAAGTTCTTTATAAAAGGCAGAACATATACGATGTCGTCGCCTTATATAAACGACTGATAACGCAATGTAAGGGATCACAAATGCTGCCCCAAAAGACCACTAAGGCATGGAATAAGTTGTCACTTTCATTCAAAAGCATTCTATATCATAATCGCCCCACCCCTTATCGGAGAAAATGAACGACTTTAATGAATCTTTTGAAAACCTTTTTTAAAGGTATAGCCATGGGCGCGGCGGATGTTGTACCAGGTGTGTCTGGCGGTACGATTGCCTTTATCACAGGAATCTACGATACGCTTTTAGAAAGCATTCGTCGTGTTAACCCTTCCATTATCGGCATTTGGAAAAGAGAAGGTTTTAAAGCCGCCTTCGACCACATCAATGGTTTGTTCCTTATCACTCTTTTTGGCGGCATCATTCTTAGTATTCTAACGCTTGCCAAACTTATCTCGTGGCTATTGGTTGAGCACCCTATTCCACTTTGGTCATTCTTCTTCGGTCTGATCTTGATTTCAGTCGTGCATGTTATGAAACAGGTAGAGAAAAAGAACGCCGTTACTGCCTTGTTTTTATTGTTAGGCGTGGGCTTTGCCTACTCCATCACGGTAGTCAGCCCGTATCAAATGGCAGACACAAACTTGAATATCTTTCTTGCCGGTATGATTGCGATCTGCGCGATGATCCTTCCTGGTATTTCGGGCAGCTTCATTCTTTTACTACTGGGCATGTATGGTCCAATTCTAGCCGCAGCTAAAGGGCTACAGATCGATATTCTGATGCTGTTTATGTTGGGCTGTGTAGTGGGTATTCTGAGTTTCTCTCATGTTCTTTCATGGCTATTGAAAAAGTTCAGAGACCACACGCTAACATTTTTGACGGGGCTTATGTTGGGCACCCTCCCGAAAATCTGGCCTTGGAAAGAAACGATCTCTTGGCGCACCAACTCCAAAGGGGAACAGGTTCCACTGGTTCAACACAACCTGTCCCCGTTTGAATTCGAATCCGTTATTCAACAACCATCTCAACTTACGCTTGCCATCGTAATGATGTTGGTAGGTATTGGGTTGGTTTGGGGGCTTGAGAAAGTCGGTTCAAGAACCGAATCATAATTTCGACGTCCCAAGACCCTAAGCAATGCCAGTCATTTAGTCTGGCTGGCATTTTCTTTTGGGGAATGAACGGCGTGCTCCCTTCCAGCTCAACACCTCCAATATGCGTGTTGTTATGAGCTACAACTCAATTAGTAGTGCTTGTGGGACATTCAAAGACGGCGAAGCTGAAGATTATACAGTGGATATTCAATAAGAAACCACGTGTAATGACTGTTCAGCTCAGCTTTAAATAATTCACTGAACACACCTATAGGTTGTTGTCAAAGGCTCTAAGCACTTGCATTTAGAGCCTTTTCCTTTTTGGTTAACTCGCTCCTATTCTCGATCAGGTAAGCGCAATCGTTTTGCTTATTTCCTTCGCCGATTTATTATCCGAATGAATACACGATAGTCACATTCTGACGTAAAGGTCGTTACGCACACTACGCTATGTGCTAGCATTCCCTTGTTTATAAATTAGTGATTTATCATAGAAAATGTTGCGAAAATTATTGCCTGTCACAATCATATTTTTGGCGCTTCTAGCGGGCTACTATACCCCAAGTGTGTTAGACGCGATGCAATCAGACACTCAGCCTGTCAATCTAGAGGACTATTGCCTGCTTTCAACCACGCCTTGTGAAAGCGATGGCACGACGATGGTCATGGAGCAGGATTCCACACAACCTTTGGAACCCACTCGAATATTCGTCGTTTGGCCAGATAGCCAAGCTGAATCTTTAACGTTAAAGATGGAAGGCTTGGAAATGGATATGGGTGTGGTGCAATTTCGCCTAAAAGGTCAAGGAAACGGTCAATATGAAGGCGAGTTGATGTTGCCTGTTTGCACCATAGACACGATGACTTGGTACGGACAACTGAGCGATGGACAGAAAGACGTTCAAACTGCCGTAAAAATGAGGACGGTACATGAATAGAAATTGGGCTCTCGCGCTCATTGTAGCGTTCGCTCTTGGCATTTCGGTCAAAATGTATTTCGAACAACAAAGTGCCTTACCTGTTGCCAGTCATAATAGCGGCGCCCCTGTAACGTTATTCGGGGCTGACAACACACCTGTCAACTTAAATGATCTCACCGACACCAGAATCCGAATTGTCTATTTCGGTTTTACGCGTTGTCCCGATGTATGCCCAACCTCTCTCGCCATGATGGCGGGAGCACTCAATCAACTCGATGACGAGCAACGAATGCAGTTCCGCCCAATATTCATATCGCTTGACCCCGAACGGGATGAACCTCAAAAAGCTAGTGAATATGCCGCCTATTTTCATAAAGATATCGAGGGGCTGTCTGCTCCGCTCGATACAACCAAGCCCTTGGCAAGTAAGTACGGTGTCATTTTCAGGAAAACGGAACTTGCGGACTCTGCCTTGCAATACACCTTGGATCACAGCTCTTACTTTTACTTTTTGAAGCCTGATGGAACCTTAATGACTAAAGTCCCGCATGCGCTTTCACCAGCACCGGTTTTAGCCGCGATGAACGATATTCTTAAAACCCAAAATCCCCAAGGATAACGACATGAAACGTAAAGCTCTCCTGCTTGCCGCTCTTACTTTAGCACCTCTGGTTAGTGCTGCTGAATCAGATAGTCTAATGATTCACGAGCCTTATGTGCGTGCCACTCCACCAAATGCCCCAACCAGTGCGGCATTCATGCATATCATGAACCGTTCCGATAAAGATCGTGTTATTGTTTCTGCCACAACCTCTGCCGCAGGTCGTGTAGAACTTCACATCAACATAAAGGACAACGATGTGATGAAAATGCGTCAAGTCGAGACGATAGCAATCCCAGCCAATAGCAATGTGTCGTTAAAGCCAGGGGGATTGCATATTATGCTTTTCGACCTTAAGCAGGCTCTAAAAGAAGGCGAATCGGTTGAAATCAACCTCACGTTCGCAAACGGCGATACAAAAACCGTAAAGGCACCAATCCAAAAAGTCCTATCAGGAATGGAGAACAAGCATAACCACTAAGTTGCTCATACTATATTATGAAGTATAATATCGGCGGAGAGTCGGACTGCTTCAATCGAACGTCTTTAATGGGCTTCGTGCAGGTGAGCTCTCCACTAAGTCAAACGATGACTACCCATCAAACAATTCACCCATAAGGAGTCAACATGATTGTATTTAAAACCCACCCGGCAAAAGAAATCGTTACTCGCTAGCAACCCAATTTTCTTACCAGCGAATCCCTTTCTATTGCCCGGTGTTTCTAAACCGGGGTCTCGCGTCTAACCCGACGCACATCTGCATTATTCTGACCCCAATACTTTTGTATATGGCGCCTTTCTGTGCGCGTTGTCTGGGGAAGACACATGAATTCTCGTTTCACTTTGCCACAACTGGGTTGGCAACCTTACTTTCAACAACAACTGACATTAGAAGATTACGAACACCTTCATATTGCTCGTGTCTCTGCTCATCATCGCTCTCAATATGAACTTTGGAGCGAGCAAGGCAAAATGACCCTTCCTATTACCTCCAAACTGCCAGAGTTAACCGTAGGAGATTGGGTTGTGCTGGATAAAAACGGATGTTTTACGCGACATTTAGAACGTTCTACACTCATTTCACGTAAGGCGGCGGGTAGTCAGCTACAAGAGCAGCATATCGCTGCGAACTTGGATACGTTGCTTATCGTCAGCTCATTGAACGACGACTTTAACCTCAGCCGAGTTGAGCGCTATCTAACCCTAGCAAAAGAGAGCAACATTCAGCCCGTTATTGTCTTAACAAAATCAGACTTATGCCAAAACACCGATGATTTTATTGAGCAGGTGCAAGCGATAGACCCGCTTCTACCTGTGATTAGCATCAATGGATTGAATACCGACAGTGTCGCCCAGATCACACCGTGGTGCAGATCGGGAACAACAACGGGTGTGATTGGCTCTTCTGGTGTGGGTAAGTCCACCCTTATCAATACGTTGACTCAAAGCGAGTTACAAAAAACTGGAGGGATAAGAGAAGATGACGCTAAAGGACGACACACAACCACGTCTCGCTCAATGCACCTAATTCCTCATGGTGGGTTAATTTTAGACACACCCGGAATGCGCGAACTGCAACTCCCTAATTGTTCACAAGGGGTAAGCAGTACATTCTCCGACATCGAAACGCTGGCACTCGAATGTCGGTTTGGAGACTGCCAGCACGAGACTGAACCAGGTTGTGCTGTTCAAAAAGCCATAAGTGAAGGCCACTTAGAAGAGCGACGTTTGAAAAACTATTTCAAGCTTTTACGTGAACAAGCCCGTAACGGGGCAAGCCTCACTAAGCAAAAGCAGAAATACAAATCTCTGACTAAAATGTACCGAAATGTTCAAAGCCATCGAAGACACATTAAGTCATCTGAATGACCGATCAGCCGTCATCTAACTGACGCAAAAAAAGAGTGAACCGCATAGAGATGGTTTCAAATGTCTTCATTGAAGATCGAACCTAGGGTTCGTATTTGAAACTTCTCTTTTTATTCGTTTGGCTCGTAGGGACAGTAAGATCACCCCGAAGCACTGCGATTTTCATCTGGGCGAAGGGTGAGCACCTCAAACCCTGTCTTTGTCACCAATACGGTATGCTCCCACTGAGCGGACAGTTTTTTATCTTTGGTCACCACCGTCCAACCATCCGATTGAAGCAGCGTTCTGTGTGTCCCTTGATTCACCATGGGCTCTATCGTAAACGTCATACCCGCTTCGAGCTTGACTCCAGCCCCTTGTCGCCCGTAATGGAGCACATGCGGTTCTTCGTGCATTTCTTTCCCAATACCATGACCACAGTACTCACGCACGATACTGTACCCATGGGATTCCGCATATTTTTGTATGGCATAGCCCACATCGCCCAGCGTTGCTCCGGGCTTAACGGTATGAATCCCTTGCCACATAGCATCGTAGGTGGCTTGCACCAAATGTCGAGCTTGTGATGACGCTTCTGGCATGACGTACATTTTACTGGAATCGGCAATGTAGCCATTTTTTTCTAACGTGATATCAATGTTGACGATATCGCTGTTTTTGAGAATATCTCGCTCGTCCGGAATGCCGTGGCACACCACATGATTGATCGAGCTGTTCAGCGCGTATTGATAGTCATACTGACCAATGCTCGCTGGGCGGGCTTGCAGTTCTTCAAAAATATACTCTTCCACCCACTCGTTAATATCGAATGTATTCACCCCAGGCTCTATCTTGGTATTCAAGTAGGTGAAGACTTGAGCCAATAACCGACCGGATTCCCTCATCCATTCGATCTCTTGCGCCGATTTGATTGGCACTCTATTCATTGGCTACCCCTTTCTGAGCCAAAGACACACTGTGCATCTGCTCCAAAATCAGCTCTTGAAAAGTTTTGGTGGGATTTAGCTCGGCCAACCGCCCCATTTTTATCCAAAACTCTGCCTGAGCATTGATAGAACGATTCATAACACCGCTGAATTGACGTATCTCTTCATGCAGCTCATCTCCAATCTTCACAATTCCCATAAACATACCATTCGAATACATATAATAGTTAAAACATATACGATATATATATTATGTAAACCTATATAGACCCCAATACAAAGTGATAGGACACAAAAAAGCCCACAGATTCTGCTGCGGGCTCATAAATAAAAACATGATCAGTTTCGAATGAGATAGGGAGCCAGAAAGGCAGATACCTCCTCCCCAAGCAAGCCCACTTCAACCTCAATACCCGCATCCTCAAGGATTTTTATTCCCGCACCACTGTTACGAGTATCGGGATCGAGAATCGCGACATAGACTTTTTCTGGTCGAACCTTCACTAAGGCTTTCGCACAAGAAGGCGTTCTGCCATGGAATGAACAAGGCTCTAGCGTCACATACGCAACCAGACCTTCGTAGCTACCAGTGTAAGCGGCGATGGCTGCGGCTTCAGCATGATGATTGCCCGGTGGTTGAGAAAAGCCCGAACTGACAACCTCACCCTCTTTAACAAACACACACCCAACCGGTGGATTGGGACGGCAACTCGGCAACGCATTTTTTGATAGCTCAAGCGCTTGGCGCATGAAGCTTTCATTCTGTGACTTGTCCATCATAAATGTCGTCCCATCCTGTAATACTCTACTCCAGACTTGTAAAACGCCTCGCCTTCCGCATTCATATCGAATTTGTGGTAAAAGTCCATCGCAGACTGCCGAGCATCGCACCAGAAATACGTGGCTCCGAGTTCTGGTAACCGTTCAAGAATATGTTTAACCAAGGATGAACCATACCCCAAATGACGATGTTCAAGCACGGTCGCGAACTTACGTAACCTCGCTGATTTCGCTTCTATATCAATAAACACCGACGCCACGCAAACGACTTCCCCCTCGACTTCAACCCCATAGTGACGAGCGTCCTCATCACCAGGTACATGGCAAAAACTCTCAGGCATATCGGGCCACAACACCTCGTGCCTAACAGGAATAGTTTGCGTCCAATCTAATTCAACTATTTTCATTGCCATCTCTGTTTCTAAATTTTGTAAAACAAAGATAAACGATGTTTAGAGGGTTTAACAGCCAGAACACCATTAAGAATTCGTTGGCTTCGGGCTCGGATCGGCATTCGCCTTTTTAGGTGTGCTTTTCCAAGATAACGCGATACAAGCAATAACGATGGTCGCCCCACCTAATGCGGTCATCCAATCTGGAATTTCTTGCCAGAAAATCACCCCCCAAAGCACATTAAACACCAACCCAATGTATCGAGTCACCGCAACAACAGCGGCATTTTCGTGAGTAAAGGCTTTGGTTAAGAAAATTTGCCCAATAAGAGAAACGACACCGATCGCTATCAAATATACCCACGCTATTCCTTGAGGAATCACAAATTCATCTTTCATCAAATAAGCCGAAACCAGCATGGCGGTAAATAGGAAATAAAAGACGATTTCGTACGTATGATGCTTCTTGCTTAAGTGACGAATGGTAATCGATGCGCCCGCAGCAAACACGGCGCTGGCCACGCCAGCAAGCGCATAGACATTAAAAGAGTCAAAATGAAACGGGTTCACAACCAACGCCACACCAACCAAAACGGTGGGGAGTAAAATAGCGGCTTTTTTCGGTAATTTCTCGCCCAGTACGACACTCGATAGAAGGATCACAAAGAAGGGAGACAAATACGCCAGTATTGCGGCGTCCGCCAATGGAATATGGGCAATGGTGTACACAAAAGCCAACAAGTAAAATGCCCCGAATAACCCCCGTAGAACCAGTAAAGGGACACCCGTCTTAGAAAACCTGACGTTTGCCTGCCACATTAACCCGAGGATCAAAACCGTACCGATAGCGCTTCGGAAGAAAACAATTTCGGCACTTGGAATGGTTAAGCTTGCTGCTTTAATCAGCGCATTCATTACGCTGAAGATGAATGCTGAAAATATGGCGAGCGCCACACCTTTGTTCATAATGATGTATTTCCTTTAATAACCCAACGCAAGTTTTCCTGCGCCTGACATTCAAGTTGATCCACGACGGCCGATGGCAGTTTGTTATCCTTTAGCCATGATTCAAAAACACCTAAGATCCGCTCTACGGTAGGTAAGCGCAGTTCAGAGTACGTCGCTAATGCTTGAATCCAATAGAGAGTTTGCAGGTCTTCCAACGGAACCCGTGGCAATACCAATTCCCCATTCCTAACCTCACCTTTTGCATAAGGCACCGCAGAAAAATCAAAATATCGACCTTGTTGATCCGGAGTTGAAAACGGATCGATCAAAATCGCCGTATAGCGAATGTAAATTAAGTATTCCTGCTCAATCGGCGAGAGCTCGTTGAACCCATTAATTTGTTCTCGGGAAATGGTTTCTTCGTGGACGGGGTAATTGTCGTCGTTAAGAAATTGGAGCAAATTAATCGGTGTACCCGAGTAATGTGAGATCAAAGTGGATATATCGCGCCAAAGATCGACCAGCGTTTTAATGGCGGTTTGAGTAACGGGCCCTTCAGGAAACAATTTGTACATGAACTTTTTGTCGCCATTTTTGCTGAGAATATGATTCAGCGAAAAAGGGGTAATGAAAAAAGCGGGATGGACGTAAGTGGTGATGTTTCGTCCTTCCACACTGAACGCATTATCTAACTCAACAACGTCAACCCCAACGTTGCCAAGGACACGAGAAAAGGTCGCCGTCGCCTCGCCACCCTTTTGTGTTTCATGCACATACACTCGCTTTTTCGCCGCTTTAGTGATGACTTTTACCCCATCTGTCTGACTGCAAGCAGAGAATTTCGTCGCGGCATAATAATTGGAAAAAACGGTTATGTTCGGTGACAAGCCGTTTGAGTGAAAAAAGCCCTTCACTAATTGGTGCCCACCAAACATGGAAGAAATCAACACCACCTGCGTGACACATTTAAGGGTACGTTCTGGCAATGCCAACAAGGCTTCTTTGTAGGCGTGGGAGGGCGTGGCTAGAATCAGCGTATCCCAATGTTCGGTAACTGCCGGTAAACTTGGAAACACATGATCAAATTTCACTTGCCCTGACAGAGGCTCAAGAGACGGCTTTGCTGCTTCACAAGTCGCCACACCACTTAACTCAAGCAAAGCATAACGTTCATCCCAACGTGCAGACTGCCGGCTCGCGAGTCCCATCGCTTTGCAATATGAGGCGATCAAATTCGCCGTTTGAAACGCAGCCGGCCCCGCTCCGATAATTAATGCTCGCCCTAATTCATATGACATGAGCTATTCCCTTCCCATTAAAACGGTGTCGTAAACCGCCGCTTTATTTTGAATGAGCTCGGTTTGCCATCCGTCCATTAAATATGGGTTAAATGGGTAATTAAAGGCTGACTTCAATCCATTTCCAAATCGCACCATCACTTTATGTGTGCTATTTAAGTACGGCTTTAATTGGCTTAACAGTTCCCATTTATGTTCCACCAATGACGCCACGACAATATGCGTCGGGCGAAAATTCTCAAACTCGGTAACCAAATCTTGGCAGCCAAACGTCGTACTTAAATGAGACGCTTTCAATCGATTTGCCATCTCAACTGCCTGCTCATCAATGTCGACTCCGTGCACCATTGCCCCTGTTAGCTGGGAAATGGTAAAAGCCGAAAGCGGATAAGAACCCGAGCCAACAAAAAGCACCCTTGAGTCGTTCTCTATGCCCGCATTTCTGAGCTCAATATGGGTATTTTCAGACAACTGGCTCAAATAATCGCTCACGCTTAAGCTGTGATTCTGAGCACACATAGATTGATGCTTCTCTAGCATACATAAGGCTTTCACCGCCGTTTCTCGCAGCTTTTTTAGCTGCCTGTCGTATTCCGGGTTGAACCCCAACTCATTGCTGATGGCTTGTTGTTCTTCCTGCAATATCCAGGCACAAAGCTCATCCAATTTTACTTGAAGTAACGTAAAACAGTCGCAGCTTTCCACGCTGTATTGAGTCAACGTATGTATTTGAGATTCGAACGTAGATATGGTCACTAATAATTGATAGTGCCTGCTAGTCATCGTCATAATAACATCCTTTGAAAGTGTCCTAGTCCACTCAAAGCGGTCGGACGGGAGTAACGTGGGTGTGACCATGAATGCAACAGCCAACATCAACATGAACTTGATAGATTTGGCTGAGTTTTTGGGGTTCTAAAACGCAGTCGGGAGAACCGCTGTGCTGAACTTCCCCATCATTGAGCAATATCAAATGGTCACAATAACGCGCAGCAAGAGATAAATCATGAAGCACGGCTATGGTAATCGTGTTGTTTGCCAGCGTGTACTGGCGTGCGAGATCCAATACCTGAACTTGGTGTTTAAGATCCAATGCACTTGTGGGTTCATCGAGCAAAAGAACCTCAGGCTGTGAGACCAGCGCTTGCGCCAGTGACACCAACTGTTGCTGGCCGCCACTAAGCTGAGAGAACGGACGCGTTGCCAATTCAATCAATCCAAGCTCTCGCAGCATAATTTCCGCTTTTTGTTCCTGCTCTTCTGAAATACGCCAACTCAGTTGGTGCACCAAGCCAAGCAGCACCACTTCTATCACCGTCAACTGGCTCGAGGATTTATTGAGCTGGCATAGGTAAGAAAATGACGTCGATGAGAGAGCCTTGCCATTTTCATTGGTCGTCCGCACCTCCCCTGTGTAAGGGAGTATGCCCATGACGGCCTTCAGTAGCGTAGTTTTACCAGCACCGTTAGGGCCTAGAATCGCAGAGAACTCCCCTCCTTTAAACTGAGCATTGACTCGCTTCAGCACTGGCTTGCGACCAACGTGAAGCGCGAGGTCCTGAATCAATAATTGTTTCATCAACTAAACCTCTTGCTAACCAGCAAATACAATAGGAAAGGAACCCCCACCAGCGACGTCACAATGCCAATAGGAATAATGGTGCCGGGTACGATGAGTTTCGCGACCAAAGAAGAGGTGCACAGCAGTAACGCCCCCATGCAGGTAGCTAGAGGAAGATAGAAACGTTGATCCTCCCCAACCAACATTCGAGCGAGATGTGGGGCAACCAAGCCGATAAACCCAATGGTGCCAACAAACGAAACCGCACCTGCAGTCAGCAAAGAACAAAGCAGAAACATTTGCAATCGCAATTGGCGAGTATTAATCCCCAATGCTTGTGCACGCTCTTCCCCTGAAGACAGTGCCGTTAACGCCCACACTTTTGGTAAGGCCATCACTAAGCCCACCAGCAATATTGCACCAGACACGAAGAATGACAGCCAGCTTGCTTTCAGTAAGCTACCAAACAGCCAGAACACGATTTGCTGTAGCACTTCAGGTGAGGCCAAATACTGAACTAAGGATTGCAATGCTTGGAAGAAAAACAGAACCACGATACCAGCAAGAATCAGCACTTTAGCGTCCATGTTTCGGCTGCGACCAATCGTATAGATTGCCATACTGGCTAAACCAGATGAAACAAATGCGGCAACGGGCACACCGAGCCAATGAAGACCGAAGACAGAAAAACCAGACAACAGTGCCAACGCAGCACCGAATCCGGCGGCGGCTGAGATCCCTAATGTGTAAGGGCTCGCCAAGGGATTGGCGAGTAACGTTTGCATTAGCCCCCCAGCCAAACCGAGAGAGGCACCCACCACAATGCACGTCAGCGTAACGGGCAAGCGAAGCTGCCACACGATCGTTGTTGATAAACTGTCGCCCGACGGTCCACCAACAAGCGCTTCGATCACTTGATCAACGCCCAGCCAAGAAGAGCCAGTACCAATATCAAAAAGAACCGAAATACTCATCGCTATTACCGTTACAAACAGTACTTTCAAACGGCGTTTTTGCAATTGATGATAAATACCTGAGCGTTGCCTAGACACTCCTGAAGGCAATGACGCTTTGATGGCTTCGCTCATGACACTAGCCTTCTACTTTGATCATAAACGTGCCATCCAGTTTCTGCGGCATGTAATTGTCAAAGAAAGATTGGTGAGACTTGACTGGGTCGATGTCTTTAAACGCTTCTGGATAAATAGACTTCGCCAAATACTGCAAGAAAACATGATCGTAAATCGTGCGAGTGCCAGAATGATACATTCCGTATACGTCGCCGTTTTTTACCGCCGTTAATTGTTTCCAACCCGCTCTGTCTAGATAGGGTCGGTAGCGTGATTGAGCCTCTTTCTCTGTCGTTCCAAAGCCAAGCAATGCACTGTCACTGTATTTCGCCCAGTGCGCCCCTGAAACAAAGATAACTTCTGGGTCTTTGCTTAGTACGTATTCTGGCGTTAAGTGAGCCGACCCATTGAATTTGCCGTTTGCAATGTTGTCGGCACCCGCCATGTTCAGGATATTCCCCCACATCGTGTTCGAGTAGGATTTGCCATACTCGTTTGGTCCACCCGTGCCAATTTCAACATACACACGGCGGGGCGAGTTGTTCTCCAAGTATTTTGCCACGCGATTTTGCACGTCTTTAACGGTATTTTCATACTCAGTCGCAATGGCGTCGGCGCGATCTTCTGTTCCCATGACTTTGCCAATCACACGTGCACTGGTCACATGCTTTTCCAGTGTTTGTGCATTGAAGTCGATCACCACAACTTTGATGCCGCTCTTTTCCAGAATGTCTACTTTGTCGCCCAGAGATTGAAACTGCCAAGCAGCGATTAAAGCAACATCGGGTTTGGTGGCGAGCAGCTTTTCAAAATCAAACGTTCCAGTATAAATGGACCCTGAATCGGTGATGGTTTCGAGCTCTGGGATGATCTTGCTGTACGTTTCCCATTGAGAAAGGCGATAGTCCTTCCATGAATGACGAGGAAAAATGGAGACTTTCTTGTAGGCATCCGACCCCGCAATCGCCAAGTAGTCTTCAAAATAAAACCCAAGGAATAGGCTGTCGGCTGGCTTTTCAAGGTGGACATCACGACCCATTACATCTTTAAAGTGAATGTCAGCCACAGCGGCGCTTACGCTACCCATCGCAACCAATAGGACACCCATCGCCTTTGACAGTCTTTTTTTTAACGTACTCTTTTTTAACACGCTAGCCTCTTAATAAACGTCTTTTCATTATTATTCTCTAAAGCGTTGATATCGATTTCGCTTTTACCAATTAAGCTTTCAATGATTAAGCTTTTACTGATCTAATTGTTACCTTATAACATCACAGGCGGGTGGGGAAAATAATAGAATTGAAAACAATTATCAATAGTTAAAGGCAGGTGATTTCACTGTCATTTGTACGATCTATCTCATTTGAATAAGTCACGTAGAGGACACGAGCATGAGGTATTTAGAATGTCAGGCACTTTTATCTACCTGATTGTTAATATTACGTTTTTTACCAAATTTCCCTTCATAAAATGGATTCGATTTTCCCAAAACGACAATCGATTCCGGTGAATTTCTCCGTGGTAGACAACCACAACATGAGGTGTTGCCATGCATCAACCAAAATTCATCCCTGCGAGCAAAGTCTATAATTTACAAAAAGCTGACATTGTCATCCGCTATCGACACACAAAGATAATCTCAGCGTTGAAGAGACTGTGAGCTCGAAAAACGGACAGTAAGTGACTAAAAACACGAGACAGCCTCAGGTGAAAACGAAAGTGGCAAGCTTTTTACCTTGAAACCGAACTTTATGGCGGGCTGTGACTCCAACTTAATCTGAACTTAGGATAAGTCTACACTCTGAATAAGAAACTCAGATGCCACGTGAAACACATACAGAGGCTGAAACACCTATTAACGCGAGTGATATTTTGCGAATAAGTGTGTCTGAAAGGCTCACAACCCTAAGCAAAAACTATGGTCGTAATGAGCATAAAGCATAAGGTTACGCTGGCAATCCACTGAAATGCTGGGCTTAGTTGATCCATAATGACTTCTCCTCGTAGAGTTCATGGTTACCTATTAACAAGCAGTTTCTCAGGCGCGTAGTTTCTCTGATTGTTACTCAAATGGATAATAATTCTTATTTACATATTAGAGTTACTAAGGAGTTACAGCGCTTGACCATTATCAAGTTGGGGACGTATTGATGAAGGAATCCATTATCTCTTTTCTTAGTAAAGAAGAAAGAGAGCAGCTTCTATCTTGTCGAGTGGAAAAAAAATACCCTTCTGGGAAAAACCTGTTTCATCGAGGTGAAGCCGCTACACACATGTATCGTGTAGAAAAAGGGAAAGTGTCGCTGTTTCGGTTGATGCCTAATGGCGACGAAAAGCTGTTCAAAGTCTTTATGTCAGGAGGGTGGATTGCGGAAATGGCCATATTCATGGAGCCAAGAACTTACCCAATGAGCGCTCGTTTAGATCAGGATTCAACCCTATCCCAATTTCACTACTCCGACGTTTCCCGAATCTTTACCAGTACACCGGAAATTTCCATTCGAACCATGCAATTCATGGGAAACCGGATACACCAACTCATGAATACGGTGGATATTCTGACCCAAGTCAGGGCACCTCAACGATTAGTCATGAAATTGGCAGAAGTCTATTGTCAAGAAGCCGAAAAACACGATGGAAAAATCCCACTTCCAGCCTCTAAAAAGCTGATGGCAACTCAATTGGGGATGACACCAGAAACGTTATCTAGAACATTAACCAAACTCAAAGAAAGTGGGTTAATTAAAGAAACGGGTCACTGGATTGAAATTAATAGCATTCCAGATCTGTGCAGAGAGGTTGATTTATCGCCGGATATTTTCGAGCTCTAGATCCATCACTCGTCGTTGGTATCTAGTCGGTAGACATCGTCATCATTAAAAAACCACAAAACGCCGCGTTGTTAGGGGAAAGATCTGGGCTAACGTGTTTGCGCATTTCTAAAATCTGCGTGCGATACTCTTGGTAAAACGCCCATGTAGGTGCCGGTTTGTATTCAAGGTTCTTCAGTTCAAAAAACGCAATCACCCCTTTGGCGGTTGTCGGTTTAACGAAAACCTCGTCCAGCGGCGCATAATAATTCGGGAGAATGGTCACAAGAGACCACTTAGCCAATTTAGCGGGTCTCAACAAATCCAACATGGTGTTGAATCCGTACTCTTGGTCGCCGTGCAGCATATCTTTTAAAGAGTAGGCTAACCCTTCCCTTTCTTGATGCGTCATACTTCTTACGTAATCACGAAACTTAGGCTTCTCAAACATCGACACCATGGATGACCGACTGACCAGTTTCGTCATCATTTCTGCCGTACCTTGTGCATCAGTGAATTTTTCCTCACTGAACACCTCTTGTGCTTGAGCGATCATTTGCGCCATCTTATGCTTTTTGCCGAGCTCCATCATTTCAGGGCTATTAAATCCGCCCGGAAATCGAATTAAGAAATCTTCTTCAGCCGCTTTCAACCTATGAATGTTCATACATCATCTTTGCTTAACTTCTTCCACGTTGGTTTGCTGATCATTTTTGACCGTCAATGACCCATAGAACTCAATGACTAATAGCACTTAATAACTGATAGCACTCAATAACTGATAGAGCTCAATAACTGATAGAGCTCAATAACTGATAGAGCTCAATGACTAATAGAACTCAATTACCAATAGTTTTCAAAACTAAAATGCCCAGGCTTACGGCGCAGGTGCTTATCAAAACCCAGTTGTTTCAGGGTTTCTTGCGTATCTTTAACCATCGCTGGGTTACCACACAGATAGAAGAAGCTCTTGCTAGAGTCCAAATTCAACCCCGTTATTTCCAGCAGCTCACCATTGAAAAGTAATTCAGGAATGCGGCCTTTGAGGGCATTTGGATTCTCTTCTCGCGACACCACAGGCACATATTGGAATTTGGATTGGTATCTTTCTTGATACGAGGTGATTTTTTCTTGATAGATGAGTTCTTGTGATGTTCGTACTGCATGCACCAGCACGACTTTCTCGAATTTTTCGAACGATTCATGCTCCTCCAGCATGGCTAAAAATGGCCCTACCGCTGTTCCTGTAGAAAGAAACCATAGCTCCTTAGCGTAATCGGGAATTTCATCCAAAACCATAAATCCAGAGGGCTGTGTACCAACGTAAACAAAATCACCCACTTGCAGTTGGTGCAGTTTAGGAGAAAGTTGACCATCAGAATCTGAAATGATCAGAAACTCCAAAAAGTCTGGGCCCAGTGGTTGATTCGGGGAGTTGACCATTGAATACGCTCTACGCACCCAATCATCCTCATTGACCTTTAAACCCAGCTTGGTAAATTGACCTGCGGTATACGGCGCAATTTTCGCGTTCACTTGAATGGTAAACACGTTCTCCGTCCAATCGATGCGTTGAGTGACCTCACCTTCGGTTAACCCGTGCGGAACATCTTGCATTCACACCTCCCAATATGGTGTTTATTTATACATTAGATTTACCTTTACCTCCTGTAAAACGCAAGTCAGTTTTTTATTTCACTTCTGTCAAGATCTCTATATTAACTAATGATAGTCAATATTATGGCGATCGTGATACGTAGAAGGTCTATATTGTTGATCCTCATACTTTGAATATTGAGTGAGTTTTATGCCCTTGTTACCCTCCAGAGTGCTTCTGGTAAACCGCATCGGTAGACTGCTTCAATGCATCCAATGCACGAAAGAGATCCCGGTATTGAGAGCCCGTTAATCCATCCAGAATTTCCGATTCCCATTGCAGGACTCTTGGGATGATCTTTTCGTACAACTGACGCCCCTCCTCGGTCAATTGGATGTGCGTTGCCCTTTGATCACTCTCGGTTTTCTCTCTCTGAATCAACCCTCTTTCTTCCAATTTAGAAAGCGTTCGCGATACCTTTACTTTGTCTAAATTGGTGACATCAGATAAATCACGGGCAATCACGTCTTTACGTGCACCAAGGTTGGCAATAATCCGCCATTCTGGGCGGGTGATACCAAACTCCCTTTGGTACAACTCAGCCAAACTGTCTGCGACCTGCTCGGCCGTTCTAACCAGCTTGTATGGAAGAAAATCTTCCAGTGAAAACGTAAATTGCTCCATGTTCTTTGTTACCTTTACCTGCTTTAAATTGTGCTCACTTGGATCGGATGTTCTACACCACTATCCACCACCATACAACCAATTGGGCAGCGCGAGAGACAAAGCGGGAATCAGCGCGATAAGCACTAACCTCAGCATGTCTGCCGTCCAAAACGGTACAATACCGCGAAAGATGGTTTTGGTCTTAATGTCCTTCATCACGCCAGATAATACAAACACATTCATTCCTACAGGAGGGGTGATCAAGCTGATTTCTGTGACCACCACCACCAGAATGCCAAACCACACTAAATCAAAGCCTAAACTTTGTACTAATGGGAAGAAAATGGGCACCGTCAGTAAGAGCATCGACATGCTTTCAAAAATGCAGCCCAGCAGAATGTAGATCAGTAAAATCACGGTCATCACCATAAATGGCGTCATATCCATACTGGTGACAAAAGACAACAGCGCGTCCGTAAATCCGGCACGATTGATGAAGTTAGAAAATATCAACGCAGAGATCACCACACTGAACAGAACCGCCGTGGTTTTCGCCGAATCCAACAACACTTCATGCAGTACGTTAACCGTGAGCTGCTTCTTCAAACCCGCAATGGCTAATGCACCTGCGGCACCAATCCCAGCCGCTTCGGTTGGCGTAAAAATACCTGCGTAAATCCCCCCCATCACCAGCACAAACAATGCGATGGTCGAAACGACGCCCTTCAAGGCTTTCCATCGCTCTTTCCACGGCATTTTTTCCATAGGAGGCGCAGAGTTCGGATTGCGGAAAACCGCCCATCTCACAGCAGCAAGATACAGCACAACCCCCAGTAACCCCGGAATCAGACCGGCAGCAAACAGCTCTCGGATACTGGTTTCGGTCAGAAGCCCATACACTACCAGCATCACGCTTGGCGGGATAAGGATGCCAAGGGTACCGCCAGCCGCAATAGAGGCTGCCGCTAGGCTGTCTTGGTAGCCATATTTACGCATCGGAGGCATCGCCACTTTCGACATCGTGGCAGCCGTCGCAAGGCTTGAACCACAAATGGCAGAAAACCCGCCACACGCTAAAATGGTCGCCATCGACAGACCGCCTTTGCGGTGCCCGACAAACGCATTGCTGGCCGCATACAATTCCTGTGATAGACCCGCACGGTTGACCAAATTACCCATTAAGACAAACAGCGGGATCACCGACAAGCTATAGTCTTGCCCCGTATCAATGATTCTTCGCGCTGCCATGGATAGCGTGGCAACCCAGTTGTAGTCGACAAGGGCGCCAAACCCGATGAATCCGACGATGCCCATGGCATACGCCAGCGGTATTCTAAGCAGCACGAGCACAAGCAACGCCGCAAAACCAATCAAAGTCACCGTCATGATTGCTCTGCCTCCGCTTTACTGCTGGACATGGGCCCCTTTTTGGCAAGATACAAAACCGCTAATAACAGCATCATCACCATGGAAAGCCAGCCCGTCGCCGAGATGAAGTACATCACGTAGCCTAGAGGGATCGCCAAAATATCGGTTTCTTCTTCATAGGATAACGATCGCGTTCCGAGCCCCCACACTTTCCAAGCAACCAACCCAAGTGCAAACGCGCAACCTAAACTGATCACAAATTGACGCAAGTTCACCATGGCTTTTGGAAACCAATCATCCAGCAGGTCGACACAAATATGTTCTTCATTCCATGTAATCAAAGGAAACGCGGCAAACACCACCATGGCAAGCGTGATCTCCACCAGCTCGACACCACCGGGTAACGGGGCATTAAGGAAGTAACGCCCAACCACATCAACCACCGTGATCACCAACATCAGCAGCAACGCCACCGATGCCAGTACCTCCAAACACCGACGCATACCGCCCGCGACATTGAAGATCGGGTTCATTACTCTGCCCCTAACGCTTTCACTTGATCGCGATAGAAAGCCAGTGCACCTTCAGGATCGGCGATTCGGCGTTCTTTGGCTTTCTGCAACCACGATTTTTCCAACCCTTGAGCATAAACTTTTGCTTGTTCGACCATCGCTGGGGAGGCGTCTTGTATGTTGCCATTTTTTGCCAGTGTTTCCTCTACACCTGCCTTATCGGCTTGATCCATCATTTGACCAAACAAGCGGGATAACTTCTCACCCGATACCGACAAAACGGCTCGACGATCTTCATCCGACAATCCGTCCAACGTGTCGGGATTCATTAGAATGCTAAAACTGCCTCGATACAGCCCTCCAGGAAAGGTCATAACATTGGGTGCCACTTCATTGAGGCGAAAGCTCTTCAACGTTTCAAGGGTAAAAAAGGCACCATCCACCACCCCCTGCGATAAGGCTTCATACACCTTGTTTGGCGGCAGCGCCACAGGGGCAACCCCCATGTTTTTGCCAATCGTCGACATCACATCGCCGGCAATGCGCATTTTTTTGCCTTTTAAATCCTCAAACGAGTCCACTTTTTTGCGAGTAATGATCGCACCTGGGCCATGCACCCCAACGCCAAGTACCACCAACCCTTTATGTTCTTTCCCTTTCTTTAGGTATTTGTCGAAGACTCGCCAGTAAGCGATTGACGCGTTTTCAGAGGACAAAGTGTTATCAAAGGTCGGAATTTCAGGCAATTTGGTCAGTTCAAATCGACCCGGTTTAAATCCGTGGAAAAACCACGTTACATCACCGATGCCATCTGCAACGAGATCGGCTTGCGCAGGTGGTGGCCCCATGTTGTATTCCACTTTGACTTTGACCCGTCCATTCGTTGCTTCGTTCACCCACTGGCCCCAAATCGGCCAAACGACCTGATTGATGCCATGATTTGGGGATGCCCACGAACTAATAATAAGTGTTTTTTCGGCAGCCACTTTTTTAGCAGCCATTAAAGGAGCACTCACACATAACATTGCCAGTGCGCCGGTAACCCAGTTTAACTTCCTCATGTCGAACTCCATTTGGTTTCTTTTGTAATTGTATTTTTGCGCTGGTCATTCCTTTACTTACGAAGAAAACCATTCGGTTAAATCGTAGCCAGCTATGGAAATAAATCACACAGAAGTATCAAATGCAACAAAAAAGTAGCAAATATGAGAATCAATTGTTGCATTGAAAGCGAATTAATGGCTAACATATCTTCAATTTAGTTTCATTTGTAACTACATTGAATTATAAAACTCACTATAATCTTATTGAGATAAGCCAAGGAGATGGTTATGCGTAAATGGTTTTCTTTTCCGCTGAAAGAAGGAGAAACCTCCGCTCAGGCACACTGCGACCTACCAAGCAACGCATTTGAACGAGAAGTAGGGAAAGAGGGCTTTTTTGGTCCTGCAACGCATATGTATCATGAACATGCCCCAACAGGCTGGAGTGAATGGGAAGGCGACTTGCGCCCCCACGCCTTTGACACCAACAAAGTGGAAGCCGACGAAACTTGCCCGCTTGCGGCACCTTGCTTGCTAAAAAACGGCAACGTTCAGGTGAGAATTTGGCGGACCAGTGCCAATATGCAGCATCTGGTTCGAAACGGGGATGGGGATGAATGCCTTTTCATTCATCAGGGATCAGGCTCATTATTTTGTGATTATGGGCACATGACCTTCAGCGAAGGCGACTATTTGGTTATCCCCCGCTCCACGTCTTGGCGCATAGAAACCAACGAACCAATCGTGATGTTGATGATAGAAGCCACCAACAGTTCCTACATGAGCGCAGAACGCGGAATACTCGGTGAGCACGCCATTTTTGACCCTGCCGTATTGGTTCACCCTAAAATCGACGACGCATTCAACCAGCAAAAAAGCACCAGTGAACATTGGAAAGTGCGCATCAAAAGCCGCAATCGCCTGAATAACGTGACTTACCCTTTCAACCCGTTGGATGCCATCGGTTGGAAAGGCAACCTCACAGTCTTTCGGTTAAATTGGCGAGATATTCGCCCACTCATGAGCCATCGCTATCACTTGCCGCCATCCGCTCATATTACGTTTGTGGCTGATGGGTTTGTTATTTGCACGTTCGTACCGCGGCCAATCGAATCCGATCCAGGCGCACTCAAAGTGCCGTTTTACCACAACAACGACGATTACGATGAAGTGCTGTTTTACCACAAAGGCAATTTTTTCAGCCGAGACAATATCGATGCGGGCATGATCACGCTTCATCCCTGTGGCTTTCCACACGGACCGCACCCGAAAGCACTGGCGACCAGCCAAGCAAACCCGAAAAAAGAAACCGATGAAGTCGCCGTCATGATCGACACTCGCGCCCCTTTAGACATTACTGAAACCGCAGCGTCTGTCGAAAACCCAGATTATGTGTACTCATGGCGCACACCTGCAAAGTAAGGTGTATCAACAACATAGCTCACATTGGACTGTAAGAATTCAAAAATACTCATAATAAATTAGAGGAGAACACTGGATGAAACTCGCATCACTCAAGCACGGAAGAGACGGTAACCTTATTCTCGTTTCACGCGATTTATCCCAAGCAACGTTAGCCACAGACATCGCTCCAACTCTCCAGCACGCGTTGGATAATTGGGCAGATACGTCCGAACAACTCGAACTGCGCTACCAAGCGTTAAACGCTGGAAACGTGAATACCACCTTCCCATTCAACCCTGAAGATTGCGCTTCGCCTCTTCCTCGCGCTTTTCAGTGGGCAGACGGCAGCGCCTACGTCAATCACGTTGAACTGGTTCGAAAAGCACGGGGAGCAACCATGCCCGAGAGTTTCTGGACTGACCCTTTAATGTACCAAGGCATGTCCGACGGCTTCCTAGGACCAAGAGACGATATCGAATTAGCCGACGACAAATGGGGCTGTGACTTTGAAGGTGAGATTGCAGTGATTACGGGTGACGTGCCCATGAGTACACCGCCTGAAAACGCAGAACAACACATCAAACTGCTGATGCTGGTCAACGACGTTTCGTTACGTAACCTTATTCCAGGCGAATTAGCCAAAGGGTTTGGTTTCTTCCAATCAAAGCCGGCTTCTGCTTTTTCTCCCGTGGCGATCACGCCCGATGAACTGGGCGCAGCTTGGAGTGAAGGAAAAGTGCATCTTCCGCTTCATGTTCATCTCAACGGCGAAAAGTTTGGATCGCCAGAGGCAGGCGTCGACATGACGTTTAACTTTCACCAATTGGTCGCGCACGTAGCAAAAAGTCGCCACCTTGCGGCGGGCACCATTATTGGTTCCGGTACCGTTTCCAACATCGATCGCAGTAAAGGTTCATGCTGCTTGGCCGAAAAGCGCATGCTTGAAATCATCGATTCTGGTGAACCTTTAACGCCGTTTATGACGTACGGTGATAGAGTCGAGATTGAAATGTTGGATAAAGAGGGTAACTCACTGTTTGGCAAGATTGACCAAACGGTTGCTCAATATCAATTGGATTAAGTTTGGGTTAAGTAGCTTACAGGAAGTGCTAATGAAATTGTACGATTACGTCCGGTCTACCGCGGCTTATCGAGTAAGAATTGCATTAAACTTGAAAGGGGTAGACTACGAGCCTGTCCCTGTTTCACTGCTGGATGGCGACCAAAACAGCGCAGAATACCTTGAAGTGAATGCCGCTGGCTTGGTGCCTTCTTTGGAAACGCAAGGAGACATCATTACTCAGTCGCTCGCGATCATCGAATACCTCGATGAACTCTACCCAGAGCTGCCCTTGTTGCCAGAACACCCCATCAAGCGCGCACAGTGTCGTGCCCTTGCCTACGACGTCGCGTGCGACATGCATCCACTTAACAATCTTCGAGTGTTAAAGCATTTAACCGGCGAATTGGCGCAAAGTGAGGAAGAAAAGCTTGCTTGGTATCACCACTGGTTGCGGCAAGGTTTTGAAGGATTAGAGAAGAAGCTATCTAAGTCGGATACCGCATTTTGTTGTGGCGACAACCCTACCTTAGCCGATATTTGTTTGGTCCCTCAGCTATTCAACGCTCGCCGCTTCGAGTTCGACCTCACGCCATACCCAAGGCTGGTCGAGATTGAAAGCCATTGCCTAGCGTTATCTGCTTTTTCGGATGCAAGCCCAAAGTAAATTCTTGCTCCGAAGAACAGCTTAACTTGATCGCAAAACAGCACGACCAGTGACAAGCCGTGCTGTTTTTGCATTAGAGTGACATTCACCGTAGGCTTAGTTTTGAAACGCCATGAAAATCAGTCACATATCATCCCTTTTTATTCTAGCGGCAAGTTTTACCTCTTCAACGGTTAATGCATCTCAGGTCAGCTGAGCGCTGCTAAACGATGGCTATTTAGAAAACGAAGGAAAGATGATTATCGCCAAACCCGTGTCTCTCACGCCAAATGATCAAGGAGCGAAAGTAACCCTATTCTCTGATCCGGCGATTGAAATACAGTTAGCAAGTGCACTTATCGTTAAACATTCCGTCTCCAAACCTTTTGTTAGCGCATTTGACACTATCATAGTCAAGGAAGAAGAAACGACTCGAATCCGAAGCTCCATTAGAGATAGTGCAGCAGATTCAATGGGATCTCACCTCACCCTGCAAAAAGATCAAAAGTCACTATTGGTGACATGTGACTCTATTTCTGATTGACGCTTGTGCTGATTCGAATCGCCTCTGAACAGCCATATCGATATAAACAGTAGGAAACCCACAAAAAGGGCAACAGAGGCATAAAAACTGGCTACAACATTTGGAAATAGAGTGGCGATCAGATAAGCAATAAGGCTACCCATCCCCATATAATATTGGAATGTACCGAGAGCCGTGGCAATCATACCTTCTCGGTATTTCATTTTTACCTCGGTTCGAATGACCGAAAATGCCAAGTTATAGCCTATACCCAAGGCAACGGGTGCGATAAAAACCAGATAAGGGAAAAATGATGACGTATAAGCAATGATCATCAAGAAACACGCTAGCACCATTAGCCTGGTTTTATTCATCATGTTTTCGAGCTTGTAACTGAGTATTCCTCCCACAAAACCGCCAAGCCCTATCATAAAAAACACCGTATTTGACTCAGTGACCCCCGACAAACTTAATGCATAAGAATTAAAATAAGTCAGCACTATCACGTAGGAAAGCTGAAGGGGAAGGATGGAAAAAAACAATTTATTTAACGGTAACTTACCCGATGTATCATCCGATTTTCTTGGCGTGTAGTTGAAATCTTGTCTAAATAAAAATGACGATAACACGAGTAGAGTATAAGCAGTGCCACACGACAAAATAAGAACGTTAAAATCAAAGTAATGCAACAAGCTGTTTGCAATCAGTGGCGTCCCAATGTACATCAAACCATTCATGGCGGTTTGAAGACCCTGAATTTTGGCTAACTTGTTGTCGTCTGTGGCAAGAGACACCGCGGAAGAGGTGGATATGTTAATTATCTGGCTCAAAATAGAGCAAGCAAAGGCAAATATATAGAAAACCGATAGACCACCGTCAAAATAAACCGCGATAGATGCCGTCAGTAACGTAGCCAATGAGGTAATTAAAACAAGGAATGACGGTGTCTTATCAATGACTCTTCCAATTATTTTGGACAAGACCAACCCAGGAACCAGCATAAGGAGATACAGAAAGCTGTACCCTGAGATACCCTTGAACTCATAAATTTCGATACCAATAGAGAAAACCAAAATACCAGTAACAAAAAAGACACATTGAACCCAAACGATAAGTTGGAAAGGTCGAGTGAAGCTAGAATGGGGCATTTTCTCGTTTGTCATTACTTGCTGGGAAGCTCTCTATCTGCGTAGGGAAGGAAGAAAAGTTCATAATAATACCTTTATTTTACAATCAATTAGATTCTCACTAATGCTTGATAAGTACTGCGAGATAGTAGTGTTTATTGAATTGGTTATTCAACGACCAATTATGAACGTTGCGGCATACCTTCTAGCTTTACAAAATAAAGAATCTTGTAACAATTAACCACCTCTTTTAGCATGTAGACAAATACACCCACCAAAGAATTAACATGCTCGACAAAATGGCGTTTTTTGTTTCGGTGATTCGAACCGGATCTATTTCCGCAGCAGCAAGGGAGTTTGAACTTTCTGTTTCAGCGGGGAGCCGTTGGTTGCAAGAGTTGGAGCAACATTTTGGGATGACGCTTTGCCACCGTTCTAATCGGCTTCTTACTCCTACGCCTGCGGGACAAACCTTGTTTGATGAGTTTGCTCCTATTGTGGACAGCAGCGACCAAATACGCCGAAAGTTAGAAGGCTTTCAAAACGAGCATAATGGGCACATTAACATCGCTTGTACCCCCGCCTACGCCAATCATTTTTTGATGGACAAGATTTCTGATTACATGAAAACGCACCCTAAAGTCACATTCAATCTTACGGTGACACCATGGGCGCTCGACCATTCCGACAGAGCCGATTTGATCATCAGCGCCAACGCTCATTACCAAGGTTATCGAGACCGAGACGTCCACCTCGTTCGCCGAGAGCTGATTTCGGAACCCTTTGTCGCTGTTGCGTCGCCAGAATATCTAGCGCAAAACGGTAAACCAAAAACCCCTACCGACATCACCTTGCACCAATGCCTATTCGCGACCACTTTAACTGGCAGTAACGATTGGATATTCAAGAAGGACGACGAAACACTAATTGTGAAAGTGCCAAAATCACTGGAAGTGAACGACAGTGACCTGCTTCTCCAAGGGGCATTAAAAGGGGCAGGCATTGCCTACCTACCCGAATTCATTGTGAAAAACGCTCTTGAAAACCAACAGCTCATCCAGCTGTTAAGCGAATACGATACAAGCTTGTGGAGCCTCAACCTGTTTTATCAGCCACAAAATAAGGCGTCTCCTGCGGCGAAGCAGTTTAAGACCTTTTTGCTGGAATAATGTCCATAAAGCGAGCAACAATCAACGTTCAGAGATCTTAAGAATTTCATACTGTTCACACTGATTGAACACACTGAAATCCAGGAGTTCTTGTTCTAATGCCTCTAAGAATTCCGATTTCTTTTTCAGTGAAGCCTCTATAAATAAATGGATCACATTCAACGTAGAGGTGCCTTTATCCACTTTACAATCCGCTCTCGCGACCAATTCACCATTCCATAAAATGGGCAAACAAAAGTAGCCAAATTGGCGTTTTGCTTCAGGCACATAACATTCGATTAAGTAATCAAAATTGAAGAATGCACTGGCTCGCTTTCTTTGAATAAGAAGGTTATCAAACGGTGAAAGAATTTTTGCTCGTTTACGATTCAGGCGTGTATCCAATAAAGGTAAAGATTCTGAAAGCGCCCAATAGCCATTCCCTTGAACTTCGACTTCAACAATTGTGCCTTCATCGCATAAATCACGGAGTGCTTGAGTCACATTGGCTTTCACATCCTTGAGTAAATAGATCATTTCAGAAAGCGTTCCGAGCCCATGTGCTTTCAAATAACAAAGAACTAAAAAATGCGCATGCTCTTGCGACGTCGGCACAGAGATATCGATTTCCGGCGTCAGTACACGTTCAGTTAAGTCGTACACTTTCTGGAAACCGCGACGCTGCGGGATCATTAAGTCTCCCTGCATAAACAGGTATTCCAATGCACGTTTGGCTGGCTTTGCTCCCCAACCATTAATTTTGGTGCCTTTTGAATCAAAATCTTTGGCGAGCAGTGGCCCTTCTTCCTCAATACGTTTGATCACGTGATTCATTAGCTTGGTATCTTTCTTATACCAGTGCCCTTGCTGGCCAGATTTAATGGCCATTTTACGAGGCAAGGTGTAACGAAAGTTCTTCATTGGCAGAAAAGAGGCAGCGTGCGACCAGTACTCCAGCACTTTATTGTCAGCGACAAGATTTTCAAGATGATCTGGTTGGTAATTGGGGTTGCGACTCCACAACACATGGTGATGCGCCCGCTGAACCACTGAAATGGTATCTATCTGAATGTAACCAAGCTGTTCAATCACCTTTAACGTATGTGAAGTGGAGTGAGACTTAGGAGATTTGGGCGGTAACCCTTGAGAAAGTAGCGCTAGTTTTTGGGCTTGAGATTGGGATAAGGACATCATAAAGCACACGCTCTATTCTTGATTTTCCTGTACTCAGCCTTTGTTCGAATCCCTTTCAATGCCTTACTCCTTAAATGTATTAACCTCTATTCTGCCGCGTAAAAACCTCCTTTGATACTTCACTTTGCAAATATGCAAAGTGGCTTTGAATTTCTGCTTATAACACCTCCAGTCCGTTCTTTCGTACACTGAGATTGACGTATTCAGGAAGAAGAGTAAGCAGATGGAAGCCATTTACATCGTTGCGGCAAAACGCACACCTATTGGAAATTTCAATGGTGGCCTGTCGCCACTCAGCGCGGTGGAACTTGGTGCTCATGCGATTAAAGCCGCTATCACGCAATCCAATATCGCTCCCGAGAATATCGATGAGGTGATCGTCGGCAACGTGCTTTCCGCCGGAAGTGGCATGGGGCCGGGCAGGCAGGCTTCCATTAAGGCAGGCATACCTTCGTCTGTACCCGCTTACACGCTCAACATGATATGTGGCAGTGGAATGAAAGCCCTGACCGATGCCGCCAGTCATATCCGAGCAGGCGACGCACAAGTCGTCATGACTTGCGGAATGGAAAGCATGTCTAACGCGGGGTTTGTGGTTTCTGGTGATAACCGCCGAGGGCACAGAATAGGCAATCAAACCATGGTGGACACCATCATGCATGACGGGCTAACGGATGCATTCCACCAATACCCGATGGGCATCACCGCGGAAAACATTGTCGAGAAACTGAATCTTACTCGGGAAGAACAAGACCACTACGCACTCCAAAGCCAACTTAAAGCCGTTCGCGCCCAAGATGAAGGCAGGTTTGAACAAGAAATCTCGCCTGTTACGGTCACCACTCGAAAGAAAGAAATCATCATTTCGCAAGACGAATTCCCCAAGCGCGACTGCACATTGGAACAACTGCAAGCGCTGCGCCCTGCCTTTAGCTCATCCGGCTCCGTCACTGCGGGTAACGCATCTGGCATCAACGACGGCGCATCCGCAATATTACTGGCGAGTGAAACGGCCGTTAAGCAATGGGGGCTCACTCCTTTAGCCGAGCTCGTTGAATACGGTCAAGCAGGCATTGAGCCGGACATCATGGGGCTAGGTCCAGTCAATGCCATCGCCAATACCCTTAAAAAAGCGCGCATGACCCTAAACCAAATTGACTGCTTTGAACTGAACGAAGCGTTTGCCGCGCAATCTCTGGGCGTCATCAAGCAACTTAGTGAGCAACATAATGTTTCCCAAGATTGGATTCTTGAACGCAGCAATCCTAACGGTGGGGCTATCGCTCTAGGGCACCCAATTGGCGCTTCTGGCAACCGCGTGGTGACCACGTTGGTGTACGAGCTCAATCGCTCCAAAGCAAATATAGGCTTGGCGTCTTTGTGTATTGGCGGTGGCATGGGAACCGCGGTCATCTTAAAACGTATAAAGGCATAGCCATCATGCAAAAAAGCGAAAAAATCATGAAGAAAGGCATTAGCAAAGCCGATATAAGCGCTCTTCTTAAAGATGGCATGACCATTATGATCGGTGGGTTTATGTCGACGGGCGCACCAGAGGGTTTGATTGATTTATTGATTGAAAATGACATTAAAGACATCACATTAATCAGCACCGACACCGCCTACCCCGAACACGGTGTGAGCCGATTAATTGCCGAGAAGCGGGTAAAAAAACTTTACGCTTCACACATAGGGCTCAACCCCGAAACGGGCGCTCAAATGAATGCAGGGGAATTGGATGTGGAGCTAGTCCCGCAAGGTACATTGGCTGAACGCATACGTGCAGGTGGCGCGGGCTTAGGTGGCGTGCTGACCCCTACGGGTTTGGGCACCATAGTGGCGGAAGGAAAACAAACCGTGGTGATTGATGATGTCCCTTTTCTGCTGGAAACGCCGCTAAAAGCCGATCTGGCTCTAATACGGGGCTCGAAAGTCGATAAAAGGGGGAATGTGTTTTACAACAAAACCACTCAGAACTTTAATCCCATCATGGCAACCGCGGCCGAGACCGTCATTGTTGAAGCGATAGAGATCGTCGATGTCGGCGAACTCCAACCAGAAGCCATTCACACTCCAAGCTTATATGTCGACCACATCTACCAGCAAGGATCTTTATCATGACCCATTTGACCAAAGCCGAAATACGACAACGCATCGCCAAGCGCGTCGCACAAGAATTTGCCGATGGTGATGTGGTTAACCTAGGCATTGGGCTTCCCACATTAGTGGCAAACGAAGTCAGTGATGACATAGAGATTTTGTTTCAAGCAGAAAACGGGCTGCTTGGTATAGGGGAAATGGCTAACGACACCAACTTTGATCCTGATTTGGTCAATGCGGGTGCTCAGTCAATCACCGCGATCAATGGCGCGTGCTATTTCAATAGTGCCGATTCCTTCGCGATTATTCGTGGCGGTCACGTCGATGCGACCGTTTTGGGTGCACTCGAAGTTGACCAGCAAGGCAACCTTGCTAACTGGATAGTACCAGGGAAAATGGTACCGGGAATGGGAGGGGCGATGGATCTGGTGGTCGGAGCGAAAAAGGTCATCATTGCCATGGAACATACTGCCAAAGGCAAACCCAAAATACTCAAAAGCTGCACCTTACCGCTCACTGCTGTCAATCAGGTAAACTTGATTGTGACCGAGCTAGGCGTTTTTGAAATAACCCCTGAAGGTATTGTCCTCACCGAAATAGCCAGTGACGTGGATATCGACACGATCCAAGCGCTCACAGAAGCACCTTTATTAATTAGCCCGTCATTAAAGCCAATGAACGCGGCGTAATTTTGTTATTTGGCGCTGGGTTCTGTTTGCGAGCCGCTGCGAATCCGGTTAATCTCATCACCTTCAATGCCGAGTGACAGCGTCACCCACACTAAACCCTGCGGCTTCCTTAACCTGTACCCACCGCTCCGTCAACCTAACCTACCCTTTCAATCGCTCATGGTGCTTATTTTGAATACGGATCTTATAGTCGGGTCAAGCATCAAAATATTTGAAACAAAATAGACCAACAACTCACCGTCGTTTTCAGTACTATCACTTTGATAAGGGTTCATAATATTTCAAGGAGATAGCGGCAAGTGGAGATAAGCATACGGGCAGCCCGCCTAGAAGATGTTCCAAGCATCGCTGAAATACACGTCACCTCGTGGCAAGCAACTTATCGTGGGCTCATACCCGAAGAATACACTGCTTGCTGAATGTGAAGATCGGCTTATTCAGTTAAATGTAAGCAAGGCCACTTTATGGGTGTTAGATAGCAATGAACAAGCACTTAACTTTTACCAAAACCATCCATTCGTACACCAAAAACACCCATTCGTACAAACAGGAAAGCAGGGAAAGAACCGAATCAACGGCCTACGGCTTAACGATTTACAGTGAGAGAAATCGTTATAAATACTCTATTTAAACAGTGGAATGAAGGACAACACATGTACACAGAAACGGAACAGTTAACGATAGCCATCGTAGACAAACAACTCGACGCCTACAACGCGCGCGACATTGATGCTTTCGCAGCCACTTATCACGAAAATGTCGAGATTCACTCTTTCTCTAAAGGGCTTCAATATATAGGGAGAGACACGTTGATTGAGCGTTATGGGAAGAAGTTTGCGAGTTTAACGTATTTAAACGCGACGTCGCTAAAGCGCATCGTTCACGACCGTTTTTTGGTTGATCATGAATTGGCAGAATCGTCGAGTTTGGCGTCTGGAGACATTGAAAATAGCCTAACCGTTATTGCTGCATATGAAGTTGAAGATGGCTTAATAAGACGCGTCACTTTCATGGGCTAAGTCTAGGTTAGTGAGCATGCTGGGGATCACCCAGCATGACTGACTATGGCGCTTCTTGAATTTGCGCATTCCGTGTTTGTGCGCAAAAGGAAAGGTCATCACGTTTATGGTATCCAAGAAGAGGCAGAGAGAATTGACCATCCAAGTACTTATTCGCTAACGCCATTCCAAGCAGCATAGTAAAAGTAAATGTCATCACAACATGGCTTCCTGCACCAACACTCGCAATAACTGGCCCTGGGCAGATACCAGCCAAACCCCAACCAACACCAAAAATCGTGGCCCCAGTGACTAAAGTGCCATCAACGTTTGTGTCCGACGCCCGCTTAAATGCATCGCCGCTAATGGATGTCTTTCTCGGCTTGATCAACAAGTGATAGAAAGGAATAAAGACAAATAACGCACCAGCCATAACAAACGCTAGGGAAGAATCCCAATGCCCTGTTACATCAAGAAAGGCGATCACGAGATCGGGGTTAACCATACCGGAAATGTGCATACCCGCACCAAATAAGAGCCCAGCGACAAGCGCTGCAAGGTTACGAATATTCTTTGAACTACACATTGATATACCACCTAACATTTATATACCACCTAACATTTACATACCACCTAACATTTTTCGAATGAAAACCACACCAATCGCGACGGTCATAAAAGTCCCCGTGGCAACAATCGAACGGCGGGAAAAACGCCCCATCCCCACAATTCCATGGCCACTAGTGCAGCCGTTACCTAACCGAGTTCCAAAGCCAACAAGCCCCCCAGCAAGCGCAATCAAATAGATATTTCTATTGCTCAATTCTGGTAATTCAAAACCCAGAGGGGATACCACGAACCCACTAACGATCATTCCAACTAAGAATGCCATACGCCAGCTTGTTTCGTGTTTTTTAGGTTTCAACACCCCCCCTATAACCCCACTTATTCCAGCGACTTTCCCGCTGAATATCATCAGAACCCCTGCCGAGAGACCAAGTAAGGCTCCACCGAAAAATGCGTTCCATGGAAGAGTAAGTTCCATTCATCACCACCTTAATATTTTATAAAACAAACTCCATATTCGTCCGTATTATCATCTTTTAAATTAAATTAAGTCAACCCTAATTTAGAATTAAAAACATTAGACATTACTAAAATATGTAACTATAGTTATTAGACATAACTGACGGAGATACCACTATGACTATGACCCTAGAGAATGGAATTCGAGTTTTGGCTGGAAGCATGATTATTGCCTCCGTCGTTTTAACACAGTTTGTCCACCCTTATTTTGTGGGTCTCACTGTCTTTATTGGGCTTAATCTTATTCAAAGTGCCTTTACGACGTTCTGTCCCGCTACTTTCTTTTTGAAAAAAATGGGGCTAAAACACCATCCCTAAAGGGGCTCACACACAAAGTGGAGTGATGGATAGACTAAGCGGAGTGATGAATAAACCAAGCGGAGTGATGGATAGACTAAGCGGCTCATTTTTCATATGTTCAAGCTACCGACTTGAAGGTGAGCGCTCTATTTAGGGCAATGTTGTGCATAAAATCGCATAAGTGGATATCGCAAGGTCAGTTTGCCTCGGGTTACTCCGGCAACGTTCTCTTTTGAATATCCTTATTTCTTCCTTTTTGAATGCCTTTATTTCTGTAAATCCTGGAGTTATACCAATGACAAAAATCGTGATTGTAGGTGGTGTTGCCGGTGGTGCTTCCGCCGCTGCGCGTGCACGTCGTCTGAGTGAAGACGCTGACATCATCATGTTTGAACGAGGAGCATTTGTCTCTTTTGCTAATTGTGGATTGCCTTACCATATCGGTGGTGACATTCAGGACAGAAATCAGCTTTTACTGCAAACACCAGAGAGCTTCTTAGCCCGCTTCAATGTCGATGTTCGAGTCATGAACGAAGTCGTGTCCATAGACCGTAATAACAAGTCAGTTACAGTAAAAAACCTTATTGATGGCAGTGAATACCGCGAGAGTTATGACTTTTTGCTGCTTAGCCCAGGAGCAGCCCCTGTGGTGCCCCCAATTCGAGGAATCGATAACCCACTGACTCATTCATTGCGCAACATTCCAGATATGGATCGCATCATTCAAACGATTCAAATAAACAAACCTGAACATGCCACGGTTGTCGGCGGAGGCTTTATTGGGTTAGAGATGATGGAAGCATTCCACCAGCTAGGGATTAAAACCACATTGATTGAGATGGCGGATCAAGTTATGACTCCCGTTGATCGCGAAATGGCCGGTTTTGCGCATGCCGAAATTCGTGAAAAAGGCATCGATCTCAAACTCGGTGTGGCACTTGAAGCCGTTGAATATGTGCCAACCGATCACATCGTTAACGTCGGTTCCGATAAGAACGAAAAACGACAGCCTGTCGAAGGTCATCTCAGTTTAACGTTGAATAACGGAGAATCCCTAACCACCGATATTTTGATCATGGCTATTGGTGTGCGTCCAGAAACTCAGTTGGCTCAAGAAGCCGGTTTACAAATTGGTGAACTGGGCGGCATCCAAACCAACGAGATGATGCAAACGAGCGATCCGAGTATCTATGCGGTGGGTGATGCTGTCGAAGAGAAAGACTTCGTCACAGGCTCACAAACACTGGTTCCGCTAGCGGGCCCTGCCAACCGACAAGGTCGTATGGCCGCCGATAACATGCTCGGTCGCCAAGAACGCTATCAAGGTACACAAGGCACAGCCATTTGTAAGATCTTTGATCTGGCTGTTGCGTCTACAGGTAAAAACGAAAAGCAACTTCAGCGCGAAGGTATCGAATATGAAAAAGTCTATGTTCATACCGCAAGCCACGCGAGCTATTACCCTGGCGCAGAGACAGTGTCGTTCAAGCTGCTCTTTGACCCGAAAAACGGCAAGATTTTCGGCGCTCAAGCCGTGGGGAAAGATGGCGTCGATAAACGGATTGATATCATGGCTGTTGCCCAACGAGCTGGGATGACCGTAGAACAACTTCAACACCTTGAACTCACCTATGCTCCACCTTACGGAAGCGCTAAGGACGTGATCAACCAAGCGGCATTTGTCGCCAACAACATCATAAAAGGTGACGCGACGCCAATTCACTTTCATGAGATTGATGCACGGACTGAAGACCAGCTATTGCTTGATGTGCGTAACCCAAGCGAGCTTGAAAGCACAGGTTGTCTTGATGGGGCAATGAATATACCCGTCGATCAATTGCGCTCACGCATGAGCGAGCTCCCTAAAGACAAAGAAATTCTTGTTTACTGCCAAGTTGGGCTTCGCGGACATGTCGCTTACCGTCAACTGGTCAACAACGGTTATCGAGCTAGAAATCTGTTAGGAGGATACAGGACATACGTATTTGCGACACAATAGCGAACGAACAGGGATAAGGTAGACGTGAAGCATAAGGCATGCACACGTCTACACTCAATGCGCCGTCATTTCATTGTACGCTTTGATGGCATGGAATTTTTCGATCACCAAGATGTAGTCTTCTCTGGAGACCGTTTTATGCAATCCTGTATCCAAATCTTGTATTTCAGGGTTTCCAGATTTAACGATCGCACGTAATTCATATATGGGAGATTTGGCATACGCGACCCCATACACCAACAAAAAGACAGGTAAACCCGCGTACAGCGGGTGGACAAGCAAAGCAACAAAACCAAACACGAATGCGATTAATGCCGCCCTTTTTACTTTGTCTATGGTGGTGTAATCCTTCACATACAGTTCTTCAATTCTGTCTAATGAAATTACAGAGTCACCGACTTTTAACCCTGCAGACGTCATCCTCGGAACATCCACTTTTTTAAACATCAAAACATCCTATTTCAACGCAAACTGCTTGTTCAGACCGGATAGGGCTTGTTTAAAAAGCTCACAACCCAGTGGAGATAAAATCTAACACATAACCTATTGAGCTGGTGTGCCCAAGATTACAAAACCATCAAGAAGCTGGCGAAATTCTGCGGTCTATCGCAATAATTAGACTTAATTCGATACAAACAATGGGGTTTTCAACGCAGTTACAAGAGCAAATAAGCGCTTTGATGCTTTAATCGTCGTGCCCAAAAAAGACAAAACGCCCTGCTATTGCAGGGCGTTGAATGCTACTCGTAAAACGAAAGCTCAGTCAAACTAGTCCATGGAATGATCCCTGGTGGGAATTCCGTAACAGTGAGACGTACTTGGGATGTGTATACAGAATCGGGAAGAATATGCCGAGCACCTGGCTCAGATGCATTGCTGTCTCGCTCATCAATAATGACATACTCACCATTTGAGTTTAACGCCTCCAATTTGTAACCATACTTTCGGTCTTGAAGAGTGCTTAAGCTATAAGCCCGAATGGATTTTTCTTTACCCAGTTCAACGTCTACGACACCATAACCGTCCGTCGACCATCTGTCCCCAGACGACAAGCTGCCATCGAACAAGTTTTCGCATCCGTATTGAGCTTGCGGCTCGCTATTGCACGTAAACGATGTAGGCATAATGATGACTGGAGAATACTCCCGTCCATACAGATCCCATTCTCTTATGCTCACCCAGTTAGACGAATTGTTGGCAATACCGGTGACGGTTAATTTTGCGTATCGGGCGACAACGGGTGACAACACTTGATATTGCCCAGAGCCATCTCCCCCCACGCTCTCACTCACCAACTGGTAGTCGGCAGCTTCCGTCGCTTTTACCTCAATCTTAAAATTGTAGTTGCGATTATAAAGAGCACTTAAAGCAAAACCATTCAGCGTATGCAATGCACCTAAATCCACTTCAACATGTTGTGGGAACGTCATCGCCGACCAACGATCTCCTGAACTATCACTTCCATCAACAACTTGGCTGCAATTGTACTGGGGTTGTGGTTCATCACTGCAACTCACGGGTTTGTTTAATGCAATACTCTCTACAGTCGATGGTTTACCGAACACCTCCAACTCCCGGACACTTACCCAGCTTCCACTGTAGGTTGCCGCACCTTCGAAAGTCACACGGACATATCGCGCAAAGGTATTATCAGGTAAGCCTATTAAGCTGGCGCGGCCATCCGTGTTATGCAGTTGATCGAGTACCGTCTCGTATTGGCTATCCGAGTCGACTTTTACCTCGACTTTATATTGGTAATCACGATCGAAATAAAAACTGCCTCTGAAGGCTGAGAGTTTACTGATTTCTCCTAGATCAATTTCAATCCATGCAGGAAACTCATTGACAGACCAGCGTTTGTGCCCAGCGAAATTTCCATCAACCGCTTGGCTACAAGGTGCCAAAGATGGCTGTGGCTCCGCTGAACAGGTTACTGATTTATTTTCGGCAATATTGTTGTCTGATAGGAGGTGGTAAATTTCACTAGACGCCGCCAAGTAGGAACCTACCGTGTAAGGCTGGCTAGTACCTGCTCTTGCATATGACATATAGGGTTCATGTGCCACACCTTGCGTCCAGCCTAATCGACCAGAATCCTGCAATGCAGTATTCGCTAAGGCTAACCATCCTTTTTCGATAACTGGCATGTAAGTTTCCGCATCTAAAATCCCTAAGCGAACCCCAATCGCCATCCCATAAATAAAGAATGTGGTTCCACTCGACTCAGGTGCATCGATGTGGTGAGGCTCAATAAGATCTGCCCCCCAGAAGCCATCCGCTAATTGAGCATTTTTAAGTGCTGCCGACATTTTGACAAAGGTGGTTACGTACGTATCGTAGTGAGGCGCATCTTTAGGTAACCGATCTAATAATCGGGCAATCCCCCCATACGCCCAACCATTACCGCGTGACCAAAACATTGGGTTGCCGTCTGGACTCGGTTTCTTAGGGTAAACATACCGAGAATCTCTAGCCCACAGAGAGTACTCTTCATTCCAAAGTGCGTTGTAGGTCGACTGGAATTGAGTATATAGCGACTCATAAACCGCTTGTTTCTCTGATTCACTGGTCAACGTATCTGCCATTAAGGGCCAAACAGCGGGAGCCATATAGAGCGCATCCGCCCAAGACCAATAGCTCGAATTGGAAGAATTCACCACTCCCATCACGCTTTCTTTCAAGCAATCGAGGGTGGCGTCCTGTTCATTGGCTAAAGGAGCCAGTTCAAAGAATACCTGCCCAGCGGCCTGGTGATCGGCATGAGTTGTGCTGCATGAATTGTGAGGTTCATAGGAAAATGCTCTTGCCCAATTAAGGGTGTTATCCCATGCTTTCCCATTCCCCGTCAGCTTGAAATATTCGAACTCACCGATATGGTACGCACCATAAACCCAGTTTGTATCCGGTGTATATTGGCTATCATAAAACCCATTGTCTACCCAGTAGTCGTGAACCAACCTTGATGTATTTAACATATCATTTGGGGTGAATTTATAAGCCCCGAAAGCTGTCCCGCTTAGAAATAGCGCGCCGAGCAGGGATAACTTCGTCATCGTTGTTTTCATTTCAACTATCCTTAGTTAAAGATTTGTCGTAAGGTCCCAGCTCCTTAAAGCGCAGGATCACAGCGATCATCGATCAGGTTTCCATTTGCATCATCAAAGACGCGAACATGACGAAAAACGGACTCACCATTCCTTGCGCCATTGTCATGATCGGCAATGAGCACTAGGTATTTTGTCCTTTCAGAGGTCGCGAATTGACCGACAGGAATAGTGAAATGTTGAAATTCTCCACTTCCATCATAGGTCTTATAGCGTTCAATGGAATTGGCATCGCCTTGAGTTCCATAAAGGGAAAAGCGAGTTTCACCATTATTCTGAGTCTTATCTCTATCCAGAGCTATACCGTGAAATTCACCTTGCTGAGTACTTTTAAAATCAAATGTGATCACAGTATTGGGCGTGATGTCATACGGCAATTCGACCACCCGCCAAGCGTTGTTAGTCAGTGATAAAGTGCTACCGTCTGGGGATACCTGATATGTTCCACCATCCCCTTGATTTGGATCGTAAACATCAACCTGATTGCGGCTAAAGTAAACGTCACTGTAGTCTTCAAATATGGCGATATTTCGGAAGGTAGAATCACCTTGTGCAGTCGCATCATCATCGGCATTAACGACAAGATAGTTCGCATTAAAGGGCTGATTACCAATCGATTTTCCTAAAGGGGCTATAAAGCGAGAAAAAGAGCCAAGGGTGTGATAAGTATCGTACCTGCCTTCAATATAGGCGTCTTTCTGCGTACCAAATAAACGGGCTCGTAATTGGTTGCTTACGGACAGGTTGCTATCTAGCCCGATTGCGTGTTCTTCACCTTGAGTATCCGATTTAAATTCAAAAGAGACGGTGGTGTTCGGTGTCACGCGATAGTCAATATTGATGGCTTTCCAGCTATTCCCAGTCAGTGAAATACCGTTGTTCGCAAATGTCGCGGATCCCTTATCTTGGCTGCCACCATAAGCGGTCGTATTGGATGAGGAAGGAGAAACATTCACTGCTTGGCACGTTCTTGCTATGTAAGCACTCTGACTATTAATGTATTTCCCAACAATTTTCGTGTCATACCCTTTGAAATAATAGGGCTCTCCCGTGCTTTGAAGGTTTTTATACCCATTAATAAAAGACTCATACTTGCCAGTAAACCAAATAACGACCTGCTCACCCGCACTTTCCGCACCAAACGGGACAAACGGGCGGTAATTATTATCGGGAGAGTTTGAGGTTAAGGCTTCCCAAGTAAAACTCGTTCCGCTTAACACACCTTTATAGATTTCAAACTTATCCGTATCTAACCCCGTCGCTGGATTAACATTAGCGGAAATGAATATTTCGTTCGGGTTATATGGGTTAAGGGTAATACCACCAGCGTAATCTATTTGAGCCCCTCCGTACGTTGTTCCATCTGATGCTGTAATCGGCTGAGGTATCAGAGAATCTCCGGCGTCCGCCACCCAAATTTTATTCCATTGTTTTGTCGATGCATTCCATGTAGCCATGTAATAATCAAGGGTATATTTGTCTTGTTGATGGCTATAAAGAAGGACAGGGTTACCTGATGAGTCGTAGCGAATTTCATGATTCCATGGGGAACGGTTGGTTCCATCTTCACCTTGTTGATAAACCACCGTTCCATCCGACACAGAAAATGGCGCGTCACTCAGATTTCCGATTAGTGTGCCATCTGTTTTGTATGTTTTTCCGTTTTTGATATAGAGGTGATATAAGCTGGTTCGCTTTTGAGTCGGATGACCGTCGGTGAAGAAAAAGTCGATTCGATCCACACCGTTTGATGCGTATTTTGCGTACGCCCTCTCCCACCACCGACTGCCGTTTTGAATAAAGTGTTTTGCTTCAGTGGGGTTGTCACCATTGGCATCAAAGGTCACGTAGTACGGATCACGGCCACCAACACGGAAGAAATTGTAAATTTTTCCGTTTTCCGCAGAAAGCTGATACGCATTATTGTAAGTAGCGGATCCCGGAACAGAATAGGCTCTCTCTGCCCCCCAATCCTCTAATGTCAACGGCAGAGATTTGTTAGAAACTCGATAGTACTGTCTTCGCCTAGCGTCATGCAGCGTGTAAAGCGACATCATTTTTCCATTTTGCAGAGGAAGAATGGCGCCGTTGTTGTGATCATCTGCCTGCCGAAAACTGCTGAGATCGATGTCATCACCGATTCTAGAACCTGATTCCAAATCCAGTGTAGACATACCCGTAAAGCCATCAATTTTTACATAGGATGTGTAAAGCACACCGTCGTTGATTCTGGCTCGTTCGTCAATAAACCAGATATATGTGCCATCTTCTGTAATCACAAAATCGTAGTCATTCGATACTGGGGCAGCACTTAGGTATTGGGGTAGCGCAATCATCAAAGGAAAGAGCACAGCGCCACTAAACCTACGAAGAGTATATTGTATTGAGGAGTGCATCGTTGTTACCTCTCAATCATTTGATCCACCTAACTAAGGTAAAATCAAAGAACAAATCGAAAAGTAAACGACATAAAAAGAAGCCAAAACTTTCACTTTCTTTCTTTGTCGAATACCACATAGAACAACCTCAAAATCCATTGAAGTTGTCGACAAAGAATGAACAACGCATGACGATTCTTATTGGCTCACAGCTAAATCTGTCAATACAATCAAATAAAATAGTATTATTTATTTAGCACAGATCACAATTAGAAATATACTTGAAAGAAAAATAAAGAAAGAATGAAATAAAAACGGCTCAACGTCTAATTAATAGATTCGGAATCCAGTTTCTTATACCTTGAAATACCCTTCTCTAAATGGAAAGCCATTGTCTTACCTGCATTTTCACTGTCTCTTTCTGCAATATACTCATACATTTTCTTATGTTCTAAATATACACGATCAAGGAAGTCGGCTTCATCATCTGGCAGCTGATATAAATCAATACGAGAGTGGGGAATAATTTGAGGGCCTAAATGCTCCAGTAACTTTAGGAAATAAGGGTTTCCCGATGCCTCTGCAATCGCGATATGAAATTGAAAATCCGCGATGGACACTTCACTGTAGTCGTATTCCGCTTTTTTGAAGGCATCCAAAGCGGCAGCAATTTTAGCGAGCTGGATGTCCGTATGATGCTCTGCGGCTAGCTGCGCTGTTTTTGTCTCTAGGCATAATCTCAAATCGAGCACATGCAAAATGTCTTTTAACGTGGTCGGGTTAAATAACTCTAACTTACTCACAGGGTTTTCGGTTACAAAAGCACCGATGCCTTGACGTGTTAGCACCATTCCGTCAGCCCTTAACCCTGCAATTGCTTCACGGACAACGGTTCGGCTAACACCATACTGATTAATAAGACTTTGTTCTGATGGCAACTTATCTCCAGGTAGCAAAATACCGTCAACAATGTCTTTCTTTAATTTTTCAATAAGTTGAGATGCCAGTGTTTTTCTCTTGCCTAACATTTTAGTAAATAGCCTCCACCAACTTTCATTATTTCTATTTATGGTTCCGTAGCTTCAAGCGGTAAGCTGGTTTAACGTCGCTTGGCTGTATCATCCTAATTCAATTTCACAGCAATAAACAACACTCATTAAATCTAAAATGCATATGCTTGTATATCTGTCGTTTTATTTTGCCCTCTTAATCGTGTCTTAAAAAATAATAAATATTGATATTGCGCACAATAAATAGAATTCAATTTACCTCACACACCATTCAAATTAGGGGTTGCCCGCATTTTAAACCCCTTTTTTTTCAGAAAGTTAAATAGAGCCTCCACATCAAAAATGAAGTTCATTGCATACTAAACCCAGTCAAAATCGATCAAAAAAACAACTTGTATGATGACATACGTGTGTTAGATTTTTAGTCGAAAGGATGACAACGCATACAGTTCAAAACAGAAAAACAGCAAGAACACGTTTCAATTTTAAGGAGCAAAAAATGGACAAAAGGAAATGGCTAAAACGTGTAACCCTTAGCTTTACAGCGACCACACTGGCACTTTCTGGCTTATTCTCCCCTGCAGTCGTTTCGGCAGAAAAGCTGAAATGGGCACACGTATATGAAACGTCTACCCCGTATCATAAATGGGCGGTTTGGGCAGCGGAAGAAATTGGCAAGCGCAGCGAAGGAAAATTCGACATTCAGGTTTTCCCCGCCGCATCGCTTGGTAAAGAAAATGAAATCAACGAATCTTTGAGCTTAGGGACAATTGATATTATCTACACAGGCTCAACATTTGTTGGTCGCTCATACGGCCCACTTGCGATACCTAGTGCACCATTTATGTTGCGAAACTTTGAACATTTTAATGCTTACGCCAATAGTTCACTGTTTGCAGATTTGAGTAAAGGGTATGAATCGGTAACAGGACACAATATTCAATCTCTTACTTACTATGGTCAGCGCATGGTGACATCGAATAAGCCAATATCTAAACCTGCTGATATGAAAGACATGAAACTTCGTGTCCCGCCGGCCCCGCTCTTCCAGATGTTTACAGACTCCGTTGGGGCAAATGCTACACCTATCGCATTCTCTGAAGTTTACCTAGCGCTATCGCAAGGCGTGGTTGATGGACAAGAAAATCCCCTACCCACGATCCAAGCTAAAAAGTTTTACGAAGTACAAAAGTACATCAATTTAACGGGTCATATCATTGATAGCTTAGTGACGGTGGTTGGCGGTCCTACATGGAACAAATTATCTGACAGCGATAAAGCCATGTTCAAAAAGGTATTTGTCGAAGCTTCGGCTGGTGCCAGTAATGATATTCGCCAATCAGAACAAGATTTGGTTGCTTGGTTTATTGCGCAAGGTGTCAAGGTAAACGCCGACATTGATCGTGAAGCATTCCGCAAAGCTGCAATGGCAGTCCACAACGGTAAACACGCTTCTTGGTCGGAAGAAGTCTACAAACGATTCCAAGAACTTTAACTTCAAATCAAAATGGTTCGTTACGCATAAACATAGCGAACCATTTTGTATAAACCTCTAGGAGCGTGAAATGTTAGACGCAGAGAACACGGGTACCTCTCAAAATTTCCGAGAAATAAAAAAAGAAATGAATAGACCTGATAAACAAAATAAAAAACAAAACATCGCACAGACAGAAGAAGAGGTAAGCGGGTTCATAGAAGACGAAGATAAAAATTTTACGTGGAGCAGTATCGGCATACTCGAATGGTTTTGCATTCTGGCTTTCTGGATATTGGCTTTTGTTGTCTTTTACCAGTTTTTTACTCGCTACTTTCTTAACGATTCAGCCGTTTGGACAGAGGAAATTGCTCGAAATATTCTTATTATTCTCACCTTTTTTGGCGCTGCGTTAGCACTAAAAAGACACGCACACATTAGCGTGCAGTTTTTTGTTTCCAAGCTCCCAGCGGTTTATCAGAAAAAGGTGGTTTGGCTTAACTCGATATTACAGTCCCTCTTTTTTGCCAGTGCTATCTACTTGTGTTTAACGGTAGCGGACGCCATGAAATTTCAAAAGCTCATGGCTATCGATTTATCCAGAAGCGTTATATATCAATCCGTTGCTTTATCTTTTGTCGCGATGCTGATCATCGAAATCTATAGGTTAATCAAACGCCTAAAAAATAACGATGACCATTCTTCGGAGGATCCATCATGATCGCAATTTTATTTATTGCTGCCGCCATATTTATTTTAATTGGTTTGCCTGTGGCGGTTGCGTTAGCGGGCGCGTCTTTGTTGTTCATTTTGATCGACGCCAATTTACCAAGCATGGTGGTACTGCACCGAATGGTCAGTGGCGTGGACAGTTTCCCTCTTCTAGCGGTGCCGTTTTTTATTCTCGCAGGGAATTTAATGAACTCGGCAGGGATAACGAATCGTATTTTCGACTTTGCCAAATCTCTTGTGGGTTGGTTACCTGGTGGCTTGGGGCATGTAAACGTTGGCGGTAGTGTCGTGTTTGCAGGCATGTCTGGTGCCGCGGTTGCCGATGCTGGCGGCCTTGGCGCTATCGAAATAAAAGCCATGCGTGAGGCAGGATATGACAGTGAATTCTCTGTTGGAATTACCGCGGCATCTTCCACCATTGGCCCCATTATTCCGCCCTCTTTGCCTATGGTTATTTATGGCGTTTTAGCGTCCGCATCTATAGGTAAGCTGTTTGCCGCAGGGCTGATTCCCGGCCTTATGATGGCCGTTGCTCTGATGGTCATGATTGCATGGTACGCCAAGCGCCGGAATTACCCAGTAGACAGTGCATTCTCTATCAAACGAGTCGCCTCAAGCAGCAAAGGGGCATTCTTGTCCTTACTCACACCCATTATTGTTGTGGGTGGAATTACCACTGGGGTACTCACTCCAACAGAGGCCGCCATTGCTGCCGTAGTTTGGGCGCTATTTTTGGGTTCTGTCGTTTACAAGAGCTTGAACTTAAAAAGATTAGCGGTAGTTTCATTAAAATCGATAGAAACAACGGCTGTCGTGTTGTTTGTGGTTGCTTCGGCTTCGATATTTGCTTGGTTACTCACCAATTATAATATTGCGACCGCCATGGCTGATGGGCTCATGACCATCTCCGACAACAAGTACGTGGTTCTCAGCATCATTCTACTTTTACTGCTGGTGATTGGGTGTTTTATGGAAACCATTGCCGCCATGACCATCTTAGTCCCTGTGCTGCTTCCGGCCGTGACACAACTTGGGGTTGATCCTGTGCACTTTGGCGTAATTATGGTGCTCACTCTAATGATAAGCTTATTAACGCCTCCCGTTGGGGTCGTGCTTTATGTTTTATCAAGCATATCCAAACTGAGTTTCGAGCGCTGTGTTGTGGCTACCATGCCATTTTTGGTACCGCTGGTTTTCGTTCTACTCATCGTCACTTTTATGCCCGGTTTGGTGATGTGGCTCCCTAACCTTCTCTACCCTTAAAGCCATCAATTAAACAAAAAATGGTATTCAACCCATAAGAAATCTATGGGTTGGGTTCACTCGTTTCAAATTTAACGGATTAAGAAATATGAAAAGCTATTATTCGACTCATGCCGAGGATTACAGCAGTTACGATACACAGACGTTGCGCGACCGCTACCTAATAGAATCGATATTTGAGCAAGGAAAAGTGCTGCAATATTACTGCCACGATGATCGGCTGATTATCGCCGGCATTTCCCCTGAAAGCACACCGCTAAAACTCGCAGAGGGCAAAGAACTGGGAGGGCTGACCTTCTTTAAGCGTCGCGAAGCGGCCACCATCAATTTAGGTGGTAAAGGGCGGATCCGAGTTGGAAATGACATTTATTCTTTAGAATATAAAGATGCCTTATACATTGGCCAGGGAGAGCACCCTGTTTCATTCGAAAGCGTTGATGAAAGCCATCCCGCTCGCTTTTATCTATGCAGCGCACCCAGCCATCACTCTAAACCTACGACTCTAGTGAGATGTTCGGAAGCCATTCAAATTCATTTAGGCGATCCAAAAAACTCAAACGAAAGAATCATTAATCAATACATTCACCCAGAAATATGCTGCAGCTCTCAGCTCGTGATGGGGTTAACAGAACTCGTTAACACCTCCAATTGGAATACGATGCCTTGTCATACCCATGCTCGTCGTATGGAAGCTTATTTTTATTTTTCGGATTCCAAAGATTCTCAGGTTTTCCACTTTATGGGCAAACCTGACGAGACTCGTCATATCGTCATCTCAAACGAACAAGCCGTTATCTCACCGAGCTGGTCAATTCACAGTGGGGTCGGGACTCATCCTTACAGCTTTATTTGGGCAATGGCTGGGGAAAATCAAGAATTCAATGACATGGATTTTGTCGATCCACAAGACATGCGTTAAGAGGCCATCATGGAACTATTCAATTTGGAAGGGAAAACCGCTTTAGTCACAGGCGCTTCAAAAGGCTTGGGGCAAGCAATGAGTATCGCTCTGGCAAAAGCAGGCGCCGACATTGTGGGCGTTGCTCGAACGTCCACACTGGAGACACAAGCAAAAATAGAAAAGCACGGTAAAAAATTTATTGGTATCGAAGTCGATTTAGGTGAAAAAAATTCGATTAACTCAATCGTCGACACACTTGCCACGGTTGATATTACTCCAGACATCTTAGTGAACAACGCCGGCATTATTAGAAGAAATGACAGCATTCAGTTTTCTGAAGAGGACTGGGACAGCGTGATGAACATCAACCTCAAATCCGTTTTTTTCCTCAGTCAAGCCATGGTTCAACAGTGGGTTGCGCAAAAACGTCCTGGAAAAATCATCAATATCGCTTCCATGCTGTCTTTCCAAGGTGGCATACGTGTCCCTTCATATACCGCCAGTAAAACTGGCGTTTTAGGCTTAACGCGCATCGGCGCTTGTGAATGGGCGCCCTTTGATATCAACGTGAACGCCATTGCGCCGGGTTATATGGCAACCGACAACACCGAGGCGCTAAGAAAGGACAAAGTCAGAAACAGTGAAATTCTAAACCGGATCCCCGCAGGTCGATGGGGCGAATCGGAAGACATGGAAGGGGCAGTGGTATTTCTGGCATCTGGGGCGTCTAACTATGTTAACGGTACTGTACTCACCGTAGATGGCGGTTGGCAAGCGCGATAGCCATTACCACCTCAACGTTGCAGAGCAAAGCTGAGGTGGTGCGCTGTGTTCATACTATGTTAAAAAACAAGGAGGTTTAAAAACAAGGACGTAAGAGAAATAAAGTGACCTGTACTATCTGACTTCAAGTCATTGGAATATTAAGCGATTAAACATTTCCAAGTTTGCCCGATGACATCGGGCTTTTTTTTTAAATAAACCATCACACCGTGCACATCGAAGCCTTTTCGAAAAAGCGCGGGGAAGTCCTGTTTCGTGCTGTTGTTAATGTCGATTATCAGTACGAATCCAAAGACAGCTAGCCTGTCCCATTTAACGGCTCTCATTCAATCAACGCTCATAGGAAACAACAAATCCGACATAAAACGGACAAACCGAGCCATTAAGCTCGGTTTCTCTTCACGATGTTTTACCCATCACTGTGTGGCGTTCTTAACAAAACCTCAAGATTTCGACACCAAATCTAACGGAACGGAGATAACAAACCGCGCCCCAGATTCAATATCATTCATGCTTTCAATTTGCCCTTTAAGCAACTGCGTAACAAGGTTATAGACAATGTTCGCCCCCAACCCCGTTCCACCCTGACCCCGTTTTGTTGTAACAAATGGCTCAAAGATTCGGTCGTTTACTTCGCTTGAAATGCCTTTCCCCGTATCGCAATAATCGATAACCAAATTACCCATTTCCGATGTAATGGTCATCGAAATGCGCCTTTCCCCCTCCCAACCATCGAACCCGTGTTTCAAGCTGTTTGTAATTAGGTTCGTGAAAATTTGCACATAAGCACTGGGATAACTTTCGATACTTAAATGGTCTTCACACTGAACGTCTATTTTAGCGTCATACCGTTTAAGCTCATGCGAAAGCGAAACAATGAGCTTCTCTAAATGCTCTTTAAATAAAAATGGATAATAGGACTGATCGGATTGATCGACCGCCACTTGTTTAAAGCTCGAAACCAACGTTTCTGCCCTTTGCAAATTCGACGTTAAGATAGAAACTGATTCAAAAATGCCCTCCAACGATGCCGAGAACTTTGAACGCGTAAGCTTTCCAGACTCAAACTCCTCTGCTAACCTTTTTATCTGATTTTCAAGAAATGAGCTTGCCGTAATACTGATCCCAAGGGGCGTATTGATTTCATGAGCGACCCCTCCCACCAAGCCACCTAGCGACGCCATTTTCTCTTTCTCGACAATGCTTTTTTGCGCGGCTTTTAGCTCATCCAATGTCGATTCTAACGTGGCCGTTCTATCTTGAACCATCACTTCTAGGTTTTCTTTAAAGCGGATTTCTTGATCCAAAAGCTTCTGCTTATCGTCGAGAGCTTCGGCTAATTGTTTTCTGGATTCCATCACCACATCGTAGGAACACGTAAGTTCCGTGCACATTTTGTTGACGATGGTAACCATAAAATCAATTTCATCACCGTATTGCTTATTTCTGTCGATCACCATTGGCGGGTTAACTTGCTTAAATTGATACTCTCTAAAGTACTGGCTCATTTGGTTAAGGGGGTTGGTGACAAGGCGGCTCACAATAAAAATAATGAACCCTGCGACAAAGAAGGTTTTTAAGCCATTCGACATTAATATTAGTAAGCCTTTGTTTATCAGCTTTTGGTAGACAACACTCAAGTCGGACTGAATGGTCAATGTGCCAATATCGATCACCTTGCCGCCAATATACTCATGTTGCAAGACGACCGATTGTTTGATGACGTGCTTGTCCAAATGAGTGCCGGATCGCCAAACATCGCCATCTTTACTTTCAACCTGAACATACGTTATTTCAGGAATGCTCATAATCCCATTGACTTGAGATTCAATGAGATCACTATTTAAAACCCACAAGCTGGCTGCCAAGGCACTTTTGTAAGACGTAAATATATACTCTTGGCTAGATCTAATGTCTTTTTTATCAATCACATAGTCTGTATACAGCTGAAAGATCGTAATAAAAACAGTTACTAACGAACTAAACATCACGATCCTAAACGCTAACCGCTTATTTATAGATCGAACCCTTGGAAGACGAGATTGAACCGTCTCTTCTTTCGCTGTCCCTTCCTTCGCCATACCTTCTTTAGCCATAAAAGCTATCTGTAGTTATCTAACAGTTCATCAAGCGTCCCATCTCTTCTCATGCTGTCGAGGTTAGAAGAAATAAGTTGGATATACTTTTGATCGCGACCGACAACGTAAATGGCATTTTTTAGAGGGAATATTTCGTGGAAAACCAACCCTTCCATATTTTCCACGCCTGCCTGACGAGCGTAGTAATACGCCATACTTCGATCTAACAGAATCACCTGCGCACGATCTTTCATCAACATCTCAAATTGCGCCTGCTGATTTTCTATTTCCTTGTATCCTTCCCAGTTTTTTAGCTCTTGATTATAAAAAGTGCTAAACGGCTCTTTTAAGTGTTGATTGGCATTGTTAAACCCAACAATATACTTACCTTTCAGGTCAGAAATTCTGTCGATTTTGAGTTGGCTAGAAGCTTTAGAAACGGCCACATTATCAAACTCATAAATCTTTCCGTAAGAATAGTCGACTCTGAAGTTAAGTGGTGTACCGATAAATATATCAAGCTCTTCAAACGCGTTAAGAGGATCTTGATCGAACTGCTTACTTGGGAATTCATAATTCACGACGTTATACCCCGACCTCCCCAATGCCTGAGTCACCAAATCCACTAAAATACCCGAATTACCCACAACGAAAGGCGGGATCCCCACGACAAACCCGACGTTAACGGTGTTTTCCTTAGCCATACTCACATTGGTCAATAAATTGCATAATATTGCAAATACAATCACGGTCCACTTTTTCATTATTCTTATCTCTCTAATTGACATAAAGCGCTAACGTGCTCCATGTGCTCTTTTAAAGTGACTTCATGTTCAAAAAGTATAGAAGCTATACAATTTAGCTGCTTAGACAAGGAGTACATAAATCAAAAATGGGGCATATCATTTTGATATAAATAGATAAAAAATACGGGGGAGAAAGGGAATTTGACTAAATACCGACCACTCTAAGGCCATTTGGAATATGCCAGATATTCTGGGTTCGTACCTTTTGCAAGACTCCCCGTTACTGTACAGAACGTTCGCGATAGAACGTTCGCGATAGAACGTTCGCGATAGAACGTTCGCGATAGAACGTTCGCGATAGAACGTTCGCGATAGAACGTTCGCGATAGAACGTTCGCGCTAGCTCAATCACGTTGGTGCTGTCTGCGAGATTGACCATGGACCCCGCAATAAAGGCTCCCTTCCGGCTGCCGCCTACTCGGAAAAGAATTCATATAACATCCTCTCAACATGATTACCCATAGAAAGAAGCAAATACGATTTTACTTCCTCAAGATACACGCCAAGTATCATATTGAATGTAATAAAAATATTAGGGAGCGAAAAACTGGCTCCGATATTGATTCGGGGAAATGCTGAGCTGCTTTCTAAAATGGTGACGCATGGTAATGGCATTTTCAAACCCACTAAGCTCTGCGACTTTCTCGACACTATAGCTTTCGTTTTCCAATAACGCTTTGGCTTTCTCAAGCCGTTGCCGCGTAAGCCACGATTTAGGGCTTAAATGAAAACTGGTACGAAATTTACGGTCGAATGTTCGACGCGACATGCTAGCGCGTGATGCGAGATCATCGATCTCAATATGTTCATTTAGATGTGAAAGCGCCCAGTCTATGGCTTGCGAAAACTGATTGGGAACGGCCAAAATAGGGGTTTCCACAAACTGGGATTGCCCTCCCAACCGATGAGCCGATACCACCAACCTTCTCGCCACTTGATTCGCAATGGCGTAACCATAGTCCCGCCGAATAATTTCTAGCCCAAGGTCAATCGCCGATGCGCTTCCAGCGGAACACCCGATGTGCCCATCGTATACGTACAACACATCGTCAATATAATGAAGATGCTTGAAACGTTGCTGGAATACGTCGGCATATCGCCAATGCGTTGTCGTATTCCGTCCATTCAATACGCCTAACTCCGCCAATAAAAAAGCACCAGAACAGAAAGAGACCAAGCGCTTTCCCGCTTGATGACACTCGACAACAGAGGCCTTTAAAATGGGTGGGATCGCCACACCATGTACAGGCCAACTTGGCACCACCAACATATCGTAGTCTTGCAAGCTGCCCACCTGCTTGGCATGAAGAAGTAATCCAGCCGTAGAAGCAAATGGCTCAGGCTCAAATGACACAACATCACATTGATACCAGTCATCGAAATCCGGCCTTGGCAAACCAAACAACTCAACCGCACACGCCAGTTCAAACAACGCCACATTGGGATAACTTAATATCGCAACACGTATACCCTTCCGCATCCTTTACTCCCCTATTTTTGGGTTAAATAACCTGAACTCGGGATAAGAGATTAGGTTAAATATCATTTTGGCTGGAAATTATCGAACTATGACTTACAAGCCAATAGTAAGCCAACGGAAAGCAACTCACAATGATGACGACCTTGACACACTGGAAACAACCAATAAAAAAGGAGAGGCTTATGTCATCAGCGGTCACAAGAACACCAGCAGCACCAAGCAAAGACGCCCTAGCGCATTTCGAGTCGCTATTAAGGTTCGAAACAGATTGTTGGGATGTGCACCACGCCTTAACCAACAGCCGACAAGATTTTGTACTGCTTGATGTGCGCGGTGAATCGGTTTTCGACACTGGCTATATAAGTGGCGCCATCAATTTACCTCACTCGCGCATTAACCCAAAAACCCTATTAGAGTATCCAGAAGATACGTTATTCATTGTCTATTGCGCCGGACCACACTGTAACGCGACGGAAAAGGCAGCCATTCGACTCGCCAAATTAGGAAGACCAGTCAAGAAAATGATTGGAGGCGTAACAGGTTGGGTGGATGAAGGGTTTACTCTTACTCAGCCATAAAGCTATAAATCTATAAATCTATAAATCTATAAATCTATAAATCTATAAATCTATAAAGCTATAAAGCTATAAAGCTATAAAGCTATAAAGCTATAAGGGTACGTGTGTACCCTTTTGGGCTGCTTATTTCAGAGCAGAACATCCCCTACCAACTCGCCGGATTCGCCTCAATGCATACGGGTGTAAAACCACATCGACTTAATGCGCGTTCTCATACACACGACCAAAAAAAAGCGACTTGCCCAATACCTGAGCAACCTCAACCTGCATTCCAAAAAATAATGTCTTTTGTGTAAAAGCCATTGCTCTTTTTGGAGCAAATAAATATAAAGCAAATTATCACTAAAATATTTCAAGCAGTAATACGCGTTAATGTGATTTTGTCCCTTGCTACCTTTCTTTTTTATGGTAATTTCCTATTCAACCACACATAAACGAATCTTTTAACTAGGAAAACATCATGTCAGAAAAAGTAGTGGGTAGCGTAAAATGGTTCAACGAATCTAAAGGCTTTGGTTTTATTCAGCAAGAAAATGGACCCGACGTATTTGCGCATTTCTCAGCAATTACAGGTGACGGCTTCCGCACCTTAGTAGAAGGTCAGAAGGTCGAATTCAAAGTCACTCAGGGAAATAAAGGTCCTCAAGCAGAAGAGATTTCTGTTCTTTAATGCGTTGGATTTATAAAAAATAGCCAGATGATTCTGGCTATTTTTTTGGGGTCATAGGCTCAAACGCCCCTTCATGCTTTTCGTGCTTCAAACCTACCTTTCATGCCCTCAACCATGTAGAGTTGCCGTTTTTATTCGCAAAGAACGTGTAAAAAAGACACACCTACATTTTCGCCACTCTGCGGCATTTTCTCGTTGCATACCTAAGCCATTTTTACCTGAGCACCAAGTTTGATTGAATGCCCTTTAGCTTATTTTAAATATGAACTTAAGGTTATTTTAAATATGAACTTAAGGTTATTTTAAATATGAACTTAAGGTTATTTTAAATATGAACTTAAGATTATAATGAAAATCGGCTTCCGAAGAAGCCGATAACGTAAAGATCCGCAAGCCTTAAACATAAACTGTCTCGCTTGCGTATGTAAGAGCTAAGGCGACCTAGTTACAAGTTTTGACTAAGCTCCAGAAATTCCAGTGATCACTGAATGGATTCACACCCCAGTTAGTCTCGTTAGCCTCAAACATAGAACCTTCTGAAATCACGTTCTCACCTTGATTGTACACCTTGTAAAGATCCCAATCAGCCACGCCTGTACACGCATCCGCTGGCGGTGTTGTTACCCCCCCATCTGGAGAGATCCCCGATATCTTATTGATCCATGGGAGATATGTCGTTACATCAGTAAATGCTTGTATACCAAAGCATTCTCTTGGACCCCAAGCTACCACCCCAAATACATAAAAATTGTTATCCGATTGTTTAGCAAACGGACCACCACTGTCACCGCTGCATACCGATGCATTCACGTCGATAGCACATAAATGGTCGCTTGAAATGTCCTTCCCAGGAGTACCATAGTTAGCAAGGAATGCATTACACTCATCATAAGTGACTACCTTCATGTCTCCCTCTCTCATAACAGGACTAGATTTCCTAATTGAACGATCATATTGCCCCCAACCAGATGCTTTCAGGATACTGCCAGGTGAAGCGAATTGTGACTTCAACTCAGAAGTCGGCAATTTCGCTACTTGGTATTTAGAGTTCACAGGTGTAGAGAGTTTTATTAAGCCAATGTCGTATCCCGTTTTGGGTGCGTCAGTATAACCCTCATGTGCATAAATGTTGGATACGTTGTGAGTCTCCCCCTGATCCGTACGCAAGTCAGTTACACCAACTCGAATTTGTATTTGCTCTGGTGTCTTTTTAGCTAAACAGTGTGCTGCAGTCAGTACCCAATCTGGCGCGATCAATGTTCCACCACAAAACATTCTGCCCTTGCTGGTTAGCGCAACTTGATAAGGCACCGTTGAATGAGACGCCACTTCTTTGCCCCCAATAATCCTTGGTTGTGCGACATCTTCTGCTGCGTAAGCTTGTGATCCCCCCAGAGCTCCTAAAACTAAAGCGGTAAGCAATTGCATTTTACCTTTCATCATTAATTACCTTCTAATTAATTGTCTAATTGATTGTGCTCTTTCGAGCGTCTGGACAAGATTTAGGTCGCCAACCTCTTAGCGAAGCTGGCTCAGATAACTTAGTTACCGACTTAAATCATGCCTTGATAATCACATAATGCGTTGATACCTCAGTGGTAGACGTTTGCTTAAAATAAAGCGCTCTGAATATAAATAGAGAATTTCAGACATAAAAACGCCTTAAGAATATCAATGCTTAAGTGATTTATTACTGATTTATAGTGAGTGTTAATATAGAAAAAGTAACAAAAAGACCTAAAGCTCACCCCTAACAAGTTAAACTAAAAGAATATAATTGATACTTAAATCCATTGATTAATCACTTAAAGAAAACACTATTAAAATTTAACCACACCTCCTTTCATTAAATTTATAAATTAAATCCTTATTTAAATTATCTAAATTTAAATCTAAGTACATAAGAAAATCGTCACTCGTTAATTTGATGAGATCACCATCACATAATAATGACCAGCATTAAAAATAGGCGGAATACGAATCACATATTTTTGTCAAGCAGACCTATTCCTCTTTATAACAAAAAGAAAATAATGACCTTAACTTATTGTATTTTATGGATTTATTTATTTTATTTACTTAAAAGCTCAAAATATTAATAAAAATACAGCCTATTACTATACGAATAATCATAAAAGGAAAGCCCGACAAATCTGTTTAAATTTTGCGCGTATCGCTTTTAAATCACACTAAAAAAACCATTAGTTATTGAAATTGTTAGCTTTTATTGAAATTAGACCAATATCATATTATGCTATGAAATTTCATCGTTCTATCATATTTTTAAGAATGTAAACTATTACATTCATGTTTTACTCCCTATCTTTTTTTTTATGACTTTCCTCATAAATATTACTAATATCATACATATTAATCACATTAATCCGCATATTACGTCGCAATTTTCATTTATTAAACATGGAAATATAGAACCAAGAACAGACAAATGATAGCCGCATAGAATCAAGGCTATATAGACTCCGTCTCTATCTCCAATTGACTTCTATTGTTGTTCTTAAAAAAATGAGAGATAAAAAATATGATGATCATCCACTAAATAAGGAAACAAGATGAGAATTAAGTGATTAACATCTGAATTAATCGCACTATTTAGCTTCCCAGTATTTACTCATAACGGCTCAAGCTTTAGTAAATAAAACAACATATGAATGAAGAAACATTCAGAAAGACGGTAATATTTACAGCCCAATAAAATACACGGATGCCAATCCGTACCTATTTTTGGAAAAGCATCCCAGAATATCGTAAAGATCGACAACTGTATTACACGGCCATCCTCAGCAATTATTTAATAACGTCACATCCCAATGTATTCTTTCTGGCGATGAAATAACCCATTACACCGAGATAACCCAAACACTGTCTATGTCGCCAATAAAAGAGAAGGTCATCAGCATGGGGAGAAAGCGACGGATAGGACACTGAAGCGCCCATTTTCTGTAGAACATACCGAAACGTCTCTGAAAGCAAGTCGCCTTAAATTTGAAGAGGTTATTGATGGGAAGCAAAGTTCGATAGCGGTGGAAGCGAAATCGGCAACCACCTCACAGATCGAAGCGAATGCTATGGTGATACACCTATGGGGGGGTTATAGGCGGCAGAAACGTCATGGCTTACCTACCACCGTTAGAAGCTCGAATGGCTAGCCTTGCGCGCAAAAATAGCGATTGCGCTTTTAAAGTGCAGCTGACCTCAGCTTTCTACGACAAAGCTGAGGTTAAAGTTGAAGCTGAGGTTAAAGTTGAGGTTGAGGTTGAGGTTGAAGTTGAGGTGAAAATTGTTGAATCATGTTTGAGAAGCTTCCATGTTCAAATATTCAATCAATTCGGCTAATGGCAGTTCTTTTGAAAATGCCCAGCCTTGACCATATTCCACACCCATCTCTTTAAGAATCCGATGCTGTATGGTGTTTTCAATCCCCTCAGCGACCAACACCAAATTTTCCTGTTTGGCTATTGCCACAATATGCTCAATCAGTGATGAACGAATGGAAGCATCTTCCATTTCCTGAATGAAGCTTCGGTCTATCTTTAGGCAATGCGCATTCATCTTACGCAACTGGTGCAGGTTGGAATAACCTGTTCCGAAATCGTCAATGGCAATTTGCATACCGTTGTCTCGTAGTACACGAAGCTTGTGCAGCGCAGAACTGTCCTCTAGCTCCTCACTTTCCGTAACTTCAAGCACTAAAACACCCTTAAAACGATACTCACCTTCCTGCGTTGTAAGCTCTAAAATCGACTTCTGGTTTACATCGGTTGAAAAGATGTTCACATTCAATTTGAAATCCGGCGAAAGCCCTTCGATATGATGAAGCTCAGAAATCGATTTCTTCATCATATTCTGAGTAAACTTCCAAGTTTGCCCAGATTGAATAATGATCGGGATAAACTCTGCGGGGTAGATACAGCCCTGACGGTCAATAAAGCGAGCCAGCATTTCCACGCCAATCACCTTGTTGGTATGAAGATCGACAATAGGCTGATAAACGCAGTGAAAGCCGTCTTGTTTGATGGCTTTTCGAATGCGATACAGGTTAGAAAAAAGGTATCGAAGCCACTTAGAACTAATCATGTAAGCAAACAACCCAATTAATAGACTGGTGGCGATGGTAAACACGTTCAGCACCACGGTATCGCTATCGGTTTTTTCATTAGGGTTAAGCTGAAGTGCTAAACAAAACTGACTCACGTTATCACAGCGTTTAACAACGTTGCTGCTGCCCCCTTCTAAAAAATCGATAACATTTGGCAAGGGCTTGTCGTACAACCCTTCCAAACCATCAAAGTGAACTGACTCGTTATCTTGTAGATACACCAGTTCCCATAAGAATGAGTCTTCAATCAACTCGTGCAGTGCACCTTCATCCAGCACGACATTGTAATTGCCTTTTCGAATCACCAAAGAATCGTACTTATTATCTAGAATAATCAGCTTAACGTGTCGCCAAAACTTAAAGCCCGTTCTTGTTTCAAGGTAAGGCTCAGCTCCCCCAATAAAAGGGGGTAATAATTTTCCTTTTCCAGTAGTGCAAAACAATGTCTGCTTTTCTAGATAGCCAATATCTTTGATGTAATCAGAAGTGAACAGCAACTTGCGCATCAATAGATTATGTTCTTCAGAACACGTACGCAGATTGAGACGATTGAGGCGTGTTAAAACATCAATCACCTCGCTGTGAACATTGTCGATGGTTTCGAGCACATTGTCTGCATCGTCATTTTGTTCCAACCATAAATAGTAACTAACTGTACCTTGTATTGAAAAATAACTTAAAAGAGAGATCGCAGATGCTATCGCGAAAGCTTTTAAGACAAGGCGCTTCTCCCTTGAATTCGATTTCATTTTGCCAACTTAGCCCGTTGCTCAACATTTATGAGGCAGTCATATCTGCCATCACATCATAGGTATAGGCTTAGGCTCTACTGACCCAATCACCTATTCACCTATTCACCTATATATTTAACATAGCCGTGATACTTTATTGTTTAGTATGTTAACAAAATCTGTGGATTGATATGAGCTCAGTTCATCATTCTCACCATTGACACGCACTTGTCGGAATCTCATTTTTGATCGCCTCTCCCCGCGGCCGAAATCATCACATTTCCGCTGCATTTGAAGATCAAGATCACACATTGAACAAAACAATAACGGCTCGCTTTTCAGCCTAATTGGTATTTTGCCCGTATTAAAATAGCCGTTAGAAAAACGGCAATGGATCGCCCGCCACACAGGTGAAGTGTTTACCTCTCATCTTTAGTACCTCGCTCCATTGGGCTGCCCGCCCCCATTAGGGGCAAAGTATCTCCCCAGCAACGCAATCACACCGTATATAAGCGGGATAGACAAGAGCCACCGTTAACTCCCCCTATTTTTTAACCAAACAAAAAATAACATTAAAAGCAAACAGTTAAATAGATCGCATTTTTATATGGTCAAAACTGGATTTTTGCACTTTAGTGCTTGTTGTTTCTGGCATTTTTCGGCAATATTCACCGTTCACTGCCGCACAGGCAGCTTAGAAATTGGGATATCAATGATTGCCTTGTGCGCTCAAGTTCACTGCCGCACAGGCAGCTTAGAAATTCAATGTAAACCTTAACTGAATACTCTTTAGGTTCACTGCCGCACAGGCAGCTTAGAAATTAACCGCAATCGGCGCTGTGTAAATTGGATGGTTCACTGCCGCACAGGCAGCTTAGAAATTTTTCACCCACCTTCATATCTCTTTCCTCTTGTTCACTGCCGCACAGGCAGCTTAGAAATGCAATTGGGTAGTTGTGCCAAGATGTGCTGAGTTCACTGCCGCACAGGCAGCTTAGAAATGAAATACCAACGGGCAGAATTGAAAAATAGCGTTCACTGCCGCACAGGCAGCCATCACTCCATCGTGTATTTCCACGGCGATTCGAATTGTTTGACCGTATGGGAAGCGCGGTATGCCTGATGCAGCAAGTCGGCGGCGGCGATTTGCTCATCCGTGAGTGTCTCCTTCACGGCTAATTCTTCTTTTTCAATTCGTTTGCGCGTTCCGCTTAACTTGTCAGACCCTATCGCATCCAAGTAATTTTGGTAGTAGCTGTAAGACTTCACCAAATCGGCTTCTACTCTGGTTTTTGGGTAGCGACCGGCGTAAGCCTTAGCAAGTAACACGAGCGATGTGGCATCGCCTTGTTCTACGGCGCTTTCCATCCAACTGACCGCTTCATGGGTTTTGTCGGTATCAATCAATAACTGAATCGTCTTTTTTATGGCAGGGAGATACCCCAATTGGGCAAGCTGCGCATACCGTTTTTTCACTTCCAGCATCCGATTGCCCGGTAACACAAACCACTCTTCAAAGCCCAGTTCTAGCAACTCAATTTCAGCGTATTGGGCGGGCAAATAGCCTTGTTCCAGTGCTTTGCCAAGCCAGTACTTTGCCTGCTTATATTGGTCTTCTCTATATCGATAAAAAAGCGTCAGCATGGCTTTGTTATTCCCCTCTTCCGCCGCTTTTTCTAACGCGGTTAGGTAGCGGGTTTGCCACTTAATGCGCTGCTGCTCGCCACCCGCACGAGGGGTTAACGCCAACCGCTGCATCGCCCATACGTTGCCACTGTCGGCCGAGCGAAGGGTATACTCAACAATGTCTTCTTCACGGCGCGCCGCATACGGTAGGGTTGCCAGCTCATCGGCGTAAAGCAACGCGGCCATAGAGTGTCCGCCGTCTGCCGCGAATTTTAAATACTGTAATGCTTGCTCGTTGTGGTATTGCAATCTTAACGTGTTGCCTTTATCAAACGCGTCTTGCGGTGAAATATCCTCTATCTCATTAATGGCAGCGCTATTTAGGGAAACCCCAAGCAGCATCCCACACAATATGCGGATCCCCCTTTTCATTGCCCTACCACCGTCTCTTCTTGCCGCGCGACGTCAACATTTTTACCCGATACCGCAGGATACTGTGCCCTACCAGAAAGTGCGTTCTGGTACGAGGACAACTGCCAAACAATGCGTGCCACACGCTCTTGTAATACCACCAGCTCTTCCTTCGCGAGTTCGTAGTTCTGTTTATCGATTTGCTCCTGAATATACGCATTACGGCTGTATATCGGGGAAAGGCTTAAAATGTATTGTTCTAACCTTTCGGCGCTTTCTTTGTTCTTCGCCCGTTTAGAGCCATTCACTAAATTCGCGGCCAACGTTCTTGCGGTGTAAAAACGCTCCAAATCTCGCTCCAGCTCCTCTTTGTAGGATTGGCTTTGGGCTTCGACTCGTTCTATTGCGTCTTTCACCTCAACGCTATTTGGAAACAGCTCTTTCGCTTTTTCTACCAGCATAACGACATTGACGTACTGCTGATACACCGTAATTTCCAAGTCTTTGCTCATGGCACCAACAAGCGCCGAGCGAATAATGTATTGTTCATCCAACGGCAGTTCGGCGACCGATTCTTCCGTCATCTTCGACAGCAATTCTTCGGTCGGAGCAGACACCGTATTTTTCATGCTCTCTGTGGCATGACACACTTTTAACCGCTCGATGGAATAGTAATACGCGGCACCAAGGCTCAGGGCCCAAGCTAAAACAAACATAAACATCCAAATATTTCGGCTTGTTTTGCGGGAGTGATCGATAGGCAAATCCGAGACTGGCGCGTTCGGCCTTGTTACCGTTTCAATGCGATCAATGTGCTCGAAAATGGAGAACGCAATACTTTCGAACTTAGGTAACTCTTCAGGCTGAAAACGCTCACACAGCTCGTGAAGGTCTTGCAATGCACGTTCGCAGCGATACAAATCGCGGATCTGATCTTTATTCGGTTTGATCAGTTTTAAATCCGACGTGACCTTACTGGTCATCCACTGGATAATTTCTTGCTTGTGGCGGCTGGATAACGCCTTGTGCTCATTGTCTTCCACATACGCGGTAAGCATCAGTTCAAGGCCAGAGGCAAACCCTTTTATCCCTTCCACTTTAAAGCTAGCAACCGAGAAATAGCTGGTCAGCAGAAAGTCCATTCCCATCTCTGTGCCCAGCTTTACGCATTCATTAAACACCGATTCCCATTGAGTCGAACCAGAAAGAAACCCCATTCGACCATTAATTTCATTGCGAATTTTCTGATAGCGTTCGGAGTCCCTGAGCGACGGTTGATCGCTCAGTATGGTGAAAATTCCATGATCGATATAAATTCTGTTTGACACCAGAATACCTTTTATTTTTTGCGAAACTTATTGGTGTCGCAAATTGTTGATGGAACATATTGTTAACGGAGCAAATTGTTAACGAAGCAAATTGTTAACGGAGCAAATTATTGACGAAGCAAATTATTAACAAAGCAAATTGCTCGTGGCGCAAACGGCGGCGCCACATACAATGAAACATTCTAGGGGTTACCGTTCCCCCCTAGTACAAGGTTCCAGATAATCGGAACGAATCAAACAACCGCTCTTTGAACGGGTTAACCGATGCTTCGGAATACAAGCGATAAGACACATCGCCTCGGTCGATGGCGAACTTGTAATCCACACTGGTCAGGCTTCCCCCCACCACTTCGCTCTTATCCAGCAAACGGAACAACGCCCATGGCCCTTTTTTCTCTATGCTTCGTGGCGACAAATTGCTTTTGGTCGGTACTAAGGTCACTTTCGATACCGAGCTTCCTCGGAGCGTATTTGGCCAAACCAATTCCACGGTTTGTCTTGGGCCGTGACTGTACTCCACGTACTGTCCATCGATGTTGATCACCGCACGGCGCTTGTTCGAGGTTAAGCGCACTGGCTCCAATGAGAACGCGACATCCAAAATGCCTTTGCGGTTAAAGAACGCGCGTTGGATCTTCTTCGCTTGCTTTAACTGATCCAACACTTCTGGGCGAATCAGAGATTGCTGCGCGGAGTCTTCCGAAATCGAAATGCCTTCTTCAATGAACATTTTCAGCTGCTCGTTGTAGAAGCTGTCAAGCGTACCGTCGGGTGAGAAAAACTCTTCGAAATCTTCTAACGCCACGTCTTTAAGCGAGCCTTGATCAAACGGATAACGAGCGGCAAACTTCTCTTGGAATACCGAGTACACATCGCGCTGCCAGCGAATCTCTAGGTGTTTGATGGCCTCTTGTTTCACCACATACCAACTTTCATCGGCAATTTTGGTCACCATGTTGTCCAGTGGGCTAGGCAAGCCCGACGCAATGCGTTTTAAGGTATAGATGGGATCCGCATTACTCAGGCTGATACGCGCTTTGGTGGCATCCAACGCGGCGCGGCCAACATCTGGCGCGTCTTGTATGGCTTTCAAGTAATTCAAGAGTTGCACAATGGCCGTTTGCACTTCATCAAAATACGCGGGTTGCGCGCCTTGCGTGTGCAGCATGGCATTCAACTCGGAGAACGGCGCATGAATCATGGACGCCACTTTGTATTTCGGCGACTTCAGCAACTCTTCTTTGGCGTCTGCATTTTCTGGTAACTCGCTAAACAAGCGGGTGTTGTCCTCCAACGTTTGAAGCAAGCGCGTGAAAGGTTGCGTGCTGCCTGTTAAATTATCCAACACCAATACAGCGTTATTGATATCAACAAAGTACTTCACATCCACTTCGTTCAACGCGTTACGCCAAGTATTGGTGTAGTCAACGACGTACTGAGAACGAATTTTGTTTTTCAGGGCGATTTTGTCTGCCGCGCTGAATTCCGCCACTTGCGTTTGCCCCAATACCCAGCTGTCGATGAGGGCGAGCTCCGACACGGAGTCCGATTGCTCGATGAAATAGCTGTCGAAGCCTTGCTTGGACAACATACGCGGGATCATCAGGTTTTCGCTGTCGATCACGCGCTCTTCAAACACCACATCAAACACGGGGCCGACCTGATTGCGCAGGTTGATTGGCGCACCGAGATAAGTGGACGAATTGGATTTCAGGTTACGGTAAACACGTTGTTCGATAGACATGGCGCTCAAGTCGCGTTGCGCTTTGGCGATCATCCCTTCATAGGGGCGAACCGAGGCAATCGCCGTTTGGTTACCTTCCTTGTACTGGGTCGCCAAGTCGGTGTGGTTCATGGCGTAATCTAGGTGTTCGAGCAAACGTTCTTGCGTAACGCGATTGCCCACAAATTGCTTTTGCCAGTTCTTAGAAAAGTAATCCATCACGAATTCTTTATACCGACCGCTTTTGTCGATCATCATTCGGAATACACGCAATACTTCGAGCTGGCGCTCTTCGTTTTCGGCATTGGAAAGCTCTAACGCAATGTCTTTCATCAACGAAGGCAGGTAACGGTTTTCTAATAACGCCAGATACGTTTGTTCCACCTTAGGGCCAATCATGTGTCCTTGGTACAACCCCATATCGGAAATGTATTCCGGTTTTTCGCGGAAGAAACCAAATTCCAACGTCGCCTGACGAATGGTATCCAACGGCTCCAAGATCTCTTTTTGATTCAGTTGAGACAGATCTTCTGGGTACTTACTTCTAAACTCATTCACCTTAGCCAAAACCGCATCGGCTTGATTGACGTTTTTGATGTAGTAACCGTGCCAGCTCCCAAACAACATGAAGGTTGCGATCAAACATACCACGCAAGAAAGCAGCACAATTCTGCGCTTTTGCTTCGCGACTCGGAAGTTATCCGATGCCAAGCCCGCCTCGGGGTACACAATTCGGTTGAATAGCTTTTGCGTAAAGTAAACGGTGGAATTTTTGGCGTCCTGCGCTCGGTTAATGGCATGGGTTAACCCATAGCGACGAGACGCCGCATCATCAAACGCATTCGAAGGCACCCCTTGTTGGAACACCGAGGTAAAGTACACCCCCCGAACCAGCGCCGAGGTTGAAAACTGATCGCTCCCCAACGCGTCTTGCAAGAATTCGTGCAAGACGTCTTTCAAACCCGAAATTTGGCGAGTAAAGCCATAAATGCTGCGACGCTCTGCGTTGTCCATCGTTTCAAGCAACGACAACGGCAGCGAATCCTTAATGCGCTCAACAAAGCGGCTGTAATCTTCACTGAACTCGTGCAGCCATTTATCCAAGTTGTCGACCGAATCCAGTGAGAAGGTAAAGCCCATCACTTCGTCGCGCTTGCTTTTCGGGTAGTGGCGGAAGAATGGTTCGAAGCCGTGTAACAAGTCCATTTTGGTCAACGTAACGTACACTGGCATACGGGTCGATAGGGTTTCCATTAGCTCTCTAAGACGCGTGCGCAGCAAACTTGCGTAGGCTTTGCGGCTCGACGTCGTGCCCGAGGCTAACTGGGCCACATCAATGGCGATCACCACGCCGTTTAGCGGGCGACGGCTGCGAGTGCGCTCTAACCATTCAATGAAGTGCATCCATAAACGGCGCTCCATTTGACCATCGTTGTCTTCATTATTGTAACCCTGAGTAAGCAGCTCACCATCGGGGTCGATAAGAACGGATTCTTCACCAATCCACCAGTCAAAACTGTATGGGTTTTCGCTCTTTCTGCCTGAGGCACGCATCACGGTAGAGAACACAAAATTCTGACCAGATCGGTTGATCAGACTGGTTTTACCGGCGTTTTCCAAACCGATCACCAAATACCAAGGCAGCGCATACAAATAATTGCGCTTATTGAGGTTCTCCTTCATGTTGATCATGATTTGGTTCAGCTCAACCTCTTGCCTTTCTTCGTACTGAAGAATCGGATCGGCTTTCAACTGTTCGTCGCGTTTAATGCCCGCTTTAAAGCGATTCAGTGCTTTCCATTGGTACAAACCCCAAAACGCCACGCAGATCAGTGAGAAGATCACACTGGCGATCACGCGCGACATAACGGTCGAGAGTGGTCGAGTTTCCTGATATTCCAACATGGGACCCGCCCACCAAATGGCGACGATGATCAACACACACAATGCGACCATCAAAATCGGTATGGCCGACTTGAAGCTCTGACCCATTTTTTTAAGCAAGCCGCTGATAAACTTCCCCATGTTTCTTACCTTGTATTATTCCGTTACGACGAATTGTTGTAATTGATTGATGAGCGACGGTTCCCAGTCTTCCACTTTGGATTTGATGACCGTTTGGTAAAGGGATTGATAGTGCTGATGCGCCATCGCTTCTAGCCCGTTGTTTGCTAATAAATCGGCGGTTAGCAGCCGCCAGTAGAAAATGTCTCTTGGTTCTTTTGCTGATGCCAAACCCTCGTTTAACATTGCCATTGCAACAGACAACCCCGCTTCTTTTGCCATCACAAACGCTTCTTCACGTTTCTCATCCCAGCTGTTCACGGATGAAGAGGACTGAACCCGCTCATTCGAACGCAACCAGCTTTTGGTGTCGTCATTAATAAACGGCACACCCCCTTTAAAACTCATGGTGGCGAGTTCCGGAATGCGCGCAAGAAAGTGCTGTGACTCTTCTAATATGGCGGCGGCCCACGTCGGTTGCCCAAGTTTGAGCGCGATCTGGGCGCTTAAGTACTGACCATCAAACCAATAAGGTGCGATGGTGAGGCTTTGTTCTACCTTGCGCCATAACGCCAAATCGGGGTTACGTTGCAGTTGTTCTAAGTAATCGTTCACGCGTTCACCTACCATAGGGCGAAGTTGCGTTTCCCCTTTGTGGTTGGCATCCGGTGGCGTACTGATGGTCGACCAAACCGCAAAGCGACGAACGCGAATACTCAGCGCATGGCCGTATTCAAATTCCGTCAGAAAATCCGCCACTTTTTGCAGCGATTCTTTGGTGGCTTTGTCGCTTCCCGTGTCGATGGAAACGGCGCGAGGCGACGTCGACGAACCCGCCTCGGTCGCCGTGTCTTGTTGTGCAGACTGGCTCGATGATGACGGCAGATCTTGCAGCTTATTGGATTCCAGCCAGCGTTCTAACTTACGAATGAACGCCATAAAATTCTCATCGTCCAGCGACAAAGATTGCGCCGTGTGGCTCCACGCAATTTTGGCTTTCGCGATGGATTCGCTTTGCGCCTCTGTAACCGGAATCGAGCCTTTCACCAGCTTATCGAGTGCCGCATCAAATCGCTGCAAAATCTGGCTAAAGAACTTTCTTCTCGGCAACAATCCTCGTGCACCGGGCGCGGGAAAACACGTTTCCCAGTACGTCGCCATAAAATCCACGGTGACTTGAATGGAAAGGTTAAAACGCGAAACTGAGTTACTGTGATGGAAGCATTGGAGTAAATGCGTCAACAGTTTCAGATCCTTCGTCTTATTTTCCATCAAAGACAGAATGCCCGTTTCCACTTCTTCCCAGCGCACGTCGCCATGAGACAAAGAACCGACTTTCATCATTTGGCTTTCGACAAAATCGAACACCGGATCGTCGATGATTCGCTCCCCTACTGGGCTCTCTTCAGAAATCGGCGCACTGATCTTGGCTCGGATTGCTTTATCTTGCACAAAATTATCGTCCATAATGTCGGTGCGTTGCGTGTCCATCGCTACCATCGGCAAAGCTCCCTTAACTCGGCAAAGCTCTCTTTTGAATTCGTGGTTTCAAACACCAAACCGTCAATGCGCTTGGCGTTCGAACGAACATGGATTTGTTTTTGGTTAACCAATGGCTTCAAAATGCTGATGGCCGCCAAACCGCGCCCCGATCGCAGCACCATGCCTTGCTCATCAAACGTCCAACGTTGACGCGCCGATCCCAAAGAGACATCGGCACGCGCCCCTTCTTGCTGATCGGGGAAAATGATCTCCAAACGCGAGATCTTTTTAATGCAGCTCGCCATGAGGATCACCGGATCTTCTGTGCTGTCGGTTCTGGGCGTAGAGCTCAAGGTAAACCACAGCGCTTTGTCGCCATTGCCATCAATGGTTTCGTTACGGATCCACTGCGGCTCTGCACCGTTCTGGATGTCCGCTCGACGCGCTTCACTTTTGACGGCGCGTTGCCAAGGTTCTGGACGCACCAAGGCTTTCGTGGCAGAGGCCTCGGCAATCGGCGTGCCGAACAACCCATCGAAACACGCTAAACGGTCCACTTTGGATGAAATGGCACGGCAAGATTGGGCTTGCTTCAACAGTGACGTCTCGGTCACTTCCTGTGCCAACACGTTACCTGACAAAGCTAGGCTACCTATACAACTAAGCAAAAGACGGGGCATCGTGAGTGTGCGTTTAACCATCAGATAGTGATCTCCAGTTTGGAACATTTGTCGGCCAAGGTACGCTTAGGTATACCCAAGCTCTCCGCCGCACGTGATCGGTCGCCTTTGAACTGACGCAAGCGCAGTGCAATGATTTTGGATTCGTAGCTTTTCACTGCCGAACGCAAATCCGAAATGGAAAGCAACGTTTGCTCTTCGTCTGGCATGTCGTCCACGTTGTCTTCATTGGCGACCATTCCTGGGGCATCTTGTATATAGCGCCCCAGTGCATCCGCCATCAATTCATGGCCGTTGTGAAGGTGCGCGCAACCAAATTCAATCAAGTGACGCAGCTCTCGGACGTTGCCCGGAAAGGAGTATTGCATGAGCATATCCAACGCTTTGAAATGCAGGCCGCGAACGCGAGTACCATGGGTTTGGTTAAATTGACCGATAAAATGTTTCGCCAGCATTTCAACGTCGTCCATGCGCTCTTTGAGGCTTGGGACGTACAGTGGGAATTGGTACAAACGGTAGTACAAGTCTTGTCGGAAGCTTTTCTCTTCCATTTTCTGACGCAGCTCCACGTGGGTTGCTGCCACCAAACGAAAATCTGAGCTTTGCTCTTTTTCTGCACCCAATGGGCGGAAAGTTCGGGTTTCAAGCACGCGCAATAATTTGGCTTGAAGAAGGGGGGGCATATCGCCGATTTCATCAAGAAACAACGTTCCGCCATCCGCTTGCGCGATCAAACCCGGTTTGTTGGTGGTGGCACCAGAAAACGCCCCTTTGGTGTAGCCAAACAGTTCGCTTTCTAACAAGTTTTCGGGGATGGCGGCACAGTTGATCGCCACCAGCGGCTTATCACGACGAGAAGAAAGATCGTGTATGGCAGACGCCACCACTTCCTTACCTGCTCCCGTTTCACCTTGTATCAGCACCGTCATATCGGATTGTGATGCCGTGGCAATTTGCTCGCGCAGCTTTTTCATGGCCGTGCTGTCACCCACCAGCTTGTGCTTGATCGCGTCCGATTGCTTTAGAATGGTTTGCGTTTTTTCAACGTAAGACAGTGACTCTTTCAGGTTGCTCTTCGAGACGGAGGCTTCGTTTAATTCACTCAGCCTCTCCCAATGACAGGTAAATAACGCCAAAAAGCGGTTGTAATGGGATTGCCCTAGGGCGTTTTTCCAACGGTCAACGTGAACCAAGTTCACCGACAACGCGACTAAACCGCCGTGATGATTCAGCAAAGGCGTCACGACAATTTTTTGCTCCGCTCGGCAACCTTCAACCAACGAGATGAAATTGCGATCGCCTTGCCAATACACAAGGTGCTCGTGATTAATGATTTTTTGTCCACCGTTTTGCAATACGTGCGCAAATGGGCATTCAAAATCGGTGACGTTCCAACAAAGATCCGGCACGCGATTTAAAGTCACCAATTGGCGACCGTCGGGCGTGACGGCAATAAAGAAGCTTTTGTCGACCTGCAAGTCTTGCTCTAACGTGTCGAGCAAAACCTGCACCAGACCGGAGGCTTCTCTGGCATTGACCAGCTTGTCGGAAACGTTAAGCCAATCCGTCATGCTATTCCACCCTACCGATGAATTCGCCATCTTGCGCACACATGCTGATGTGCGTTACGGGTTCTTGATTGGCGAGTTTTTCCAGCAATGCGAGTGAAATCGGAGGCAGCATTTGCCCTTCGATGATGGCTTCAAGCATGCGTGCGCCATTTTCCGAACGAGTGGTACGAGACAAGATTTCGTCGATAACGCTAGGCTCAATGTCCACCGTCGCTTTATAGCGCTCGGTAAGAACGGTTTCAAGGCGAGCCAATTTGCCACGCACGATTTTGTCCATCACCTCTTCACCCAGCGGCAAGTAAGGCACCACTTCCATCCGCGCCAGCAACGCAGGCTTGAAGAACGCGGCGAGTTCTGGGTACAGCGCGTCGTCCATCTCATCGGCACGGTCGGCGTAATCGACAATGGTTTGGAATCCTAGGTTAGACGTTAGGAAGAACACGATGTTCTGGCAGTCAATCAAGCGCCCTTCCCCATCCGCCAATTCGCCTTTGTCGAACGCTTGGTAGAACAGGTTCAGCACTTCTGGGTGTGCCTTTTCAACTTCATCCAACAACACCACCGAGTAAGGCATCTTACGAATGGCTTCTGTCAGCACGCCGCCCTCACCAAAACCGACGTAACCGGGAGGGGAGCCAATCAAACGAGAAACGGTGTGCTTCTCTTGGTATTCCGACATGTTAATGGTGGTGAGGAAGCGCTTGCCGCCATACAACTCTTCAGCCAGTTGCACCACGGTTTCGGTTTTACCCACACCACTTGGCCCGACGAGTAGGAACGCGCCTTTGGGTCTGCCGGGTCTTCTTAAGTCGGCGCGTGCTGTTAACAAGTGTTTGTGAATGCGTTGAATCGCCACGTCCTGACCTTTAATGGCTTTTCCAAGAATGTCCGGCAGGTGAGTGAGCTTCGTTAGCTCATCGGTGTTCATTTGATCGATCGGCACACCTGTCCAGTCGGCAATGACTTCAGCCACTTGCTGCTCGTCGACCTCTGGGTGAATAAGGCGATCATTGAACGGTATTTGCTCAAGTTCTTCATACATCACTTCAAGCGATTGTTTGGTGTCTTCCAGCGCTTCTGGTGTTAATTCATCAGAAAGCAGCTTGGTGCGAAGCTCGATCATGTGGTTGATCAAATCTCGCTGTTTTACCCATGCGCGCTCGGTTTCGTGGAATTCTGCTTGGCATTCTTCGTCTTTGGCAATGAGTGTGGCAAGGCGCTCTTCATCGATGTTTTGCCCGATCTGAAGTTGGCGTTCCAGCATTTTGCGCTCTAACGCATATTGATGTTGAAGCGTTTCAAGTTCAGACATTCTGGCTGGCGGCGTACTGAGGTTAATGGAAATACGCGCACACGCGGTGTCCAATACATCAATGGCTTTGTCCGGCAGTTGGCGACCGGAAACGTACCTTGCCGACAAGTGCGACGCCGCTTTCAGTGCGCTGTCTGAAATCAGTACCTGATGGTTTTTTTCGTACACTTCGCACAATCCGCGAAGAATATCGACGGTTTGATCCGCAGAAGGCTCGTCCAGCTTCACCAATTGGAAGCGGCGGCTCAGCGCTGGATCTTTCTCGAAGTATTTTTTGTATTCTTTCCACGTTGTAGCCGCTACGGCGCACAATTCGCCCCTTGCCAAAGCCGGCTTTAATAGGTTGGCAGCGTCACCGCCCCCTTCCTGATTCCCTGCGCCGATCAAGGTGTGCGCTTCGTCGATGAACAAGATGATCGGCATAGGCGACGACTTCACTTCATCAATGATGGATTTCAGGCGTTTTTCGAATTCCCCTTTTACGGCCGCGCCAGCTTGCAGCAGGCCCAGATCCAAACTCATCAGCTCGATGTTTTTCAGCTTATCGGGTACTTTTCCATCAATGATGCGAAGGGCTAACCCTTCAACGACCGCACTTTTACCGACGCCCGCATCACCCACGACAATGGGGTTGTTTTTGCGGCGACGACACAGTATGTCGATCATCAAATTGATCTCTTCATCGCGGCACAGTACCGGATCCAGTTCTTGCTTGCGCGCTTGCGCCGTAACGTTAGCGCAGTATTTGTCTAGCGCTCGGTTGCCGTCATTCGATGCTGGCGCTTTCGCCTGTTTCCCAGACGCTTCTACTGGCGTCTCGGACGAATCTTTAAGAATGGTGAAGAATTCACGACGAATGGTTTCGCGGTTTAGGCGATCGAATCGCATGGATAAGGTTACGGGTAAGTAGCGATCGGGGCGCATGATGGCGGTTAAGAAGATCACGCCAGAACGGAGGTGATCAAGGTTCATCTCGGTGGATGCCAATAGCCACGAGTCTTGCAACAATTCAATCAAAAGTGGTGAAAACACAGGGTAGGTATCGTGGCCGGTTTCTCGTGGGAAAGCGCCGTGTACCATGTCCTGAATTTCATGGTGATCGGTGTCGCTGCTGCGCAAAATTTCGCGCACGTCGCTCAGTGGGTTGTCCAACAACACATGCAGATAATGCTCTAGCGTGACTTCAGAGTGTTGGTGTTCCAAACACAGTGAAGCGGCTTGTTCGAGGGCTAATTTACTCTGTTCGTTCAGTTTGCTGATTAATGTAGGAAGTTCGATTCGAATCACGGCGCAACCTTTGACGTTAAAAATTAAAAATGAAATCTATTGATATCTTTGGGTTATCGAATTTGTTTTATAAAATCTGATTTAGCTGGTTCAGCACATCGAGTGACTTACTGTTCAGCAAGTAGCGATAGACAAAAAACACCACCGCCCACAACCCAGCAAAGCCTGCAAAAATCAGCCAGATCGGCATTTGACGGCTTAAACGGTATTTGGTAGCCACCACATGGTCTGTGGCACTGGTGAGCTCTTCTGGCTCTTTGTCATCCAGCCTTGATAACGTTTCGTACAACTTGATCGCCACACGCTCGCGTTCTTCTTTTCCGCCTTCCACGACTTTGTATTTGCCTTCAAAGCCCAGCATCAAGCAGAGGTAAATGAACTCCAGCAAGACGCGATACCTTGGCGGATCGCCTAATAAGCGATTCAATATGGTGAAGACCTTTTCCCCACCCCAAGTTTCGTTGTGAAACCGCGTCAGCAGGGAATGCTCTGCCCACGAGCTGTCGGCACCCCATGGCGTGCTCATGACGGCTTCATCCAAAACGGCGCACAACACATAGCGGTACGCCATGATCATGGCGTGTTCTATGTCCGCTTGAACCAATTCCATTTCGATGGCTTTGATTTCTTCTTGCGCTTGTTTGTAGATGGTTTCGATGTTTTCACATTGCGCTAAAGAGCGGATACGAAGTGACAAACCCAGCAATGGGGTGGCCGCATCGATCATTTTGTTTTGGTTGTCACCACGCAGCTTGAACCAGTAATCCTGATCCGCATCGATGCTTTTAACTTCATCAAACAGCAGTTCGTCGTAGCGGTCTTTGTTGAATTCTTCAGTGACGATCATGATTAACTCCTAATGGCCCAGAACTGCAGATCCAGCTCATCAAATTCACCGGCAACATGGAAAGCAAACCCACTGGCGTTTTGCAGCATGCGCCACGCTTCGCTGGTTTTGTCCAATTGGTAGTAGGTGTAACCCGCGTGGTAAGGCAACTGCCTTGGTGCCACGGGCAATGGGCTGACGGGGACGCCCGGTAGCTGCAATGAAATCAGTTCGCGAATTTTTTCCACTGAGGCAACTTTGGTTTGCTGCACAAACAGGCGGCGTAAATCTTCCAGCGGCATGCGTGCTCGTACGGCCAAAATGAAGTCGGCCGATTCCAGCAAGCTTTGATCTTGGATTGGGGCAACCATCAGCCCGTAGCGGCGTTTTTGCAACTGAATCGACACCGCTCTTGGCTCCAGCACAATGCTGAGAGATTGGCGTAGCTTGAGCATTAAAGATTGAAACGATTCCGTCGGCATTTCATGTTGATACACCGTAAATTGTGGCGGCATGCGGCTTTCGTCGGTGAAGGTCGCCAACTCACCACAGATGGCACTGAGCGATTCGTATAAACGCTCTGGGTGCAGGCTTCTTAATGACGACAAATGCTGAAGTTGTGGCTGCAATCGGTTCAGTGATTGCAACAGCATAAAGTCGGACACATCGGCCACGCCGCCTTGGCTTGGCGAACCAATCCGCTGGGCGATGTTTTTTGCACGTTCACGCATTAAGCCCGACATTTCACTGATGAATCGATGCAAATGCGGCACGCCCACTACGTTGAAATGACAAGGGACGAAATCCGCATCCAGCATCACGCTGCCATCGGGTCTCTTTTCAAGAATCCGCGCAATGGCGATAGAAGCAAACGCGCTGCGATCTTGTTTTTCGAGCATTAAGCGAGGTTGGACAGGCGACACATCCAATACCGTGCTGTCCCCTTGTGGTGTATGCACATCGCGCACTTCTTGTTTGCGAGCGGTGTATCGCCCTGTCCCCTGCGAATCTGGGAAACTGATTTCGGCTAAAGAGTCACTGCGAAGTGGAAGCGCGAGATACACGATCTGGTTAGCGAGAGAATCGTCACTGATTTCCAGTGCTTCGGGCATGAGATCTTCTTGCGGAATGCGAAAAACGGTGCCATCCGGCATGACGCCAACCGCACGTTCAATGGCAATACGGCCAAAGCTTAAATATTCCGGATTCAGCGACAGCTCTGATACCCCAAACAGGTATTGGCTGGAAGACGAAATGCGCTCATCTAACGCATACTCCATATAACGTTGTTGTTGCTGGAAATGCTGTGGCTTAATGAATAATCCTTCGCTCCAAACGACTCTATTCCGTGAATACATACTCACTCAACCTTATCTAACTTAATGTCGTAATCTTTAAACAGCATCAGCAAATGGTACTTCCGACCTAAATTGATGATCTTTACTGCTTTTTTCCATTCGCTCAGTTCTGGCTCGGCAAACTTTGCTAACACGCCGATGTAGCGGGTGTTGTTGTCCACCACGACGTCATCGACGTATTTGAATTGACCCGGCGTCAATACGTAGTCGTAAACTCGTATATAGTTGCTTTTTAATACCTTTTTGTGGTCTTCATTGATCTGATCAAAATCCGCGGACATGAACATGGAGTCGTCCACCAGCTCAAAGACCTGAATTTCAACAGGGGACGCCTCACCAAACACATTGGGGTTCACCCCTTCATCCGCCACCATGCTGAACGACACGACCGACGGCTGCTCTTTGACATCTTCGCTAGAGCTGCACCCTGCTAACAGTAAAACGCCCAACACTATGGACAGCATTTGTCTCACGATCACGACTCCATCTGTTTCTCACGAAGTAAGCGGTCATACGCTTGATCGAACACTTCCCAAAACAGCTTCTCAAAACCTTGCTGACGATCGGAAGTCAGCTCTTTGTAGTAGCTTCGGTACATTTCCCACGCCCACGCATCGGTGTTTTGTTCTGGCGTTTGGTAGGAACGGCGGTAATTTTCGAAACGCTTCATCAACACTTCAGGTGAGAAGGCGCGCACAATTTGCCCGAGCGCCAACGTGGTGGCCATTTGCACCACATCGTTATGATCTTTCTGATTTTTCAAACTTTCAGAAATGGCGGAAGGCGCAGACAAATGCACCGCCCCGGGACTGGTGTTGAACAAGGTTTTCACCGTGTCTTCATACGACAACCCTAAACGAAGTGGGTTGTCTTCAATCGGTTGTAGGTTTTTATTGATCACCCCGTAGCGGCTGTTGTCCACGTGTTGGTGTAAGTCCAGCAACCCTCTTACTGCGGCTTGCAGTGCAGCGCCCATTTCTTCCGACGTCATTTGCACATCACCAGACTGGTGTGAAGGGGTCACCGACACACCTAACCCACGAAATAGTGGACCAGACAATAGGTGGTTGTGTTCATCGCCAAGCGGCATGTCCGCTTTAAATTGTTCATTTTGGGCGATTTCTTCTTCTAATAAATCTAGGGTTTTATCGTCCATCTTGTAGCCCTCTGTTCTGAACGCGTTTTGTGCATCAGTCTCTTTTGTTGAGAGCTGATCATAGGTGTGAGTTGAAGGCTGAGATTGCTCAACCTGCTGAGATTGGGTTGGCGCTTTCGTAGGATCCGTCACCGTGACAGGCTCGGATCGTGAAGCGTCGGGTACTGATTTTTCTGCCTCTGGCATTGACTTAGCCGATGCCGGTTTTGATGATGCAGATTCTGGTTCTGATTTCGAAAAAAACGAAAACGGGTTAAATCGGCTGCGCTTTTTCAGCTTTATTGCGGACGAAATTTCATATTCGCTGTCCGCTTGAAGGGTCGGTTTTTCACGGCTTTCTGGCTCTTCATCCGCCAGCAGCCGATTCGCTTCAATTTGATCGTCCGACAGTTTTTCTTCTTCATCGGCATACAACCGTTCGCTTTTCGCGGCGGTGTCTCCACCGTCGAGCACATCGAGCGGGTCGACGTAAGTAATTTCTTCTGGCACGGATAGGCTTTCTTCGGAATCTGGGTCGCCTTTTACTAGAGCGGCATCTTCAGTGAACAATTGCTCTAGAGATTGGTTGTGCGACGCGATGCTCGCGCGGTCATTTCCGCTGACCACCATCAGTTCATAAACCCCAATTTTTAAGGAATCTTTGGTGGTGATTTGCGCCATTTTCCCTACGCCAACGGGCATGGTTGCCCCATTCACATAGGTTTTGCCACTGAGGTCTTTTACGCAGAAATGGTTGTCGTACACCAAGATCTCACAATGGCTGCCTTGCACATCTCGTCTTTGATCTTGCAGCACCCAGAACGCACTCGGGCTAGAACCGATCACGCCACCCTCTTCTGTAAATTCACAGGATGGTGTGAGCCCTGGTTCCAATTCTTTGGTGTTGGATACCATCAAATTCAGACGTTTATTTTGTTCCACTTCCTATGCCTCTAATGCTTAACCTACGCAGTTGTCTAACCTGACTGCTCTGTTTAACCGGACTGCTCTGTTTAACCGGACTACTGCCTGACCTGAATCGTGACACTCTGTTTGGTGTTGCCTTCACCCAAGAACGTCGACCACCCCAAAGGCATGTCGACCTTGCTGTCTAATACCATGGCGGAGACAGCGCCCTCTTCAAGTTGCAGCTCTAGGTCGTACGCCATTTGCTCTCGCAGAACGAATTCCACCACTTTGCACAGCGGCTGGTACTCTTTACCTGTCGGCAGAAAGTCTCTGAACCTTTCTTGGCTCAACCCTTTCAATACCAAGGTGAATTTGCCATTACACTCTGTTACGCGTTCGCCGATGACGGTGTTGTCACCCAAACTCATGTTTGCCATCCCCAACTGCATTTGCTGGCTACGGCGTATATCCACTTTCCTTTGTACCCACTGGCGAATATCAACATCTTCGATATCGAAACAGTGGGCAATGATGCCCGAGACCACCTGAGGTGAACGGCTGCGCCCCGCCAGCATTCCGGCGTAAGACAGCATCTTGCACCAGTTGATGGGCGTTTCGCCGCGCATGTCTGGATCCGCCAGCCCAACCAACGCAAACAACTGCGCAGAAAAATCGTCGCTCGCGCCTTCTTGGAATCGAATGTAGTAGCGGTACTTTCGCCAAATGCGATACACCAGCGTGATCAATCGGTTATTAAAGAAGTCGAGAAACGCGCCTCTTAAACCAAATTCTCCCTCGGTCAGTACTTGCTCTAGCAAGTAACCAGGCAACGGGGATTGCGCTCCGGTTAATCCTAAAAACGTGGTTTCCAGTTCCAATCGGTCGTCGTGTTTTCGATCCAACCCAGATACGTCTGACGTCGAAAAACCCAAGCTCGGATTCGACTTGAATACAAATTGGCATTGCCTTTCCCAATCTTCTTCTTCTGGGTCGTGGTCACTCAGTTGCAGTAACAACTCCACCAATTGGTAGAAATTGAAACTTTTCACATCAATGCCTGCTAGATCGACGCTTGCGATATCCGCGCTTGCTAAATCCATGTCTGTTGCTTCATTAATGTCTGTCATCTCATCCCGAATTGACTCAACCATTGTCGAACTCATATCAGTGGCTGCATTCCATGCTGATTACCCCAGCGGTACTCTTCTCGGCTTTCTGCATTCACCACCACCAATTCATGGAATGAGTTGATGCTGGCGTACAAGGCAAAAAACTGGCTCAAGACCGTGCCAAACAAGTACAAATCGCCTTCCGATCCGAACGCATTAGGATCCATGGTGATGGTTGACAGCAAACCCCGAACGGGCATGCCTTTGATCAACTTATCGAGCGGTTCCGACTTGATCGATACAATGCCTTCCATGCGCTGACGCGAAATGCGTGCGGCCTGTTGATCCACCAACGAACGAAAATCGTAGGCACGAAGCACCGAGCACAACGCCTTTTTATCAAGCAACGATAAGTAGTTGAGAGACAAGTTTGAGATCAGTGTCCACAGCAAACTGCCGTCCAATACCGGACGTAAGGTTTGCGTAGGGATCGTCATGTTTTCGAAATCGGCAAACGGCGGCGACGTGTCGGTACTGATGCATATGTCGCCCACCCCTAACTCGGCGGGTAACTGGCGGTTGGTACACGTTAGCTCCAAAGTGACCGCTTCATCCTGCAAGAAGCCCGTGGTTTCATCCCCACGTACAAATGAAATGAAGTGATCAAAGCCGTCTTTGCGAATGCTGTCTTTGACTCGGACGCGGTAATACAGTGCGAGACGTTGACGTGCCAATTCGATCTCGTGCTGAAAACTTTCAAATGGGGTGTAAATACGGCGCTGCCCGCGGATTCGTCCGTCGGAGGTTTCTTGCCAACCTTCAACATGGTCGACACTGAAAATTTCATAATGCCTTGGATAACGGCTAGACGGTGCCATTCGATATTCAGGGCGTTTGCCCGTTAAATCGATCGGATCGGCATCGTGTTTAAACAGGTTCACAATGGGCGTGGCGTACAGCGTAAAGCTGTCATTGCTGACTTGCGTGCTGCCGGGCAACGTTTGGGTGAAGTTAAAACGAACCGTAAATTTGCCAGTCACATGATCGGGAATGTAGCGTCCAATGTGCTTGAGATCGAAGAAGTGAAACGACTCTGGAAACGCCAGATATTCTTGAAAGATGCGATACCCCTGATAAACATTTTTTGGGTATGGCAGTAATCCATCGTTATCAAACCCGACCACATCGAACACGTCTGTTGGCACCTTAACACTGCCACCTGCGTACTCCACTTCGATGGAATCGAGGTAATGCCCAAGCCACAAATAGAGATTTTGTGCACTATAAGTGTCGCCACCCAAATAAAAACGCAATGAATCCAGCTCGATGGATTTAACCGAATCGTCTTTATTGATCATCGACATGTCCAGTGCGACTCTGCTGGCGTCTTTGGTGTGTACAGCAGACACGCGATCGCACACTAATGGGTAAATCTCCACATCTCGGCAGGTGCGAAATTGGCACGCCGTCTCCAATACGGGAATGGAGTCCACCGTGGTGGCTTTTTTGATGATTTGACGTGTACTGAAATTCCCTTTCGGGCTGAACTTTAAGATGCTTAGGCTCGGAATGGGACGAAGGTAGTTCGGCCAAAGCATGTTGATGATGGAGTGCGTTAACTCGGGAAATTCATCTTCAACTTTCTCTCTCAGCTTGCCAGTTAGAAACGCAAAACCTTCGAGTAGGCGTTCGACATCCGGATCGGTGTTCCGCCCATTCAAAAAGCGAGAAAGTTGAGGGTGAATCTCAGTAAATTGTTTTCCTTGGTCTTTTAAAAACGCCAGCTCATCTCTGAAATATTTGTCTTGTGCCACTAGCTTACTACTCGGTATTTTCTATTATTATCAAGGAGTAAATTGATTTTTACTCTTTCATGAACGGCGGATGTGTCGATGGTTGCTGCCACGCTAAATCGCAAATTCAGCGGCTCTGCCTCGTCTTGGATCACGGTAACATCAACTTCTTTCAGCCTTGGCTCAAATTCTTCTAAGCAGCGTTTGATCGACAGCTTTACTCGAATGGAAAGGTCCAGCATGGCCATGGTGGCATCGTTAAAATCCACTAAGCCCAGATTCGGAGAGCTTAATGACTCTCCGATTCTGGTGTTCAGAATGTTAGACACATTCCGTTTAATGGAACGAAGCACCTCAGCGGAATCGGGTCCTTTCGAAAGTGACATGGGTTTAGCGTCAACCTCTAAACGCTCAAAGAGGCTGACACCATAAACACTTTCTTCTGGGGCGATGTATCCCATTAGGCTTGATCCAGACGACCTACTAGAGACAGCTCAAAGTTCGCACCCATGTACTTGAAGTGAGGACGAACCGACAGCGACACCTGATACCAGCCTGGTTCGCCTTCCACATCATGCACTTCGATAGCGGCGGCACGAAGTGGGCGACGGCTGCGCACGTCTGCTGGTGGATTTTCCTGATCCGCAACGTATTGCTTGATCCAACCATTCAGCTCACGCTCTAGATCTTGGCGCTCTTTCCAAGCACCAATTTGCTCGCGCTGTAGCACTTTGATGTAGTGCGCGAGGCGGTTGATGATCATCATGTAAGGCAGCTGAGTCCCCAACTTGTAGTTGGTTTCGGCTTCTTTGCCTTCTTTGGTGTTCGGGAAGATCTTCGGCTTCTGGATAGAGTTCGCGGAGAAGAATGCCGCGTTGTCACTGCCTTTACGCATCGTTAGCGCGATAAAACCTTCTTCCGCCAATTCGAACTCTTTACGGTCTGTGACCAGAACTTCGGTTGGGATCTTAGATTGCAGAGCACCCATGGATTCGTAGACGTGAACCGGCAAGTCTTCAACTGCACCACCGCTTTGCGGACCAATGATGTTCGGACACCAACGGTATTTCGCGAAGCTATCGGTTAGGCGCGTCGCAAAAGCAAACGCCGTGTTACCCCATAGGTAGCTTTCATGTGAGTTGCTGACATTTTCTTCGTAAGAGAAAGACTTAATCGGGTTCTCTGTTGGATCGTAAGGCACACGAAGTAAGAAACGTGGCGCTGTAAGACCGAGGTAACGAGCGTCTTCCGATTCACGAAGCGAACGCCATTTGGTGTACTTAGGTCCTTCAAAAGTCGACTTAAGATCTTTCAAGTTTGGTAACTCTTCAAACGAGTCGATGCCGAAGAATTCCGGTCCCACACTTGAAACAAACGGCGCGTGCGCCATGGCACCCAACGAACCCATATATTGAAGTAGCTTCATGTCGGGTGTGGATGGCGTGAATGAATAGTTACCAATGATGACGCCTGTTGGCTCACCACCGAACTGACCATAACCTGAAGAGTACACGTGCTTGTACAGGCCAGATTGCGTGGCTTCAGGTGCGAATTCAAAATCCTCCAGAAGCTCTGCTTTCGTGACGTGCAGTAAATCGATTTTGTTGTTTTCATTAAAATCGGTGCGGTCTACCATTAATTTCAGACCACGCCATGAAGATTCTAGGTTTTGGAAAGCCTCATCATGAAGAATTTCATCCACTTGGGCGCCAATTTTTTTATCGAGTTCAACCAACATTTGGTCCACCAGCGCTTTGTTGACTGGTTCTTCTGTGCGGTTTGAACCAACGAGGTTCTCGATAAACGCTGCTACGCCTTTTTTCGCAATGTCGTAGGCTTCTTCGTTCGGTGCAATGCGCGTTTGCGCCATGATTTCATCAAGTAAATTGCCTTGCTGCTGCTCAATCGTTCTTTCTACAGCGACTTCATTTGTTGTCATCGGAATTATCCTTTCGTTCCTGTTTTTCACGCTGGTTATTCATTTCCCTGATCAGACGTTTCTTTCTCATCAGCGGCCACAAGATCAAGTTCTGCCAACAACTTCTCTCGTGAATCATCAGAAGCAAGAAGCTCTTGTAAACGAGAACGGAATGCAGGCACGTTACCAAGCGGACCTTTAAGAGCCAGCAGTGCTTCACGCAATTCGATCAGTTTGTTTAGCTCAGGAACTTGCTTAACGATGGAGTCTGGCGAGAAATCGGCAAGAGACTCAAATGATAATTCGACGGGTAAATCTGCGTCGTCTTCATCCACCAACTTGCTTGAAACCGAGGTAGAAAGCGTTAACTTGCTCTCTTTCATAACGGATTCGAAATTGTTTTTGTTGATGCTGACGGGTTTACGTTCCTCTAAAGGGGTGTCTTCACTGTGCCCTTTAAAGTCACCTATCACCAATGTCTTCAATGGCAATTCCACTTCCGCCTGAGCGTCGCCCGTCGCAGGAATGTACTTGATATTGATTCTTTCTTTCGGGGCAACACTGCCTTCTTTGGACATATTACGGTCTCCTTCGTCTGTCCCAACTGCTGTTTAATGTTGAATTTATTACGAGCAAACGCTTATCTGCGAACCAGCACATTGTTGAGCCAACCTGACGCTGCACATAAAAATGGCACACCAGCTCTTGCTCAAAAATTGGAATTGACCACTGCTTTTTCATTTCCAAAGTACTTCAGTTCACAAACAGGCAAAATAGCAATAAACAAACACCATTTTGCTCTGACAATCAGAGCAAAAATCATTAAATTCTTCTTTGTGATGTTCTAATTAGGAGAGTCAAGATTGACGGGATGACGTATAAGAAAGGAAAGATAGAACACATACATAATTATGTACGGTATATCTGTATACACCATTAAAAGCCTAATAGAATCAATTTTTAAATTGTTAGTCTAGAAATTCACTAGCCAAAGTGAAAAATGTAATTGAAATCTCATTTTCAAGAATGCTTTTTATATTTTTAATATCAATCAGTACTTTTTAGTACTTTTTAATTCTCTGTGATTAATCTTCAATTTACTTATTTAACCTACTATATCAGGATAAAGTAAAACTGTTACTATCATCACAAAAACAAGATGACAAATTTCTCATTTAAAAGACACCGATCACCCTAAGTGGTTAAAATATAATCATTAATCATCAAACCTAATCGCTGAATGTCACTGCAATAAATGCCAGTAAATTTCATTTAATATCAGCAACTAACCACCACATCAATTCGCCTTAGTTTAATATGAAACACTCAATATTTTTATTCTCATGCACTGTCGGCGGTATTAATTTTCAATGATGAAATGCACACTTTTCATCCATCATTAATCTAGGTAAAAGGACTATATTTTTATGGGCGTGTATGAAATCAAAAATGAGACATTCGCGTAAACAAAGAAATGGATACGTCTATTAATTCTTGTATTAACATCACAAAATAAAAATATCCATTAATAGCAATGAAATATATATTATTGTGACTATGATCCAGGCATTAATTCGCTATGCGAGCAATAAATTGCCCGGAAAATAGCAATCTATTGCCTAATAAGATAATTCAATCGACTTAATTATCTGTTTTTAAATATAATTATTAATTGGCATATTGCTTGCTCTATACCTCTTGTCTATCGACATTAATTCGCGCAATAAGCGCTTCATCATTTATTGTTATTTATTTGTTGCTATATAAGGATTTAGCCGCTGATCTAGGTCAACCCGCTTAATTTAGGCAGGGAAGCGACTGGTCCCGTAACATTCAACTCTACAAGAGGATTAAATATGCCAACTCCATGTTATATCTCCATTGAAGGTGAAACACAGGGGCTTATTACTGCTGGCGCACTGTCTACCGATTCTATCGGTGATGCGTTTGTTGAAGGTCATGAAGACCAAATGCTGGTTCAACAGTTCGACCACAATGTTACCGTCCCTACTGACCCTCAATCTGGGCAGCCTTCGGGTCAGCGTGTGCATAAGCCGTTCAAATTCACAGTGGCACTGAACAAAGCGGTTCCGTTGTTGTACAACGCATTGGCGTCTGGCGAAAAAATGAAGTCGGTTGAGCTGAAGTGGTATCGCACATCTATTGAAGGTAAACAAGAGAACTTCTTCACCACCTCTCTTGAAAGCGCTTCTATCGTAGATATCCACTGCGAGATGCCACACTGCCAAGATCCAGCCAATTCTGATTTTACTCAGAACGTTACCGTGTCTCTGTCTTACCGTAAGATCAACTGGGACCACATAAACGCAGGTACATCGGGTACGGACGACTGGCGTAAACCTGTCGAGGCATAAGCGTCATCGAATAGATGACCAGCATCACGCTTTGTCAGTGCATGCTCTCGCTTGTACTGGCAGGCTCCCCAAGATACTGGTCATCAACGATGCAGCAAAGCCACATGGGGTGGCTTTGCATTTTCATTACTAAATCAACGCGTTGGCGTGGTCTAGATTGCAAAACGGAAGGAATGCATGAGCACCTTAAATTTCACCCTAGATGTTGATGGGTTGGCTCCTGAGACCCTGATTGTTCGCGAGTATGAAGGGCAAGAATCGCTGTCTGATTACAATCAATGCCGTGGATTTCGATATCAGATTGAGCTGGCAAGTCGCCAAACCAATATTTCTCCCGATCAAATCGTCGACAAAAACGCTTGGTTGAGCATTATTCAAAATGGGGAAGTGACGCAAGTTGTCCATGGCATCGTTCGCGCTTTTTTTAAGGGGGATACGGGTCGTCAACACACGTTTTATTCTCTTACTTTGGTGCCGGCCATCGAGCGTTTGTCGCTGCGCCAGAATAGCCGAATTTTTCAAAACCAAAGCGTACCCGATATTTTGTCGGTGTTGTTTCAGGAAATGGGCATCAACGACTATGCCTTTTCCCTAAAACGATCCTGTCAGCCTAGGGAGTTTTGCGTTCAGTACCGCGAAACCGACCTAGACTTTCTGCACCGTTTGGCGGCAGAAGAAGGTTTGGTGTATCGCTTTACTCATGAAGTAGGCAAGCACACCATTATCTTCAGTGACGACAGCCAAACCTATGATGCCCTCCCGTTTTCTGTTACTTACAATGCACTGGCGGGTGGCCAGATAGATACGCCCTATGTCTTTGGTTTAAATGAAAGGGTTCGTTCAGACATTACGAACGTTACCTTTCAGGAATACAGTTTTAAGAAGCCCACCTATTCCTTCAAACAAGAACAACTTGGCAAGGACATGGCATATCAGCGCGATGGGTATGAGCATTACGATGCCCCTGCTCGCTATAAAGATGATGAAAGTGGTCACGCGTTCAGTCAATATCGCTTGGAATACCTTCGCCGTGAATCTCATGTTGCCTATGGGCAAAGTAACCACGCTGGCTTACAAGCTGGGGTGAAATTTACGCTCACCGATCACCTAGATCCAAAATGCAATCGTGCTTGGATTGTCGTGCACGCTGTTCACTCAGGCACTCAGCCTCAGGCGCTTGAGGAGGAAGGCGGCAGCGGCGCTACCACCTACAGCAACCAATTCACTGTCATCCCTGCGCAAACGCAATGGCGAGCAAGACCTCTGCCTAAGCCTCAAGTTGATGGGCCGATGATCGCCATGGTTGTGGGCCCTGCGGGAGAAGAAATTTTCTGCGACGAACACGGCCGCGTAAAAGTGCATTTCCCTTGGGACCGAGAATCGTCACAAGACGAACACAGCTCGTGCTGGGTGCGGGTGTCTCAAGGCTGGGCGGGCGGTCAATATGGCATGATTGCCATTCCACGGATTGGGCATGAAGTGATTGTTTCTTTCTTAAATGGCGACCCTGACCAACCCATCATCACTGGCCGTACTTACCATGCCACCAATGTGACGCCTTACATTTTGCCCAGCCATAAAACGCGAACGGTACTCAAAACCCAAACACACTTGGGTGAAGGCTTCAATGAATTGCGATTTGAAGATGAAGCCTCTCGTGAACAAATTTATGTGCATGCTCAAAAAGACAAAGATGTGGTGATCAATAACATCAGCCGCGAATCGATTGGCCGCGATTTCCACCAAAAAATTGGGCAACACTTTTTCCAAATGGTAACGGAAAATACGCACCGTTTGGTGGGTAAAAATGTCACCGAAGAGTTTGGCCAGGATCACCACTACAAAGTGGGTCGTAACCTCGTTCAGCGGGTTATTGGCGCGGTGAACCGTTTTATTTCTGGCGGTATGGTCACCAAAATTGAAGGGGGCAGCGTCACGTCGATGTCGGCATCGGAAGAAAAAGAGATCGGCGCCAACCAACGTATCGCAGTGAACAACGAAAGTTATCTGAACGCCACCAATATCGTGCTGGAAGCCAAGCAAGAACTGACCATCAAAGGCCCCGGTGGCTTTGTCAAAATCGATGGCGGCGGCATCACCATTTCAGGCAACGTGGTGAAGATTAATGAAGGCGGCTCGCCAGGCAGCGGCACCGCGCCCAAAGCCGTGGAGCCACAACCGCCTGCGAAACCGCAAGAGCCGGATGATCCGGACAGGAGAACCTAATGCCAGCCGCCGCTCGACTTGGAGACAGCTGTGCAGGGCACGGGTGTTTCCCCGCCACCCCCATCGTTGCAGGCAGTAGCGACGTGTTTATTAATGGTAAGCCCGCAGCAAGGCAAGGCGATACGGTTTTGCTGCACGCTTGCCCATGCCCTAATATGCCGCATGGCATCCATGGCCGAAGCATTTCGGCAGGCTCGTCTACCGTTTCGATCAATGGCAAGCCGGCCTCTCGAGTCGGCGATGCAATTGGATGTGGCGGTTCCGTTGCCGCAGGCTCTGGCAATGTGTTTATTGGGGACACCCCCTACTCCTCACCTGCCCATAAATGCGCAGAAGGCGCGGCTGCCAGCAAGTCGCCGTTTTTAAAGATTACGCCATTGGCAGAGCCGCTGGGCACTGGCTGGGGGAGCTCCATCTTCACGCCGGAATTCTACAAATCTGCTTTGCAGAAAATGGCAGTGCAAGCCGATATTGCCTTGCTCAACAAAGCATTAGAAATGCAAGAATTGAGCTCCTTGGCTCAGTCCATTATTACTGCGGTCGAGAATGGCGCAGACAAACAAGCGATGCTTGAGGTACTTGAAACCAACACCACAAAAGCGGAGCGAAGAAAAGCGCGTGAAGAGCTGACAGCACGAGGCAAATCCGCCCATCCAGATCAGGCAGACCGCTTTGCTATGGATATGGATGCTGCTGAAAAGGCCATGCTTTCGTCCCATATCTACACACTTGACAAGAAAGACAGTGAACTTAATGCCCGACAGCTCAAGCTAAAAAGAGATATGACAGATGATTCTGGATGGTCAGAAGCTTCACCTTCTGATTTAAAAAGACTTGGGATTCGTGAAGAGTTACTGGTTGATCCCGACTCTAATTACAGAGCACAAGTATACATGCCCGATAAAGATGTGTTTGGACCAGACGCAAAACCTACCGTAGTTTTTCGTGGCACTGAAGGAAAAACTGATTGGTTAAAAGCCAATGTACCTCAAGGGATAGGGAAAGGTTCTTCCTACCACGAAAAAGCGGTAAAGATAGGTCAAATATTGTCCAAGAATGGAGACTCTGTTGAGTTTTCTGGTCATTCATTAGGCGGAGGTTTAGCATCAGCAGCTTCAAAAAGTGCAAAAATGCCTGCGATCACTTTCAACTCTGCCGGGCTTCATAAGAAAACCTTGCCAAAATATGGTATCGACTCATCTAAACAAGGGACAGATACAGCCATTATAGGATACAGACTCAACGACGAAATATTAACCTATGTGCAAGAAGATATGTTCTTGACAAAACGTTTTTTCCCGGATGCCGTAAGAAACGCAGATTTGGATACAGACTTGGAAAAACCAAGTTCGCTATCGCAATCGATTAGCTCTAATCCTAGCTTGAAGGACAGATTGGAACTACATGGTATTGACCACTTACGTGATGCACTTGAAGAGCGTAAAGTAAACGATCTCTTTGAGCTGTCGAAAAGCAATAGATTATGAAAAGTATTATACAAACTATCACTTTGCTACTAGCGATATTAGTAACGCCATCACATAGCAACGAAGGAGCATTCACTGTGTCTCTCAGTAAACCAAACCCCGCAACTTTTTTTTCAGGCGAGATGTTAGATGTCGCAAGGGCAATAAAAAACGGCGACATAGAAAAAGTTTTACTCTTAGGAAAAAGACTCGAAAACATAGATAAACTCGGGAAAGGGGATCTTACACTGCTGGCATTTTCAGTATACGACAATAATGCCCCAGCGATTAAAGCATTGATGTCCTTGGGAGCTGATCCTAGTGTAGAGATCCCAAATCAAGGAAATATTGCGTATATCGCCCTCTGGAGAACATCAACCGAATCGCTGACAGCACTTTTGGAATCTGGCATGAGCCCAGATATCACTCAAACTGACACACCTATTATTTTCTTAACACCAAAACTCGAAGAATCTGAAGCACTGAATATTCTTATTAAGAATGGAGCTAACATCAATATTCGTGACTCCGTTGGTGGTACCGCATTGGATGAATTTATATCGGTTAATCGCTTAGATGAAGCGCTTTTACTGCTGATAAACAGCGCAGATGCCACAACCATGAAGGACAATGGTCTAAGTACTGCGTATACACTCCAGTACGTCATGCAGGACCTATCTTCAAACGACAAAAACTACGCAAAGTTATTAGAGATTAAAGAGTACTTTTCAAAGCAAGGGGTCAAGTTCCCTGCTCTATCTCCTGAAGAAGAACGAAAGAAACATGGAATCATCTGGTGCGATGAACCAGAGGGCTGGGTACACCATTCAAAGTGTAAATCCGAAAACTCAAAATGAAGATGATAAGATTATGCCGACCGGTGAAATTGATGACAATAAAAGTACCAAGACGAACAGAGCCTCAAAGAACGCTTTGGCATAGAGCATCGATTTTAAGGACATCACACATGACATGGATGAAGTTTTCACTACTTGCTACTGTATTCGTACTCAGTTTAGGACACACCATTTCGGCTCACGCCACCAGTTTTACCTTTAAAAATGAAGCCTACATGTTGCGCTGGAATGATGGGAAACTGTTCGAGATGACTCCTGAAGGTCAGGATGACCTTGATGACTGGCAAACCATGGTTTCCTTCATCCTATTCCAATCGATCAATGATGGCGATGCCCTTGCTGACATCGCCAACCAAACACTGGCGCGTTATCAAACACATAAAGGCATGGTAATGGCAACCGATTCGGTACCCGCCAGCAAGGACCAACCCGCAGAGCACTTCATAGCGTACTTATTCATTAGCCCAGATTCGTTTGAATTTGCGGCGAATCGTGTGGTGCTATCGGAAGGGATAGGGGTTTCCGTGGTTTATTCAAGACGCTTTTACAACAAAAAAGGGGAAGACGGACAGGTTGTGAGTGATTGGATGGAAAAGCATGGCCCCGAGATTGAAGCCTCTCTGATGGCAATCCCGAAGGAAGAGATTAGGAAAGCCGTCCAGAAGTTGTTAAGCCTAAACGCTGCGAAAAAGGGCAATGTGTGATGCCAGAATCTCCCCACAATGAAATGAGCACTGAGGCCGAAATGAACGCTGAAGCCGTATCGCTATTCGATGTGATGTCGGATACATCTGGCACTCTGTATCTGCTGGTCGACAAACAGTTGTTTCCGACATTGGATGAATTCTGGGGAGCGTTTTCTGGTCGTCACGATGCTCGATGGGTTCCGCTTTACCAAGGCACGGAATATCACCAGCTTCTTGATTTTTCCCCCTTGTTGATTGAGATAGAAAACGGCAACCCCGGAGAAACCCTGTTTCACTGGCTGCTCGAACAGGGCGAATCGTTTCTTCGCTTTGGGCTGGTTGGGGTTTACCCGGGATCACTAAAAGCCATCCAAGCGCACTGGGCTAAATGGCTCACTTGTATTTACCCTAATGGGGATCGGGCTCTCTTGCGTTTTTACGACTTTTCAGTGCTTCAAAAGCTGTGGCAAGTCTTTACTCAGCAGCAACAGGCCGCGTTGTGCGGGCAACACCTCTCGCTCTATGCCCCATATTCTTCAGAAAAAAATCAAGCGCTGATCAAAATATCGGATCAAACTTGGTTGAGTGAACAACAACTCGAGTCCCAAAAAGCGTTTACTCAACTAACGCTGACACAAACGCAATACGACACCCTCTTCTATGAACAGCGCGTGAACGCTTTAGCTGGCAAACTCCATGCAGAGCTTGCCCCCCAATACGGTTGGCTGCTGCCTTATGTGAATGTCAAAGGTCGATTCTGGGAAGGGTTAACCATCGCCGCCGAGAAATACCCCAATGAGTCTTCTTTGGCGCACGAAACCTACGCCATGTATCGGTTTTATTTAAGCAGCCACTTCGATGATCACCCCGATTTTCACACGCTGCTTCGTCAGTATCCGCTGCGTGAATCCATCAAACATTTCCATGAACGGTTTCAACGGGAGCCCGATCTACTCAACGAATACAGACAAGAAGGTTGGTTGGGTATTGAAGGTCGTGCGGAGCTCATCAATGACTGACTCTTCCCTACTACTCTATGACACCGTTCCGCTTGTCGATTGGCAAAAAGGGATTGAGGGTACCCAAGTGTTTGTGCTCGCGGAATCCGTCATCAACCCTTTGGTCAGAACGTTGGCAGACAAAGCGCGAAAACAAAGCCCTTCAGGTGACGATGAAAGCCGTTTGTATTGGGGAGAAATGGGCAGAGTTCACGCCTCCATTTCACCCCACTTACTGGCATTGGATGACTGGAAGACCTTTGAAGAAACCGTCGCATTTCAACCAAGTTGGGGGGTAATTCTCACCCTGCGTGATGAAGCGCAAAAACACAAAAACCCTCAATTTGGTCTCTTAAATCACTTGCGTGAATGGACATTCATTGAGCCGCCAAAAGAGCGTCATGATGAAGGGCCAATGCTTCTGCGCCTTTCCGATTGGGATGTGTTGCAAGTTTTATTGAATGCCAGTAACGAGGTGGAACTGACCTCTCTATTCGGCCCGATCGCCACCTTCGCCTACTGGCACAAAGATCAACAAGACGTTCAGCAAGTAACGTTGAAAGCCAGACAAAAACACACGCTGCCCCACCGTTCGCCGCAGCGGATTAGTACAAATCAATATGCCGCATTGAGGGCATTGGCACACCGTCACCAACACAAGAAATACGCCGATCATTTAAAGCAGCATCACAGTGAAGTGAAAAGCTGGAGCGATGAAGCCCTCTCCACGTTTTTACTTCGCACTATCGATACGGCGAATCGGCTCAAGTTCACTACCGAAAAAGACGTGGTGCGTTACTTAAGCTTAGCCACGGTGTTCGGTGAACAATTCATAGACACCCCATGGGCAAAGGAACAGCTCAAGAAGCCCGCAGTAATGGGGACTCAATCGCGCATGGATAGGCTGTATCAACGAGCCATAGAAGAATTGGATAAGGAGCCGGAAGGATGAGTCAGGACAGGAAAACCCAGCTGATGAGCAGCGCTGAAGCTGCCGAGCAGAATTTCTCGACCGACAACGTGCTTTCTGGCGGCTGTGTCGAGTGTGGCTGTGAAGTGTTCATTCGTTATCACTACGACAACGAAAAGCCCGTGCCCAACGCCCCGTTTATTCTCAAAGACAGCAACGGCACCGAAATTGAAGGCACCACCGACGATAAAGGGCTTTGCAAGATTGAAAACATGGGCTGTGGCGGCTTTGAATTGTTGCTGGATGAAGGCAGCGATGAATTCAGTCCGGCGAAGGCCATTGCCAATAACCCGTCGCTTCAACACAACCCAATTCATGCCGCAATTGCGGGGGAATACTTTTCGCTTTACAGCATTCTGAGCCGAGAAAAAATCCTAACGTACGACAAGGATGACAGCTCCGATGCCTTTATCGATATTGATGATGAAGGTTGGTTTGGTACGTGGAGCGTGGAAGACAAATACGACCCTGCTTACAGACGGTTTTGGGCACTGAACAAGAAAATCAATGAAGGACCGAGAGATCTTCGTGTTGCGGTTAAAAACATCCATACCAGCCTAGCCGCAGAAGTCGCGGGGCAATCTCAAGATAACTCCACCATTTTGCTATTTTGCCAAATTGCCCTTGGGTTTGTGCCCGTGGTTGGGCAAGCCATGGACTTGTATGACCTAGGCGATTGGGGCTGGAAAACCTACGAAGGCAAAGGCCTTGATACTTGGCACTGGGCGTCTGGCGCATTGATCGGCATTGGCTTTGTGCCGGGTTTAGGTGATGCAGTGAAGAAAACTGGTAACGCGGTGATTGATGCGCTGCGTAAATCCGATTCTGCGGCCATTCAACTTGCCATCAAAACCATTCGGAGCTTGTCGAACGGCAATGTGGTTAAGTACCTATCTAACTTCGGCTCCAAGCTTCAAGAATACGGTAAGAAAGCGGTCGATCTGATCAACAAGATCATCGCAGGTCTTATGCAGGCACTGAAAGACGGCGCGTCGTGGATTATCCGGCTAATGAAAGACGCCTTTCAAGGCATGATCAAGGCCATGAAGAAACTGTCGGAAAAGGTGGCCGACATGGTGGCGTGGCTCACCAATAAAGTGAAGGAGTTCATTGGCAAAGTCGTGACGCGCGTGACAGGTACGGCGAAGAAAAAAGGATCGGCTAAGAAACCAAACAACACCAATGCGGGGGTGAACCGAGACGGTAAAAACGGGCAAAGCAACAGTAATAAGAGTAGCGAAGCCAACAAGAAGCAGAGCTGCAACTCGGACGGGCCGTGCGTGGACGACCCGATCAGTACCGCGACAGGTAAGGTGATTGAACAACGGGACGACTTCGCCCTACCCGGCTTTTTACCCCTCACGCACAGCCGGTATTATCACTCGGTTGGGCGTATGGAGCTCGGGTTACTTGGCTCGGCGTGGCGAAGTGCTTGGGATGCTTCTCTCACGGTTGAAGCGGGCATGGTAACCTTTGTCGATCACGATTACACCGTGGGCATTTTCCCAACCCCAACCGATGAGAACCCCACTCGATCAGAACTCAAACCGCAATGGCGGCTCTATCGCACCAATGAAGAGTTCATTCTCCAAAATAAAGCCCGCCAACGCTTGCATTTCGCCCACGCGATCGGCAACCAAATCCGTTTGACCAAAATGTCGGACAGCTACGGCAACGAAACCCACTTCTTGTATGAAAGAGGCACGTTGAAGTGGGTGGTGTTGTCGGATCAAAAGCTGATTCAGGTACACACTCAACACCGCCGTATTCAGAAGCTCGATTTATTGGAAGCAGACAAGCACTTCATCCAAACCTTGGCGACGTACCAATACGATAAGCGCGGACGACTGCTATCGGTTAGAGCCAGCGAAGGTCGCAACTTCGACTATCAATATTCCGATGAAGGTTGGCTGACCCGTTGGGATGACCTGTCCAATACGTGGGTCGAACACGACTACGACGAGAAAGGACGCGCCACCAAAACCCGCTGCTCTGGGGGCTATTGGGAAGGGCAGCTTCACTACGACGATGACAACAACATCACCTCGCACAAAAGTGCGTTTGGTGGGATCTCCCAGTATTTCAAAGACGACAAAAACCGCATCATTGCCATTGTCGACCCAGAAGGCAACCGAACCGAGCAAGAGTGGGAGTTTGATAATTTAACGGCTGTGACCGATCCGTTAGGGCAGCGCACCGAATACGCCTACGACGACTGGGGTAACGTGACTCAGGTAACCCTACCTAATGGACAGGTGCATACCTATTCCTACGATGAAAACGGGCAACTACTGAGCTACTGCGACCCGCTGGCAAGCACGTGGCAGTATGCTTATAACTCGGCGGGCTCTCTGGTGTCGGTACAAGATCCCGATTCCCGTGAGTGGCGACACGAATACAACGCGCTAGGACAGCGGACACTGACGGCTTCGCCCGATGGCTCAGAAGCCCGCTATGGCTATAACCCACAAGGGATGCTAGAGCGCATTTCCCCCGACAACGGCGTTGGGTTTACCTTTTACTACGATAAACAATGTCGGTTGGTGAAACGCACCAGCGATGAGCACCTCACTCGGCGCTGGTACTATAAAGGCAATAGCCTATCCCCTTACCAAGTGGAATATGAAGACGGGTCGAAAACCCAATTCGAATACGACATTGAAGGCAACATCACCGCCATTACCGATGCCCTTGGCAACGTCTCTCGCTATGACTATGGCGCCTTCGATAAATTGGCCTCGGCCACCGACCCACTGGGAGCCACCACCCACTACCATTACAACGCAGAAACCGAATTTGCGGGCGTGACCAACAGTAAAGGGCACCAATGGCGTTACGAGTTTGATGCCTTAGGGCGGGTAAAAACCGAACATCACTACGATGGGCGCAAGCACCATTTCGGCTACGATGCCGCGGGTCGAATTGTGTCTCAAACCAAACCTAATGACCATGTGCTGCACTACGACTACCACGACGGTGGTCAGCTTGCCGAGATACAAACGCTCGACCACGAAGGCAATGCCACCAGTAAAACATGGTTTGAGTACGATGAGGCTTCTCGCCTTCTTAGCGCAGAGAATGGCGACGCTTGGGTTGGGTTTGAATACAACGCTTCCGGACAGGTCATTAAAGAAACGCTGAATGGGCACACCCTGACACACCGCTACGACAGCGCGGGCATTCGCGAATCGCTAGAAGGAACAAACACACCGTTAGAGTTGCTATGGCAGAAAGGACAACTCCAACAATTAGGCATTGGCAGCCACCAACCTCTGAACTTCAGCCACAACAAGGCGGGCTTTGAAACCTTAAGGGACAACCAAAACGGATTCAGGCTACACCATCAGTGGGGCAAAACGGGCTTACTGGAACATCAGCAGCTTGGCTTTTTGAACGAGCAAACCGCCGACCTTGCCGCGCAGCCCAGAGACCGATATTTACTGCGCAAGTATCAATACGACGCCCTCGACCGCTTGGTCGGCATTGATGAGTCTTACTTCGGTAAAACCGATCTTCGCTTGAATCCGAATGGTCAAATCAGCGAAGTGCGGCAAACCAAATCCTGGAAGGATAAGGCGACTCAGGTTCAACTCTTCGGCTACGACAGCGAGCTTAACCTCAACCAGCAAAGCACCCTACCGTTAGCCGACAACGTGATTGACCTCGCTCAAAAGCGCGAAGAGAAGCACACGCATCAATACGACCGTGCTGGCAGAGTTGAGAAAAAAGGCCCCTACACCTATCGCTACGATGAATGCGGTCGGGTTATAGAGAAAATCGAGCAACAGAACGGTTACCGAGCGAAAAGCACCAAGTTCGTCTGGAACGCCTTTGATCAGTTAATTAAAGTCGAACTGCCCAACCAAGAGCGCTGGCGCTACCGTTATGATCCTTTTGGAAGGCGAATCGCGAAAGAGTGCGAGCAAAGCCAAACCGAACACGCTAACCTGCATTACCTGTGGGATGGCGACAACCTGATTCAGCAGCAGAAAGTGTGTGCGGATGGCACGGCGCTCAGCACCACTGAGTGGGTGTATGAACCCGACAGTTTCCGACCGCTGGCGCAAATCAACACCGATAACGTGCTTGGCACCTCGGCACTCAGCTATGTGGTGACCGACCACGCAGGCACGCCGCGTGAGCTGTGCAGCGAGCAAGGCGACATCATCTGGCGAGGACAGCATGAAATTTGGGGCAGCTATAAGCAGCAACACCAACAAGGCTTATTAAAGAAATACGCCAATGATGCGGCTAACGACCCAATTGAATGTGACTTGCGTTATCAAGGGCAGATTTATGACCGAGAAACAGGGCTTTACTACAACCGGCACCGCTACTACGATACAGACAGCGGTCAGTATTTAAGCTCAGACCCTATCGGTTTTGCGGGTGGTTTAAGACCACAAGCGTACGTGCACAATCCGATGGACTGGGTGGATCCGCTGGGGTTGGCAGGGTGTCCAGTTCGTGATGAAAATGTTAGAGATATTGTAGAAAAGCATGGAGGAGTCAAACTAGAGGATGGGGGCTATCAAATGCCCAACAAGCGAGCCGCTAAGCAAGCTGCGTCCGAGATAGCTGGAGATTTAGGGTCTGATGTACAGAAAGTGAGGCGCAGTGACTATATAGACCCATTAAACAATTTTGGTCATAACCAGTCTAATAGAGTCATTGGGAAAACCTCTAGAGACTATTCTTCGGGGTATTACGACCACAGTATAGGTCATACGTTTGATCGTAGGCCACATATAAACGCTTGGAGTGACCGACTAGGTGCAACTTCGAAAGACAATTTTCACTTGTATTATTAATAAGAAGAGCATATGAAAGAATGGAGAGTATATTTTTCAGATTTAGATGGTCATTGGGAGATACTTATAGACTCCACGGCAGAGGAAGAAACCATTCATACACTTTCGGAGAATGGTAATGAAGCTACTATGTCATCTAAAAGAGCACCTGGTGATGTAGTCTCTGTTTCGATAATATCTGCATCAAAGGAATTCGATACTGTTACAGGTCGAATCGGGCTTGAAAAACATTATTATTTAAAAATCGAGTCACTTCGAGAGAACTGGTATTGCATTTCCTCAAAAACATACCTTTCAAATGATGCCATAAAATTGGCATCTTTGTTTATGGACAAGAACTCTAATCTTGCTAAAAAGCTCTGGAAGATGAAAAAGCTTGGTAAAGAATATAAGTATAGTAGTAGCTATTTGAGGAACGATGGAGTGTAACAGCATTTTGAACTTTAAATTCGCACCTATCGGATAAAGATATTCCCCAAATAAACAATTATGCGTATATCAGAAATAACGGGGACACACACTTTAAGAAAAATCTAGAAGTATTTTTCTGTCGCTCATCCAAGCGCTACTCGTATTGATGAAATTGAGTTCAATACATGTGAGGTATCCCGGTCAGAAGCAGAACTAGATGAATATGCTGTTGGGAATGCCGTAAACTATGTGAATAGATACCAAGATGAAGCATATTGGCAAATCCGTGGACGTGAACAGCAAAATATCGACTATTTCGGTGGTGCGATAAACGATAGAGATAGCCCTGGTAAGTCAGGCAATAGAATTCGTGGCGTGGCCAAAGATAACCCGAACGGAAGAGCTTTCCATGAAAATAACGGGGACACACACTTTAAGAAATAAAAGTAAGGAGGACAGGCACTTTTTGAAAAATCTGAGATTCCTCTTGTTGTCTATCCCAAGCGCTACTCGTATTGATGAAATTGAGTCCAATACATGAAGTATTTGCCTAGAAAGTGGCAAATATCCCTTATCTTTTTGAATTTTAGGTAAGCAAAACCACCAATGTGGTTATTGGATTAGGAGTTTAAGATGTTTTGTCTAGCTTGAAAGGAATATTAGCTATCTGGTAACCGAAAACCGGATATGCGCTTTCTGTTTAGTTTCGGCATCGCGTGTTTGATGGTGGTTTCACAGCCAACGACCGTACCTTTTTCCAGTTGAGTACAAGCGCTCATCCAAGTGGCTTGGTCAATGCCCAATCGATTTAGAACGGAAGGTAGGGACGAGTGAATACTGCCACGTTTGTCTTCACGAATTTGCCGTCCCGTCCAATCCACCAATTCTAGGTAATCCAGCAGCCGAAAAGGAATGCCCGAAGGGATATTCTTTCTGGGGTAGCCCACAAAAGGGTGTAAGCAAGGTGCCGTAGTTTTGTTGTTTTTCAGTGCTTCAATACGCGCTTTTACAGAGGTGTATTCCGACGCTTCAGGGGTATTTGCCATACTAGCTCGAACTGGGTTCAAATCGACGTAGGCCATCGCCGCCGCAAGGGCTTGTTCATCCAATAAAGCTTGGCTTTTGAATCGCCCTTCCCAAAAATGCCCAGTAC
>NZ_JAAUWT010000005.1 GCF_014694455.1 Vibrio sp. S9_S30 | reverse complement strand
GAAAGTGGTAAGCGACTCATTTTACCCAAGAAAAGAAAGAGGAAGCCTTTTCCTCGGGTTGTTCTGTATAAGGCTCCCCGGTATCCACATAAGAAAAGAGCCGCACGCTGTTAAGCGAGCGGCATTAGGGCATGTGCTCCGGCTTTTTTATTGCCATATTCCAAGTACAAATTTTGACCTATGTACTAAATCGATAATTATTTCGATATTTCCTCCTTCATCGACTGGCGACTTACTCATCACCTGCTACTTTTTTATGTGTCAGGACGCATAAAAAAGACAAATCACTGCACACCAAAGAATCCTTCTTAGGTCGAGCATGAATAAAAACATCAAATAGGCTAGGTATTATGGGAATTGCATATCACAGTTATATCGGCACGACAGTTGACCGGTTGCCTGAACTGCCGTGTTCATCCGCTGGACACCTTTCGCTTAACACACCTGTTGGCAGTTGCGTAGACCGTTTCGGTCGGATTTGGTTAGCCGATACCGCGCACAATCGTGTGCTTGTTTTTGATTCAGAAATGGATCAAATTCTTGCCAGCTTTGGAAGCGTTGGTAAGGGGCCTCAGCAATTTAATATGCCATTTAGGCTGCTATCACACCCTGACAAGAATTGGGTCTATGTAACGGATATCGGTAATTTTCGTGTCCACATTCTGGAATACAGCCAAGAGCTTGATATTCAATCCATCAAAATATTTGGTGACGAACCAGAGGTCGACTTAAAGGGCCCCAACGGCATTGTGGTGCATGACGGTAAAGTCTGCGTTGCTGACGAGTTTTATGAAGGGCCAGATAGCCAATCTCGCCTTGTGGTGTTTAGCGAAGAAGGCGAGTTTGAGTACACGATCGATGACATTACGCCAGAAGACGGCGGAGAAGCCGTTCATTTACTCTGGCCCCAAGGATTAAGCTTGGATAAGCAGGGCAATATCTACATTGCCAATACGGGGTTCGCGACGGTTGTGCGTTGTGATTGGCAAGGCAAAGGCATTGTTTTTACTGAACGAGGTAAATGCTATATCGACGGGCTTGATTTATCTCGCGGGGTTTCCGTGATTCAAAATCGCGTGTTGATTCCTGGTGGTGGCCCAAACGTTATATCCATTTATAACCTCAATGGTCAATTCATGGGGCAACTGGATGGCTTTTTCGCACCGGTGCAGATCACCGAATCACCCGAACCGCAAACCCTGCTGATTACCGAACCATTCCTTGCGTCTCTGCAAAAGCACCGAGTGAATCTTGCCACGTTAAAAGACGGAAAAACGCGGGCAACCAAAGTATTGAAATCCATCGGTGACGAACGAGACAACCCTGGGCAACTTCATTTTGTCACCTCGGTGGTAGGGGTTGTCACTAAACCGCAGAACGGGCATACAGAGGAAGTGCCTCTGATTCAAAATTGGCTAGAACATCAGCTTTCAGTACAAGATCAGATGCTTAAAGCCATGCAACCTGCGGGCATTCCATCTTGGTTAAGTATTGCATTGTCTGCTCAAACAGAATGGGTTCAAAGATGGCAGCAAACCATGATTCGAATCTTCCTAAGCGACAAGCCTGATGACCCAGAGGATCTGCTTTGGATGGTCGATGCAGGTAATTATCAACTTCAAGCCACGGAAAACGGCAAAAGCAATTCAGCTCGACCGATAAGCTTACCCATGCTGCCCGGTTCGCTTGGCATTGCCGCGTTAACGCCGAGCAAACCATTACCGGGACAATTAGATCCGACAGTGCCACTGCTTGTGGTGAGCAATTACCTCAGCGGAATTGTCACTGTGCTGCAATACAACAATGTGATTGGAGAATTGATTCCTTATACCGTATTTGGTGGGTTGGGCTCTGGTCCTGAGCAGTTAAATAAACCACAGGGCATTGCGGTTGATCCCACTAACAATGACATTCTCATCGCAGATTCTGGAAACCATCGAATTTGTCGTTGGAGGCTGTCGGAAATCGGTGCGGCAGGTTTGGTTCATACCTATGGGCAACTTGGGGACGAACACGGGGCGTTCCATACGCCATCCGATATCACTGTCGACGCAGATGGTATCTGCTTTATTACCGATCAGAATAACAATCGAATTGAAGTGTACGACCAAAATGGAGAGTGGGTGCGTAGCTTCGGAAAAGAAGGGTATGGAACGGATAACGACCATTTCTTACTGCCCACCAGTATTGACCATGAAAATGGCTATCTGTTTATCTCCGATCTCGTGAACCGCGCAATAAAAATCTTTAAGTGTTCAGGAGAGTATGTTGAATCTTTCAGTGGTTTTGGTGCAGACAGAGAGAAAGGTCAATTATGGTTGCCTTACCTGCTCCATGTGAAAAATAGCAAAGTCTATTTACCTGATTGCGCATTAAACCGAGTCAATGTTTATAAATTTAATAATTAACGTCACGTGTATTCCGCTATGACTGGACCGTTTACACATAGCGAACCATGCAGAAACAACGTCAGGGGTTAGGTATGAAGAGTGTTTTAAAACGTGCGCAGGATAAAAAACTGTCGCATAAAAAGTTACAGGATGTTCATGGTGTTTGCCAAAAATCGGAAGATAGCTCGCGTCAGATTTTGCAGCAGTTTCAAAGTGTCATTCAGCATTTTGAAGAGCATGCGGAAGATGAACAAAAATGCAGAGAGGCTTTGCGTCAGCTGTATGAGAGCCATGAGTTTTGTTACGCCAGTAACAATGTTGCTGCTCCGCACGAGTAATAAGGAGGCACTATGAATTTTTCTCTAAAAAACGCACCCATTAGCATGCGTGCATGGATGATTCTGGTTCTGTTTGCTGTCGGGTTAATTGCCAATTCGCTCTTGGATGCGTCAGCAACGAAAAAACACATGCGTGAAAACTATGAACGTGGCGTTCAGCAAATCGTTGAGGGAGCGGTAGGCGTTCTTGGCTATTATCACGAACAAAGTGTGAATGGTTCAATGTCGACAGAAGACGCGCAGCGAATGTCACTAGAGGCGATATCAGCCATGCGGTTCGACAACGGCAACTACATATTTGTTGCCGACACAGACGGCATACAATTAGCGTCTGGACTCAAGCATTTACTGGGTACCAATATTCTTCCTTTGAAAGATGGGAACGGCAAACTGTTTGTAGAAGAACTCTACGCGACAGGGAAGCAAGGGGGAGGATTTGTCGATTACATGTGGCAAACATCGCCAGATGCGACAGAGCTTTCACCCAAAACCAGTTATGCCGACTATTTCCATGAATGGGGGTGGATGATAGGGACAGGCATTAATATGGCATCGCTTGAAGAAGATATTCTGCAATCACAAATTCTATCCATGACCAATGCCGGTATAATTTTGATTGCGCTTTCTGCATTGATTGCGTATTTCGTGAAGACCATTACCACTCCAATCAATAAAACCGTTGCCGCAATGCGTGATCTGTTGAGTGGTGAAGGTGATTTAACCCAACGATTGAAGGAAGAGGGCAGTCAGGAGCTTATTGAACTGGCGCAATACTTTAATCGGTTTGTAAGTTCCATTCAGGAGATCATGAGAAGTGTCAGTGAGGCGGGTGCCCAATTGGCTTCTTCCGCTAATCAGCTTTCCGCTTCGGTGTCGTCGGTTGATGCCAACCTCAATCAACAACAAAGTGATACTTCTCAGTTGGCGGGGGCGATGAGTGAAATGCTAACCGCCGTTGAAGAGGTGGCAGGTCGGACCGTGGATGCATCGGATTTCAGCGTGAAAGCGGCCAAGCAAACGGAAGAAAGTTTAGTGATCATCCAACGCAACATCCGCGAATCTCAGTTGTTAGCAGAAGACATCGGAGAAGCCAGTCAAGTCATCACTCAGCTTGCCACCGATAGCCGAAATGTCGATACCGTTCTTGAAGTCATTAGAGGCATAGCAGAACAAACCAACTTACTTGCACTGAACGCCGCCATTGAAGCCGCTCGCGCAGGTGAAGCGGGGCGGGGGTTTGCTGTCGTGGCCGATGAAGTACGCACTCTGTCTCTGAGAACACAAGAGTCTACGATTGAAATTCAAACCATAATAGAAAAACTTCAAGAAGGCGCGGAACAAGCGGTTGGCGTAATGAGTAAAGGGGCGGAAAAGGCAACCAATACCTCCGAGATTTCATCTTCTGCAGGGGAAGCACTTAACGAAATTGCTCAAGAAGTCCATGCTATCCAAGGCATGAATCAGCAAATATCCGCAGCAACAGAAGAGCAAACGGTTACGGTAAACAGCATTAACCGTAATGTATCGAGCTTAAACGACGGTTCAAACTTATTAGCCAGTGAGTCGACACAGATGGCGGCAGCAAGTGAAGAATTAAGCCAAGTTTCAGAAGATATGATGAGGATGATAAATCGCTTTAAATTGGCTTAAGTTAACGTATGTCATCTGAACTCGGGATAACAGGTGGCTTTCTATTGGTTTATTAGCGCTTATTTTAAATCACGTTGGCGTTTTTGTACCTTAGCCTGCTTTCGGCGGTGGTGTCGTGGTGAACGTGATTATGTACTCGTTAATGTAATGACGTACTGTGAAATGTTAATGTCAGGAGATGTTTTATAATTCTGTTGAATTGTTTGTTTCTGGTTGTTAAACCTATTTATTTTAAATTAAACAGATAAAAATATCAATAAAAGCATTAGTGTTAGCGTTGTTTTTATTGATAATAGTGACACCAAGTACAATCGTGATGAGTTTTTTTGCGCCGTGAAATTTCGTTTGTAAAATCCGTCGAAGATTTTGAAATACTTCGTGAGGATTTAAATGAGCGTATTAGGTTATATGCAGAAAGTCGGTAAGGCACTTATGGTGCCCGTCGCTACTTTGCCTGCAGCTGCAATTTTAATGGGTGTGGGGTATTGGCTTGATCCTGTAGGTTGGGGCAGTGAAAGTGTACTGGCTGCTTTTTTAATTAAATCGGGTGCCGCCATCATCGAGAACATGGCAGTATTGTTTGCTGTTGGTGTTGCGTTCGGTTTGTCTAAAGATAAAGATGGCTCGGCAGCCTTGTCGGGTTTTGTGATGTGGTTGGTGGTGACGACACTGCTCTCTCCTGCGACCTTAGCGCAGCTTCAAGGTATTTCTGCTGATGATGTCAATATGGCATTTGATAATGTAGATAATCAGTTTGTGGGTATTATCGTTGGTATTATTTCGGCTGAAATATACAACCGATGCTCGCACGTAGAATTGCCTAAGTTCCTTGCGTTCTTTAGTGGTAAGCGTTTGGTTCCTATCCTAACCTCCATCGCTGGTATGATTCTGTCGTTTATTCTAATGACGGTATGGCCTGTTATTTTTTCTGGGTTACTTTCTCTTGGCACGGCATTGCAAGATCTCGGTCCTCTTGGTGCTGGCTTGTTTGGCTTCCTAAACCGCCTACTTTTGTCTGTTGGTATGCACCACGCGTTGTATCCAGTATTCTGGTTTGATGTTGTTGGCATCAACGATATTCCAAACTTCCTCGGTGGTGCTCAGTCTATTGCAAATGGCACGGCGACGCCTGGCGTAACAGGCATGTATCAAGCGGGCTTCTTCCCAATCATGATGTTTGGTCTGCCTGCGGCAGCGTTGGCGATTTACCACAGTGCGGATAAGAAAAATAAAGGCAAAGTATTCTCTGTGATGTTGGCAGCCGGTGCCGCTTCTTTTTTCACTGGGATTACCGAACCGCTTGAATTCTCATTTATGTTCCTTGCACCTGTGTTGTTTTTGATTCACGCTGTCTTAACGGGTGTCAGTTTGTTCATTGCAGCTTCTATGGAGTGGATGGCTGGATTCGGTTTCTCGGCGGGTCTTGTTGACTTCGTTCTTAGCAGCCAAAACCCATTGGCGACGCAGTGGTATATGCTGCTCCTTCAAGGTTTGGTTTTTGGTTTGCTTTACTATGTGCTATTCAAAGTTACTATCGCTAAGTTCAACCTTAAAACGCTTGGTCGCGGCGAAGAAATGGCAGAAGAAGGTGTCGAGAACATCGAACAACTGGCAAGTAAGTACATTACAGAGCTTGGTGGTAAAGAAAACTTAGTGACCATTGATAACTGTATTACACGCCTACGCCTTGAAGTGAAGAGTACAGAGAATATCAACGACGACGCATTGAAAGCACTCGGTGCGGCTGGTGTGGTGAAACTGGGTAAGACCTCTATCCAAGTTATCGTTGGTGTTGGTAAGGTTGATAAAGTTGCCGCGGCAATGAAAAACCTAAACGCATAAGAATTTTGTTCGGCTAGAGTTCCCCCTAGTAGCTTGAATTACGATTAGTCACCGTTTGCCGAACACTACCTTTTAAAAACCGAGCGTGTTAATACGCTCGGTTTTTTATTTTTACCCTCGTACTACGGCTCGCGCTTCGTACTGCGGTTGGCTTACACCGTTTTTTGGCATTGCTGGTTGTTGAGTGAATCATATCGGTCTGGCTTGTTTAATGAAGTTCAGCATCCACTGCGTAACCAGTAAACCGTCTGTTGGTAGCTTTAAAGACGCCAAACCTTTGTCTTGAACAGGCTTTGGAATAACGTCTTCTCTCACTTCTATTAAGGCTTTTGAGTAGGGCGCACAAAACTCTGGGTGCGCCTGAATTCCAAGAGAGCTTTTTCCTACCACCATAATGGATACAGGGCAGAAGTCATTGCCTGCGATGACTTGGCCATCATCCGGCATCGATATGACTTGATCTTGATGGCTAACTAATAGATTGACCGTATCTTGGTAAGGGTGCATCCAAGGGTAAGGGGTGACGATTTTGGCAATCGCAGTACCGATTCCCCAACCAACATCCGCTCGATCCACCTGTCCACCTAACGCTTTGGCCAATAGCTGATGACCAAAGCAAATGCCAATAAAAGGAATATGGTGCTGGTGGATCTGACGAACCAAATTTTCTAACTCTTGGATCCACGGGTCGTTATCCATCACACCAGATTTACTGCCGGACGTAATATAGGCATCGCACTCGGAAATATCGTTAGGAAACTCTGAATGATTAACCCAATAAAACCGGAGTTCAAGTGTTTCATCGACGGCAAGCAGAAGCCGAGAAAACATATCTTTATAGCTACCATGGTTTGGTTCTAATTTAGGGTTGACGTCATCGCAGATCAGTATACCGATTTTCATAGTCTTCACCGCTACGAGGTTGATGGATTCATAGGTTTGCCCGTTAGAGCATAACTAAACAGATTCGAATACTCTTCGGCGCTGAATTGAATCGGATTTGTGCCAGCCGCCGCATCAAGAACGGCGATCTCGCCAATACGCTTTGCATCGTTTCCGTTTAGCCCTATTTCCGCTAATGTGTGTGGGATGTTTAGGGTATTACGCATTCCCAAAACCCACTCTATTACAGCTTCGAAACTGGGTGACTGAAGGGAAAGCGATCTTGCAAGTACCAGCATTTTCTCTTCAATCTCTTTGCGGTTGGCTTCTAATACATAGGGCATAAGAATCGCGTTCAGCAATCCATGATGTTTATCGTATAGCCCACCGAGGGTATGCGCCAAAGCGTGCATGGCGCCTAATCCCTTTTGAAACGCCGTTGCTCCCATACTAGACGCGACTAAAAGCTGAGTTCTTGCCTCTATGTCCGAACCATCAAGGTAAGCTCTGTACAGATAGTGTTTCACCAGTTTTATGGATTCAAGCGCGATGCCATCGGCCATGGGATGATATCCGGGGGCACAGTACGCCTCCAAGCTATGTGATAATGCATCCATGCCTGTTGCGGCGGTAATATGACTTGGAAGTCCTACCGTCACGTTGGGATCCAGCAACACTTGGACAGGCATCATTTTGGGATGAAAGATGATTTTTTTAACATGAGTTTGTGAATGGGTAATCACAGAGGCTCTGCCCACTTCCGAGCCTGTTCCGGCGGTGGTGGGAATCGCTATTACAGGCACAATTTTGCTTTCGTCGGCCTGTGTCCAGTTGTCCCCGACATCTTCAAAGCTCCACAACGGAAGGCTTTGATTGGCACAAAGGGCAATGGTTTTAGCGGCATCAAGGCTCGAACCGCCGCCAAACGCAATGATGCCGTCGTGCTTGCCTGCATTGAATGCGTCAATGCCGAGGTTGACATTGGCATCGGTTGGATTGCCTTGAATGTCGGCAAATGCACCGACAGCAACCCCGCTCGATTGGCAGTCCGATATGGCTTTCGAGACCATGTCTAAATCCGCCAGAAATGGGTCGGTGACCAACAAAGGGGAGGACATGTTAAGGCGTTTACAGTGCTCTGCCAATGATGCCAAACAGCCTTCGCCAACACTGATCGCTGTGGGGTAATTCCAGTTTGCATGTGTCATCATTTTTCTCCCAACGATTTGATATGAAAAGATTTAGGTCTCGTTAGCATGTCAAAACCAATAGGAGACAAGGTGCATCCTCGACCAGAATTTTTAACTCCCGTCCATGCCAGTTCTGGATCAAGATAGTCACAGCGATTGACAAAAAAGGTGCCAGTCTGAACGTTTTCACCTAGTTGGGTGGCCGTGTCTTCATCGGTAGAAAAGATGGAAGCAGTCAGTCCAAACTCACTGTCGTTCATAAAATGGATCGCTTCGTCGTCGTTGGATACCGATTGGATACCCACAACAGGGCCAAAGGACTCTTCTGTCATGACGGTCATGGTGTGGTCGACATCCGTTAATATTTGAGGGGCAAGGTAAGGCGTCCCTTTCTGACTCATGGGGAACAGGGCTTCATCAATGTGTGGTGTTGCGCCTTTCGATATCGCATCGCGAATTTGTTCACGCACAAAATCGGCTGCCGCAGTACGCACCATTGGACCCAGTGTGGTGTCCAATTGATTGGGATCGCCGAGTCGATAGGTTTTAGCCAGTGTGACCGCCTTTTCAACGAACGCATCATGAACCGATTCATGGACATAAATTCGTTCTATCCCGCAACAAGATTGCCCCGAGTTAAAGAATGCACCGTCTACGAGGGTTTCGGCTGCGTGATTCAAGTCGGCATCCGCCCTGACATAGGCAGGATCTTTTCCCCCCAGTTCTAACCCGACGCCAATAAAGCGCCCAGCAGCATTGCGTTCAACCATTTCGCCCCCTGCCACAGACCCTGTGAAGGCAACATAATGAATATTAGGGTTTTGAATGAGCTTTTCCGTTGAAGCGTGATCGGTGTGTAAATACTGAAAGGTGCCAACGGGGATACCCGTCCCTTCAAATGCCTCGACTAAGCGTTCTGCGCAGAGAGGGGTTTGCGCGGAATGTTTCAAGATCACGGTATTTCCTGCGAGCAAAGCAGGAATCACGGCGTTGATCGCGGTCAAATAGGGATAATTCCAAGGTGCGATGACCAATACGTTTCCCACGGGTACGCGCTTAATGTATCGAGTGAACCCTTTTTTTTCTGGCAGTGAGAGCGTTTCAAGGGCTTTATCCGATTGCTCAATCATGGATAGCGCCCGCTCTTCAACGCCCATGATTTCGCCTGGCGTGTACGAAATGGGCCTGCCCATCATCATGGTAATTTCTTTTGCTAGGTTCGCTTTGTTCGCCACAAAATTTTCGATGGCGTGTTTGCAAATCGCTTTCCTAATATTTAGAGGTGTTGCCTGCCATTCCTTTTGGGCGTTATTGGCTTTATCAATGGTTAGCGCAATCTCTTCTGCGTTGGCTAATGCGCGTGTGACGCAAACGCTGCCATTGATCGGCGATAGGGTTTTCTGTTCCATGCTTTCCTATACCTTATGTTTTGTTCGCTATGTTCGCGATGTCGCTATGTCCGCGATGTCGCGATGCTCGATGTGGAGAGGAGGTCGCTAAATAATTTCGAAGTAGCGCTTCATTTCCCAATCGGTCACGGCTTTCCTGAATTCTCTTTCTTCCCATTCTCGACTTGCTGCGAAGTGTTCGACAAACTCATCGCCAAACATTTCTCTAGCATGGGGGGAGGCTTTCAAGCGTTGAGCGGCATCCCAAAGGGTTGCGGGGAGTTTCAGATCTTCTGGGATATCTTGCTCATAAGCATTACCAACGATGGCTTCACCTGGCTCCCATTTATTGAGTATTCCGCACAGTCCAGAGGCTAGGGCAGCCGCTAGCGCAAGGTAAGGGTTACCATCGGCGGCTCCAATTCGGTATTCCACCCTTTGACTACTCGGTGATCCGGGAATAACGCGTAAAGAGGTGGTGCGGTTGTCGACTGCCCACGTGGAGTGAGTGGGGGCCCAAAACCCCGGAATCAGCCTTCTGTAGCTGTTCACCGTGGGAGCGACCATGCACAAAAAGTCGGGCATTAAGCGTTGTAACCCTGCCACAAAGTGACGTTGTAGCGAACTCATGTTGTGCTCGCCTTTTGGATCGTAAAAAGCGGAACTGCCGTCTTTGTTTTGCAGCGAAATGTGGATATGCCCACTTTGACCTGGGCAATCGTTGCTCCATTTCGCCATAAAGGTCGCCATCAGGTCGTTTCGCTGGGCGAGGACTTTGGTATACGTTTTAAATAAAGCGGCTTTGTCGGCGGATTCCATGGCTTTGTCCACTTCCAGTGCCGCTTCAAGCACGCCAGGACCGGTTTCAGAATGGATTCCTTCAATTGGAAAATCCATCTTTTTACTCAGGTCGATTAACTGTTGATAGAGTTCTAAATAGGTGGAATTTCGAATCATGGAATACCCGAACCAATCTGGCGTTATCGGTTCCAAGTTGCTGTAGTTCTTTTCTCGCACGGAATGGGGCGTTTCATTAAAAACAAAAAACTCATATTCAAATGCCGCAAAGGCATTTAAACCTAAGTCATCGAACTTTTTAAGGATGCGCGCCAGCGTGCCTCTAGGACAGACTTTTTCCGCTTGCTGGTCGAATTCTGCAATAAAGAGAAGCATGTCATCTTCATCTAACACATCTCGGCACGTTTCGGGCAGAATCTTGACTGGTGCGTCAGGGTATCCTGTGTGCCACCCCGTATATGTGGTGTTGTCATACAGCTGATCTTTCGAATCCCAACCGAGCACGACATCGCAAAAGGCAAACCCTTTTTCAAGTGATGAAAAGAATTTGTTTTTGGACATGTACTTTCCACGCATAATCCCATCGTTATCGAACAGCCCAACTTTGACGTGGGTGAGGCCACGTTCTTCAACTATTTTTTTTGCGTCTGCGATGGTTTTAACTGATCTTGCATCCATTTTCTTTTTCCTCTTAGCACCGGCTAAATCAGCCGGTGCTATACCCTGTTAGCTGTAGCGATATGGCTTGCCTGCTTTCTCCATATCGGAGGCGTATTTCTTAAATATTTCCACCACTCGCTTGGTTCTTGGGCTGGTCTTAGCGATTTCATCCCAGAATTTCAGTGCTTCCTGCTCAACCGTTTTCCACTCTTCATCGGGTATGGTGGTGAGCTCAAGTTTGTCGCCTTCTACACGAAGTTTAGCTTCTCCTCCCCAATACCAGTGTTGGCGGTAGTAGTGGGAGCTGTCCATGCACAATCGCCATAGCGTTTTAAGGTGTTCGGGCAGGGCATCCCAACGTTCGCTATTGGCAAAGAAGGATCCACACCACGCACCGGAAATATTATTGGTTAAGAAGTAATTGGTGACGTCCGCCCAGCCGACGGTGTAATCTTCCGTTATCCCTGACCAAGCAATGCCATCAAGCTCGCCTGTTTGAATCGCAACTTCCACGTCTTCCCATGGGAGGGTGACGGGAATGACTCCAAAGCGAGATAAAAATCGCCCAGCGGTAGGGAAGGTAAATATGCGTTTGCCTTTTAAGTCGGCGAGGCTTTTAATGGGCTTCACCGTGGCGAAATGACAAGGATCCCATGCGCCAGCGGATAGCCATGTCACGCCTTTGACTTCTCCATACGCTTCCTGCCATATCTCTTTTAACCCGTATTGCTCAAACAACACGGGGACATCCAAGCTGTAACGGGTGGCAAAAGGGAAGTAACCCCCAAACACGGACACATCCACAGGTGCCGCGATAGAGTCGTCGTCACTTTGTACTGCGTCGATGGTTCCTCTTTGCATGGCGCGGAAAAGTTCACCGGTTGGCACTAACTGATCGGCATAAAACAGCTCGATGACCATTTCGCCATTGGCGGCTTTGTTAAACGCATCGACCGCAGGTTTGATGACGTGTTCGCCCAATGCCGGTCCTGCGTAAGTTTGCAAACGCCATTTAATGGTTTTTTTGCTGTTTGCGATGGCAGGAGCGCCGACAATTGCCGTCGCACCCGCAGCAGATACTGCACCTGCTTTTTTAAGGAAATCTCTTCTACTAGACATGTTTTATTCCTCCATGGAATGGGTGTCCTTGTCCAAGTGTAGGGGTGTCACTTAAGGTTATGTTTCATCGGCTGTAGTGGTACTCAGGTAGCCACAAAGCCAGTTGTGGGAAGGCCATCACCAAAATCAATCCAAAAATCATAATCAGGACAAAAGGAATGATTGAGAGGTAGATATCCTTCAAGGAAACTTCAGGTGGTGCCATGGCTCGCATTAAGAATAAGTTGTAGCCAAAGGGTGGGGTCATGTATGCAATTTGGCATGTAATGGTGTAAAGCACCCCGTACCAAAGTAAATCGAACCCTAATGCGCCAACTAATGGGACATACAATGGGGCGACGATGACCAACATAGCCGTGTCATCTAAGAATGTCCCCATTAGGAGATAAGAGAGCTGCATTAAAATCAACACTTGCCAAGGGGTGAGGTTGAGTCGGTCAATAAAGAAACCTTCAATGGCTTTTACGGCACCGATGCCATCGAATACCGCTCCAAAGCACAGCGCGGCCAAAATAATCCACATAAACATGCAGCTGATGGCCAGTGTTTTGCGAAGCGTTTCTTCCATGACTGATCGGTTTAAACGCTTTTTCGCAATCGCCGCAATGGTTGCTGCGGTTGCACCAACAGCCGAGCTTTCAACTAAGCTTGTTACGCCCATCAAAAACAGCCCAGTCATGGAAATAAAAATCAGAAGCGGAGTAATACCCGCACGCAACAAGAGCAGCTTTTCTTTAAAACTGACGTTGCGCTCTTCTTCAGGTAAAGCCGGACCGAGGTTGGGCTGAATTTTGCAGCGAATGACAATATAAACAATGAACAGCGTCGCCATAAGGAGCCCAGGAAACACGCCAGCAAGCCAAAGTTGCCCGACAGGCTGACGAGCGATCATGCCATAAAGCACCAACACTACGCTTGGGGGAACAAGAATGCCCAGAGAGCTCCCCGCTTGAATCACACCCGTTACCATAATTTTGTCGTAACCACGCCTTAGCAATTCTGGGAGGGCGATGCTTGCGCCAATGGCCATGCCTGCTACGCTCAACCCATTCATGGCGGAAATCACGACCATTAAGCCGATCGTCCCGATGGCCAAGCCGCCGTTTAAAGACCCCATCCAAACATGGAACATTCGGTATAGATCTTCCGCGATACCGGATTCTGAAAGCATGTACCCCATATAGATGAAGAGTGGAAGGGTGAGCAATGGATACCATTTCATCAGCTTTATCGCGGAGCTAAAGGCAATTTCAGAACCGCCATCTCCCCAAAGCAGAAGAGCCGCGATAACCGCAATGGATCCAATAACGGCAAAAACACGTTGACCCGTCAGCAGCATTAGCATCATGGCGGAGAACATCAGTAGGGCGATCATTTCATAACTCATGATTGCGCCTCCACATTGTCAGCGTTGTCACCATTGTCACCATTGTCACCATACATAATGGTGGCGATGTCCCTGAACCAGACCGCGATGGCTTGTAGCAGCATTAGTACAATACTGAGACACATGATGATCTTGATGGGAGACATATAGGGGCGCCAAGCTGAATAGCTTCGCTCATCATATTCAAGCGCGTAGCTGGTGCTCGATATTCCGCCGTACAATAGTATTGAGAGATAGATAAGCAACATGATGATGGTAATGCTGTCAATGATGGCTTTCTTTCTCGGGCTCCAGTTACCGTAGAGCAAGTCCATCCTAACGTGACCATTGAGTTGCATGGAGTAGGGACCACCAAGCATGTAAAAAGCAACCATGACAAACTGCGCCATTTCCAGTGTCCAGAGGGAAGGAAAGAAAAAGGTTTTTGAAATCGATGAGTAAAGCAAAATGCCAATCATCACAAAAACAAGATACATGGCGAATCGACCAATGCGTCGGTTTATTGCTTCCACTATGCGGACAAATGACTGAATGGGGGTAGGTAACGACTTGACTGGATCCTGATCCATTAATAACTCCATTGTTCCATATGGTTTTATCGGAAATATCAACTAACGATATGACTATTAAAGAAAATTTCCAGAAGATATGAATTCCATTTCAATCTTCAACAGATGACTTATTTGTTAAATGTGTTTAAACTTTGATCTGTTTGTATCCATATTTACAGAAAAAAGAAGTCTGTCAATATATTTACAGAAAATATTTTTTCAGTTTTTGATCTCGTGTTATGTTTGTTACAATACTATCAATCAGGTGGGCTGAAAATATGGGCAGAGCCTCTACGATATGGAGTGAGATTTGACGGTTGCAGAAAGGATAAAAGAGCGATTTGCCAAGCTGACGCGTGCAGAAAGGCAACTTGCCAATGTGATGTTAGATAACTACCCCGCTTCGAGCCTCGGAACGGTTGTTTCGCTGTCGGAAACGGCAAAAGTATCAACGCCTACCGTGGTGCGTCTGGCTAAAAAGCTCGATTTTACGGGGTTTCCAGACATGCAACGTAGTATTCATGAGGAAATAGGGGATACGCTGAAAGGGCCCATTGAAAAGCATGCTGCCATTCCTAACATAGATGAAAAGTCACACCTTCTGGATAGGTTTGCAGATACGGTGATGAATAATATTAGGCAGACAGTTGCTCAAGTGGATGAGGCGACATTTAGCGGGGCAGTAGAACGGCTGAGTAAATCGGATTGCCCGTTATACATTGTTGGAGGGCGTATTAGTCACTCCATTGCTGAGTATATGTTTACGCATATGCAGGTCATTCGTGCCAACGTCACTATGATTGAGCCCAACGCAAACAGTTGGTCGCATTATGTGATTAATATGAAGCCGGGCGATACCTTGGTTGTGTTTGATATTCGACGTTACGAGAACGACATTTTGACGCTAGCGGAAATCGCTCGCAGCAGAGACGTTGAACTGATTCTGTTTACCGATCAATGGGGCTCGCCCGTTGTAAAGCTGGCGCAGCATGTGTTTCATGCGCGTATTGAAGCGCCATCAGCATGGGATTCGACCGTTGCGATTACGTTTTTAGTGGAGGCCATCGTTGAGGCAATACAGTCGGCAACGTGGTCTGAAACCAGTAGCCGAATGAAAGACTTGGAAGTTTTGTTGGACAAAGCGAAGTTATTTAAAAAGTTTGTTTGACCCCATGAATTTTGTTTGACTCGATGGGCAGAATACTAAAGAATTCCCGCATTCCTGTCCTGAATGAGCACTCCTGATGTCTAAGCAACTGAACCAAGAACAGATTGATACTATTAATCGTTACGATACTGAAAAGCGTCTGACATATTGTGTGAAAGAGGTGGTAGAAAACCGAGAAATCTGGATTCTGACCGATGAGCATGGCTGCGTGATGCTCAACGCTGAAGAGGAAGACTGCGTTCCAGTTTGGCCAAACAAAGAATTTGCTCAAGCGTGGGCCAATGGTGATTGGGAAGCGTGTCAGCCAGAGTCCGTCTCTTTGAACAAGTGGCACAGCAGGTGGACTCGTGGTTTGGCGGATGATGAGCTTTCTGTGGTTGTTTTTCCAAATGAAAACGAAGAAGGGGTGATATTATTCCCTGATGAGTTTGATTTTGAGTTGAAGAAGCAAGCAAATAAAAAATAACGTCTTTTACTATTTGCACTATTTGCACTATCCGCACCGCCCTTTCTTTTTTATGGGGTGGTGGGGTAATCAGACTCATAAAATTAATACCCCATTAACGGATACAACTCTCCTTTCCTTACTTCACGAATGGCATTTTCAAGCGTACCGTCGTTTTTGAAATCCGCAATAATCTGTTTCACTATGGGTTCTGCCTCATCTCGGTTCATACCGGCTTTTAGATTCGGGTGATAGAGAATTTTTAGCAGTAACCCATCGAGCGGGGAAAGCAAATCTTCGGGCGATTTATCGTTAAAAATGGAGGGATACACTTTGTCGGAATCGTTCGGTAATCCCAATAACTGGGTGATTTCTTCCACAATGCAGCCTAACAGCTTTCCTTTTTCACGCGCTTGATCGACGGGAATGATTATCCCGCCTCCAATCAGTTCTCCGTCTTCATCGGTTTTAAAATTGGCGATGCAGATAGCGTTACTCGCGTGTTGCAACGAAGACTTCCCAAGCACTCTGGCGATGTCGTCCTCCCAAGCACTTAAGCGTGTAAAAACCCAGACTATATTGGCTTCTTCTACTTTGGTTGTCAGGCTGATAGGGAGATTGGTGAGATAAGACAGGTGCTTAATGTGCATTTGAACCAGTTCGGTATGAACATCTTCATCCGGTACTTTATGTTCAAGAAAAATCTTGATGGGTTTTCGCCATTTCCTAATACTCTGTTTCTCCGTGTCGTATTCGTTTTTTAACGCGATTTCGTAAAATGCTTCTTCTAGGTAAGCGGTATCTAACCATCGAAGGGGGACTTGTGAATAAGAATCGGTAGAGTAAAAGAAAAGCACCAAGTAGCTGAGTAGATAAGGCGCTAATTTAATGCTTTTCGACATAATGAACCCTAATAATGTGCAGGAGCTTTGTTGAAATGGCTTTCTATCAAACGTTGCGTAATTTGGTGAGATGGGTTGGCAATCACTTCATGAGTCATCCCAGATTCGACGACATTGCCTTCATGCATCACCATGATTTTGTCGGTAATGTGTTTGATGATGCCAATATGTTGCGATACATACACAAAGGACACCCCCATTTCGTCTTGCAATTCCAATAGTAAGTTAATGATCTGAGACCGCATCGCCATATCTAGACCATTGAGTGCCTCATCAGCAACAATTATAGACGGTTGAAGAATAAGTGCGCGGGCAAGGTTAATACGTTGCTTTTGACCCGTTGCTAACATCTGAGGGTAAAAATACGCATGCTCAGGCAACAATCCTACCCGTATCAATGTGTCTTTTACTCTCATTTTTCGAGCTTCTGATGTCATATCGGTGTTTCGTTTCAGTGGCTCCTCAAGAATTGCTCCTACCTGTAATCTTGGATTGAGAGAGGTATTGGGATCTTGAAAAATCATGCGAATGAGTTTGCAGCGAGTGGAGTAATCACGGTGCTCCAATTTCTCTCCCATAACATGAATTTCGCCAGAAGTGGGTTCAACAACGCCCGCCAGCATTTTGGCGAGTGTCGATTTCCCTGAGCCATTTTGCCCTATAAAGCCAAGTGTTTGTCCTGCCTCCAAAGTGAAGCTAACGGGTTTGACGGCTTCTTGTTCTTTTTTAGAGAACAACCCAGAGCGACTGGTAAAGGTTTTTCTTAGATCACGAACTTCTAACAATGCGCTCATGTACGTTTCTCCATGTTCAGAGGGAAATGACAGCTAAACTTATGGTTTTTGACTTTCTGAGTTCGAGGAATTTCAACGCATTGACGTTGCGCGTGAGGACAGCGAGGCCCAAGACGGCAGCCAATAGGCAAATGTTGAAGTGGTGGAATGGAACCTGGTAACGATTGCAGTTTCGATTTGTGCGGGATCCAATCATTGAAATCTGGCATAGCCTGCAAAAGGGCAACGGTATAGGGATGCTTAGGTGCGCTTAAGATTTGTTTGGTTGCGGCAGATTCCACCGACTGACCACAATACATTACGGTAATCCGGTCAGCCCATTGAGTGATCGTAGTAAGGTCATGCCCGATAAGCAGAATGGTGGTGTTATTCACTTGATTCATTCGGCTTAGCAACCTGAGAATTTGAGACTGCGTAATCGGATCCAAATCGTTCGTTGGCTCATCGGCTATCAATACCTTTGGTTTGGTCGCGATGGCCATGGCAATCATGATTTTCTGGCATTCCCCATCGGTCAGTTCGTAGGGATAACTGCGCATGATACGCTTATGGTTTTTTATCCCAACTTTATGAAGCAAGGCCATGGCTTGCCTTTTGCGCCATTTCCACGATTGCCACCATCGACCTTCAAACGAATCGCGAGGAATGGATTCCGCTAACTGTCGTCCAACGCGCTCGGAGGGATCTAAGCATGTAGAAGGTTCCTGAAAAATCATGGCGATGTCACGAGCAATAACACGTCTTCTTTCGCGTGGTGTCAGTTGCAGTAAATCAATATTGCCTAAACGAAGTCTGTCTGCGGTAACCGTCATGTTGTCTTTGGCTATGCCAAGTACCGCTTTTGCAACCAAACTTTTACCCGAGCCCGATTCTCCTACTAGCCCACGAATTTCGCCTTCATTCATGGTTAAGCTCATGCGATCCACCGCTTTCACTTTACCTTGGGGCGTTTCAATCTCTATTGTTAGGTGTCTGATGTCGAGCAGTGGCATTATTCTGTCCCCGCATTTAATGCACGTCGAGTGCCTTCACCAACCAGGTTAATGACAACAATAGTAAACATGATGACTAAACCAGGTAGGGTTACTGTCCAGGGTGCAGAGTAAATTAACTCCACCGAATCGCCAAGAAGAGCGCCCCATTCGGTGCTGGGTGCTTGTGCCCCAAGCCCTAAAAACCCTAATGCGGTAATGTCGAGTATGGCGACTGATAACGCCATGGTGATTTCTGCTGCGATGACAGGTAAAACATTCGGAAAAATGGAATTCCAAAGTAAATGGATATTTCTCGCTCCATCCAAACGTGCGGCAATGACGTAATCCTTTTCTACTTCATTGTGAACCGCCACATAGACGGAGCGGATAAATCGAGGTGTTAACGCTAAGCATATCGCCAGCAGAATATTAAATTCACCAAACCCTAAAAAGGCGACGAAAATGATCGCCAGAAGAAGTGAAGGAATAGACATAACGGTGTCGAGTAGGTGATTTAAGGTACTGGATATTAATCCTTTGGTCATGCCCGCTAAAATACCAATAGCGCAACCAATAACACCAGCAATAACGGTTATCAGAATGCCCGCCCCAAGTGTGAGCTGAGATCCTTCAATAAGCCGAGAGAGAATATCTCTTCCTAAATCGTCAGTTCCTAAGAAAAACTCGACGGTACCCTCATCATTCCATGACGGAGGGAGCCTTAGGTTTGCCGTTTGAGCTTGTGGATCATGAGGGGTTAGCCATGGAGAGAATAGGGTAATAAGCAATAGAATAACAAAGCACCAAAGCCCAAACATCGCTAACGTGTTACTTCGGTAGTTATTCCAGAAATGTTCAAACTGTGTAGGAACGCGTTCTTCCTGATAAACATTATTTGTCAGCATACCATTCCTTTCTTACCAGAGGGTTTGCAAATGCCCCGATCAAATCCGACAGAATATTGGCAATCAAAACAAAGGTTGCAACAACCATAACGCCAGCAGAAATCGCAACATAATCTTGATTTGACAGTGCATCAAGCAACCAACGACCAATACCCGGCCAGTTGAATATGGACTCGGTAATAATGGCAAACGTCAGCATGCTAGATAGCTGTACACCAAATTTGGGGATAATAGGTGGAAGTGCGTTTCGAATGACGTGTTCGATGACTATCTCGTATTTGGACAAGCCGTTTATTTTGGCGGCGCGTATGTAGTTTTGCTGCATCACTTCCGCGACCGAAGCCCTCATTAAACTAATGATTTGAGTGGTAGGGGCAAGAGCAAGAACAGCACAAGGCAGTATTAGATGCTTCAGTACGCTATGAAGCGCGTTTGCTCGCAGTGGGTTTTCAGAGAGTAGGGCATCAATAATGGCAAACCCAGTAACGCGGTCGATTTCGTAGAGCAGATCATAGCGCCCTTCAACTGGGAAAAGCTGCCAATTTAGTGAGAACACGAGAATCAGCATCAGTGCCACCCAAAATAACGGCGCGGCAAAGCCAGACATAGAAGTAAACGAGATGACAGTATCAATCCATTTGCCCTGTCGAGTGCCAGCGATGGTGCCAATAGGCAGCCCAATTATCAGTGCAATGAAGAAGGCAAAAAAGCACAATTCCAGAGTGGCTGGGAAAACCATCATAAGATCATCCCAAATAGGTTCACCTTGTGCGTTTAAACCAAAATCGAATTGGCTGATTTCGCCAATGTATTGAAACCAACCTGGAATCAAGTCGTTAAGTGCAGGGGGGGAATTTGGATCAAGCCTAAGAATACTGAACCCAACAAATGTAAGGATCAGCAAAGTGATGATAAACAGGTTTAACCGTCGAATAGTGTACAGAAACATTATTTGCTCCTTTCGACGGTATGGAACGAGCGAACGTTAAACGGGCTTATTTGAAATCCGGTCAATGAAACGTGATTGGCTTGGTATTGAATACCATGGGCTAATGGAATGACGGGCATTTCCTGATTCAATAGATTTTGCGCTTGGCGATATAAGTTTAATCGATACCTAGGCTGATTAGTTTCTCGGGATAAATCCAGCAAGAAGTCGAAGTCTGGGTTGCACCACATAGAAACATTCAACCCTGCTTTTTCGGCGTTACACGACAACAGTGGACGCAGGAAATTGTCGGGGTCACCTGTACTCGCAGTCCAGCCCGTTAGCAGCATATCGACGTTGGGTAAATTTTTGTTCAGTTCAGCGCGACTAAATCGGTCATCAGTAAGAAGGTTCAAGGTTACGCCTATATCAGCAAAGCTTGCTTGTATTTGTTCTGCTGTTTTTCGTGGGCTAGGGTTGTATGGACGTGGTTCCAGTGGTACCCACATCGACAAAGTCAGCCCTTTTGATAAGCCAGCTTCTTCCATTAACGCCTTAGCATAATTTCGATCATAGCGAATCTGAATGCTGTCTTTTTGATAGGCCCATGAGCTGGGTGGCAAAAGAGTATAAGCAATAGAGCCAGTGCCGTAATAAACGGAATCTAAGATGACTTGTCGATTGATGGCGAGGTTGAGCGCTTTGCGTACACGACGATCTTTTAATGCAGGATGCGACGTGTTCAGTGCAATAAACGCTACGTTCATCGCAGGCTTTGCATGCAGAACCAATTCGTCATTTTCAATAATAATCGGTAATTGGCTGGAGACAGGCGAAGATAAAACGTCGCATTCATTACGGAGCAATTTTGCTAACGTGCCTGTTCCTCGAGTGGATATGTCAAAAACCACTTGCTCCATGACAGGCTCACCTTGCCAATATTTTGCGTGCTTTTTCACTCTAATAAAATCACCCGTTTGGTATTCATCCAAATAGAAGGGGCCCGTACCTATAGGGTGTAAATCGATCTGATGTTTGTTGTCTTTTTCTATCAATTGATTCGCGTATTCACTGGAGTGAATGACCGCGTAGGGCGTTGCAATGTTGGGGAGAAAAGTATTATCTGCACGAGTGAGCGTAAACTTTACTTGGTGATCACTGACCGCCTCGACTGATTTTACTAACCCGTTAAAATCAATGCCTTCAAACCAAGGGTAGCGACCTTGTCCTAAATAATGGAAAGGGTGCGAACTTTTAAGAATGCGTTCAAAACTGAAGACAACATCTTGAGCAGAAAAGGGCTTGGACGGAGTAAACCAAGGCGTGGTTTGAAACTCTACATTCTTTCTTAGGTAAAATAGGTATTCGGTTCCATCTTCATTAATATCCCAACGTTCTGCCAAGTTGGATACAGGTTCGTGTGTTTCGGGTTCGAGCGTTAGGAGCGTATTAAACAATTGCTGGCTAAGTGCCTCAGACGTTAATCCGCTGTCTACCTGCTGGGGGTTAAATGAAATAGGTGAGTTTTGACCACAATAAACAAAGCCTTGTTTTTTTACGATGCTGTGATCAATATCATCGCTGCATGCACTGAGAAGCCATGCGCTGGCGACGGTTAGGGACAATTGTATGAACGCTTTCATAGAGACGAGAATTCTGGCACTTAACGAGGTAATAATGTCTGTGCTCATTAGTACCTCTCGATCTGGTCAATTTAACATTTTTTACCTGACAGACCAAATGATTAGTCTGATTTCGTTTGGGCAAATGAGAATCATCGCACACCCTTTTCCACAAAAGAAAAAACCGATCGGATACTTTACTCAGATTGTTGACCAACGAGATTGTATTTTCTCAACATGCCCCTTAATTGATGGTAGCTCAAGCTGAGCATTTTCGCAGCTTGTCTTTGATTATGTTTGGATTCGTCGAGCACCTTGTGTAACAAAGCGAGATCTTGGTCTTCTTGCCATCTTTTGTAATCGATTGGAAACTGTATATCGGAAATGTCGGTCATTGTGTCGCTAGTAGAATTGCCACTGTCATTTTGATGGTGTTCGGGTAGCCAATCGGTGCTGAAGGGATTGAAGATCAGTTCATCAATAGGGGCTTCCCCTGCGCCTTGCTGATAGATAGCACGCTCAATAACATTTTTTAATTCTCGTACATTTCCTGGCCATTGATAATCAAGCAGTGACTGTATTGCATGATCTGTGAAACCGATAAAAATAGGCAGTGAAAGTTCACGGCACATTTTAATGGCGTACTGTTCTGCAAGGAGAAGAATGTCTTCTTTTCTATGGCGTAGTGGCGGGATGTGAATAACATCAAACGCTAGGCGATCAAGCAGGTCGGCTCTAAACTCACCATTCTCGGCCATTTCAGGCAAATTGGCGTTGGTTGCACAAATTAATCTGACATCGGCAGACAGCGTTCGGTTTCCTCCCACTCTTTCATATTCACCGTATTCGATCACCCTAAGGAGTTTTTCCTGCACAGAAAGAGGGGCAGTAGCAAGCTCATCCATAAAAAGCGAGCCATTCTCTGCGCGTTCGAATCGACCTTGGTGCTTGCCTTTTGAGCCAGTAAATGATCCCGCCTCATGGCCAAACAGCTCTGAATCAATTAATCCCTCACTTAATGTAGAGCAATTCATCGAAATAAGTGGTTGATCCCATCGCTTTGAAAGATAGTGTAGACGTTGAGCAATCAGTTCTTTACCTGTTCCTCTTTCCCCAATGACCAAAACAGGGCGTTCGATAGGCGCTATCTTTGATACTTTATCGAGAACAGAGAGAAAAGAAGGGGATTCTCCAATAAGATTTTGCTGTTTCATGCAGTGTTCCCTAATTAAGTGGCGAAATTTACCAACTGTTGGTGTTATCAATCATAGCATAGTAAAGGGGAAATGATGTTTTTATCTATCTTATTGTATTTTAAGTAGAATAAAAGTTGGCACGCATTGTGTATTATAGAAACCATACCAAGTTGAACAATCATAAACAGGAGATCAATTATGGGTATTTTTTCTCGCTTTGCGGACATCGTGAATTCAAACATCAGCTCACTTCTCGACAAAGCTGAAGATCCTGAAAAAATGATTCGTCTTATCATTCAGGAAATGGAAGACACGTTGGTGGAAGTCCGTACAAACTCTGCTCGTGCCATCGCAGACAAAAAAGAATTGTCTCGTCGCGTTGATACAGTGGAGCGTCAAATAAAAGAATGGCAAGACAAGGCAACACTTGCACTCACTAAACAGCGTGAAGACTTGGCTCGTTCCGCGCTCATTGAAAAGCAAAAACTGGAAGAAATGGCGCGTGGATTGCACACAGAGCAAACACTCGTCGATGAAACCATTACTAAGTTAACGGGTGAAATTGGTAAGCTTGAAGCCAAGATCAACGAAACGCGTGCCAAACAACAAGCACTCGTGATCCGTCGCCAAGCTGCGGGTAACCGCCGCGATGTGCAAAAGCACCTTCACGCCAGCCGTACGGCAGAAGCGATGTCCAAATTTGAACAGTACGAGCGTAAAATTGATGAACTGGAAGCGGAAGCCGACAGCTTCACATCGACAGGACGTTCACTGGATCAAGAGTTTGCTGAATTGCAAGCACAAGACGAGATTGAAAAAGAGCTCGCAAAAATGAAAGAACAAATGAGCCAAAATAAAAAAGACAAGTAATTAACTAATGGAGTCTCTGTATGTCAGCAGCGTTTATCACCGCCCCATTGATTGTATTCTTAATCTTTGTGGCACCAATATGGCTAGTGCTGCATTACCGCAGTAAACGAAAAACGGCGCAGGGATTGTCAGATGAAGACTTTGAAAAGCTGCAATCCCTGACTCGCCACGCAGAGTCGATGCAGCAACGAGTTCAAACGCTAGAACGTATTCTCGATGCTGAATCGCCAAACTGGAGGCATAATCAATGAGCCAAAAGAAGAGCTTATATAAAGACGCAGAGAATGGAAAAATTGCCGGCATTTGTGCCGGCATAGCCCAGTACTTTGGTGCTGAGATCTGGTTAGTTAGGATTTTGGTCGTGTCAGCAGCGTTACTAGGTTTTGGCTTTTTTGTGATTGTCGCATACATCGCGTTAGCATTAATGCTAGAGAAGAAACCAAAAAGTATTAAACAAAGTAGTGCGCCTCAATTTGAACACAAATTGAAAAGCAAGCCTTGGCAATCTGGAGGCACGCCTAGCCAAGTGATTCATAACCTCGAACGTGAACTGTCTGATCTCGAAGTTTCGATACAAGGTATGGAAGCGTACGTAACGTCAGATGCTTTCAAAGTGAATCGAGAGTTTAAGAATCTCTAATTCTGACTTACTTTCCAAGCAGTCGACACAGAAGCTGATGAAAAAAACAACAGTGATACAGTGGCAAAGAGACCATCATGTTGGCTTTAGGTTTTGTGACAGTACTGACACTTATTGTCGTACCAGTGCGGTATCGTTTACCTCATCGAATGAAGGTTGAGATCTAAGCCAGCGGTTAAATACTAAGTCAGCGGTTAAATACTAAGCCATAAGTTAGCCTGCCTCATGGTGGGCTAACGGTATTGTAAGTCTTGGATTTGGCGCTACTTGGGTATGAAACGGTTTAAGCCGAAGTGTAATGTTAAGGAAATAGCATGACAGATACGACGTGCGAGTGGGCAACTCATCATGAATTGGAGAGGGAATACCATGATGCTGAGTGGGGTGTGCCCGTCTATGATGATCAAGTTTTATTTGAATTCATCACGCTTGAGGGGGCTCAAGCTGGATTAAGTTGGTTAACCATTTTGAAAAAGCGCGAAGGGTATCGAAGCGCGTTTGAACATTACGATATCGAAAAGCTGGCCACGCACGGTGAAGTAAATGTTGCCCATGTTATCGAAAACTTTGACGTTGTGAGGCATAAAGGAAAAATCGCTTCTGTATACAGCAATGCTCGTGCAGCATTGGAACTTCAAAAGGAATATGGTTCATTATCTAATGCGCTTTGGCAATTTGTTGATGGTAAACCAAAGATCAATCAATGGACGTCCGCGGATCAAGTTCCAGCGTCAACAGAGCAGTCGAAAGAGATGAGTAAATTCTTGAAAAAACGTGGCTTTAAGTTTGTTGGCGAAACCATCTGCTACGCGTTTATGCAAGCAGTTGGGATGGTGAACGATCATACCGTGGATTGCCCTAAGTCAAAGTGACCTAAAATCTGTGCCCAGCAACCACTACTTTTCAGGAAAACCCCAAGCTGTTACGCTGGGGTTTTTTATTGTCTTAGCGATGAATTGTCTTAGCGATTACTTTTCAAGCATCACGGCATTGTATCGCTCAAATCCTGCTTCCAGATCGGCGATCAAGTCGTCAGTATCCTCTAAGCCAACATGCAGACGGATCAACGTTCCTTCGAAGTTAGGGTTTGCCACTGTTCTTAGGCAGTTAAAGCTTTTCGGTTCATTCGCCAAAATCAAGCTTTCAAAACCGCCCCAAGAATAGCCCATGCTAAAGTGTTTCATGTCATCCAACAGCGCTGTCGTGGCACGAGGGTAGCTGGATTTCAATACAAATGAGAATAAACCATTAGCACCTGTGAAATCGCGCTTAAAGAACTCATGCCCAGGGCAGGATTCAAGGGCGGGATGTCTAACATGGTCCACTTCGGGGCGTGACTCAAGCCATCTGGCCACTTTTAGGCCGTTTTCATGATGTTGGCGTAAACGAACATCCAGCGTGCGAATACCACGCAAACCTAAGTAAGCATCATCGGGTGAAACACACTGACCAAGTAAATAGCTTTGCTCTCGAAGCTGATCCCAATACTTTTCTGAAGCGACCGCAGTACCTAACATCACGTCTGAATGACCCACGATGTATTTTGTGGCGGCTTGAATGGAAATGTCCACACCATGCTCAAATGGTGAAAAGTTAACACCCGCACCCCATGTATTGTCTAACATGACAATCACATCGCTTTCGTGGGCAATGTTGGACAACGTTGGTAAGTCTTGCACTTCCATGGTGATAGAGCCGGGGGATTCGGTGAACAAAATTTTGGTGTTTGGCTGAATAAGGTCGCGAATTCCTTCCCCGATCATAGGATCATAATAGGTTGTCTCCACCCCCATTTTTTTGAGCATCACGTTACAAAAATCACGCGTTGGCTCATAACAGGTGTCAACCATCAATATGTGATCGCCTGATTCGACAAAGGAAAGAATGGCGCTAGTGATGGCTGCTGTGCCACAAGGGTAGAGTGCACAACCCGCACCACCTTCAATTTCGACCATGGCTTCTTGAAATGCAAAATGTGTTTGTGTGCCACGGCGTCCATAAAAAAGGGTGGGGCCTTGGCGCTCAATGGTGGCTTTGTGTTTTTCTGCAACGGTATTGAAAACGACAGTTGATGCACGTTGAACCGGAGGGTTCACCACTCCATTTGTCCATTTCTTATTGCGCCCTGCTGTGACTAGCTTGGTCTGGTATTTCTCAGACATTTATGTTCCTTGTCCCTTGAAAGATTTGATTCTATTTAAACCATTTTAAGAGGGGGAAAAGCAAGCGTTATTTCCCTTTAAAGTAGGGGGCTGAGTAAGAAATAGGCACGTTCAAAAATTCGATGAACAATTCCTCGTTCTGACCATGTAGCCGACTCGATTTTGTGCGCATTTTCTATGTAAGACTCTTGAAGCCAATAAAGCTCTTTCGTGAAAGATGCGTCATCAACGGCTAACGTAACTTCAAAGTTTAGCCAAAGGCTACGCATATCGAGGTTTACGGTTCCAATCAAGCATTGATGCTGATCGATTACAACCGATTTAGTGTGTAAAAGACCGCCATGGAATTCATAAATTTCAATGCCGGAGTTCAGCAGCTCAGTATAAAACGCCTTAGATGCCCACTTCACCATGATGGAATCATTACGGTGAGGAATGATAAGTTGTACTTTAACGCCGCGCTGCGCCGTCATTTTTAGTGTTTCGAGTAACTGATCGCTGGGCACAAAATAGGGTGTGGTAATTCTGACGGTTTCTTTCGCCTGATTGATGGAAAGAATCATCACTTGTTGAATCAGATTTTCAGGCATACCGGGGCCAGATGGCACAACTTGAACAGGGTGCAAGCCGTTTGTTTTATCAACAGGGCATTGAGGGAAGGTCGGAAATTCCCTTTTACCGGTTTCTACTTCCCAATCCCACGCATGAATGGCGGACAATACGTTCACGGTTGGTCCTGAAATACGAACCATCACATCGATCCACTGCCCAACGCCAGCACCTTGTTTGAAATGAGCAGGATCAACCATGTTCATTGAACCTGTGTAGGCGATTTCGTCGTCCACCACAATGATTTTTCGGTGTTGACGCAAATCTAATCGGCGCAGGAATACGCGCATAGGAGACACTGCGAGCGCATGAACGACTTCAATTCCTGCCGTTTCCATCATGACTTTCCAATGGCTTTTGAGAAAACGATGGCTGCCTGCGGAATCGAGAAGGACTTGAACTTTCACTCCTCGCTTTGAAGCTTGTATCAAGGCGGATGCTACGGAGTCTGCCAATCCACCGGGGTGCCAAATGTAGAATTCCATTCGGATATGATGTTTTGCCGATTTTATGTCTTCAATGACGGATTGAAGGATTTTTACCGGAGAAGTTTGCAGCGAAAGTGTATTACCACAAAGAGCCGGAATGCCAGTGCGATTTGAGCAAAGATCGTGAATTTGGGAAATCTGACCTTCCATCAATTCTGGTAGGTGGGCTTGGCAATCGTGCAGTTGGTTAAACCAATATTCGTAAGGAGAAAACATGCGTTGAGCACGCTCGGCTCGTTTTCTGCCTAGGTTCAGTTCGCCGAACAGAAAGTAGCAAGCAATGCCAAGGATTGGGATGATATAGATGATCATCAACCAAGCCAAAGAAACGCTGACAGCTCTGCGCTTAAGTACTACGCGGATAGTAACTCCTGCAACGAGTACCCAATAGGCAACCAGACCAAACAGAGCGACAAACTGATAGAACTTTTCCATTTTCCTCGACAAATCAGAGTGGTAACGAATGAATTCTAACACTATAAGCAGAGAGAGCTTAAGAAGGAACCACTACTGCTCGTATATCCCTATTAAGAATGAGAAAAGGGTGGAATAGCTTGAAGGGAAGAGAATGCTACCGAGCTATTGTGTAAATAAATTGTACGGATTTGTCGTGGTTGTTAATTTCGGATATTTTATTTTTCGTAAGATATCAAACTGATTTTGATTAATAAGTGAGCTAATGATGCTTGTGATTGGGGTGTTTTTGACTAATTAGACCAAGGGCGCTTCCAATTTTAGTCCCAAGCTGTTTTACTTGCCATCGAACAGTTAAAAATAAGAAATTCAGAAAGTGTAAACATTGCTTTACAATTGCTGATCCAATCAGGCGGTATCTATGGCATCAACATCTCGTGCTCAATTCTCATCTAAATTGGGCTTCATTATGGCAGCAGCGGGCAGTGCTGTAGGTTTAGGCAATATTTGGGGGTTCCCTACTCAAGCGGCCAGTAATGGTGGTGCAGTATTTCTCATTACCTATCTTGTGATGGTTTTTGTGTTGGCGTGTCCAATGCTCATAGCAGAACTTACTATTGGTCGATACGGTCAATCCAATCCCATTCAATCTCTTAAAACCGTTTGGCCAAATGGAAAATTGGGTGCGGTGTTGTTAGGCATCGTTGCAATGACTGCGGCGTCTCTTATTCTCAGTTTTTATGCCATTATTGCCGGTTGGCTGTTTGGTGAGTTTGCTGGAAGCGCTTTGGAAATCGTGGGGCTAAATGAAGCGTCGACATGGTTGACGAGTTTCGGTGATAGCCGAAATTTATTTCTGATGGTTTTGTTTATGATTGCCACTATGTACGTAGTCAGCAGTGGTGTCGCTGAGGGTATTGAGCGTTGGTCCACTCGATTAATGCCTGTGTTACTTGTCTTGTTTGTGGTGATGATTGGGTACATTCTTACTCAAGATGGCGCATCCGAAGGGCTTAGGATGTATCTCGTTCCCGATTTTTCGCATTTTAGCTCGGATTTAGTGGTGAGTGCGATGGGGCAGGCGTTTTTCTCTCTCTCCTTGGGTGTGGCAACCATGATGGTTTATGGCTCATACTTAAAGAAAGATACAAACATTCCTAAAACCGCAGTACAGGTTTCTCTTGTCGATACTGGAATCGCTATTGGTGCGGGCTTACTGGTTTTACCTGCTATGTTCGTTGCAAAACAGCATGGTGTTCAAATTTTCGATGACAGTGGCGCATTGCTAAGTTCAGACACACTGGTGTTCACTGTTCTTCCAGCCATGTTCGATACTATGGGTAGCTTTGGTATTGCCGCGAGCATGATGTTTTTCGCTCTCATGATCATTGCCGCACTGACGTCATCCATTTCAATGCTGGAAGTGCCCGTTGCTTGTGCGATAGAAGAATTAAAGCAAACCCGTTCCGTTGCTGTTGTATGGATAGGTGGCGTGATTACGCTGATTTCGGCGATGATCGTTTTGAACTTTGGCTCTTTATTTGGTTTAGTGGTACAGGCAACAACGGTATACGCTCAGCCTATATTGGGTTTAGTTTGGGCATTGCTTGTTGGGTGGATTTGGCACAGAAACAAAGTACTTGAAGAAATTCGCCAGGGTTACCCTGATGTTGAAAACTCAATATTTTGGAAAATTTGGCCCCTCTATGTACGAGTGGTTTGCCCTGTATTAATGCTTGTGGTGTTCTTTGCGTAGAAGATCACTGCTTAATTAGGCGACTAGGTAAAAGCCTTTTCCCCTAGAGTGTGAAAGGTCTCAGCGCGAACGGAGCAACGAGCTTAAACCAGCGTGTTAGTGAACTGAAAGGCGTAGTTTTGACGTTTGACATTTCATAAATCGCTTTTGCATCTAGGTCACAGACCTTAAACAATGGCTTCTTCTGTAGGAATCGCTATAATTCAGCGCCTGCGAAGGAGCCATTTATGTTTGATATCCTCTATACCCATTCCGATTTCCTCATTATTAATAAGCATTTCAATGTCAGTGTACATAAAGACGATGGTGACGTTAGCTTGCCGATTGAGGTGGCGAAAGTATCGGGGGATGAACAGCTCTATCTAGTGCATCGCTTAGATAAAATGACATCTGGAATGCTCATTCTGGCAAGGCACGCAGAAGCCGCGAGTAAGCTTTCATTGTTGTTTGCGCAGCGTGACATAGAGAAATTCTACCTCGCTATTGGTGCTAAGAAGCCCAAAAAGAAGCAAGGTACGATCGTAGGTGATATGGAGCGCTCTCGGCGATCCAGTTGGAAGTTGGTAAGCAGTAAAACCAACCCTGCCATTACACAGTTTTTTTCTACAGCAGGAGAAGCGGGAGAGCGCTTGTTTTTGTGTAAACCTTACACGGGAAAAACGCATCAAATCAGAGTGGCGCTAAAGTCCGTCGGCTCTCCGATTATCGGTGATGACATTTATTACCCATCATCCGAATCGGATCGAGGGTATCTTCATGCCTACGCTCTGAGGTTCACCTATGGCGGCGAACTGTTCGAATTGCGCTGTCATCCTGCTGAAAACGCTAACCTCGGAGAAAAATGGCAGTCATCAATAGTAAAAGACGCTCTAGAGGCGTGGAAAACTCCTTGGAATCTAATATGGCCAACAGTGAAAGTACAATGAATGCAGGCGCTCTTAAGCAGCTATGGGCTGAGCTTGATTCGGTGATGGAGCACACACCCGATGAGGTGAGACGATTGTTTCATGGTCGAGGTCGGTGTTGGGAAGGGTTAGAGCAATTAACCGTAGATTGGTTACAGGGGCAGATCGTTGTTCATCTATTCAAACCCGTCGATCCCGAATTTCTAACGGAACTTAAAGCTGGTTTACGAGATGTAGCAAAAAAGGCGCTATACCAGAAACGTGGACTGACGGCCATCTTGCTCCAACATCGCTACCAAGATGGTGCACCCTTTGAAGCGATTTTGGGCGAGCCAAATCTCAAACCCGTGGTGACCGAGTCGGGGCTGAAGTATCAATTGGAATTAGGTAAAAACCAAAACTTTGGCTTATTCCTAGATATGCGGTTTGGCAGAGACTGGGTGCGTGAACGTGCAAAACACAAAAAGGTATTAAACCTATTTGCCTATACTTGTGGCTTTTCAGTCGTTGCTATAGAAGGTGGAGCCGATCAGGTAGTGAATGTTGATATGGCGAAATCAAGCTTGAGCCGTGGTAGAGACAACCACAAATTAAACGGTCATAACCTGAATGCCGTCCATTTTATGGGGCACGATATTTTTAAATCATGGGGGAAGATAAAGAAATACGGACCTTATGATCTTGTTGTCATTGATCCGCCTTCATTTCAAAAAGGCAGTTTTGCGCTCACCAAAGACTATCAAAAAATTCTGCGCCGTTTACCCGATTTACTGACAGAGGGTGGGGAAGTGCTCGCATGCGTCAATTCACCGAGTGTAAGCCCTGACTTTTTAATTGAAGGAATGAAGAGCGAAGCACCAGCACTGACTTATCAATACCGATTAGACAATCCACCTGAGTTTAAAGATAAAGATGAAAACTCGAGTTTAAAAGCCATGGTGTTTTCATAAGACTGCCAAACGAAGCCCTTCAGCACAGGGAAAGAGGGCTCGGTTTTTCCCTGAACGGGTTGGCTTCATAAAGGGTTGAACCGTGATGAGCTCTCCCTAGATAATTTTCATCGGTGCTTTCGAGTCAGCCACTGTCGACCAAGTGGCTCTCGACTAAGCAGCTGTCGCCAAGTGACTGCCAACTAAGTGACTGCCGCCAACTAAGTGACAGTCAACTCAGGCGCTCTCGCATCGTTAATACTAGGGTCGACAGACCCCAGCATTTATATCTTTCCGTCCTTTATTGCATTCAGCCCTTGCTGCCAAAAGGCCACCTCCATACGGGTTGCCGTTTTAAACACCTGAATGAGGTTTTTGCCACGAGGGCTATCTAGCTCCACATCTGCTAAAAGTTTATCGATGGTTCTGGTTCCTTGCGCGACACTTTGCTGGAATTCATCACCACCATACAGCTGAATCCAGCTTGCGTAAGGGTTCCCCTCCAGCTTCGTTGCGGGATCCGCTAACCGTTGACGACCAATTTCTGCATACCCGATAGAGCAAGGCGCAAGTGCGGCATACAAATCGATAAGATCGCCCGTCATTCCCGCATCCAACACATAACGAGTATAAGCGACGGTACCAAAATCTTCCGCTTCGGCTTCCAAATCGGCTTCACTGAGACCCCAGTTTTCACAATACGAGACATGGTGTGCAATCTCGGAATCCAATAATGCGTGAACACTAGGTAGCGCGTCACGCATGTCTTCTAAGGTTCTCGCTTTGTAAATCGCCAGTGCGTAAGCGCGAGCATATTGCTTTAGGAAGAGAAAATCCTGCTTCAAATAGTGCAAATAGCAAGGCTGCTCTAGAGAACCGTCCGCCAATTGCTGAACAAATGAATGCTTGGTGTACGCTTCCCAATCACTGCGACATGCATTGATCAAATCTTGGTGATTCATCGTGATTCCTCGATCAGTTGAAGCTTGGGACGTAGTCTTCGGCTTTAGGCAGGGATTGAATGATTTTCTTATCAAACATGAACTGGGCGTAATCGTCGTATCGTTTGTGGTCAACCGCGGATGGACGCAGGGCAAAGCGAGTTAGAGTGTCATTCCAAGCGCGTTTGTTCAGTTCGTTGTTGAGGGTGTCCGGTGAATACGCCACAAATTCTTTCCAAGATTCTTGAGGGTGGTTAACAATGTAAGTGGTGGCTTTCTCTAACGCACGGTTAAAGGCTTTGATGGCCTCTTTATCATGCGTGTTTGCGTTCGCAACGAAGACCAGCTCATCGTAAGTGGGTACGCCATGCTCTTCTGGGAAAAACGCTTTTGCTTCATAGCCTTCAAGGGCTAATTGGTTACTTTCGAAGTTGCGAAATCCGCCCCAAATGGCATCCACTTTTCCAGACGCCAAAGAAGAAGACAGTGCCCAGCCGACATTGATGATGTCGACATCACTGTATTTTACGTTGCCTGTCTCAAGCATGGTGCCAATCGTTGCTTCTTCATTACCCGCTATCGCAATACCAATTTTCTTGCCCTTAAGATCGCTCAAATTCTTGACGCTTTTATCTTTCAATACCGTTAACGTATTCAGTGGCGTCGCGACTAAGGTTGCCGAGCGAATCAATGGAAGCCCCGCGGCAACATCGATAGTGAGATTGGGCTGGTAAGAAATCGCAAGATCCACTTTATTCGCCGCCACCAGTTTAGGCGGTGTGCTTGGATCGGCAGGCTCTTGAACCTCCACTGTTAAGCCTTCTTCTTTGAAGTAACCGCGTTCTTTAGCGATAACAATGGGGCCATGATTAGGGTTAACAAACCAATCTAACATTAGTGTGAGTTTCTTTTCTTCTGCACTTACGTTAAATGCAAAGGCGGTTGCCGCAAGGGCAATTGCGCTGATCATGTTGTTCTTTTTCAAATGATTTTCCTTTTTAGCTATGCCCCAATGAGGCACTGAAATCGTGAGATACCTTACCCTTCCCAAGGGATAAGCTTTTTAAGCGCTTCGTCGGCAATGAAATACAAAGACACAGACAAGGCAGACAAAATAAAGAGCGCCGCGAACATTTCATCTATCATCATTCGGGCATTGGCTTGCAACATGAGATAGCCCAAACCTTCACTCGATCCAACCCACTCACCACAGACTGCGCCGATGGGTGCAACCACAACGGCTACACGTATTCCTGATGCGAGGGTGGGCAGCGCAGCGGGCAGTTGAATGTGGCGTAACGTTTGCCACTTCGAAGCCCCCATGGTTTTCGCCAAATCCAAATACCCAGTTGGTGTATTGCGCAAACCGTCATAGCAACAAGTGGTGACCGGGAAGAAGATGATGATGGCTGCCATGACGATTTTGGATGTGATTCCGTAGCCGAGCCAGAGCATCAAGACGGGGGCGATCGCAAATACAGGAACCGCTTGACTGGCGACAAGAATAGGCAGTAACCAACGCTTCAACGGATTGAACATCAACATTTGAAGTGCAAAAACCAGCCCCATGGAAAGTCCGAGCAGTAAGCCCAATAAGATTTCTTGCGCGGTCACCCAAGTGTGTTTTAACAGGACATCTTGCCGCTGTATTAAGCGTTCAAATACCTCCATTGGGGCGGGAAGAATGAATGATGGCATCGCAAAAATGACGACAATCGCCTGCCAGATCCCGATCATCACTGCCGCACTGATGACCGCACGGATAATGGGGTACGTGACGTGATCGCGGCGCTTAATGGCTTTCGAGAAAGATAAGGTTTTGGAGAACGCTTTTGTTTGGTTGGAGCTACTCATAATCTTTTTCCAACCTTTCAATAATACTTTGTTGTAGTGCCGCGCATTCGGCGTCGAGCTTTCTGGGTACCGCCGTATTGGGCAAAGGAAGTGACTGCGCTTGCGTAGGGATGCTGTGCATGATGTAAAGCTTGGAAGCCAGTCGAATGGCTTCTTGAGGATCGTGAGTAATGAGTAACACGGTTTTGTCTTTGAGTAATTCGCAAGCTAGATTTTGTAGCTTATGTCGGTTCACCGCATCAAGGGCGGAGAAGGGTTCATCCATAAGCACTATCGGCTTGTCTTGCATTAATGTTCGAGCAATAGCGACACGTTGTCGCATACCACCAGATAGAGTTTGTGGAAGAAGAGCGTGTTGATCGACCAATCCCACCTGATTCAGAAGATGCAGCGCTTTTTCTCTGTGTTCGTTTTTTTCTCTGTGTTCGTTTTTTTCGCGATTGGTCCCTGAGAAAAAAGAACCGAAGGTACGAGAACCAGAAAAACGAGTGCCAGAAAAACGAGTACTGAGTAAGACGTTATCCAATGCCGATAACCAAGGCATCAATAAATCTTGTTGCCCCATATAAGCGACTTGATCATGAATGGATACGGTCTGACAATGCACAGCGGATTCACTTTCCCACTCTTTTTCTGACACCTGCTCTTTTCTCGATTCCAGTACAATCTGCCCATCCCATTTCGCTTTGTCGTTTAGCAGACCTGCGAGATAGCGCAATAACGTACTTTTGCCACAGCCGCTTCTTCCAAGCAGACAGGTCCATGTCCCCACAGGAATGGTCATGTTGATGCCTGAGAGCGTCGGAGTATCGGCATCGCCATATTGGAGGTGACCTTCTTCGATTTTTAGAGCAAAGTGCTTTCTAGTAATGGCTGAAAAGCTCGGGTTATCACCGCACATTTTCGTGCCCATTAAAGAAGTGATGGACAGGACCATGCCCCTGACCAATATCTAACTCACCAGAATGAATGATGGCTTGAGTGATATATGATTTTCCAAGGGTAACAGCAGAAACGAGATCATGACCTTGGGCAAGGTAGGACGCGATAGCGGAAGATAAGGTGCAACCCGTGCCATGGGTGTTTTTGGTTTCGATTCGCTTCGCTGAGAGTGTTTCAACAGAGTTTGGGAAAATAAGCAAATCATCACTATTTTCATCATGTTCTAAATGCCCACCTTTAAGCAATATGGAGGAACAGCCAAGCGCACGAAGTTTTGTCACCATGTCGTCCATTTCAGACGAGGTTGTGGGCACAGGGGAGCCAGTTAGTGTTGCGCCTTCGGGTAAATTTGGTGTGATAACGTCAGCTAGGGGAAGGAGCTCCGCTTTCAATGTGCTGATGGCACTTTCCTCAAGCAGCAGGTCGCCGCTGGTGGCTATCATCACCGGATCGACGACTAAATGTTTGGGCTGATATTGTCTGATCTTGTCTGCAACGACTTTGATGATACCTGAATCGGCCAGCATGCCGACTTTGACGGCAACCACATTGAGATCAGAAAATACGGCATCCAGCTGGCTTGCGATATGATCCAAAGGAATAGGGTGAATGGCGGAAACCCCAAGCGTATTTTGTGACGTAATAGCAGTAATGGCGGAACACGCGAAACCGCCTGTTGCTGAGATGGCTTTAATATCGGCTTGAATGCCCGCGCCACCGCCACTGTCCGAACCCGCAATGGTTAAAACGATGGGCGTTTTACGAGTAAGGTTGGTGCTCGCTTGATTAGAAGGTGTCATATAAAGCTCCCGCATACAGACGTGCGAGAACTTTTCTAACTTAGCCGTGGATTGGTAACGAGATCGATCCATCGAAAGAGAGAGGTATAGTTCCCTACGTCAGTGCTAACTGAATCAGGTTCAACGGGTCTCGCGATGCGATCTCAGCCCTAAGGCCCCCCGACTATTTATCCCGCGATGATAACAATTCTTGCTAAAAGGGCAACGAAATGATCATCAGTATGATTTGCATGTCTAATAATTGAGCTAAATATCAATTAAAGGGGCGGAATTAGAAAAAACGCACAGGAAGATGAAAGTCGAGTTCGAATGTTTCATCATCACTGAGAAAGTGATTCTTATGATAGTGCACGTATGCGGGGGTCGAACGGAGCTTGAACCCCGATGTTGGTAGCCAAGTTTCCAATACTGCACTGATTTGCGGAAGCAGTTCACCATAGATCCCTGTGAGCCTAAATACAGCGTGCAACCCACCGGGAATCACCATTTGGTTAACTACACCGCGAAATTTCAGTGGTTCCTTGATGGCAACACAGGCGACGTATCGACATTGGTCAAGTTCAACCCAAGCGGGGTTAGAGTGATGCAGACCATATTGATGAGTGAACGCCACCCCTTCGTTGTTTGTCCATGCTTGCAATGTTAGCCACGCATTGCGAATGGAGCGGCTGTACCCGCTGTGCCTCACATACGCCGCCATGATATCGGGAACGTCCGTTATTTTGGGAGCGGGTAACTCGCGCTGCGATACGCGTTCATAGCCCTGTGCAATTTCCGAGTCCTTCAGATAGGGCTTATCCGATACCTTCAAATCGTGCTTACGCCATTCACCTGGCGACATACCAAACGTTGACTTAAATGCTTGGCTGAAAGAGGAAAGTGAGCTAAACCCGCAATGGGTGGCAATGTCTAGAATAGGCGAGCTGGTATCAAACATCAGTTGATTCGCGGCGTACTCCATTCTGGTGCGCCGGATATATTGGTGTATGGATTCGCCGACAACACTTTTAAACACACGGTGAAAATGTTGTTCAGAGTATGCGGCAATTGACATAAGTTCTTTGACGCTTAAGGTTTCACTGATGTCTTGGTGTATGTGAAAAAGTACGTCATTGATTCGTGAAACATGTTGTGAGTTCATAACTAAAGGCTTTTTAAAAAATCACTAAATAGCATAAATGGACATAATGATAAGCATAAATGGACAAACAATTTTTTACAACTGTGCGTAATATCAATGGCAGTATCCAATACTGAAACGGAATAAAAATGGAAGTCGCACAATCTCTAAAACAAGTTCAATCCTCGTATATTCGCGAAATACTCAGTGCGGCGAGCGATAAAAATGTGATATCGCTAGCAGGCGGGTTGCCTGATGAATCGACGTTTCCCATTTCAATCATGAAGCCCGTTATAGAAAATCTTTCTGAACAGACTCATGTGTTTCAATATGGGCTGACGGCAGGTTACCCCCCATTACTGGATCACTTATCCTCCGCTTATGAATTGCCAGAGACTCACCAAGCCATGATGTGTACTGGTTCGCAGCAAGGCCTTGATTTGATTGCAAGAGCTTATGTTAACCCTGGTGATAAAGTGGTGATGGAAGCGCCTAGCTACCTTGGTGCGATGCAAGTCTTTGGGTTTGCACAGGCAAATATAGTGACGGTGTCACAAACTGAGGCGGGTCCAAACCTTCAAGAACTTGAAGCGTGCTTTGTCTCTGAACAGCCGAAAATGTTTTATGCGGTGCCTGACTTTCATAATCCAACCGGAGTGTGCTGGTCTTTAGAAGTGCGCAAACGGGTTGCCGAACTGTGCAAACAGCATAATGTGGCGTTTATCGAAGATGCGCCCTACCGCGAGTTGAGGTTTGAAGGCGAAGCCTTACCCATGGTTTCGGACTTTTGTCCGCAGCACTCCATTGTTTTAAGGTCGTTTTCTAAAATAGCTTCTCCGGGTTTGCGCATGGGGGTTGTAACAGGAAAGCGAGCGTATTTAGAGCCCCTGATCAAAATTAAACAAGGGGCGGATTTGCATTCTAGCGTTCCCATGCAAGCGGTGCTTTTGGGGCTGCTAACCCATCCTGATTTTGAGCAACACCTTACTGCTATTCGGAATTTATACCGCCAACGTTACCAGTGCTTAAAAACGGCTCTGGATGCGTCTCTTCCCTCAACCTGTGATGTGCAAGCGGTTCAGGGGGGGATGTTTATTTGGGTCACGCTACCTGAATGCGACACGTATGTGCTTGCAAAAGCATTATTGGCAAATGGTGTGGCGGTTGTGCCAAGCCCTGTTTTTTATCCAAGCAATGAAGGGCAAAAATCGGCAATTCGGCTGAACTTTACCAACGCCAATGAAGAACAATTAGTCGAAGCGGTGCAAAGGTTGGTGGTTGGGCTAAATCAGATCGTCTGTTAAGGGTTGGCTTGAAGTGATTAAAGAGGGTGAGCAGACTGTCTGACGACCAAAAGCGATAGCAGATCAATGGTCGGCACCATTTTTAGCTGGACTAGGCGAAAAGTAAGACAAGCACCAATAAGAAGAGATCTTAGTGAGATCTCTTCTTTTTTTGTTTATTCACCCTGATCCGTAACGGTTGCATTTTCCGGCACAGTATTGTCACGTTCGATATTTTTCAACGTATGAAACCCCGACCAAATTCGAGTGAATGTGGTCATCCAGCATAGAGAACCAAACACAAAGGCAATGACCGCGAAGTATTGCGGGAATAGGCAGAATAAAACAAAACACGCAATGGTTTCGGTTCCTTCAGTAATGCCACTCATGTAGTAGAGCGATTTGTTGGTATAAACCGGGTTATCAATATTATGTTTGCCTGCCATCACCGCAAAAGCCAAAAAGCTGCACCCAGTACCAATGAATGAAAAAATCAGAAATGCCCCAGCAATAGCATTGGCTTCTGGGTTGGCAACAACGAACCCAAATGGGATTAAAGAGTAGAATAGGAAATCCAAACTGATGTCGAGAAAGCCGCCAGAATCCGTGATGCCATGTCTTCTGGCTAATGCGCCATCAATGCCATCACCAATTCGGTTTAATACAATAAATAGCAGTGCCCAGCTGTATTCCTGAAGAATCAACGCTGGAAAAGCCAAACAGCCAATAAGAAAACCAACAAATGTTGCCTGATTGGCGGTGACGTTTAACTTATCCAGTGATTGAGCCACCATATTGAGTGGAGCGCGAATGACCTTAACACTGAATCTATCAAGCATGGGCATTCTCCCATGGCCAGCTTAAGCACGCACTGTTCTTTGGTACATCGGCTTCATCGTGCGTGACCATCAAAGCGGGTATGTTGGCGTCTTTTAGCTGTTGGAACACCCACTCTCGAAATTGGACGCGCAAATCTTTATCCAACTTACTGAATGGCTCATCCAGTAAGACGACTCTGGGTTCGGCGAGCAACATTCGAAGCAAGCTAACGCGAGCTCTTTGTCCACCAGACACTTGATTTGGGAATGAGTTTGCCAATTTCTTTAGCCCAACTTTTTCTAATGCCAGCATCGCTTGTTGATTGCGTTCTTGACCTTTCACTGTATTTGGTAGAGCAAACGCCAAGTTCTCCCAAATATTAAGGTGAGGAAATAGCAAATCATCTTGGAAAAGAAACCCGACTTGCCGCCGATGGGGGCTTACGTTGCCAACCTCTTTGTCTTCGATCAAGATGCTGCCAGTGTATTTGAAATCGTCGGCAAGATGCCCAGCAATGGCACTGAGTAATGACGATTTACCGCATCCACTGGGACCCATCAAGGTAAAGACTTCACCATCTCCGACTTCAAAAGAAATCGGATTAAAAAGGGCTTTGTTTTCTCGGTCACGGATGACGAGGTTTTTTAGCTGAAGCGTCATGAAGGCTTTCGGTCCTTACTAATTGTGTACGACGTAAACGTCGGTTTTGTAACTGATTGGTGAGCATAGCAAACGTGAAAAATATTAACGGCAGGAGTGCCTGCCAAAGTGCATAAATGGCAGTAACTCGTCTGTCGTGCCCACTGGTTAATGCCACGGCTTCTGTCGTGATGGTTGCAATCCTTCCTGCACCCAGCATAAGTGTAGGCAAATATTGAGCCAAGCTCACACTAATGCCTACCGCCCAAGCATAAATGATGGCAGGGAAGAGAATGTGAGCTTTAACCGACCACCATGCCTTGAAAGGAGATTTCCCTAAACTGAGGGCGGCCTGAGTAAGGCGATTGTCGTAGCTACGCCAAGGGCCATCGAGTGAAAGAAATACATACGGGAAGGCGAAAAACACATGCGCCCAACATACCCAGAAATAATATGCATCGGATGAGAAAAGCAGTGTTGTGATCTGAAGCCCAAACAAAATAGACAGCTGAGGCACCAGCATTGGAATGGCGATAATGAATCCCGGAACATGCAGACGATACCGAATGCGATATTCATGACCAACCAATGCGAGGATAAGGGCGATGGTTGATGAAATAATGGCTATCGACAGGCTATCCAATACCGTAGGAATAATGCCTTGCCACTCGTTTGACCAAAAACGTTCACTCAACCGAGTTGGGAATAAATCGGGAAAACGCCAGCGCTGTGCAAAGCTCCAAATCACCATGATAGGCAAGGTAAGAAAGGCAATCAGCGTGGTGGCTAAGAACAGCGTTTTTCCGGGCATTTTGATGCCGAAGCGACCGCCAACCTGCCAAGTTCGGCATTTCTTCACAGAAAGCGTTTCAACGCCCCGTAACACGGCAATGAGTAAAGAGCAGACGAAGAACAGCATCACCGCCCCTGCTGCTGCGCGGGGAAGCAAAGACAGATCGGGGTCATTAAACCATTGCCAAACCAGCACGGCAAAGGTGGGTGGGTTCGTAGGCCCGACAATCAATGCAAGATCAACAACGGAAGCCCCGTATGCGAGCACAGCAAGCAAAGGGAACCGGAGTTTAGGCAACCATTGTGGGAAAATGCATTTCCACCACATTTGTGCATCGTTGTACCCCAAGCTATGCGCAACTTGTGTTGTTTGGTGAATTTTTAGCTGCTGTAAAATAGGAATGCTCATGAGCAGCAAAAAAGGAATTTCTTTCAGAGTCAGTACGGCGATCAATCCCCAACCAGCTTGGTTGTGAACAATATTAAAGTCCCAAATCGTATCATCAAAAATAGGCATCATTTCTAGAATTGGGTGTAGCGCTCTAACGACGATTCCTGTTGGCGCAAACAGAAATGAAAACCCAATAGCAAAAGCGACATGAGGCAAAGCGAGTAGGGGGGAAAGCGTCAGTTCGACCTTCTGCCAGAACGTGGAACGCCAGCAGGCTTGAAGAATGAAAAACGTCAGCATACACGCTAGAAATGTGCTGACTAATGTTGTTGATACCGTTAGTAAAATAGACTCCCACACGCCACTCCAAGCAAATACAGCGCTAAAACCATTGATTGACGGTTCGGTATAGCCTAGCGGAGGAATGTAATTTATCGATGAAAGCACCACACCTACAAACCCTGGGATGGTAGGGGCAATGCATACAGCGATCATCAAAAAATATAGGGGTCTTAACATTATGTCTTTCTGTGTTGTACCTCCCCCTTTTAAAGAGGGAGGAATAGGTTTATTGACCGTAGCGCTTGAGCCACTCTTGCTCTAGCGCAACCTGCCAGCTTGGATGTGGTTCAGCGACCGATTTAAACAACTGGGTGTTTTTTGCACTGCCCGTCAAATGTTTGGATTCAAGGACGGAAGGATCACCCCATATTTCTATATCACCTTTTCGAGATTGTGCCTCAGGGCTAAGCAAGAAATTGATGGCCACTTTTGCGCCTTCCTTCGCCCGTGCATTCCAAGGAATAGCGAGGAAATGGATGTTAGATAACGCGCCAGATTCCATTGCATACGCTTTGGTGCTGTCGGATAAGGTGCCTTCGGCTTGAGCAGCAAAAACCTCGTTCGGATTAAACGTAATGGCTAAATCTAATTGGTTGTCATCCAGTAGCTGCATCGTTTGCTGTGAACCCGATGGGAATTGCTTACCTTGCTTCCAGCTATTTGGGTGCAACTTGTCTAAGTAGGACCAGAGTGGCTGAGTGATTTGCGCAAACTCGGCGTCTGACACTGGCTTCATTAGGCGAGGGTCGTTGTTTGTCAGTTCGATAAGTAGCGCTTTCAAAAAACTTGTGCCATGAAACTGAGGCGGTTTAGGGTAGCTAATACGATTTGGGTATGCCTGAGCGTAACTTAATAGCTCTGTAAACGTCGCTGGTGGGTTGTTCAGCCTTTTAGAATCGTGGATGAACACAAGTTGTCCAACACCCCATGGGGCTTCTAGCCCTAGCGTCGGTTCAGAGAAATCGTTGTCTACAGGCAACGATTTATCAACGTATTGCCAACTAGGCAATGTTTCTACAAATGGACCATATAGCAGCTCGTTGGTTTTCATGGATTTGAAGTTTTCCCCATTAACCCAAACCATATCCACACTGCCGCCGCTGTTTTTCCCTGCCGTTTTTTCAGCCAACAAACGAGAGCTGGTTTCAGCAATGTCGGTGACTTTTACGTGTTTTAGCTCAACACCGTAGCGGCGCTGCAATTCTTTATCGGCCCAACGTAGATAGTTGTTGATTTGCTGGCTGCCACCCCAAGCGTGAAAAAATACGGTTTGGCCTTGGGCTTTTAATTCAATGTCTTTCCACTGCTCGGTCGCTGCCGCTGGCAGTGAAAGCAAGGCAATACACAATGAAGAAATGAGCTTTTTCATGATGGTCCTTTTAAATGTGTACATACAATACGCAATAACACCGCTCTCTCGCCGCTTTGAGCCGCAGGCTTTTAGAAAACAGATGAAATCGATCAACCAATTTCGTTATAAAACGAATCCTACAAAAAGTGGAAGCAACATAAAGGCAGTGAATGAATCCAACGCAGTATCAGACCCCCTTTATGCCTGTTTCCTTTCAATTATGGCTTAATTTTCCAAAAATTAACGGTTAAGGTCATGAAAGAAGATCAATTTTGATGGGTGAGGTGAATTCATTCAAAGGCGGACGTATCGGAAACTCTATAATCAAACTCATAAAAAACGCGCCGTGATAGGCGCGTTTTAGGAAACTTAGTGAGGAGAGATAGGACTAAGCGATATCAGATTAACGCTTATCTATTTTTTGTTGCATTGCTCTAAACCGACCACTTGATCGATGATCAGCTGCCCGCGAGTATTTCTCAACATTAATCGGTAGCGCACGCCTTGATCTAAGGCAGCTTTCACTTCATTACTGGAACAGTAATATTTGATCGCGTTATTCATAAGTTCTTGCGGCGCAATTTTTCCCTGGTCTTGATTGTAAATCATGAGCAGTTCAACCACGCCAAATTTGGCTTCTGCCTTCATGATGTTAAGCGCACCCACTTCAACGGGAAGACCAGCAGAAAGCACGCTGGCTCTGTGCTGTGCAATAAGCTCAATTTGGGATTGTTTGTTGTCAGAAGAGGCACACCCTGCAAACAACCCAACAGACAATAATGCGGTGCCAATTGTTTTGGCTAAAGAATATTTCGACATAAAGTTAGAACACTTTTTTGAAAGGTTTGACGATGACGTTTTCGTATACACCTGCTTCTATGTATGGGTCTGCGTCTGCCCAGTTTTTGGCCTCTTCTAGAGAATCAAATTCTGCAATTACCGTTGAACCAGTGAACCCTGCGGTTCCCGGGTCATTGCTGTCGATTGCGGGCATCGGCCCCGCTGTAAGTAAGCGACCTTCATCTTGAAGTAATTGCAACCTAGCAAGGTGGCGCTCACGAACACTTAGGCGTTTTTCTAGTGAATTTTCGACATCCTGAGAAAAAATTACGTACCACATAGATAAGACTTCCCATGCAAATTGATTGGTTAGAATGATATTAAACCGATTCGAATTAAAGATCTTGTTCTACAAAAGATATTTGCTTTTAAATGACCTAAAAATGTGAGTTTCAACTAGAAAAGCTTTATTCTTTTTTAAGATTATCTTCCTTTATGAACTCTAAGTGACGAGGGAGGTCACTCAAACGTTCTCTCAAAAACTCAGGATAGATAGGGAGCTGCTTGGCAGCTTCGATTGGAAACCATTTAAAAACTAACGGGCTGCCTTCCTCAATGCCGCTGAACTCTTTCTCTTTGGGCATCGGTTGTGGTGTGTCCAAACGCATAAGGAAGCAGTTTGATATTTCGTGATACTTGCTGCCGTCGTATTCGAAGAAGTTTTCGATGTACCACAAGTGTCTTTCTATCATGGCTTTTAGCCCCGTTTCTTCCTCTATCTCCCTTACGAGAGTGTCGTCCGAGTGCTCAAAAAGCTCGACTCTGCCACCAGGTAAAGACCAGAAATCGTCTTTCTCGCTCGTATGTAAGAGAATATGACCTTCATCAATGATGATGGCTGCACTCCTAAAGTTGAATCGTGACTGTCCTTGTCGAAAATGAATCATCTGACATCTTATCTTTTTTGCTAGGTTTGCTAGGTTTGCTAGTTCGTTGGGATCGGGCGTGGTTTTCCGTCACTGTCGATAGCAACGTAATTAAATGTCGCCTCACATACTTGAAATCGTTCTTTTACGCCGTCTTCTTTGACAGGTTTCACCCATACGTCTAGGTCTATGCTCATTGACGTGCGCCCGATTTTAGTGCACTCCCCATAGCAGCACACCACATCGCCAACCTTGACCGGTTTTTTGAAGGTAATGCTGGAAACGGAAACCGTCACGATTCGACCACCGGATATCTCTTTAGCGAGAATCCCCCCAGCCAAATCCAGCTGAGACATGATCCAACCGCCAAAAATATCACCATTTGCATTGCAATCACTTGGCATCGCTAAAGTTCGAGTGAGAAGTTGTCCTTTTGGTGTGCTCATATATCGCCACCATTTGTTTTTGTTAGGTAATAACGCATTTATTTTTCCCAGACCTTTATTTGTCCAAAATAGCAGAGGCAACTGGCCTCTTAAAGAGTCAAGTTAATTAGGGGGGGGAAGGGATACTACCAAGACAAAAGGTCTCAAACAATATTTGAGACCGTTAAAATCGAATGGGAAAAAGGGCAACCTTAATCGGGTTATTCTTGGCTATCTTTTTGCTGATCTTTAGGCATGTGCTTGTAGATATAGACGCCCGTGAGGATCATGAAGCTGAATGTGGCAGCAAGTAAGCCGAACACCTTGAAGTTTACCCAAGTATCTAAAGACATTGTGAAGGCGATATAGACGTTTAAAAATGCACAGAACGAGAAAAAGCCAATCCACGCGTAATTGATTTTGTTCCATAGGGTATCTGGCAGGCTAATCTCTTTTGCTAACATGCCTTTAATGATGGGCTTACCCATTAGCTGAGTCACAAAAAGACCCATCGCAAACACCAAATAGACAATCGTGACTTTCCACTTAATGAAGTTTTCATTCTGAAAGAAGATAGTCATCCCACCGAACACCGCTACCATGGCAAAGGTGATCAACTGCATCTTTTCGAATTTTCTATAGATGATGAACGTCACTGCGATTTGAATGGCGGTAGCAAAGATCAGTGCGCCTGTGGCGACGTAGATGTCGTACATTTTGTAGAGAACAAAGAAAATAATCAGCGGAATAAACTCTATCAGTTGCTTCATTGATGTTGCTGTCCATTTTGGAGGTTACAAACCAGTCTACATAAAACCTTCACTTTAAGGGAGTTGGAGTGTCTATGTGACGTCACAGTCCTATTTGGTTGTAGGCGTTGAAATTTGGTAGATATTCCCATTGTCTGTTCCAAAATAAAGGTGTTCGCTCGGTGAGACAGCGATGGAGCGAATCCGTTCACCGAGATCTTCAAACAATCGGGTTTCGCTAAACGAGAGCGGGTCGACGACATTAATGTGAGTGAGCTTCAAGGCTCCGATAAGGATTTTCCCATTGAGCTCTGGGTAGTGTTTTCCTCGATAAAGCACCAGGCTACTTGGCGCAATGGAAGGGACGTATACCTTCTTCGGTGATTCAATGCCTTCTTTCTCTTCAGCATCCCCCACAGAAATTGGCCCCCAGTACTCTTTTCCGTGCGAGGTCATTGGCCAACCGTAGTTTTTGCCCTTCAAGATGAGGTTAATTTCATCGCCACCACGAGGACCATGCTCGACAGACCAAAGTTGCTGAGCTGGTTTATCGAAAAAGAGACCTTGAGGGTTTCGGTGACCGTAGCTCCAAATTTCAGGGAGTGCATTGGCGCCCAAATTTGGGTTATCGGTTGGTTGTGTCCCATCAACGGACAATCGCAGGATAGAACCGGCATGTGTTGTTAAGTCCTGACCATTTGGTCTTTCGCCTCGATCGCCAATACTGAAAAACAGGTGTCCTTTATCATCAAACGCAATTCTGCTCCCATAATGACGACTGGTATCGGTGATTGAGCGAGTCACAAGGAGATCTTTCCAGTTGTTCAGATCTGTGCCAACCAAGTGAGCGGTAGCCAATGTGGTCGCAGAACCTCCTTTAACAGGTTTGCTGTAAGTAAAATAGAGCAATCTACCATTCTTGTTAGTTGAAGCTGGATTATCTAAGGCATCACTTTCGGGAGAAACAGCCACATCCATTAATCCCCCTTGTCCTCTTGCATACACGTCGGGAATGCCGGAAACAGGGCTCAAGTCACCTGTTTTTACATTCAAAAGGTAGCCAAGACCTTTACGGGTCGTGACAAAGGCTAGGTCGTGTTCAATGAACGTGAACCCCCAAGGTACGCCGTTCAATTCAGCTATTTTACTTAGCTTGTAAGTTGCTTGCTCGGCAAGCGCCGGACTCATCAAAGTCAACGTAGTAATGGATAACCATATCGCTTGTTTAAACATAGGAAGCCTTCCCTACAGTTCTTAGATTGGTCTATTTGACCATAAACCGGCCAAAAAAGAAGAATGAAATTCCTTGGGTACATATACCTCGCTACGTGTTTATACCTCGCTATGTGTTTCGAGGATCTAGTGAAAATGAGGCTTTATTGAAAATATGCAAGTTTACTTGCCGACATTAATGTTTAAATTGTACAGACCAATTTTATTAAGTTTATTACTTTAATCGCAATAGTTATCACTATTCTTAACAAGAAGGAGATCTTTCTGATCCTCTATCAAGATAAATAGTTAAGCGAGATCTCATTTTTATAAGAACATATCCATATAACATGCCATTGGTCACAAATTCATCATTAATATAATAATCAATTGCTTAGTATTTAATTGGATAGCAACTGATACGCATATCAAACTTATTAACCCTATAAAAAGTATGAATATATCCAGTTCACCATGGTTGAATAACTGAAATTGTCAATATTCCTTTTTTTCTGTATTGGTATTGTCAATGTTTGAAATTGTCCATACCAATAATTTTACAGGTATGGTCGATTGTTACTTAGTGATATTTAGGCAGAGTGGAAGCATGAAAAAAAATTCAGATCGAATGTATGTGAAGATTGCAGAAGACATCATTGAAAAAATTCAAAGCAATCAAATTCGAGTGGGTGACTCAATTCCACCGGAGCGAAAGTTGGCCGAGCAGATGAAGGTCAGCCGGACGGTCGTTCGAGAAGCCATGGTGTATTTGGAATTAGTTGGCATTGCAGAGATTAAAAAAGGCGCAGGCGTCTTCGTGATTAGAAAAGAGCCTTTAGTGAGTACTCGAACTGAAATCCAAGTGACCCCCTACGACATATTGGATGCACGTTTAAACCTTGAGCCAGAAATGGCATACAGGGCGGCGCAAAACAACAGCCCCGAATTAATCGAGGAGCTGACCAATTGCATCAAGATGATGGAAAGTTCAATGTTTTTTTCGGACGAAGAATTAAAGAAAAGAACCTCTATCGATGCGGACAGGCAGTTCCACAAAGCCATCGCAAATGCTTGCACCAATCCTTTGTTTAAACAATTTCATCAAGAGCTGATGTCACTGCATATGGTGGGTGACATATGGCAGCGTATGGATGAATTGGCAGATGAACCCGCTTCAAGAGGTCGATGGGAAAACGACCATAAAGAGGTCTATGAAGCGATTGTAAAAGGCGAGCCTGAGGCCGCTAGAAAAGCAATGTATGAACACATCAGTAACATTATTAAAGAATTAACTCAGTAACCTCATTTTATGAAAGGAGTCAAAAATGAAATTGTTAGGAACACTAGCACTTGCAGGCATTTTGGGTTTATCACCAATGTATGCGGCAGCAAAGGAATACTCGCTGAAGGTTTCTATTTCAGTGGGTGAAAAAGACCCTATGTACAGCGGAAGCGTTGCATTAAAAGAAGCGGTGGAGAAACGAACAAACGGGAAGTTAAAAATCGATATTTACCCAAGTGGGCAATTAGGTTCTGTAGAAGATATCCAGGAATTGGCCATGTTTGGTGAAAATATTGCTGTTCTTACGGATAGCGGCAGGCTCAGCCTGTTTGCAAAAGAACTGGGCGTAATTGGCGTAGCCTATGCCGCTAAAGATTATGAAGAGATGAAGAGAATCATTGAAACGGACGTATTTAAAAACTGGGAGACAAAGTTGCTGGATTCTGGGTTACGTATTCTTTCGTTCAACTGGTTTCAAGGCAGCCGCAGTTTCATGACTAATAAAGAAGTGCGTAAACCCGAAGATTTGAAAAGTACTCTGATTCGTACGCCGGGAGCACCGGTGTGGTCAGAGTCAATCAAAGCACTTGGGGCAATGCCTGTCTCCTTGCCTTGGTCAGAAACCTACACAGCAATGCAGCAAGGCACAATTGATGGGTTTGAAGCTCAGATCCCTGCTACGTATGCCGCTAGTTTACATGAGACGGTTAAATACATGGCAGAAACGGAGCACTTTCAGCTAATGACGGCAATGGTCGTCAGCAATGAATGGTTTGAGAGCTTGCCAAAAGACTTTCAAAAGATTTTGTTGGAAGAGACAAAGAAAGCGGGCAGCTTTGCTTCTGACGAAACAAACCAAAAAGTTGCGGGCTTTAAGAAAATCATGAAAGAGCAATTTAAAGTTCAATTTATTCCTGTCGATAAAACGCCATTTATTGAAAATGCAAAACCTGTTTTCAAAAAGTTAGGGTACGAAAAAGAGTATCAAGAACTTCAGGACGCGTTGAATAAGTAAGAAAAGGTATTAGGGATGTTAAAATTATTATTTAAGGTCAATAACAAGATCCTTGATTTTGAAAGAAACCTAACCTGTTTATATCTGTTTCTTATTGTGTCCCTAATCTTTACGTCTGCGGTGCTTCGCACTGCAGGCTACCCACAGGCGTGGATGAATGATTTGGGTAAGCTTCTTTTTGGTTGGGTGATATTTCTCGGCGCAGATATTGCCTTAAGTAAAGGTAAACATATTGGCGTTGAATACTTTGAAGAAAAGCTGCCCGAGAGAGTACGAAGAGTTGTCGGCGCAGTTTGGTCGCTTCTCATCGTCGCGTTTCTGTTATTTATTGTTTATTACGGTTGGTATTTGGTTGAGCGTAGCAGAAGAAATTTTGATTCACTTGTGATCAGTGACATGTTATTTGCTTTCATTTCCATCCTTTTATTTTCAATCCTAATTGCTGCAGAAGAGAAATTTAATCAGAAGAAAAGTAATGCTAAAGCCATTGCTATATTTATTTTGTGTTTTACGACTTTGTCTGGTGGAGTCTATCTTCTTGATTTAAATAGTAACCCCAAACCATTGAGTTATATTTTTCTCATCGCTGCCGTTCCCGTAGGTGGGGCATTAATGGTTCGTAGCCAAATCCTATTGTTATTTAAAAAAGAGGCAAACTGATGATTCAAGATATCATTAATCTTTTGGTTACGCCTACCAGTGTGCTGGCGATAAGCTTTGCTGTATTTCTAGTCTTGAGAATGTCACTGGCTTTTGCGATTGCTATATCCAGTGTTTTATTTTTTGTCGTGGATGGAAGCTCTTCTTTTATTATCCCAATACAGAAGATGGTTGTTGCTTCTCAAAATCCAGCCCTTTTAGCCGTTCCATTTTTTGTGCTTGCAGGTAATTTAATGAATGCCGCTGGAATAACAAAAAGGCTGATCTATTTTTGTACTACCGTTACCGCTCATATGGTTGGTGGATTAGCACAAGTCACGGTTTTACTGAGTGCTGTCATGGGTGGGATTTCTGGGTCTGCAATTGCGGATGTTGCGATGCAGTCAAAAATTCTAGGTCCTGCCATGCTGAAGAAAGGGTACAAAAAAGGGTTTGTTGCCGCTTCTATTGGCCTGAGTGGACTCATTACCGCCACCATTCCTCCAAGTATTGGGCTGATTCTGTATGGGTTTGTTGGGGAAGTGTCGATTGGTCGGTTATTTTTGGCCGGTATCATTCCCGGATTTTTATTAACCGTTTTCCTTATGGTGACCGTCAGTATTGTTTCGCGAAAGAGCGGGTATGCAAAAGAACAAGACCACGTAACACCCTTGCCAGAAATAAAAGATGCCTTTTTGAAATGTTACTGGGCAATACTTTTCCCTGTGTTGCTTATTGTATCCATTCGTATGGGCATTTTTACGCCCTCAGAAGCAGGTTCTTTTGCGGTGGTCTATGCGTTTTTGGTAGGGCGCTTTGCCTATAAGGAGCTCGATCTTAAAAAGATTGTAGACGTTCTGAATGATACCGTGATCGACAATGCCGTCATCATGCTGATCATCTCTTTCTCGGGTATCTTTGGTTACATTGTTGTCGACAACAAAATCCCGCAATCGCTCTCAGAGAGCATTTTGAGCGTGACAAACAACCCGCACCTTTTACTCGCGTTGACTCTTATCTTCCTTGCGATCATTGGCATGTTTATGGAAGCCACCGTGAACGTGCTTCTGCTTACCCCAATCTTTCTCCCCATCGTAACAGGAGTGGGGATAGATCCTGTTCACTTCGGGATCTTAATGATGACCATCATTACACTTGGAGGAATGACCCCGCCGGTAGGCATTGCCATGTTTACGGCATGCTCCATTTTAGATTGTCCGACCAAAGATTATGTTCGTTCTTCTGTTCCCTTTTTCATCGCGATTGTCTTACTCATCATAGTGCTGGCTGTTTTCCCTCAATTGGTGCTGTTCTTGCCCGATCTCGCTTATGGATAAAAGGCGCAGGCAGTGAACGACAAACATTATTAGAACGAAAGGAAAACTCATGAAGATAGAAAAAGTGGATGTATTTGTAACTTGCCCAGATCGGAATTACGTGATTGTGAAAGTCACAACAGAATGCGGCGTTACAGGGCTTGGTGATGCAACATTAAATGGACGAGAAATGTCGGTCGTATCATATCTAGAGCACCATATTTGCCCTCAATTGATAGGAAGAGATGCGAGAAAAATAGAAGATATTTGGCAGTCGCTATACCGCGGTGCGTATTGGCGCCGAGGACCTGTCACCATGACGGCGATCTCTGCAATCGATGTCGCACTTTGGGACATCAAAGGCAAGGCGGCCAACATGCCGGTGTATGACTTGTTGGGGGGCGCCTCCAGAGAGGGTGCGTTGGTGTACGGGCACGCGACAGGGCATTCAATCTCCCAGTTAATTGATGACTATGCGAAACAGAAAGAGCTAGGGTACCGCGCATTTCGAGTACAAGCCAAAGTGCCTGGAATTGAGAGCAGTTATGGCGTCAGCAAAGGAAAAGGCAACACTTACGAACCTGCATCTAAAGGAAACGCCCCCGACGAGGAGATTTGGTCTACCGATAAATATTTAGCGTTCGCTCCTAGGATATTTGAGGAAATTCGATCGGAGTTTGGGTTTGAAGACCCACTTTTGCACGATGTACACCATCGCCTTACACCGTTGGAAGCCGCACAACTGGGTAAAAGCCTTGAAGAATACAAGCTGTTTTGGATGGAGGACCCAACTCCAGCTGAGAACCAAGAAGCATTTAGGCTGATACGCCAGCATACCACCACACCAATAGCGGTAGGTGAAGTGTTCAACTCACTATGGGATTGCAAACAGCTTATTGAAGAGCAGCTGGTTGATTACATTCGGGCAACGGTTTGCCATGCGGGCGGGATAACCCATATGCGTCGCATCGCCGATTTTGCTTCTTTGTATCAAGTGAGAATGGGGGCTCATGGTCCTTCCGATATTTCGCCAGTTGGACTAGCGGCTGGATTGCATTTGGATATGTGGATGCCCAATTTTGGCATTCAAGAATACATGGGTTATTCCGAGAAAATGTTATCGGTTTTTGATGTGAACTGGTCATTTGAACAAGGGTTAATGCACCCGAGCGACAAACCCGGAATTGGCGTGGAATTCAACGAACAGGAGGCAGAAAAGTACCCCTATCAATCCGCGTACCTGCCGATTGCCCGTTTGACCGACGGTACTGTTTGGAACTGGTAATGTAATGAGTGAGCATTTTGGTATGGAAAATCTGAGTCATTCTAAGCTTCCTAGTCACATAAAAACACCCGCTTACGATCGAAGCCGATTGAAAAGCAGAATAGTACACATTGGACTGGGCGCATTTCACCGTGCTCACCAAGCGGTATTTTTAGATAAGCTGCTCACCCACGATGAGCAGTGTGATTGGGGCATCTGTGCTGTAAGCCTTTTTAGTGGCTATCCCGCTATTCAAGCGCTCCGTTGCCAAAACCATGTGTTTAGTGTCACTGAGCAGTCGTGCGGTCATTCCGAAACTCGTGTGATAGGCAGTATTATTGACTCTCTTCATCCCGTTCTGGATGGAAAGTACGCTGTCATTAACAAGCTTGCGGATCCTATTACCGAAGTTGTCACCCTTACCATCACAGAGAAAGGCTATTGTATTGACGGTAACACGTGGCGTTTGAACACCAAAAGCGAACAAATACAGCATGACCTTACATACCCTCACGACCCAATCACAGCCATTGGCTACCTAGCGAGATCGCTCGATTTAAGACGGTTAAACAGCATTAAGCCATTTACGATGCTTTCTTGTGATAACTTCCGAGAAAACGGAAACGTATTGAAAACGGCGATACTGGACTTTTCAATGTTGTCGAATCCAGACCTATATGAGTGGATCAAAAAGCACGGTGCTTTTCCTTCTTCCATGGTGGATTGTATCGCGCCATCTATGTCTGAAGCGCTACACGATGACATAAAGACAGTGTTAGGAGTCCCCGATCCTTGCGCAGTGATTTGTGAACCCTTTAGACAATGGGTTATTGAAGACAAGTTTAGCCTTTCTCGACCAGAACTTGAGAAGGTGGGAATAACATTTGTTGAAGATGTCCGACCCTACGAGGAACTCAAGCTCCGTATGTTAAATGGGACACATTCTTTGTTGGCTTACGTCGGGTATTTAGCGGGTTTTCATTCTATTTCTGACGTGATGAGTAACGACGTGTTAAACCGAGTGGCAAGAGAAATGATGCTTTCTCAGGCTCAAACGGTTAACCCGCCAGAAGGTGTGTGCGTAAACCGATACGCAGACGAATTGATGACAAGATTCCAAAACCCTAATGTACGCCACTCAACATGGCAAGTGGCAATGGATGGCAGCATAAAGATCCCTCAGCGCATAATTCCATCTCTCGAAATTTTGGTTGAACGTAATTTGGATTTTACTTGGCAGGCGTTTTGTATTGCTGCCTGGGTTCGGTATGTGTCTGGGGTCGATTTGCAAGGTAAGGCGATTGAAGTGAACGACCCAATGGCGGACGAATTGAAGCAGTGTCATCACGAGAGCATTAACGAGGTTGCGGTGGAAAAAGTCTTATCGTTGACCGGAGTCTTTCTATCAAAACTCGGTAATAACAGTGAAGTTTCGACAAAAATTTCAGATGCTTACCAGCAAATTTGTGAAGAGGGAATATTACAAACAGCAGAAAAATACCTCGTTAAGAACAAGTCTACTTTCCAGCAAGGTGAACCGCTCTTTTAAGGAGAACGCCGAGTGCTAACCGGATAAAAGATCATAAAATAAGGAGTGTGATATGAAAAAGGTGATACCAGCGACACAACATGGACAAAAAGGACGCCAATGAACACATTTTTGACTGAAGATTTTCTTCTCACGAACTCCATTGCCTCAGAGTTGTACCACCAATACGCATCGGACATGCCAATCTATGACTATCATTGTCACCTCGACCCAAAAGACATCGCTGAAGATCGCCAGTTCAATAACTTAAGTCAGATATGGTTGGAAGGCGATCATTATAAATGGCGTGCAATGCGAGCCGCTGGAGTCGATGAGGAACGAATCACCGGGAAAGCGTCAGATTACGACAAGTTCATTGCTTGGGCGTCTACCGTTCCAAAAACATTAGGCAATCCTTTATATCACTGGACCTGCTTAGAACTGCGGCGCCCATTTGGTATTGTAGACACGCTATTAAACGAGGAAAGTGCAGACGACATTTGGCAGCGTTGTAACAACATGCTGTCTACGGCTGATTTTTCTGCAAGAAATATTTTGCGAAAGATGAACGTCAGGCTGGTGGGGACGACAGATGATCCTGCCGATTCACTGATTTACCACAAACAGATTGCTCAGGATCCGACGTTCGAAATTGATGTTCTGCCAACTTGGCGACCCGACCGCGTCTATCTAATAGGTCAGCCAGACTTTCCAGACTACCTACATACACTGGGCTCAACGGCATCCACCGTTATTCGAAACTACGAAGACTTACTGCGTGTGTTAACGATTCGGTTAGATCATTTTGAAAGTCACGGTTGCCGAGCGGCGGACCATGGTTTAGATAAGCTGAATTTTTCGCCAATTCCCAGCATTCCAGACTTAAACCAAATCGTTGTAAAACGTCTTTCAGGTCGAGAACTTTCGGAGCAAGAGGACATTGCTTTTTCATCCGCCATACAGGTATGGATGGGCAAGGAGTACCACCGCAGAGGGTGGGTAATGCAGCTTCATATCGGTGCGCTTCGAAACAACAACACTCGTATGTACGGTCTTGTTGGTCCCAACTCTGGCTTTGACTCTATAGCCGATGCACCGATTGCACAGGCGTTGGCAAGGCTGTTGGACGAATTGGATAAAGAAGACACGCTCCCCAAAACCATTTTGTACTGCCTAAACCCAAGAGACAACGAAGTCATCGCAACAATGACGGGTAACTTTCAGGGGGGAGGCATTGCAGGAAAGATACAATTTGGATCGGGCTGGTGGTTTAACGATCAGCTAGATGGTATGCAGCGGCAGTTGCAACAACTCTCACAGCTAGGGTTACTCAGCCAGTTCATTGGTATGTTGACTGATTCTAGAAGCTTTCTTTCTTACACTCGCCATGAATATTTTCGACGTATCTTATGCAATATGATTGGACAGTGGGTGGCGAGAGGTGAAGCCCCAAATGATCTGCCAATGTTGGGTAAAATGATCGAGGATATCTGCTTCAATAACGCCAGAAATTATTTTCAGCAATGAAGTGAAGGGCAATACCCTCAGCCCGATCATTCCTCTCAGACGACGGGAGTTTAGCTGTTAGGCTTTGCTCCCAGTACTGTCTATTCAAAAAAACGAACAAGACTCATCAAACTCAAATCGGCTCAATGATGTCGAGGCTGAATGGCTGACATTATGGCTAGGGAGCGCTAACCATTCATTTGTCTGACTGCCAATTTATGCGTTTTTTATAAAAATGCTTGATATGTTCAATTAATGCACTATTATGACGAAGTGTCACAAATGACGCATCGTCATAAAAGTATCGTCCTATACAGGAATAGTAGACGTGTTACAATGAGATAGGAGCAAGTGTAAATGATACGGTGACAGACCTATGTTTGGTTTTGGTTGTAAAAACAGTAAAGATGGGAAGCCACAATGTACTTTGTCCATGACAAAGAAGCAGCAGGCGATTGCAAACAGAGAAATGGAACTCACCAAATTAGCGGAAGAACTGGTGAAAGAGCAAGGCTTTGCGAACTTCACTATGGATAAGCTGACGGCTCGCAGTCCATATTCTAAAGGCACCATCTACAATCACTTTTGCAGTAAAGAAGACGTGATCTTGGCGCTTTGCATTCACTCTTTAAAAAAAGAAGCCATGATGTTCAATCGAGCAATGACCTACGAAGGTAATACTCGGGAGAAAGTCATGGCGATGCACGCCGCATATCGAATTTATGTTCGGTTAGAGCCCGTGTTATCAGACTGCGTGATTACAGCAAAAACACCATGGGTATTGGAAAAGGCATCACCTGAACGAGTGAAAGAGCTTAATGATCTGGAAGAGCAGGTTATTGATAGCGCTGACAAGTTGGTTCAGAAAGCTGTAGAAGTTGGGGATTTGAAATACGCTCCTGGCTTAAGCTCAGATGCGATTGTATTTGCGAATTGGTCCGTGGCATTCGGCTCAAACGCATTAGCAAAAAATTCCACGAATAATTACTGTATTACACGCTTGCAAGACCCATTCTCAGTGTTACAAAATTCAAATATCCTTTTGGATGGTCTCCAATGGAAGCCGTTGTCTACGGAATGGGATTATCGCAAGACCTGTCAAAAGGTTGAGCAAGAGATATTTGCTGAAGAAATCGCTTATCTTGAGTCCATAGGGCGCTAAAGTAAGCTTTCTAAGAAACCCGCTTAGGCGGGATTATTTAGACTCTTTAGTGACGATTCGTCATATTTTGCACGGTGTCGAGGAATATTACTTCGAACCGATCAAGTAGAGTAATTTTAACCCGTGTGAGCTGGTTTTAAATTGCAAATGAATGATGAAGCGTCACAAACGGAGAGTGTGATGAAAGCTGAACAGAACCTTTTCACTCGGTTATTAAGAAGCCCGATTAGCCATACGCCTTGGGTTTTATTGATAATGACCATCCTATTGGTCGCCTCTATGATAGGCGGAAAAAATCTTTACTTCCGTGGCGACTACAACATTTTTTTTGATGGTAGTAACCCACAACTTCAGGCTTTTGAAGAGATTCAAGCCACATTCAATAAAACCGATAATCTAGCCATCGTTATCGCTCCATCCGACGAAAATGTTTTCAGCAAAGAAACATTAGAGTTGGTTCAAGCACTGACGGAGGAGGCTTGGCAAGTGCCTTTTTCAAGCCGCGTCGATTCACTTTCCAATTATCAGCATACCGAAGCGTTTGAAGATGACCTCTTAGTTGAAGATCTTTTAACCGAAGAGCATGAATTAACGCCGGAAAGAATGAAAAAGGTTAAAGAGATAGCGCTTTCAGAGCCTGCTTTGCGTCAGTCCCTTGTGTCGGAAAATGGTGATGTGACCATCGTCAATATCACATTGCAAATGCCTAAAGTGGACGAAACTATTGAATTCATGCAAGTGGTTACATTTGCAGACACAATGCTCGCTAAGTATCAAGCCGCTTACCCCAGTGTGACTTTTCATAAAGCGGGTGTTGTGGCAATGAATGACGCTTTTATGGTCTCTGCTAAAAAGGATACCTCGACACTGGTTCCGGCAATGCTTGTTGTGATTTTGGTGTTCCTGACACTCATGCTTCGCTCATTCTTGAGTGTTCTGGCGACTCTGATTGTCATCATCGGTTCGGTTGTGGCAACCATGGGATTATCGGGTTGGTTTGGTATGTTTCTGAGTACGGCAACGGTCAATATACCCACCCTAGTGCTGACACTTGCAGTGGCGGATTGTGTACATGTTATTGCGACCATGCGTCAGGCAATGCGAGAGGGCAAGAGTAAATATGAAGCTATCTTTTACAGTATCTGGATCAACTTTATACCGATTCTGATTACCTCAGTTACAACGGCGATCGGCTTCCTAATGATGAACATGTCCGACTCCCCAGCGCTGCGTGACTTTGGAAATCTAGCGGCGCTTGGTGTGATGATAGCTTGTGTACTGTCAATCACTCTACTGCCCGCACTGCTCAAAGTACTGCCAATCAAGGCGGTGCCGGAAACTCAAAATAAAACGACGTACATGGACAAATTTGGTGCGTTTGTTGTTCGTCAACGTAAAGTACTGCTTCCCCTTTCTGTGGTTGTCATCGCGGTGTCCGCTGTGCTTGTCCCACAAAACAAAATCAACGATGAAACGGTGAAATATTTCGACCATACCAGTGCGTTCCGTCAGGCAGCGGATTTTATGGAAGAGCGTATTTCTGGCATGGCCAATATAAACATCGCGATTAAATCGGGTGAATCTCAGGGGATTGCCGATCCTTCGTTCCTTGCAACGTTAGGTGAATTTACCGATTGGCTACGTGCTCAACCTGAAACGGATCACGTTGCATCTTTGTCAGACGTCTACAAACGTCTTAATAAGAATATGCATGGTGACGATCAAGACTATTACACACTTCCCCAAGACAGAGAGCTCGCTGCTCAATATTTGTTGATGTACGAAATGTCACTGCCATACGGTTTGGATCTCAATAACCAAATTAATGTTGATAAGTCCTCAGTCAAATTGATGCTGACCATTCCAAATCTGGGCAGTAAGGAGCTGGTAGACATCGAAAGACGGATATACGGATGGTTTGCCGCTAACGCTCCGCAATACGACATTCTAGCTTCTAGTCCCTCATTAATGTTTGCGCATATTGGTGAGACCAACATGGCGAGCATGTTATCAACATTGCCCATAACCCTGATTTTGATTTCAGCGCTCTTGATATTTGCTCTTCGCTCATTTCGTTTAGGCGTGATCAGCCTCGTGCCAAACATGGCTCCCGCTGTAATTGGGTTTGGTTTATGGGCACTGTATTCCGGTGAAATCAACCTAGGTTTGTCTGTAGTCGTGACACTGACATTGGGCATCGTCGTCGATGATGCCGTCCATTTCCTCAGCAAATACCAACGCGCACGTAAAGAAGGAAAAGACGCCGAACAAGCCGTTCAATACGCCTTTAATACAGTCGGCCGAGCCCTTTGCATTACCACCGTCGTCCTTGTTGCTGGCTTTTCTATTCTGGCGATGTCCAGCTTTAGATTGAATGCTGATATGGGGCAGCTCAGTGCATTGGTGATTTTCTTAGCGTTGGTAGTGGACTTCTTATTCCTACCAACATTGTTAATGCGGTTTGACAAAGACAAGGTTCCAACTGAAGACACCAAGGAAGCCTTACCCATTAACAAGATAGAAACCGTCTCGCCATAATTTGAAATTCACGGGCGAAGAGATTCGCCTGCTAAGAAAAGGAATAAATGATGAAAATGAAATACAGCGCTTTATTACTGTTAGGTTTATTGACGTCGGGCAACGTATTGGCTGATGCTGCCAAAGGAATGGAGATCGCAAAAGAGAGAAAAGCAAGAGACACAGGATGGCAAGATTCGGTCGCAACCATGAGTATGGTGCTGAAAAATGCTCAAGGTGAAAGCAGTTCAAGGCTAATGCGATTGAAATCTTTGGAAATTGATGGCGACGGCGACAAAGGGTTAACCGTTTTTGATGAACCCCGTGATGTTAAAGGAACGGCATTTCTCAACCATTCACACACGACCGAGCCTGACGACCAATGGCTTTACCTCCCAGCATTAAAACGCGTAAAACGCATCTCCTCACGTAACAAATCGGGACCTTTTATGGGCAGCGAATTCGCCTATGAAGATTTAAGTTCGTTTGAAATTGAAAAGTATCAATTTAATTATATTCAGGACGATGTAGTGGAAGGTGAGCCAGTCTTTCTGCTTGAACAAATCCCAACAGACAAAAACTCTGGGTACACCAAACAATTGGTTTGGCTCGATCAAATGCATTACCGTCCATTGAAGGTAGAGTTTTACGATAGAAAGCGGTCACTATTGAAAACACTGACGTTTTCAGACTACCGGATTTACGAAGACACATACTGGCGTGCCCACACCATGGAGATGGTGAATCATCAATCAGGAAAAAGCACGGTGTTAAGCACAACAGAACTCGCCTTCAAAAACGGGTTAAGTGACAGTGATTTCAGCAAAAATACGTTAAAACGAGTGCGATAAGGAAGGGCGATGACATTACGAATAGCAACGGTTTTAGCGTCTTTAATTGCACTGCCTAGTGCCGCAGAGTTTAGCGGTCAGGTGAATTTGGAGCACAGGCAGTTTTTTCAGTCCGGTCTTGACGGGCAAGGGAAAGAGCAAACCTCACTGGTATTAAAGCCTCAATGGTATTGGACTACAGAGTCGGGCAATGGTGAATGGAGTTTTACACCATTTGCCCGTTTAGATCGCTTAGATAAAGAAAGAACCCATGCGGATATCCGTGAGCTCCAATACTTGCATGTGTTTGATGGCTACGAAGTGCGTGCGGGCATTGGCAAAGTGTTTTGGGGTGTAACCGAGTCTGCCCACCTAGTGGATGTGGTAAACCAATCAGACGGTGTTGAGTCACTCGATGGAGAACAAAAGCTTGGTCAGCCAATGGTTCAATTTACCTTTGAGAGAGAGTGGGGAACGGTCGATGCGTTAGTTTTACCCTATTTCCGTGAACGAACTTTTTCAGGGAAAGATGGAAGATTCAGACCAGCGGTCCCTGTTTCTGATGATGCTTTGTATGAATCATCAAAAGAAGAGCAACACGTTGACTTCGCTTTGCGATACAGCCAAATGCTTGGTGATTGGGATATAGGGCTTTCGTATTTTAACGGTACAAGCCGTGACCCGTATTTCCGCATGGATGGGGGAGCGCTTAAGCCGTATTACGCTCAGATGTCTCAAGTTGGCTTAGACGCGCAAGGGGGTATAGGTGATTGGTTATGGAAACTCGAAACGATTTACCGTGACAGTTTTGAACCTCACACTGGGGTTGTGGCTGGGTTTGAATATACTTTAGTAGGGTTGGCTGAATCCGATTGGGATGTTGGCATGATTGTCGAGTATCTTTATGATTCTCGGGGAAATAACGCGCAAAATATAGGACAGAATGATGTGTTTTTTGGTGCTCGTCTTATCGCTAATGATGCAGAAGGAACAGAGTTTCTTGCTGGAGTAACACAAGACTTAGACAACAGCGATGTCTATAACGGTAGGGTTGAGGCGTCGAGTCGAATCAACAACCAGTGGAAGTGGCGAGTAGATGCTTGGTTGTTGCAAAACAGAACTCCGACCGATCTGCTTTATGTTGGGCGACAAGATGACTTTGTTGAATTGTCATTGGAATACTATTTTTAGAACGACGGCTTTTAGAATGACGGTTCTTTAGTTCAGAAGCGTCGCTCAATACTATGGGTATTCATTGCGCCCCAAAACACATGAAAGCCGAGCAATGCCCGGCTTTCATGTGTTTTGCGAGTAAGACTGTAGCTTGCGCCACACAAGTAATCCTAGATTAAATTCTCAGTATTTCAATTAAAAATGAATATTTTTTGGTGCTTTCATGAGCCCGTAAGGAAAGACTTAATTTTTATTTAGAAGTTTGTGAGTGTATTAATGCTTATTTGATTCAGATGTTGTGCTTTCTCATCTTTGAACGCTTTTTATTTCGAGAGCAACGCAGGTTATGAGTGGGAGTAAACAGGCAGTAGAACTGATCGAATGAAAGGTAGGATGAATTATTCCCAAATGAAAACAAAGTAGATCAAACCTGTAAAAGCAGCGCTTTTGGCTAACAATGGGTACAAAACGCAAGTTTTTGATGTTTTTTCGCTCTTAAAGCGCATGAAAGTGGAATTGGGTTTGGATTTAACCATCGCTTTGATTACTATGTAGAGCTATTTGAAAATACCCAAGAATCCCATCAGGGAAACCTTGTAGACACTACCACTTATGTTCTTTGCATAGGTAGATGAGGAAACGATGCAACATCTAGAAGAGATCATTGCTAATGCGAGCTCGGCAATCGACGCTGCAGAATCGCTAGTCGCACTTGATGAAGTGCGTGTTCAGTATCTAGGAAAGAAAGGCGAGCTAACGGCTCAGCTTCAAAGCCTAGGAAAATTACCACCAGAAGAGCGCCGTACCGCTGGTCAAGAAATTAACAAAGCAAAAGGCGCCGTTCAGCAGGCAATTGCAGCGCGTAAAGATGCCCTTCAACGTGCAGAGTTAGAAGCGAAATTAGCTGCTGAAACGATCGACGTAACTCTACCAGGTCGTCGCATCGAAAATGGTGGTCTGCACCCTGTTACTCGTACGGTTGAGCGCATTGAGAAGTTCTTTGGCGAGCTAGGCTTTACTACCGAGTCTGGTCCTGAGATTGAAGATGCATTCCACAACTTTGATGCACTGAATATCGCAGAAGATCATCCTGCACGTACTGACCATGACACCTTCTTCTTTAACCCTGATTTGATGTTGCGTACGCATACGTCTGGTGTTCAGATCCGCACAATGGAAAATGGCAAACCGCCGTTCCGTTTTATCGCGCCAGGTCGCGTTTATCGTAACGACTACGACCAAACACACACACCAATGTTCCATCAAGTGGAAGGGATGCTGGTTGATGAAAACGTCAACTTTGCTCAACTAAAAGGCATCCTTCATGATTTCCTTTGTAACTTCTTTGAAGAAGAAGTGGAAGTGCGTTTCCGTCCCTCTTACTTTCCGTTCACAGAGCCTTCTGCTGAAGTCGACGTAAAGGGCAAAAATGGTAAGTGGCTTGAAGTTTTGGGCTGCGGAATGGTTCACCCGAACGTACTTCGCAGCGTTGGCATCGACCCTGAAAAATACTCTGGCTTCGCATTCGGAATGGGGGTGGAGCGTCTGACAATGCTGCGTTATGGCGTAAACGACCTGCGCGCATTCTTCGAGAACGATCTTCGTTTCCTTAAACAGTTCAAGTAATCCAGAGGTTTATCACTATGAAATTCAGCGAAACTTGGCTTCGTGAGTGGGTAAACCCTTCGGTTTCTACTGACGAGCTCACTCATCAAATCACTATGGCTGGCTTAGAGGTTGACGATGTTCTTCCTGTGGCTGGTTCATTTACTGGCGTTAAAGTGGGTCACGTTGTGGAATGTGGTCAACACCCAGATGCCGATAAACTTCGCGTGACGAAAGTTGACGTTGGCGGAGAAGAATTACTGGACATCGTGTGTGGCGCTTCTAACTGCCGCCTAGGTATCAAAGTGGCTGTCGCGACAGTGGGCGCTGTTCTGCCTGGCGATTTCAAAATCAAAAAAGCGAAACTACGTGGGCAGCCATCGCACGGCATGCTTTGCTCATTTTCCGAATTAGGTATTGATGTTGAATCAGACGGCATCCTTGAGCTAGCAGAAGATGCCGTCATCGGTACGGACTTCCGCGAATTCCTTGGCCTTGATGATGTGACGGTAGACGTCGATCTTACGTCGAACCGCGCTGACTGTTTTAGTATTCGTGGAATGGCACGTGAAGTGGGTGTATTGAACCGCGCTGACGTAACAGAGCCCGTTGTAAATGCAGTCGCTCCAGCGATTGATGATCAGATCTCTATTGAAGTTAAAGCGTCGGCTGCTTGTCCACGTTATCTTGGGCGCGTTGTTAAGAACGTTAATGTTCAAGCTGAAACCCCACTTTGGATGCAAGAAAAGCTGCGCCGTTGCGGTATACGCTCCATCGACCCAGTCGTCGATATCACGAACTATGTGCTTCTTGAACAAGGTCAACCAATGCATGCCTTCGATCTGAGCAAGATCGAAGGTGGTATTGTGGTGCGTATGGCGGAGCAGGGCGAGAAACTTACCCTTCTTGATGGCACTGAAGCTGAACTGAACGCGGATACGCTTGTTGTAGCGGACCATAATAAAGCGCTAGCCATTGCTGGCATTTTTGGAGGCGAAGACTCTGGCGTAAATTCAGAAACCAAAGACGTTTTGCTTGAGTGTGCGTTCTTCTCGCCAGATCACATCCGCGGACGTGCTCGTAGTTATGGTTTGCATACTGATTCGTCCATGCGCTTTGAGCGCGGCGTGGATTACGCGTTGCAAATCAGTGTAATGGAGCGTGCGACTCAGCTTCTTGTTGAGATCTGTGGCGGTGATGTGGCGCCCGTTGTTGGCGTTGAGTCAGAAGCTGACTTACCAAAAGCAAACAACGTTGCCCTGCGTCGTACTAAGTTAGATAGCCTTCTAGGTCACCATATCGCAGATGCCGATGTGGTTGAGATTTTAGAGCGTTTAGGCTTGACGGTGGAGACAACACCAGAAGGTTGGACCGCTGTTTCTCCTACATGGCGATTTGATATCGCAATCGAGCAGGACTTAATTGAGGAAGTCGGTCGTATTTACGGATACGATAACATTCCTAACCAAAATCCAGTGGCTGCACTTAAGATGCACGATCATAAAGAAGCGGATCAACCACTGAAGCGTGTTCGTGATCTTCTTGTTGACCGTGGTTACCATGAAGCGATTACCTACAGTTTCGTAGAACCAGAACAGCAAAAGCTTATCGTGCCGGATGTGGAACCATTGGTATTGCCATTCCCAATTTCTGTTGAAATGTCAGCCATGCGTCTAGGTTTGATCCAAGGCTTGTTGAATACCGTTGTTCATAACCAAAAGCGTCAACAGCCTCGCGTTCGTCTATTTGAATACGGTTTGCGGTTTATTCCTTGTGAAGGTGCGGAAAATGGCATGCGCCAAGAACCAATGCTAGCAGGGGTGATTGCTGGAACTCGCGGGGAAGAGCATTGGAACATTGAAACCAACACTGTTGATTTCTTTGACTTGAAAGGCGATCTAGAAGCAATTTTTGAATTGTCTGCAAATGAAAAAGCGTACTCTTTTGCCGCTCTTTCTCCTGAAAATAGAAAGCAAAATCCAGCACTGCACCCGGGTCAGTCTGCGGTAATTATTGTCGATGCAGGTCTTGAAACCGAAAGAGAAGTCGGTGTGATCGGTACCGTTCATCCTGAACTAGAGCGCAAGCTTGGTCTTAATGGTCGTACTATCGTATTTGAAATTGAATGGTCTGCAATCAACACTAAAGTGATTCCAGAAGCGGCTCAACTTTCTAAGTTTCCAGCAAACCGCCGTGATATCGCACTTGTTGTGGACGAAGAAGTTGCCTCAGGCGACATCGTAAATGCGTGTTTAGAGCAAGGCGGTGAATTCCTGAAAGATGCTCGCCTATTTGATGTATACGTAGGTAAAGGCGTGGAAGACGGTAAGAAGAGTCTCGCAATCGCTCTGACTCTTCAGTCGGTAGAGCGTACGCTTGAAGATGCAGATATTGCTGGTGCAGTGAATGCTATTGTAGCTCACGTATCAGAAAAGTTTGGTGCATCGCTACGAGACTAACACGGAACAATAAACACGATGAAAGCAGGCTCACATGAGCCTGCTTTTTTGTAGAAGTATACATTTGTATCTGCAGCAGCGATGGGAACGCAAAAGATAGAATATTCAACTCAGTATGCATTCATGCCATCTGATTTTTGTTTCATAAATGATGCATCACTAATCGCAAAAGTTCGCAAATTTTGTCTCAACTTTATGAATTACCTAATAAAACTTTGAAAAAGTACACAAAATTTACATTAGGGTAACTCTCCTTATTTTCAGTGTTTTATGGTTTTATATATCAAATAATTGATTTTTTATGGTTTTTTTGTCTTTTAAACATTACTTCTGTTGAGTAAATTATCAGCTACTTACGGTTTGTGCTAGATATCACATTAGAAAAAAATTGGCGAAAATCATAAGCTTGGCATACACTTTTGTTTGTAGAGTCTTAAACTACCTTAGAGACCCTACCAGTGCTTTGGCGCTACAGTTTTGTAGCTATTGTTTAACACAGCTTTGAGGGAAGTTTTATGGCGCTCACAAAGGCCGATTTGGCTGAGAACCTGTTTGAAAAGCTCGGATACAGTAAACGGGATGCCAAGGAAACGGTTGAAGTGTTTTTCGAGGAAGTTCGAAAAGCCCTAGAAAGTGGCGAACAGGTAAAACTGTCAGGCTTCGGGAATTTCGATCTTCGCGATAAAAATCAGAGACCAGGTCGTAACCCTAAAACGGGCGAAGACATTCCAATTACTGCTCGACGCGTTGTTACGTTCCGACCAGGTCAAAAATTAAAAGCCCGGGTCGAACACATCAAGGTTGAAAAGTAGCCTAAGCAATCTGACCACAATCGTGTGTGTCATTTTAGTTTATGGTGGTTCTAAACGTATTTGTTTTGCTGCGTGGAAACTCAACTGTATGAAGCTGCTTGACTTAAGATATAAATCTTAAGTCTGGCGGCTTTATTGGTTTTCTTTCTATTTATTGGTTTTCTATCTACATGTTGTTCCGATACTGCTTTTACAGCTCAAACCACCGAACAATAAGGCGTATATACTAAGCAGCCTGTGGTGCAATGTAAGGTTGCCAAGCGCTTTGATACAAGCTTTTGGCTTTCGACCGTAAACGCTTTATGTTTTGAATTTCAATGTCATTCATCTCTCGTGATTCAATCGATGCTGTTCGCTCGATAAACTGAATCTTTTGATAGATTTCATGTTCTGCCCCATTTTTTACTTCCGCAATTTCACTTAAATGCAATTGAACTTCCGCAATTAATCTCGTTTTAGGTAGCTCTAGCAAAACATTAAGATCTCGGTAACCTGAAGGTGTGGGGGACTTAAAGCGATTTTTTACTTTGAGTATTTTTGCGTTTTTATGGAGCATTTCATAAGCAGCAACCAAACTAGGGATGTCCTTTGCAACTAGGGTTGTTCTCGCTAAATCTGTGATTCTTGAAACGTTTCCGTTCAACTCTTTTTCAATTTTATCTTTTGCTCTGAGTTTACCCTTTACACCTGCGAAGTAAGGTGTCGTTCCGCTCAACATGCCTACAGTTTTACAGAGGCTCTCTAATTCAATTTGTGCTTGGTGAGCTTTGGAATACAACACATCGAAGTCTGAATAAGGTTGAGTGGGCTGAGTGTGTGTGGATCGAATGCTATACAGCCCGCTCAAGCTGCGTCGAAATACATTGGCATTTGGCTGGTTTTGAGATGAAGAAGAAGAGCGTGCGGTGTCGGAGGGATCAGTGGGAGAGTGTACAGCGGCAAAAGGTGCTTTACTCAGTAGCAAGAGCATCAAAGCCGTAGTTTTCAGAAATAGGTTCATTCAAACTCCTAGTTTAAGCGCAGTAAATTGTGTACAAAAAGGGCACTGGACGCATTAAGAAGCTGATTTGTCTGTTTTTTAGCAGATATACATTAGATAGGGGTGAAAGGGTTAAATTCAACCCTTAGCGGTGTTTTTTGTCGATTAATGTGAGGTTGTACGTTTTAATTGTGCGCAGAAATTCATCAATGACTCAGCGTCAGATATCCTAATTTTGTACCCAGAAAAACTGTCGAAAAGCTCATTGTGGTACGCATAGGAATTAGCGGTTTCCCTATGGTAATAAGACGTCGCCCAAAGTTTTTGCCGCTCTAGATCAGAAATGTGTAGTTCATCTTTATAACGATGATCCAATTGCTGAAGACAAATCGGTAATGGCATATCAAGAAATATGACTTGCGTCGTTTTTACCAAAAGCCTTGAAAGCGACTGCCCGAAGACACCTTCTGCCACCCAGTTACCTGAAGTGTTTAGGTGCTGAAGCTCACTAGAGAGAAACTGCATTTTCTCTGCAATAGAATGTTGTTCGTCATGCCATGCTAATTCATCGAGTTCAATGTGTTTTTGCCCGGTGATAGACGAAATTTTTATTGCTAACGCAGACTTTCCCGCGCCTATATTGCCAAATATAAGGGTGCGATTAGCCATTTTGAAACCTGACGATTGTATTTGTAGTTATATGCCGCACAAATTACGAGGATTAGTGCATTAAATCCATGATGGAGACTGAGGTTTAACGCAAAACTTTACGAAAGTGTGATATTCACCCAATTTGATTGATTCAGAATTGAGTGGGCTGAAGAAAGGAATGACCGCTTTGGTTCCAAATCTCTTGCGCCGTTTTCTTTGCAGAAGAAATCCTCTTCGCTTGAGTTTGCTAACGAGCAGGGTTCATCGGGATCTTCGCTTTTCGTTTTGGAGGCGATCCTATATTCTCTACAAAAGAATTTGTGCTTGAGGAATGATAATGCAAGACCAAGAGATATGGCATCAGAAGTGGGCGTCTAACCAAATAGGTTTTCACTTAACCGACGTAAACCCTGTTTTAATTAATCATTGGAAATTACTCAAGCCTAGCCGTGATAAGAAAGTCTTTGTGCCTTTATGTGGAAAGTCAGAAGATCTTGTTTGGTTAGCCAAGTTTCACGATGATGTTCAAGGTGTAGAGCTTAGTGATATTGCGGTCAGAGCTTTTTTTGCGGAACAGTTTTATACACCGACGGTAACCACTATTTCAGGTCAGCATGAACTTTATCAATTTGATGAGTTAAGCATATACATGGGGGACTACTTTACTGCGCCAATACAACCCGTTGATTTAGTGTACGATCGCGCGGCATTGATCGCTTTGCCTAAGAATATACGGTATGACTATGTAGAGAAATTGAAATCGCTATTGCTGCCGGGTGGTAAAATTCTTTTGGTCTCTTTGGATTACGATCAAAAAGAAATGACAGACCCCCCTTTTAGTGTTCCGGCAACCGAGATATATGAATTATTTTCTAGGTTTAAAGTGACACGAGTGTCTCGCGATGATGCTGACGAATATCATCCTCGAATTCAAAAAGGATTGACTAGATTTGCGGAAGAAGTGTGGGTGATAGAACCTGAAGCATAGATTGTGAGCGGGTTTCGTGAAAATTCGAGCAAAAAGAAAGCCAGTATAATCGTATGCTGGCTTTGAAGTTGGTTTTATTCACTTACTTACTAAGTAGAGCGAGCTAAGCAGATCTCACTAAGCAGAGCGTAGACTCACCTCTTAATAAATAATTTTAACCTTAGAAGCCGCCTCTACCGCACCTCGAACTGCTTGCTCAGTGGTCTCACCGCGGGTTAACGTCACTCCAAGTCTGCGACGTCCATCTATATCGGGTTTACCAAAAAGGCGTAATTGCGTTTGAGAGCTGCTTAATGCATCACTAATGCCATCGAATTGAATGTCATTGGACGTTCCCTGACCTAGAATCACCGCTGATGCAGAAGCACCATATTGCGTTATATGGTGGATTGGCATACCGGTAAAGGCTCTTACGTGCAAAGCGAATTCCGACATTTCCTGAGAGATTAACGTGACCAAACCTGTATCATGAGGCCGGGGGGAGACCTCGTTGAATATGATGTCATCACCCTTTACAAAGAGCTCCACACCAAATATTCCGTGCCCACCTAATGCGTTGACTACTTTGCCCGCGACTTCCTGTGCCGCCGACTTGGCGGTATCTGGCATCTGTTGTGGTTGCCATGATTCGCGGTAGTCGCCATCTTCCTGTCGGTGCCCAATGGGTTCGCAAAAATGAACACCATCGACAGCTCTGACGGTGAGCTGGGTGATTTCGTAATCAAAATCAATGAAGCCCTCTACGATCACTCGACCAGCGCCGGCACGACCGCCTTCTTGAGCATAGTCCCATGCTTCCTGTATATCCGAATCGGATTTGATAACACTTTGACCTTTACCGGAAGAACTCATGATAGGTTTTACCACGCAAGGTATCCCGACAAATTCAATTGCGCTAACAAAATCTGAAAAGTTATCTGCAAATCGATAAGGAGACGTTTTTACCTGTAACTCTTCAGCTGCTAATCGGCGGATACCCTCACGGTTCATGGTCAGTTTGGTCGCGTTAGCAGTTGGCACAACATTTAGCCCTTGAGATTCAAGCTTAACCAGTGTGTCTGTTGCGATGGCTTCGATTTCCGGAACAACAAAATCAGGCTGCTCTTGGGCAATAACAGTTGCCAATGCATCGCCATCCAACATATCCAGAACGTGAAAACGGTGGGCGACTTGCATCGCTGGAGCGTTCGGATAGCGGTCGCAGGCTATGACCTCTAATCCAAGTCTCTGACACTCGATGGCCACTTCCTTGCCTAACTCTCCTGATCCAAGCAGAAGAACGCGTGTTGCCTTTTTATTCGTTGCTGTACCAAACATAATTCAACCTTATCTTGAATGATCTGATGCGAATCATACTCATTTTTTGTTGGTGCGCAATCGTTTGCCTTGGCTTTGCATGAATTCAAACTCTGCACATTAAGACCTTGTAAACTGAAGGACTTAATGTGCATTAGTTGTTACGATTTATAGTGAAATGTATTCGAGAGGAATATCTGGATTGATTGCTTCCAGTGTCGCTTGCGTCATCGATAGGTGGCTTGATGTTGCATCGCGCATTTCAATCAATACGGCCTCTTCCAGTTGTTCCAGTGGAATGTTTAACATCCTCATTTGAATGATGGCAACTTGCAGAGGCGGAAGGCTAGGATTGAAAGCCGCATTTTCTGCGTATGAGCCTGTAAATACAGCACCAGACTTGGTGCGCAGTGAGACACCACTGAAGTTATGGGAGTATGGAGCGTGGCTCATATTTAGTGCGGCCAGAGCACGAATAACCAGCTCATTATCAGAATGGAGTGCTTTCCCATGGTCAACTTCTGCCATTAACGCGGATTCGATCCCAATGTCTTTAGGCCCAAATGCGTCAGGCAGATACTCATAGAGCGTTTTTGCCTTTCGATTTGGGAGCTGAACAAAAAGTTCAGAAGCTGTATTTAATTCACTCATGAATTGGCGGCAGTGACCACAAGGACTGAAATTAACCGTTACGTCTTTGATTCCAAGCTCTTGCATCATCCAAGCGCGAGCGATAGCGCATTGTTCAGCGTGGATGGTTTGTCCTAGCTGTACGTCGAGAAATTCAATATTTGCCCCAAAATATAATCGACCAGAAAGCCCGCGTGCAATCGCACCAACGTAAAAATTGGAAATCGGGGCATGGGAGTAGGTGGCCGCAACGGGAAGCAGTGCGACTCTTAACTCTTCATCACTGAGGTTGGATATGGTCAGAAGCTTTGTAAATTCTTGTGGTGAGATTGTCGCGTTAAAATCGGGATTAGAAACAATTGTCTCCATCGCAGTTGCAAGTGGAGCAGGTAACTCTTTAATCGCCTTTAACATCTTAGCGTCCATTTCTTGTCCTTTTAAGGTACGTTCAATTTCATTCTAGGAAATATACACAGTGTAATGGTGATGTAAATCACACAAATGTTCGCAATTAGACATTTGGTTTCACTATGTGAGTGACATCTAACTTGTAATTGATTACATAAACATTTCATGCGACCAACATCAAATTTATTAATAGATTGCTTTTTAGGAGGGTTATCAACGCCAAAAAAAGGCGTGAAAAGGCTAGGCGATGGTTATCCTAGCCAGACGACTAAGGCAAAAAATGCTGGGGCAAGAATGGAAGTAATGACACCGCAAGCCACCAGGGCAAGTGAACTGAATGCGGCGTCTTTTGGGTGTTTCTCTGCGCATGCTGCGGTTCCAAGAGCATGGGAAACGGCACCCATGGTAAGACCTCGAGCTATTGGGTGTTTAACGCCAATCAAGCTATAAATTGGATAGGCGAAAACCGCCCCAAAGACGCCAACAAGTAAGACGAGTATAGCGGCAATAGCGGGCTCGCCACCTAAGTAACTAGAGACTTCCATTGCGATAGGCGTTGTTACCGACTTACCAAGTAAACTAGCGATAAGGTGCAACTCTGTGCCTAAGTAATATGCAATCATGGTGGATGAAAACATCGACATAATACTACCAACCCCACAGGCAAGTAAGATAATTCGCCAGCGAGCACGAATTTCTGGCAGTTGTTCGTAAAGAGGGTAAGCGAGGGCGACAACAGCAGGTTGTAGTAAGAAGCTAAACCATTCGTTTTGCGAGTAGTAAGTATCAAAATCAACACCTAGGTAGAGAAGTGTCGGGATGATGATGGAAACGCTAATAACAAGTGGGTTGGCAATCGGGCTATTGAGCTTTCTTGCGATGACGCGAGCAAAGAAAAACACAGTTAAAGTAAGGAGCACCCACATCAATTTGGTTCCTTTAATAGTTTGTCTAAACCAAGTGCAAGCAATACAAGCACAATCGCTGTGCCGCCCACTGCACTGGCGAGTATTGGGAGTGCATTGTCGACAAGCATGTCAAAGTGATTCATTAACCCCACGCTGATAGGCACAAATAGGAGCACCATATAGCGGATAAACAGTTGTGAGGTAGGGCGAACCCACTCGACAGGAATAAGACCAAGCACAAGCAGCATAAAGAGAATCAACATACCAAATATGCTACCCGGTATGGCAAGCCCTAGTAGGTGCTGGATAGTTAAACCAATGAGCAAGCAAGCCATAATGACAAGAAAGGAAATAAAATAACCAAGAACACGTTGCAGCATCAATCAACGACCCTATGAGACCAATTTTTCTACGTACTGATATACGGATTTTAACAGTGAGACTTTTCTTTCATCACCTTCATGTTCGTGAACTAAGTTTTCAAGGTTTTGCATGTAATCGGGTAAATGGCTTTCAAAATAATCTCGACAATGTGCCGCCCATTTTGCTTGTTCTGACTCATCCAGTGTCCATGGATAGTGTCTCGCACGATAGCGAAATAAAAGTGGAGCGATGCGTTCATCCTTAACGTTGATTTCCAGCCCTGCTAATTGTTCTGGGGACTTTTCCCGAATGATGTCCATGGTTGCTTTGTCTGCTGGAGAGAAGAATCCGTGATACAGTTGGGTATCGACGTTAGGATCGACGTCGTACTCCTCTTTGTTTTGGTACAGCTCGATTAGTTTTTCTCTAATCTCTGGGTGCTGTTTAATTAACGCTAGGTTTTGAAGGCACTGTTCTCTGTCGATTCCAATGAATTGGGCATTGTCTGCCGTCAATGTTTTTGCTGGTGCAAGTACAGGGCATTTGTTCAGATGAACAAGTTTAACGGGGACAGGTAATTGACCTTCTTCCAGTTGATCTCGGCGCGTGTATAGCCGAGCTCTCAACTCATCAGAGCTGAGCTCTAGAAGTGGGCTAGGATCCATTGCGAGGTTAACCATTATTACAGCGTTTTGATTCGTGGGGTGCCAAGCTAACGGAACAACCCAAGATGTATAAGCACATTCCGCCCCAAACATGCCAGAAACATGCATTAACGGTGTTATGTTTACGATGTCTACCAGTTCATTGAGTTTTCGCTTATGGCGCATACTAAAGAGGTAATCAAACAACTTTGGCTGAGCTTCTTTCACCTTTCTCGCCATTTCAATGGTTGCGATTACGTCAGCCATCGCATCATGGGCATTTTCGTGTTCTATCCCATTTTCAACAGACAGGTGTTCCAGTTTAAAGCTGGTGTAGCCATCTTCACGCTTTGGCCAATTGATGCCATCGGGTCTTAATGCATGGCAAGCGCGCATCACGTCGAGCAAATCCCAACGAGAGTTGCCATTTTGCCAACTCCATGCGTAAGGGTCGTAGAAATTTCGGTAGAGCGTATACCTAGAGACTTCATCATCAAATCGAATGCTATTGTAACCAAGGCTCGTCGTGTTAGGTGTAGAGAGCTCCTTGTGAATTTTTTGAATAAATTCAGGTTCTGGTAGCCCTTTCAACACTGCAGTTTGTGGCGTGATGCCCGTAATAAGCGCCGCTTCTGGTGAGGGGAGGTAATCTGAGGGTGGTTGGCAATAAATGGCCAGAGGCTCGCCAATGATATTTAAGTCCATGTCCGTTCTTACACCTGCAAATTGACTTGGTCGATCTCTGGCGGGGCTGGTTCCCCAGGTTTCGTAATCGAAGAAAAACAGAGAGGGCTGACTATCTTGAGGCATTAATGGTTCCGATTTGTTGTTGCTTACGCATTGTATTTCTTCCTGTATTAGACCATTGCAAAGCAGGCTGGTAAACCAGAACAGCGCAATTAGAGCATTTTCATGTTTCTATTTGGATTCTGGGTTAAGAGGAAGCGGTATTTCATTGGAATCTTTGATGAAGAAATAGACAAAATGGTGAGAGAAAGAAAAGCCCGCATAAAGCGGGCTAGAGCAAAAGGCTCCGAGTCTCAATTAGGGATAAATACAGCTTGTGACTAATTCAAACTGTTTGGTGAGATTGTGAATTGTTGCATAGGGATATAGGTCCAATGTCATCACTATGTTAGGTCTTGGAATTAAATGTATATGGGGTGTAAATTTAAGTTGGCGTGCTTGGGTAATCGGATAAAGCAAAAGTGATTGAGCTGAATGTATAAATTCTCAACACTGGAAGGCATAAAGCGATTGCGAGATCTTCTTTTAGTGCCAAATTTCTGGGTATTTTGTTAATATTTATTAACATTGTTTTTTAGGCAATATATCAATGTCAGGTAGACAACGTGCAATTAGAAAGAACAGTTCAGTGGCTTATTTTGCCGTTCAAATGGTTTTTTAAAGTGCTACTAACCGCACTAAAAACCGTAATCCGAGTTTTAATAAGAATTGTAATAAAGGTCTATAAATGGGGACTTGGAATACTATTAGCGTTATGGAACCTATGGTTATCAATTGGACCTAAATGGGTCAGAGTGACGATTTTCTCAGTGTTTCTTATCAGCATGATCTATTTTCAAGTGAAGGCGTTATTAGCGCCCAATTTAACGGTTGAAACCGTTAATAGAGTACATTATTTAAACAGTGGTTGGACTAAAAAAGACAGAGAAACCTATTATTTCACTCCTCAAGGGACAGAACTTCTTGGCTTAGAATACAGTTGGTTAGTGAACCTCGAAATGCCGTTATCTCGCGATATGCTGGCAAGTACCGACAACATGAGAGGATGGGGATTTATCGTTGAGCCCGGTCAGCAACCAAGTGTGATGAATCCAGGCAATTTACCCATCGGCTTTGGGCGGCATATCGATCCTAAAACGCAACGTGAAAAGTTGGATATAACTTGTGCTGCGTGTCATACCGGAGAGTTGCATTATCAAGGTAAGGCACTTCGAGTCGACGGTGGGCAAGCACTTCACAGTATTTCAAATGCAAAACGAGGCGAATTTATCCTAACCTTGGGCGTTTCTGTGCTCCTTACCTATGCTGACCCCTTCAAGTTTAACCGTTTTGCAGACAGAGTCGTTGGCGAAAATATGGATAAACGTATGAAACTTAGAAAAGATCTAAACGCGTTTATTTCAAAGGGAGCTGGGTTTGCGATGTCTGCTGGTAATCCAAAGTATTACCCAGTTGAAGAGGGGCGTGGGAGAACGGATGCTGTTGGTCGGATCGGGAACGTTGTATTCGGTTATGACATCGACGAGCCAGGTAACTTGAGAGTCGCAAATGCCCCTGTGAATTATCCGTTTCTTTGGGATATGTGGCGATTTGATTGGGTACAATACACAGGGTTTACAAACCAGCCAATGGCGAGAAACATCGGTGAAAGCCTTGGTGTATTAGCGCCAGTTAAGTTAGTGGACGAAAATGGTAAGTTGCTACGGTCAGATGAGTTTGGAGAAACCGTCATCGATTTGGCTGGAATGCATTGTGTTGAAGGTAAATTAAGAACCTTAGAACCGCCAAGATGGCCAGAAGACATTCTGGGTGACATCGACATCGCTATGGCAACCAAGGGCAAAAACTTATTTCAGCAGCGTTGCCAATATTGCCACGGACCTCATCGTTCAGAATCTTATCAGTGGCCTGTTGCATCACATGAAGGGTCGAATCCAGCTCATCAAAATGACGTGAACTGGCAGTGGGATATGGATGGTGATATCAGCTATGAAGCGGGGAGGGCTATTCGTCAAGATTGGCGTGAAGTCATTTGGGCGCTGCCATGGATTGATATCAAAACGATAGGGACAGACGCTACGGCGGCGAATAACTATATGGACCACAAATACGACGCGAGTAAGCTCATTCCTGGAATGAACTCCGTCAACGCTGGAGATGGGTTACAGATTTTGTTGAATCGGCTGATTCCAAAATTATATCAAGATGATCATATAGATAAGTCTTTGATTCCAGAATACGATGGTCTAAATATCCCCTTCCGAATTGTGAACAAACGAGCCTATAAATCGAGGCCACTTCACGGTGTTTGGGCAACACCTCCGTTCCTACATAATGGCTCAGTTCCATCTATTTATCATTTACTCTCACCTCAAAGTGAGCGACCACAAGCTTTCTATGTGGGTAATCGAGAATATGACCCTATTCATTTAGGGTACGTGGCAAACATAGAGCAAGGTGCATTTTTGCATGATACAAAAATCGAAGGCAATGGAAACAAAGGGCACTTGTTTACAGATGCAGACGTAAAAGGTCGGATAGGTACTTTGCTGAGCGTGAAAGAGAGAATGGAGCTGATTGAATACCTAAAAGTGTTGGGAAATCCAGATTATGATTCGGCATTAGGTGGGGACCCTCAAAACTGGAATCAGTACGTCAAAGCACCGTATTTCGAGTCTGAGCAACGAGCGTGTGAGGCAAGGTTTGAATCTGCCAAAAGCCACCCATTGGAGGTACTCTAAGTGACTAAACGTACATCAGTTTTCTTAGGTATCGCCGTCGTTTTGTTGGCTTGTCCCTCTTTTTCAATGAACGAATCGCCTACTGAAATGGGAATGTCACAACCCGAGTATGATGCGGTGCAATCCTCCATTAAGAGTGCGCGTGAAATCTCGCGTCGTGCTGAAAAGTATAATGGAAAGCCTTATCGGCGAGATGCACACGCTAAAGCAACTGGGTGTGTTAGAGCGACGTTTACAGTGAACCCTGATATCCCAGAAAGATTCCAGCAGAGCATATTTCGTAAAGTAGGGCATGAATACCCTAGCTGGATCCGTTTTTCCAATGGTGACATGCTTGTTCGGGCAGACAAAAAAGGGGATGCCCGAGGTATGGCAATCAAAGTCATGAATGTTGAAGGAGAACCAGTAGCCCCTGAACTGGGACATTCCAAAAATCAAGACTTTATAATGGCTAACGTTCCAGCATTTTTTAACCGAAATATTTTTGACTACGCTGAAGACATGTTCTTTTTAGCTAAGTTTGAGCGTACGAAGTGGTTTATCAGCCTCTTCCCTCCTCGGTTTCGTCCAAAACAGTTTTATCGAGCTATTCAAACTGTCACGACGGTGATTGATACCCCGTTAGATGCCCAATACTTTTCGATGCTTCCCTATCAATTCGGGAGTAATGCCATTAAATTTTCTGCGAAACCCTGTAAAGGTATGGAGTTTCCGTCAAAAGTGGATCGTTCTCCGGAAAACTACTTGAACACGCAACTTCAAAATCAACTTTTAAATGGGGGCGCGTGCTTTGAATTTATGGTGCAAGAAAAGCGAACAGGGCACTACATGCCGATCGATGATGCGACGGTCATTTGGTCTGAGAAGGTCTCACCATTTATCCCCATTGCGACGATCTATATTCCACCTCAATTGATAAACAGTCCGGATCAATCGGAATTTTGTGAAAACGTTTCAATGAACCCATGGAGAGCCGTGGGTGAATGGGAGCCTTTAGGAAGTTTGAATCGAGCGCGCAGATTGGTTTATAAAGCAGTCTCTGACTATCGCCATATGATGAACAAGGCTTTCGTGATGGAGCCAACATCGTGGTGTCTGAAACAGGAGCAAACCGAGAAATGCAAACTTGAAAAAATCATTTCATCAACGCCGGATTGGTCATGGAAACGAGATTTTGACTACTTAGCCAAACCATTGGGTGGAGCTAAATACTTCTAATAAAGATTGGAAGGTCGCCCCCTAGATACCTGTGTAGGGGGTACTTGTATTTCTAAACTAGATAAACACCCCCAGCTTTTAGAAAACCTTCAGCTTCCAGAAAACGTTAGCGGGCGCTAGAAAGGTAGCGACTATATCTTAATGCTGCGAACTTTCTTTCATGTCACTTGGTGAAGCAGAAGCGAACTAAGCGACAACCACTTTATTTCTACCAGAGTATTTCGCTCTGTATAGTGCCCTATCGGCATTGGTAATCAATTGACCTATATGCTTCTCGTTATTCAAAACAGAAATACCGACGCTAGTGGTAAAGCGAACTTGTCTTTCACCGTTGTCGATGGATATGTTTTCAATGGTACTGCGTAGAAACTCAGAAATGTCCATCGCCATCATTTGGTCCCCATGAAACACCATACAAAACTCTTCACCCCCTAATCGTCCAAAATTGGCACTGTCAGGAATGTTACCCGAAATGGTACTGGCAAAAAGTTTGAGTGCCTTATCTCCCGTAGAGTGCCCAAAGCGATCGTTGATTTCCTTGAAGTGATCTAAGTCAAACATGAGTACTGCCAAAGGTTTCGATTCTATCATGCTTCGATCAAATGACTCTTCTGCAAGTTTCATAAAGCTACGACGATTACTGATACCGGTAAGAGGGTCGGTTCTGGCTTCAATTTCTGCTCTTTGCTTTTCTTGTTCTAATGCTTGTGTGCGTTCAGAAACCAGCATTTCAAGTTCATATTTGGCTCGCTCTAACTGACGACGATAAAGGGTTTCGGCGTTGTCTTTCCGTTTACGAAGTTGCAATAGGCGAATCCCCATCGCGACTAGGATGACTCCCATTTCACTGAAAGAGGCCATGACGGGCCAATAATACGTCGCAAAGTTATGCTCTACATACCCTAAATCTCTCATTGCCTGAGCAAAAAGCCCTGCAACCAATATACCCCATGCAATGGTGTAGATGGCCGAGACTAAAGAGCCTTGGAGCCAGCGAATAATGCCTGAAATGGCCATAAAGGGATATAACAGCAATGCAATAGTTATGAGCACGACAGAATAAGTCGTCTCTCTAAATAACGCCGCTAAGGCGAGCAGGAACGCATTCAACACCATAAAACGAAGAATCCAATCCAGCTTAGGGGTCTTCTCTTTTGTTTGAAGCATTGAACGAACAAAAATAATGCCAGTCATGATCGATATGGCACCACCCAGTGACATCAAGCTCCAATGAAAATTGTCTTGCAGGATGAACATGTGGGTAAAGCCCAGAATGGTGGGCCATGTGAATATTTTGGCAATCGCATAGACGCCATACGCTAAATATACCCTGTCGCCTGAGGCTCCACCTACGACAAATGATGTTAACGCCATAAGAAGTAGGCTACCAATACCCACCGAAATGAGAGCAATTTCAACTGTTTGGCTGTAGTTCAGGTTCTTTGACGACCAAATCCGCATGTCTGGGAAAACGTAGCCTTGACCATCGGATCCGTAACGGAACATATATTGGTAGGTTTGATTCGGTTCCAAAGTGACAGGAACAACAAACCGCAGGTGCGGAACCAATCGCTCAGAGAATGAGTTACCTAAGAATTGGTTAGCAATCATGGAATAACCATTACTTGAAATAGAACGTTGGTAAGCTTCTAAATAGATGAGTTGGTGGTCAATATACTCCAAATTGAGAGTGATTTTTTCGTTACTCGTATTGGTTAGCGCGAAGATGCTCCAAAATGCCCCCGATTGTAAACCAGTAGAGCCTTTGGTATTTAGAGGTTTGAATTCTTGATTTTCAAAAGATTGAATAGCGTCTTTAATGCTGGCTTTACCAGATGGGTCGTGCCAAAGAAGGTAACGACCGGTGAGACGTTCTCCGTTTTCTTCCCCTGTCACTTCGATAGGGGACACAGACGCTGATGCACCAACTGAAAGTAATAAGTGCAACATAGCTATTGCAACTGTGCTTAAAAAGCGAGCTAATATTCTTGGTGTTATATTTTTCATTGAAATGCAATCGCACGTAATTAAGTGCTTTCCTCGTCCCATAATTCGCTTAGAAAAACAACACAACAATATTGAATTTTATTGTACTAGGTTATGCTGTCGAATTTTATTGATAGTTATAATAATATTTAATTGTCTAGAAAGTCATGAAAATTACTCAATTAGCTCAAAATTAGTTTGCTAGATCATCAGTAAGATATGTCATTCTTAAAAATGACACAAATTAATTGAGCAATGACATGCGAGCGACATCCTCTTCTCAAGGGTAGGGCTCAACTTTGGTCGATAACCCGTGCGAAAAGAAATGGCAAATTGCAGGTTCGAGTATTTAGAAAGATCAAATTTTTGAACTGATATGGTCATCGATAAAATTTTGACGTTGATCTGGCAAAAACGGTTTTTTTGACAACTTCGCTAAGAATATGGTGTTTTTTACGTTGTTTCTGCGGGGCATCGAGAATGGAAAAAAGCCCAGGAAAAGCGAGCCAGATTTATCATCTGGCTCACTTTTTTGATACAAAGGAAAGTTGACTCTAGTGGTTTCTACTTAAGTTGAGAGGAACCTTTAACCCCCTTGTTTAGACTGCTCAATTTTCTGCAATAGTTCATTGGCTTTTTTCATTGCCGCCCCCGCTTGCGCAGCCTTTCTCTTGCTCAGCAATAAGTCGGACAATTCCAAGTAGCGATTGGCTGTATCGGATCTTAGCTTTGCAATATCTCTAAAGTCACTAGGCACTTTTGTTGCAAAATTGTCGATGTTGCTAACTAAGTTGTCTAACTCTTTAATGGTGTTGGATGTGTCGAGCGTGGAGCGCAACGTATTCAATTCTTCCACGTATAAAATGCGCGCGGCCTCGTATGGGTAGGGCAGTGCATTGCCTGAATTTAAGCTCAGCTGATAAGCACTTAGATCTTCAATGGCAGAAGACATTTGATTCCCTTTTTGAAGTAATGGTTTGTGTTTTTCAACGCCATCAAAAAGAGTGTTACCCACCGTGATTAGCTCTGAAAGGGCGACGGTATCCTTGTCTCTTAGTGCAGTTTCAAATTTTGTACTGTAAACGTCATTGGCCAGTGAAGAAGGTTTGAATTGGTAATCGGAATTGATGGTTTGCAGATCAAGATACAATGTAAAAACATTGTCTTTCTTATCAGCTTTACTATACCGACCTTTTTCAAGATGAGTATTAATTCGCTGTGCCAGTCCTGATAGAGTGGATAACTTGCTTGAGCGGATATCAGCGACGATGGATTCTAACTCGTGAGAGTCAGGATAATATTTTTTAGCTTCTTCCAAAACCTTCTCAATAGAATAATAGTTCGGATACGAACTTTCTCGGTCGTTTAATATTTCATCTATCTGAGTTTCAAAATCGGAGATAATGGCGTCTTTATGGTGGCGCAAAAGCCCTTGTGAGATGACGGCATGATGGCTTGGACTGCTGTCTATCAGTGCAATTACTTCGCTATGAGGTGTTTCAAGTAGGTTGCTTTGGCTTTGGATGCTCTGTTCTAGCTGACCAATACGAGCTTTATGCAAGTCGATTTCAGTCGTCATTTGACCGTAACCGTAGCCCAGAAGACCAATGAGTCCAATAATCGCTACTCCTGCCGCCATTGCTGGTGTGTGGTTTCTGTGTAAGTAGGTCTTAATTTTCTCAGCAGTGTCTAACTTTGGAACGCTTTCAAGATCGAGGTAATCGTTGATTGCTTTCCACTTTGTGGCAGGCATATTTTCGGGTTTTTTTGCTTTTAGATTTTCTTTCAAAGCAACGTTAGCAGGTTTGCGTCCATAAGGATGTTTACAACTCAAGAGCTCATAAGCAATGCATGCAAATGCAAAAAGATCATCGGTATGCTTAGGGTCTTTGCCATCAATGAGATTAATCGACGCGTAGTTAGGTGTGTATCCGCCTACATTGTCGTTTGTCTCTTTACGAGCCGCAGCGTACTGATCTTGTTTTAGTTTAAAGGTTTTGGATACACCAAAATCAAATATTTTGATCTGACCGTCAGAATTCAGCATGATGTTTGCGGGCTTGAGATCGGCATGCACTATGTCTTGGTGGTGCGCGTAATGAAGTGCGTCTAAAATTTGATCTAATAGCGCGAGCGCTTTTCCGTATTGTAAGCCTGATGGACGAGAGCGCTGAATAAGCTGCTCCAATGTTTCCCCGTCAAGGAACTCCATGACAAGATAATAAATTTGTTGGTCGACGCCGAAATCAAATACTCGGATGATATTAGGATGACTGAGTTTCTGCGTATTTTGTGCTTCTCGAATCAGCATGCGCGCCGTTTCGGGCCGGCTGGTGTATTCTTTTTGTAAAATTTTCAGAGCCACGTAAGGGGATTCGGAACCTGAAGACTCCAACACTTTGTCTTTGGCACGATACACATCACACAATCCGCCATGGCCAATTAGCGCTTCTAATTTATAACGTCCTTTAACAAGAGTGCCGACTAGGCTTTCAGCATTGGAAACATTTTGCGTGTTTGTTGCCGTAGCTTGAGGAGGCTTGGTGGGTGATTTTGAGGATACAGGTGTCGAGGTTGCGTCTTTTGGGGTTGACTTCGCGACTGTAGGGGGAGTTTTTGTTTCTGAGCGTTTGGGTGTGGATTCAACCTTGCTTTTTGGATCCGGTTTGCTTGGGGTTTTAGAGGGTTCTTTCGCTTTAGGCGAAGGAGTATGAGGTTTACGATCCATTTTAACAATTTGAGTGCGATCACCATCTTGTGGTTTTGTCGGCTCTTTAGGGGGAAGTTTATCTTTTGACATCTAGCGAACTCCAAGTTGAATGTCAGTAAGGTTAGGCACCCAGAATTTCGAAACAATTACTACGAACGAAAGTTTCGGCTTAGATAACAGTCAAAAGAAATTTGGTGAAGGAAATATTTTTTAAAATTTGAACCGTGCTGTATAAATCATTTTCCGTTGCAAAATACATTTCAAATTAATGGTTATTTTAATCATAGTTCAGGCTAATTTAATTGGCATGCTATTGTTATATTTATCATGAATATAAGGATGGTTGTTTATTATTTTTATAAAACTAAAATTTATAGAATGTTGGCTTGAGGTTATTATGGGAATAGTGCTGTCTATAAACAGCTTTCATAAATTCACATCTGAAATACAGAGCGAATTTGAATTTAGTGATAATAATGTCAAAGATTCAATTAAGCTCGGACGAGCAGAAAGTTGTGATTGGACATTACCCGACCCAGAAAGAGTGGTTTCTAGTGTTCACGCTGAAATAATTAAATTTGGTGAAGACTATTTAATAAGAGATCTATCAACGAATGGACTATTTATTAATAGGTCAGTAACTCCAGTTGGTAGTGGTAATGAAATAAAGCTTAATGATAATGATATCATTACATTTGGTGAATACGAAATATTGGTGGGATTTAAGTCTAACGATCAAAATACATTTCATTTCCATAATGATACCAATCGGTATGATATTTTTGGTCAATCAGATATAAATAATTTTGAGCAATCAAAGCCATTCGAATCGGAAGCAATAGATAATAAATTTGAAGATGATTTTGTAAATAGTTTGTCCAATGAGCCTGTTTTTGAAAGTGATATTGGTCTTACAGATGATTTCTTTAATTTATCCGAAACTCATGTAACCAACGAGCTGGTAGGAGACACTTCAGTCGCTGAAAATGTGCAGCGAGCAGTTCAAGCACGCACTTCTCTTCAAGATTCCTCTATCTCTAGTAAGGCAGTCGCAAGAGAAGAGTCGGTGCTACAAGCTCAGTCAGAACAACAGCCAGCTTCTCCAGCTCAAAGAGAGGAAATGGCGCATCCAGAATCCAGTCGAGCCGCGCCTCGTCCAAACCATCAATTTCAAAGGGCAGCAGAATCGACACCTCAATTAAACACCCGAAGCAAATCAAATGAAATGGATGCGTTTTTGAGTGGTCTTGGTATATCTCGAAATATGGTTCCGACACAACATTCTGATGAATGGTTTAAACAACTTGGAGAATCATTTTCGCTGCTATTAGGTGGATTAATGGACACACTGCATCATCGTGCAGAATTCAAGCAAACCAACCGACTCAACCATACAGCATTCCAGCGTCATGAAAACAATCCACTTAAGTTTTCCGCTAATTTAGAGGATGCAATACACAATTTATATAACCGAAACTCTTCAAGTTTTCTTGGTCCGCAAAACGCAATTCAAGAAGCTTTTGATGACATAGAAAAGCACGAGAAGGCATTAATGCAAGGCGTCGATGGTGCGGTTAAAGGGGTTATGGGGTTGCTCAATCCGGATTACATTTCATCTAAGAACGTCGGTGAGGGTGTTTTGGAAAAAATAATTCCTGGAAAGACGCAAGCGAATTTCTGGAAGAATTACGAGAAACAATATTTAGATCTAACAAATGAACTGGAAGGAAATTCCATACCATTTTATTTAGAAGACTTTGCGAAATCATACGAAATGGCTTTGAAAAAAGGGTGAGGACATGAATATTAAAACAAAACTATCAATAGTGAGTTTATTTTTTGCATTTTTACTTACAGGTTGCTCAGTAGCAAATTACGTTGTTCCTGCTTATGCAACGTTAGAGTTTGAAGTGAGTAATAAAGCGAACCCAGATCTGAATGGGCGTCCTTCTCCTGTGGTTATTCATGTTTATGAAATTACTTCTAATACACTTTTTGAGAGCCAAGATTTTTTTGCTCTTTACGAAAAACCTGAAGAGGTTCTTGGTCCAGATTTAATCCACAAACAAGAATTTACATTTGCACCAGGAAGCGTAGAGCAATATGAAGTGAGCATGAACGCTGAAGTTCAATATGTAGGTGTTATTGCTGCATACCGTGATATTGAAAATGCAAACTGGCGCAAGATTATTCCTGTTGATAAGACAGGTTATAACAAACACAAATTATTAATTGGTGAACTTTCAATCGCTGTTGAGTAATTTCTGAAGTACAAATAGGTTTTCTAATTAATGAGTGATTTTTCTCCCATCGCATGGTGTGAGGGTATGTTTTTGCGCCCTCAACATTTTCAGCAACAAGAACGAGCAATCAATTTTGAGGCGAAAGAAATTCAACAATTGCTTTCTCCTTACTCTTGGGGTGTCTCTACCATAAAATTTAATCATGCCTTATTAAAAGAAGGTCAACTTCATCTAGAGCACTGTCAAGCAATTATGCAAGACATGACCTTAGTGAATGTACCAGTTAAGGATAATTCACCTAAACCACTAAATGTTGAGCAAGAAGCGAAAGATGTGTTCGTCGTACTTGCCATTCCAGCAGATAAGGTGCGTGGACAGAATATTGCCTCTGATACAGAAGAAGTGGTAACGCGTTATATCTATACTGATCAGTCGGTTACTGATGTAGTCACTGGTCAGGATGAAGAAATATTGCAACTAGCTTCTTTGCGTCTTCAGTTAAAAGTCACTAACGATACTTTACCGGGCTATCACTCTATTCGGGTTGCAAAGATCAAGGAAGTGACTACGGAAGGCGCGATTGTTCTCGATCAGGATTTTATTCCTCCGTCTTTGAACGCCAATAACAATGCGACCATCCATAAATATTTAAACAATATTGTTGCGATGATAAAGATACGTGCGGATGCACTTGCTCAGCGATTAGGGCAAGGCAAATCGGCATCGGCATCGGCGGTTGATTTTGTCATGCTACAAATGCTCAATCGTCACGAAACGACCTTGCGTCATTTCAGCCAGTGTGTGGATTTACACCCTTTTCAATTGACGACAGCATTGTATGGGTTAATTGGTGAGCTAGCGACTTTTTCCACCAAGTCTAAACGCCCACCTGTATTACCTAAATACAAACATGGTGATATGGCCGAGCTCTTTCATGTGGTTCACCAAATGCTCAGCCAGTACTTAAGCGTAGTACTAGAACAGACAGCAACAAAGCTACCGCTTGAAATCAGGCAATACGGCATCCGTGTATCCAGTATTCCGGATAAAAATATCTTGTCTAAATGCCAGTTTGTTTTGGCGATAAAAGCCGATGTTGCGAGTGAGGAACTACGTGCGAAATTGCCATCACAAATGAAGTTGGGTCCCGTCGAGAACATTCGAGATCTTATCAATAACCAGCTTCACGGCATTGCCATTTCACCGTTAACCGTTGTACCTAGGCAAATTCCCTATCAGGCAGGATATCAGTATTTTGAAGTGCTCAAAAAAGGTCCTTACTGGCAACGGTTAAAAGAAAGTGGGGGTCTTGCTATTCATATATCTGGTAATTATCCGGGTATCGATATCGAGTTATGGACAATCAATCAATAAAGTTGAAGTAGAGAGATGGAAGAGACTGTAATGAAGCCCACTCCAGGGCGAAGAGGTGGTGCGAAACCGGCACCAGCAGCGCCAACACCGCCTACTCAACAAGAAGGCGACAGCACAGTATTACTAACGAAGGTCATTCGGGAAGAAAAATCATCCAGCGTTATTGCATTCGGAGAAAATTTACTCCTTGCCGAAGCCAATGTTGTTCTTTCTTTAGTTGGACAAATTCGTGCAACAGCGCAATATGGCGATGTACAACAACTGCGTGATGCGTTTGTCCAGAAAGTTCGAGATTATGAAACGCGCTTACGTTTACAAAATGCACGTAACCAAGACATTGATACTGCAAGGTTTTGCTTGTGCTGCCTTATAGATGAAACCGTTTTGAATACGGTCTGGGGTGGTCAATCCATCTGGGTGGACAACTCACTACTTTCTACTTTTTATGCGAATACGCAAGGTGGAGAGCAGTTTTACGACTTCCTTGATAAAGCCATGTCCACTCCAACGGAAAATTTAGATATCCTTCAGCTTCAATATATTTGTATGTCTTTAGGGTTCGTTGGGCGATACCGCCTTGAACAGAATGGTATCGAATCTCACCGTAGTCTTAGGCAAAGAGTATACGATGTGATTACCGCTGTCAGCGAGCGCCCGCCCAAGGTGCTTAGCGATGGGTGGCAGGACAAGGTTCGCATCGGTGAAGAAACCACAGAAAGCACACCCGTTTGGGTAACCCTATCTATTGCGGGTGCGCTTCTTGCTGCAACGTATATGGGGTTCAATTATAAAATCAACGAAGAGTCGAATCAGACTTTTACTAACTTACTTAATCTTATTCCCCCTGTAGAGATTTCTGAATCGATACCCTTGGCGGATGTTGCGCCGGTTGCCAAGCGTATTCAAGATTATTTAGCGACAGAAGCTGAACGTGGCATGGTTGAGATTCAACAACTGCCTGATCGAGTAAGAATTTCATTTTCAGCCAACGAGCTATTCGATTCAGGAAGTGCTGAACTGGTACAACATATCCGTCCAGTGCTTTCTAAAGTAGGGCGTTCACTTGAGGGGACGAAAGGTCGAATTATGATTGTAGGTCATACCGACAATAAGCCCATTTTTACCAGTAAGTTTCCATCCAATTGGCATTTATCTCTTGCGAGAGCAACGTCGGTTACCAATCATCTTGCTTCAAGCAGCAATTTAGTGGGTCGATTGATTCCTGAAGGAATGGGGGATGCAAGACCTCTTGTTGACAACGATACAGAGGCAAATCGTGCGAGAAACCGCAGAGTTGAGATCGACTTAATGGTGGTCCAAGGAGCAGCAGGAGAAGAGCAGTGAGTTTGAAATCGGTAGGTAAATTTGTCAGCCAAAAATGGTTTGTAGGCTTAATCGGTTTGATCGCCCTTTCTTTAATGATATGGCTAGTTGGACCTCTGATTGCTGTTGCAGGTCATGAGCCACTAAAAAGCGAAACGTCACGATTTCTAGTTCTACTCGGACTTATGTTTATCTGGGGTGTTGTTAATATTCGTCAACAAAAGAAAGAAAAAAAAGAAGAAAACGAAAGTATACAGTCGTTGCTCGAAGTCAATGCGCAAGAAGACGAAGAGTCGGCAGCGGAGATCGATTTACTAAAAGGTCGAATTGACCAAGCGATCCAAGTATTAAATAAGTCAGGGAAGCGCGGAAAACAAAGTATATACAAGCTTCCGTGGTACGTTTTAATCGGTCCTCCAGGGACGGGTAAAACCACGGCTTTGGCAAATTCAGGGTTGGAGTTCCCACTATCGGAAAGTTTGGGGCAAGATCCTCTTTCCGGAATTGGTGGTACGCGGCATTGTGATTGGTGGTTTACCAACAAAGCCGTACTTATTGATACAGCAGGTCGTTATACCACTCAGGACAGCCACTCAGAGAAAGACTCCAAAGCTTGGCTAGGGTTTTTAGGTCTACTAAAAAAATACAGAACTAAGCGTCCAATCAATGGGGCGATTGTAGCCGTGAGCTTGGTTAGTCTGATGAGCCAAACGCGCACTGAACGAGGAATGCATGCAAGGGCAATTAAAGCGCGTATTCAAGAGCTAAAAAATCAATTGGGCATGCAATTTCCTATTTACATTGTATTTACGAAAGCCGATTTGATTGCAGGCTTTAATGAATACTTCGCCGATTTAGAAGATGAAGAAAGAGACCAATTACTCGGGTTCATGTTCCCGGAATCCTGTGATGATGAGAAAGGCGTAATATCGCTTTTCAACAAAGAGTTCCATCATATGCTTGAGAGCTTAGATAAGCGTATGAACAAGCGTCTTGAGCAAGAAACCGATCTTGATAAGCGTGCACTGATTTTTGAGTTCCCTAAACAGCTTCGAATGCTTCAAGCCAATGCCGATGAATTCTTAAGTGACATTTTCGCCAAAAATGCATTCGAAGAATCAACGATGATTCGTGGGGTGTTTATCGTTAGCTCGGTACAAGAAGGGATGCCGATTGATCGAGTGATGAATGAAACATCGTCAGGGCTTGGTCTGTCTCAGCTTTCCCTCAAAACCAGCTCTAAAGAATCGGTGAGTTATTTCATTCGCTCGTTATTTGAAGACATCATTTTTAAAGAGCAATACCTTGGCAGTGTTAATCGTCATCATCAAAAACAAAACCGTTGGGTGAAACACGGTGCGTTGGCGTTGAGTGTAATCAGCGTTGCATCATTTGGGGCCATTTGGTTCCAAAGTTTCCAGTGGAATCAGGAACTCATTGATGAATCAGACCGTCGAATTGCGGACATCGACAATCAAGTGAAGCGAATTGACTTCAACTTTGAAGATAACCTCATCGAATCACTGGCGTTACTCGATCAAGTTATGCAGTTGCCAATGGGCTACGCAGGCTACTATGAAGACGTCGATGGTATAAAGAAATTTGGGTTATACCAGGGTAATAAGATTGGTCAACCAGCAAAAGCCGCTTACCACCAAGCTCTAAAGGGGTACTTTTCTAAGCTCTTGGAATCTGCGTTGATTGAAGAAATGAATGAAAAGAAGGCGCACCGTGAGTATCTGTATGAAACGCTGAAAACCTATTTAATGCTATTCAATCCGGAGCGATTTGAGCTTGTCCATGTAGAAAGTTGGTTTGAGCTTTATTTTGAAAAGAATTTCCCAGGGGAATTCAATGAAGAAAAGCGCGCTTCTTTAATGCAGCATACTAAAAACTTGCTTCTCAATGATGACTTAGGGCTATACGTCAATCACGATGCGGTAAGAGATGCGCGAAACGTGCTTACACAGTTGCCTTTGGCGGAGCGTGCTTACCAGCGTATGAAGTTACAATTCATCAAAAGTCATGTTCCATCTTTTAGAATTACGGATGTTTTGGGCTCACAAAGTTTAAGCCAATTTGAAAGAAAGAGCGGAAAGCCTTTATCTGCGGGGGTTCCTGGCTTTTACACATTCAATGGCTTCCACAGTATTTTTCAAATGCAAATAAGCCGCACCGTTAAGAATTTAATGGAGGACAATTGGGTCTACGGAGACAACATTGATATTCAGGCCGTTGATCACGATTTAGCTGTTAAAGGAGTACGAGAGCGATACTACCGAGACTACATTTATGAGTGGGAATCTCTGATAAATGACATTTCTCTGAAAGCGACGCCAAGCCTAGAGTTAAGCTTGATTCAAAGTCGCATACTTTCCAGTTCAGAAAGACCGATTGAATCCTTCTTAAAAGCAGTACAAAAAGAGGTATCACTGACCAAGGTTTCATTGAGTCAAAATGAGAAAGTGGCAGCAGAAGTCGCGACAAAAGCCGCTGACGTGGCACTCCATAATAAGAAGAATGCTATAGGGCGATTTATGCCTACCGAGAATACCAATCTCGCCATTTCGCTTCCGGGGAAAGAAGTAGAAAGAGCATTTAAAGGCATCGTTAAGATACAGCAGCAAGACTTTGAACTGATCAATCAGTCGCTGGTTGGTTTACGAGAGTACTTAGCCGATCTTTCCAGCTCAGGGAACAATCAGAAGCTGGCCTATAAGAGCATTTTAGATGGCACAGTGACCGAAGATGTTGCTCGTTCTCTCAAGCGCACCAATGCCATCTTACCATCGCCATTTAATCGATGGTTAATTGGCTTGTCGAATGAATCAACACGCTTGGCAGAAAAAGGTTCTCAAGTACACCTTAATCAGATTTGGCAATCACAAGTCGTGAAAGATTACGAACGCAGTATCAAGGGACGTTATCCTTTTAGCCCTGCGGCTAAACATGAGGTCAATCTGAAGGATTTCAAACGATTCTTCGGCTATGGCGGTACGCTAGACAATTTTTTCACCGACTACTTGGAACCGTTCGTTGATACCTCAGGACGTCATTGGCGTTTTGAAAAAGAAATCGGAGTGAGTCAAGAAACACTGATTGTATTCCAGCGCGCAGAAAAAATACGTCAAACGTTTTTCGAAGCCGATAACTCAGTCAAGATCGATTTCGGATTGAGACCCAAATACCTTGATCAGCATATCTCAAAATTCAAGCTAGAACTGGGATCTCAGCAATTGGTTTATAGCCATGGACCTGAAAGGACGCAAAGATTGTCGTGGCCTTCAAGCAGTTCTGAAACACGCATTATATTCATACCGCCCAACTCTTCACGAGAAATATCTCATACCTACGAAGGGCAGTGGGGGTTATACAAAATGTTGGATCAATCCTTAAAAGCTCGCCCTGAAACTAGGAAAGACAACATTGTGATGATTGATCTTAAAGGCAATAAAGTTCAATTGGAGCTGATTCCGAGCAGCACCATTAACCCATTTTGGTCGAACGATATGGAGCGATTCTCATGTCCTCAAACCTTATAACCGAGCAATGGGGCTATTTTGGAAAAATTCCAGCAAAGGGAGACTTTATACAAGAATCTCTGCCACTCGATTTTTTGAAAACTTGGCAAGATTGGCAGCAAGCTGTCTTGGCCGTGAGCCGCGAGCAGTTAGAGGAGAGCTGGACTACCCATTACATGAATGCGCCCATTTGGAATTTCGCATTACCCGCCAATGTGTGCGGTGAAAAAGTCATTATTGGCACGATGATTCCCAGTGTTGATTCGGTAGGTCGTTATTACTTCTTTACTTTAGCTCGGCCTGTAGACGGAACGGCCATTTCATACTGGTTGGATAGGTCTTGGAGTGAAAGAGCAGAAGAGCAGGCACTAGCTGTGCTAGAGGATAATTTTCAGATAGAGCATTGGAATACTCAGTTGCTAAACGAACATTGGGAAGCCGTTCTATCTCGTAATCCGGTTTTTAAAGCAACACCAATTTCTGGAGAGTTTCAAAACCTCATTTACGAGGAACAGATTCCACTAGGGGGAAACGATCTTCTTCAACATTTATTGAGAACCAAGCTTCCAAGAACGTGTTTCTGGTGGACGGAAGGTTCGGAAAGCATTCCTGCCATTTCGACCTTTACTGATGGTTTACCAGCCGTTGGGCAGTTTTCTGCGATGTTGGATGGTAATTGGGACCAATGGAATTGGTAAGGAGTAAAACAGTATGAATTGGAACATCTTTACCTTTTCAAAAACCCATCCTGGAAAAGTAAGACCTTATAACGAAGATTCACTTCTTGATTTGTCTGCTAAAAGAGTTTGGGTGGTAGCAGACGGAATGGGCGGGCATGAAGCCGGTGATATCGCGAGCCAGATGCTGGTTGACACCATTGAAAAGTATGCAAACGAACATCAAGACTTTTCTATTGATGATCTTAGACGTGCAGTGCAGCAGGCTAACCGGTCAATTTATGAATACGCGAAATTAAATCTCGATGGCAAAACCATGGGTACAACTTTGGTGTTGTTGTACATCCAAGATGGCTTTTATCACTGCTTATGGGTAGGGGATAGCCGCATTTATTTGATGAGAGATAACCACCTTGTTCAAAAGACGCGAGATCACAGCCAAGTCATGGATTTGGTTGACCAAGGTCTGCTGAATTTTGAGGATGCAGAGAGCCATCCACTGGCCAATGTGATCACCAGAGCGATTGGTGTGGAACCCGATGTCGTCATTGATCAGGTATCGGGTCAATTGGTTCCCGGTGATCAATTTCTTCTGTGCAGCGATGGATTAACCAAAGAGCTTAATAACACGGAAATTTTACGAACATTACAGGCTGATGCGGTGAGCCAATCAGGCTTAGCCTTAATGCATTCTGCGTTAGTGCGTGGAGCACAAGATAATGTGACATGCGCACTGATCAAAGCGATGGCTGCGGAGTATTCCTCAGAAGTCGCACATTCGAACGACGCAACCGTTCCCATTTTTGCAAGAGGTCGCTAACCATGATGTATGAAGCGTCAGATTTTGAATGGATAGAGCAGGCATTGTTGCCTATTTCGTCAGAACTCCCTTCAGGTACTGATCCAAGGCAAGATATTAGCCCTCAATCTGCCTATTTTCGATTAAAAGACCTGAGAATGGTTGCCCGAAATGAAGAAAGAAATGCCATCATTTTGGAAGAGCCTTTGCTGAACTATGTGAATCTTTGGAGCGCATTTTTAGAAACAGTACCTGAACAACTTACAGAACAATCTAAAGATCTGGAGCTCGTCGCATGGTTAATCGAGGCGATGACTCGCGCCTACGGATTCAAAGGGTTTGCAGAAGGGTATTCGCTTGCAGCCGGCTTAATAGAAAACTTCTGGGAAACGCTACACCCCATGCCTGACGAAGACGGGATTGAAACGCGTGTGACGCCGATTATCGGCCTCAATGGATTGGAAAAAGAAGGGACATTATTGTTTCCTATTTCGTCTATTCCTTTGACTGACGTTAATACAGGCCAGTCTTATGCTTACTGGGAATATCAGCAAGCGATAGATTTAGAACGTTTGGATGACGATAAAAAGCGCCAAAAAATTGATTCCGGAGCCGTTGATCTAAAAGCGATTCAAGAGGCAGTCGCGCAAACCTCCAAAGAGTTTTACTTACGGCTGGGAAGTGAATTAGAACAGGCGATAGCCGCATTTGAGCGATACAGCCGCTCCATGGATGAGGCTTGTGGGGAGGTCATGCCTAGCTCCCATATTCAGAAGAAGCTTGAAGCCATTCAATCTGCACTTAATCACCTAGCGGGCGACAAGCTCAAAGTGGAAGCTGATCCAGTACAGGAAGAAATGCCTGTGGATTCAGATGACTCTGACACTATTGAAGCAAGTTCGCCTATTCAATCAGGGCAATTGCTTGCAGCCAATTTAACTTCAAGGAAACACGCAATTGAACAATTGCAGAAAATAGCCGAATTTTTTAAAGAAACTGAACCGCACTCTCCCGTTTCGTACTCAATCGAACAGGTGGTGAGGTGGTGTGATATGCCTTTGCCGGAACTACTGGCAGAGCTTATTTCTGATGGAGAAGCCAAAAATGGCTACTTCCGTTTAGTTGGCATAGTAGACCAAAATGGTGAATAACAAAAAAGGGAGAGTCCTATGACGAGTATCCACTCGAAACTGTCACGAGTAAGGAAGCCTCGTGTCCATATTACGTATGACGTAGAAACTGAAAATGCTTCACTTAAAAAAGAGCTGCCTTTTGTTTTAGGCGTTATGGGTGATTTTGCAGGTCACAATACGGAAGCTTTGAAGCCTTTAAAAGATCGTCGTTTTATTCAAATTGATCGAGATAATTTTGATGATGTTTTGAAAAAGATGAGTCCGAGTCTTTCTTTCAGAGTTGACAATAAGTTAGCGGATGATGATTCCACATTCAGCGTTGATCTTCAGTTTAAGTCGATGAAGGATTTTGAGCCAGCTTCGATTGTTAACCAAGTTGACCCACTACGTAAGCTAATGGAAACGCGTAATAAGCTTCGTGATCTTATGACAAAAGTGGACCGTTCAGAGGAGCTTGAAGATGTCCTTGAATCTGTTCTGAATAATACCGACAACTTGAACAAGTTGGCAGGTGAATTGAACCTGAGTGAAGATGGCTCTGGTGATAAGAAAGAAGGAGGTGAGTAATGAGTACTCAAACTGAGCAGCAGTTAGATCCTACTACTGGTGAACAGAGCGTATCTTTCTTGGAACAAGCCATCGGGGCGACTAAGCAAACCGAGGCATCTCGTGCTGAAGAGTTAATCAAAACGTTAACTGAAGAAGCAATGAAAGGCACGATTACATGGAACAAGAACTTAACGGTGACGTTCCGCGAAGCGATTTCAGCATTAGATGCGAAGATATCCAAACAGCTTGCTGAAGTGATGCATCATCCCGAACTTCAAAAGCTTGAAGGAACGTGGCGTGGTTTGCATTACCTCACGTCCAACTCAGAAACCAGTTCAACGCTTAAGATTCGATTGATGAGTCTAACCAAAAAGGAACTGCACAAAGATCTGAGTAAAGCGGTGGAGTTTGACCAAAGCCAGATCTTCAAGAAAGTATATGAATCTGAGTTTGGCAGTGCGGGTGGTGAACCTTATGGTGCCATTATTGGTGATTACGAATTCACCAACCACCCTGAAGATATTGAGACACTAAGCTTGATGTCTAACGTTGCAGCGGCTGGGTTTGCTCCTTTCCTATCTGCAGCGTCGCCAGCATTGTTTGGCTTTGATGAGTGGACAGAACTGTCTAAGCCACGTGATCTAGAGAAAGTCTTTGAATCTTTAGAATATGCACAGTGGCGTTCATTCCGTGAAAGTGATGATTCTCGCTTTGTTTCTTTAACGATGCCTAAAGTGCTTGCTCGTCTTCCTTATGGTGAAGCCACAGCACCCGTTGAAGAATTTGGTTACGAAGAGTTTGATGTGGATCCGGTATCTGGCGTCGCGATCAATGCTCAGCACAATGATTACTGTTGGATGAACTCATCCTATGTAATGGGCGCGAAACTAACGGATGCGTTTGCGAAATATGGGTTCTGTACGGCGATTCGTGGGGCTGAAGGGGGGGGGCGTGTTGAAAACTTACCGACACACTTCTTCCAGAGTGATGATGGCGATCCAGACATGAAGTGCCCAACAGAAATTGGGATCACGGACCGCCGTGAATCAGAGCTAGGTAAGCTCGGTTTCTTGCCGCTTTGTCACTATAAGAATACGAACTACGCTGTATTCTTTGGGGCTCAAACTTGCCAAAAACCTGCGAAATACGATAACCCAGATGCAACGGCAAACGCCGCCATTTCGGCTCGTCTTCCTTATATGATGGCGACCTCTCGTTTTGCCCACTACTTGAAAGTTATGGCTCGAGACAAGATTGGTAGCTTTATGGAAGCGGAAGATGTAGAAACATGGCTAAACCGCTGGATCCTAACCTATGTGAATGCATCGGAAGGTGGCGGTCAGGAAATTCGTGCGCGCTATCCTTTGGCAGACGCAAAAGTTCAGGTGAAAGAAATTCCAGGAAGCCCAGGTTCTTACAATGCGGTTGCATGGTTGAAGCCATGGCTACAAATGGAAGAATTGACAGCATCATTACGATTAGTTGCGAAAATTCCTGAGTCAGGAAGTTAATGAATAAAATGGCTGACCCTAGGGTCAGCCACACTCACTATGACAGAACTTCAATTTGCAGACCCAGATCAGCTCGTTCATGACGTACAAAAGCCAAATGAGCCTACATTAGATGCTCTTTGGCTCGACCGATTCTTAGACATTCAGTCAGACTCACACTCACTGCGATTTTGGTGTGATGCGAACAATATTTCTAATTTTGAAGAGATGAATCAAAGCTTAATCAGCGTTATTGATTTGATCGACGAAACGTTGAATGCACAATTGAATGCCATTCTCCATGACGATTGTTTCCAGCAATTGGAATCGAGTTGGCGTGGTGTGCAGTATTTGGTGAATCAGAAGGAAGACTTTGGTTCCGAGCAAGAATCAAAAATCAAAGTGTTGTCATGCACTTGGGAAGAGTTAAGGCGCGATAGTCAGCGCGCCATCGAATTCGATCAAAGTAGCCTGTTCAAACTGGTTTATCAGAATGAGTTTTCCACCCCAGGGGGTGAACCATTCGGGTTGATTGTTGGAGACTATTGTATCTCACATCAAGCTGGCACGAATTTGCTTGATAGAGACATGACGTTAGTCCGTAAAATAGCCCAAACTGCGGCGGCGGCGTTTTGTCCTTTTTTGGTGTCTGCGACACCGAGTTTGTTTGGTGTCGATACGTTCGCCGATTTGGCAACAATTTTGGATGTGCAAGCCCAATTTGACCAACTGGAATATGAGAACTGGCGCGCAGTAAGGGCAAGTGAAGATGCCAAATTCATTGCTGTTACCGTACCTTATGTTCTTATGAGACAACCCTATAAATATGACGGCAGTCGATTAGACGCTTTTGCGTTTAAAGAAAAAGTGAGTGATTCAGAAAATGACTTTCTTTGGGGAAGTGCATCTTTTTGTTTTGCCGCAACGGTATTAAGAGCTTATAGCGAATCAGGGTGGTTTGCACATATTAGAGGGCTGAAAGCGGGAAGTTATGGGCAGGGTGTCATTGTGCCTCCCGTAAATAGCCAAACGCAATTTCCAGGAAAAGCTAAGCGATATCGTTCTCCGGTCAACTATCAAGTGTCTGAGTCGAGAGAATTGGTACTTTCGGATTGTGGTTTTATACCCCTATCCCCCGTATCAGACAGTCCGCTTATTGCATTTACGTCGAACTCATCCTTACACAGACCTAAGCTGTTCGAAGAAAAAGGAATTACGGTCAATTCTCGGCTTTCCTCAATGCTGCAATACACCCTTTGTGTCGCACGCATCGCTCACTATATAAAAGTTATGGGAAGGGACAAAGTCGGCAGTTATCAAAATGCAGCGTCAATAGAAGGCGATTTCCAACGTTGGTTGCATCAGTACACAACAGCATCAGATGAAGCTTCAGATGAATTAAGGGCCAAGTACCCACTTAATGAAGCTCGAATTCAGGTAAAAGAAAAACAAGGCAGTCCCGGGCACTATTACTCAATATTACATTTACGACCGCATTTTCAACTTGATCAAATGGTCTCAAGTGTTCGGTTAATCACAGAGCTTTCTCCAGATAAAGCGTTTTAAATAAGGAAAGTCATATGTCAGATTGGCAACTACTACTACGTCAAGCAAAGTTACAAGAAACGATCGATTCTGTAATTCAGTCGATTAAATCCAATCCAAAAGATGCAGCCCTTCGCAGTTATTTCATTGAGCTTTTGTGCATAGACGGGCAGTTAGAGCGAGCAGATGAACAGTTAATGCAAGCTATAAAGTTGTTCCCAGAGTTTTTGGCGGGTGCTAGCCAGATTAGACATTTAGTCAAAGCTGCTCAGGCGCGAGTAGACTTTTTCCAAGGTGGCGCGACAGCAAATTTCCTAGGCTCTAATGAAGAGCAATATACAAAATTGGCTGAGCTGAATTTAGCGATACATGAACAAAGAGAAGGGGATGTTGAGTTAATCAGTAGTGAATTAGAACAGATTCGACCTATAACCCCTCTACTCATCAATGGTACGCAATATGAAGATGTGCGTGATATCGACGACTCCTTGAACGGTTTTATTGAATTATTCAGTTCAACGGGTAATTACTACTTAGCGCCATTGGATCAACTGGTCTACCTCAACATCAAACCAGCGAGCAATCTGTTAGAGACGGTTTGGCGTCCTGTCGAGTTTGAAATTAAGGGCATCATAGAGGGAGAAGCTCACATTCCACTGACCTATGCTCGTAATGAAACGGATGGCAATAAACTCGGGAAAGAAACCGATTGGAAGCCAGTGTCTGGGGAAGCGGTCTTTGCTGGATTAGGGCAAAAAGTGTGGTTAGCAGGAGAGGGAGCGTTGCCACTAGCAACGGTGACCTCCATTGAATCTGTACCACAAACCATCGAAGCGTAGTAAGCCATCATGGAAAAGCGTGCTCACGTTAGTAGTGGTGTTTCCCTTTTAGATAAGCTCATTGATCATGACCCTAGAAATAGCACTGACGTGCATTTCCCGCTTAACAGTCAGCAGATTGTCCGAGGCTTAATTAGAGATGTGGAAGCTCTATTAAATACGAGACTCAGTTGGGTAAAAGTGGACAACACGTTACCCGAGCTTAGGAAATCTTTGCTTACCTATGGTTTACCCGATTTTTCATCTATGCCATTTAGCAGCAAAGATGGGCAGCAGCATCTTTGTAAAATTGTTAAAGATACACTGCTTGAATTCGAGCCAAGGTTTAAGGAGCTCTCGGTGTCAATAATCAATGACAAAGATGATGTTGATCGAGTGTTACGTTTGAGAATTAGCGCTGTTTACGAACTGGGTCAAAAATATCACGAACTGGTGCTTGATTCAGAAGTAGAGCCAGTCAGTCTAGGTATGAAAGTGAGTGAAACGACATGAGTGATGAGTTTCTTAAGTACTATAATCGTGAACTTGCTTATCTGCGTCACAAAGGTCAAGAGTTTGGAAGCACTTATCCTAAAATTGCCGCAAGGCTCAAACTTAGCGAAGAACAAGTCGAAGACCCCCATGTCGCGAGAATTATGGAGGGGTGTGCTTTTCTAACTGCACAAATAAGGCAGAGTTTGGATAACAGTTTTCCACAGTTGACGGAAGCGCTTATTGGGCAATTATTTCCAGATTTTCATGCCCCTATACCTTCGATGAGCGTGATTAAAATTAGCAGCGATGAATCAGCAACATCGAAGGTAACGGTTGAGCAAGGTGAGAGCGTTTCGTTTGAAGCACCTGGGTTTAAGTCTTGTCAGTTTAAAACATGTTACAAAACAGATGTATTACCCATAAACATCAGTGAAGCATCGTTTGAAAATGCGCCTTTTCGTGGGCAGCTATTGGATATTGAAAAAGAAGCAAAATCGGTTCTAAAACTCACTTTAAAAGGTGCAAGTAAAGAAATCGAGTTAAACCAACTGGATTTTGATTCGTTGCGACTTTTCTTTAATGGACAACCGCAAGTTTCCTATCGACTACTGCAGCTTTTACTTCAATCTTCGATAGGTATGGCTGTAGTGGTCGATGATGAAACAACGCGTCAACTTACGCCAAGACATGTTAGCCCAGTGGGGTATACCAACGAGTTTTCAGTGGTTCCTTACAGCAAAAGAAGCTTTGTTGGAAGCCGATTATTGGTTGAATATTTCTTGTTTCCTGAGAAGTTTCTTTTTTCAGATCTCATTAGTCTTGAGCCAAGCTGGTTTGGTGGTAATGATGAAGCTGAAATTTGGATTTATTTCGACCAGAGCTGTGATTGGCTGGAGAAGCAAGTTACAAAAGACAGCGTATTGTTAGGTTGTACTCCTGTCATCAACATGTTCAGCCATGCGATGGAGCCGACAAGGGTGGTTGCGTCCGAATACGAATTCCCGTTACACCCAGAACATTTGGAGCCTGATACAACGGAAGTCGTTAGTATTCAAGAGATTGGCGTGCGCAGTTGGCAAATGAAATACCAAAGCCTACCGCCATTTTACGCTGGCGAACATACCAATTATCTATCAGAGCATGAGATTTATTGGACTATGCGAAGGGAAGACAAAAGTTGGGCGGGAGGATTTGATGAGCCTGGGCGTGATGTTTACGTTTCATTCATAGATAAAGACCATAAAATCTTCACCCCTGGAGCAAGCGACAATTGGGTCATGTCGGCTCAAGCTTGGTGTTGCAACCGTAACCTTCCCAAGAAGCTGCCTTTTGGTGGTGGCATGCCTAAGGTAAATATGCCTGATGTTAAAGATAATTTTGACAGCCTTAGATGCTTGGTTGCGCCGACGGAAACCATAAGACCTTCAATGGATTCAAGCTCTCGATGGCAGTTCGCAAAGTTACTTACGTTGTCGCATTTTTCAGATGATGGTGGGCTCCAAACGTTAAGAGAAACGTTGAATTTGTATGCTTTCAAAGCGTCGCCAGAGTCCAAATCCATGATTGACTCCATTGTCTCCATGAAAGTGGAGCCTGCAACGGGTCGCGTGAATCAAAAAGGGCGAGTGGGTTTTTGTCATGGGACTGAAATTACGCTGGAAGTTTCTGAAAGCGCGCAATCTAAAGAGCAAATATTCTTATTAGGAAATGTATTGTCGACCTACTTCGCCCAATTTGCAGAGATCAATACGTTTACGAAACTGCGCATTACATTGAAAGGGGCTGGCGATGTGTTTCATTGTTGGCCAGCGTTATGTGGCGAAAAGGTGTTGCTATGAAGCGAGAGAACTTTATAGAAGCGCTAGACAAAGAACAGCTTTTCGAATCCTTGCACTTAATTGAACAGTTTCTTCTGAAATCTAATGCGAACTTAGGCACCGACCATCTACCCAGTCAAGAAACCATCGAGCTGAAAGTAGCTCAACAGCTGGGATACGAAGTTGGCGAATTTACGACCGTTGAAGAAAAGCGTAATCAAAGCTTCATTGTTATGACGAATTTGATTGGCTTAACGGGTGAGAACGGTGTGTTACCCAAGCACTATAGTGAGTTGATTTTACAGCGGCTCAAAGATAATGACCCTACGTTGCAAGATTTTTTAGACATTTTTAACCATCGAATCTTATCGCTTTTCTATCGAACCTGGCAGAGCTTCCAACCGACGGTTCAGCATAGGAAAGTTTCCGTGAATGAATTTTCGCCATGGAATCAAGTTTTAGAATCCTTGACTGGAGGGTTAGGTCACAGAGCGATTCATTGGGGGGGAATATTTAGCCAACCCGTGAAGAGCCGAGGGGCGATACAAGCATGTATGGAGTCTCTCTCTGGCTGCGATGTGATTATTCGTGATTTTAAAGGAAAGTGGATGCATCTCACTGACTGCGAGCAAACGCGTTTGTGCTCTAGGCGTCTACCCGAAGGTCAGTATTCAGAACTTGGACGCGGGGCAAGTCTTGGAAGAAAAGCATGGAATGTGAATGCAGGATTCATGGTTGAGTTTGTTGCTCAAGGGCAAGAACAGGTACACGGCATGATGCCTAATGGCGAACGAATTTGTGAAATCAAAGCGCTGTGTAAAGACTTGCTTGGAAATACCGCTTCTGTTGAATGGAGCCTTACGGCGCAATACAAGCACCTTCCTAAAGTCCAACTCAAAAAAGGGGGAGGAAGACTCGCGTTGGGAAGCGTCCTTGCGCCTCACAAACGTTCAGAAAACGGCACCATCACAATTCGAATTTAAGCAAAATCAGTTAGGCGACACATAAGGAAATATCAATGACATCTTTATCTCTAACCGCGTTAGTAGAGAGGCTTTCTAGTGATGCGAAATCTTCATTAGAGCAAGCGGCAGCGCTAGCGAGCACTCGAACTCATCATAGTATTGAAATGACACACTGGCTAATTTCGATACTTCAACAGCAAGGCTCGGCTATTCAGGCACTATCTGATCATTTCAACCTGAATGTATTCAAACTAGAAGATGATATTCAAAAAAGCTTAGAAAAACTCAAAACAGGCTGTCAAACCGTACCAGGCTTATCCGCTCACACGGTAACCATCTTAAAAAGTGCGTGGATGGCTTCAAGCATCGATTTCTCCGACGAGCAAATTGATATTGTGCACTTGGTCTACGCACTGCTAAATGACGACACGCTATTTGCGGTTTCATCTGCCTTTGGTCATGAGCTTGATAAAGTCACTCCTGAAGCGTTACAGCAGTTTTGGAAAAGTGAAGAGCGAAGCGTTACAGAGAAATCATCGACGCAAAAGGTATCCACTAAGTCTTTGGATCAATTCACCATTGACTTAACTGAGCAAGCTAAAAAGGGCCACATTGACCCTGTTGTGGGTCGAGATAATGAAATTCGACTGATGATCGATATTTTACTCCGACGCCGCCAAAACAACCCCATCTTAACGGGTGAAGCGGGTGTTGGTAAAACTGCAGTCGTAGAAGGTCTTGCACTCAAAGTTGTACAAGGGGATGTCCCTCCTGCGCTTCAAGGCGTATCGATTAAGTCATTGGATTTGGCGCTACTTCAAGCTGGCGCAGGCATGAAAGGTGAATTTGAAAATCGCCTAAAATCTGTGATCAAAGAAGTCAATGAATCGCCGACGCCGATCATTATGTTCATCGATGAAGCACATGGGCTTATAGGAAGTGGTGGGCAAGCCGGGCAAGGTGATGCTGCCAACATTCTTAAGCCAGCATTGGCAAGAGGAGAGTTAAGAACCATCGCTGCCACCACTTGGGCTGAATACAAAAAATACGTAGAGAAAGACGCAGCGTTAACCCGACGATTCCAAGTTGTTCAAGTGGATGAGCCTGCTCCTGAACTCGCTGTAGAAATGTTACGCGGGCTTGTACCTGTTATGGAAGCGCACCACGGTGTGCACATCACCAATGAAGCGTTGAAAGCGGCTGTATATCTATCCAATCGTTATATCAACGGTCGTCAACTGCCGGACAAAGCCGTTTCGGTACTCGATACTGCTTGTTCAAGAGTAGCGTTAAGCCAGTCTGCGACACCGGGGCAGCTTGAATCTCTTGAGAAAACACGAGAACAAAAAGCGGCACAAATCGCCCAGCTCGAAAAAGAGCAAGCTCTTGGTCACGCTCACACTGAGGTTTTGGCTTCTCTAAAGGAAGAAAGCGATACGCTAGCGGATGCGATCGCAGAGTTAAAAACGATCTGGGAAACTGAATCAAGATTGGTCCATGAGTCCAATCAATTGAAGTTTGACGTTCTTGAAGAGCAGAAAGAAGGAGCGCTGGAAAGGTTGATAGAAGTTGAAGCGACATTGGCAGAAAACAAGACGCCAATGGTTTTTTCACATGTTAACGAAGCGCTGGTGTCTGAGATCGTTTCTGATTGGACGGGCATCCCATTAGGAAAGCTGCAAAATGATGAGATTAATAGTCTTCTATCACTAAAGGATAAATTGTGTGAACGTGTGGTTGGTCAAGATCATGCATTACATACGATGTCTGAAGTCATTAAAACTGCTCGTGCTCAACTCAATGAAGAATCTAAGCCAAATGGCATATTTTTTCTTACGGGACCAAGTGGCGTTGGTAAAACCGAGTCTGCCCTTGCGATTGCAGAGCAGGTTTATGGCAGCGAGGAAAATGTCACCGTCATTAATATGTCTGAGTTTAAAGAAGAGCACAAAGTTTCGCTGTTGCTGGGGTCGCCCCCTGGGTATGTTGGCTATGGTGAGGGTGGAGTGCTTACTGAAGCTGTTAGAAGGAAGCCATATAGCGTTATTCTATTGGACGAAATGGAAAAAGCTCACCCAGGTGTCCAGGATGTTTTTTACCAAGTCTTCGATAAAGGAACCATCAAAGATGGGGAAGGGCGAGACATCGACTTTAGAAACACAATCATCATCATGACGTCTAATGCGGGGACAGACACGACAATGGAGTTATTCCAAGACCCAGAATTAGCTCCCGATATTGATGGTCTAAAGACGGCTCTGCGAGACGATTTATTGGAAAGCTTTAAGCCCGCCTTCTTAGGCCGAGTGAATGTGATTCCATACATCCCACTGAATCGAGAGGTACTGCAAGGTATTGCTAGCATTCAATTGAATAAGATTGGAAAGCGCATCTCAGCAAACTACAACGCAGAATTTGAGTATTCAGATGAGCTGATTTCCAGCTTAATCGACAATTGTAATGAAGAAGGTAGTGGGGCTAGAGCCATCCAAACCATTATTCAAAATAGTCTATTACCAAAAATATCAGATGAGGTTTTAAATGCAATTTCTAACGATAAGGCTATTAATAAAATAGTCATATTAGGTGAGGTGAATACTATTTCTATAAATGTCGAATAAGTGAATTATCAATAACATATTTAATTGCGGTGCAATTCAAATTAAGTGCTTTTTTATTAATTTAAGCTATTAAAATGATTGAATATAAGTTATAAAAACGCGTATTTAATTAGTTGTAAATAACTTATTTATAATTAACTCCCCTTAGCGGATTTAATCGTTTTTGGGATATTACTTGCTCATAAATATGAGTTGAATTTATCAATGCTATAGGAGATTAGCATGCAGGCAAATACATACCTTAAATACGCGGATATTAAAGGTGAAGCTACTGCTGAGCAGTACAAGGATCTGATCACTCTACTTTCTGTTGATTGGAGCGTAGGTCGTGAAATTACTTCTTACACTGGTACTGCTCAAGACCGTGAAGCAAGCTCTACTCGTCTGTACGACTTGACTATCACTAAACTACAAGACCGCGCTTCTCCAGATCTTTTCAAAGAAGCGACCATCGGTAAAGGTAAGCCAGCTGTATTCCACATCACTAAGCAAGGTGAAAAAGTGGAAGAAATCATGAAGATCGAACTTACCGATGCAATGATTTCAAACTACGCCGTTTCTATCCAAGACGACCGTCCAGTAGAGACTATCACTATTTCTTACACAGAAATGATGATGACAGTTACTCCAACTGATGACAAGAACAACGTTGTTGCTCCTCTTGTTTACGGTTACAGCGGCGTTAAAGGTCAGCAAATGTAATTCATGTTGCGGGGCAGCTTTGCCCCGCACTTGTCTCACTCAGTAAGAAGTCTGTAATGAAAAAAGCGACACAAAGTAATAATTTCATCAAAATATCCACTGCATTTGGGTATGACACAATCATTCTGAATAGCTTTCAATATTATGAAGGTCTTTCAGAACTTTTCTCACTACAAGCTTTAGCCTATTTTAATGGCACTCAAGGCGAACTCAGTCAAATAATTGGTAAGCCAGCTATCATTCTAATGGATAACTCCATAGAAGTAACCGATACACCTAGATATTTTCATGGTGTGGTGACTAGTGCTCGTATTTTGGGGAGTCGAGTATCAACAAGTAATGACGGTGAAAATTACAAAGACATTGAGTTGACAATTAAACCTAGATTGGCACTTTGTTCTTATAGAAAAAATAATCGAATATTCCAAAATAAAGATGTTAAAGAGATCGTATCTTTATTATTAGGAGAGCATGCCGTCGAATTTAATTTAAAGCTCAGTAAATCGTATTCAAAGTACACGTTTAAAGTTCAATATAACGAAACTGATCTTGATTTTATATTGAGAATTTTAGCAGAAGAAGGGATTGGTTTTAGTTTCCTCCATGAGGAATCAGGTCACAAGCTAGAATTGTTTGATGATTTGAGCTTTTACCAGCCGAGTATCGAAGCTGAAGTTATCCATACTACAGGAAGCTCAGATCAAGCTCACATATCTTCTTGGCAAGAAACCCAAACGATTACAACCAAAGCAAGTTGTTTATCTGGCTTCGATATGCTGAAACCCAATAGCCTACCGAGCCACAACGTGCTAATGAAGCCTGTGTCTTATACTCCGCCGATGAGTGAATATTATGAGTACATGGGGGAAGAGGAAACCGCTGATAAGTACGCGTATAGAAATCAGCATATTCTTGAGTCCTTGCAAAGAGAAAGCCAAGTGTTTTCTGGTAACTCAAGCTGCCGCACGTTTACCACTGGGCACACCTTCAAATTTGAAGATCATGAAGATAAAGCGTTCGTCGGTAAAGAATTTGTTCTTTCCCATGTATCAATAAACGCTTCTGTTTTTAACCAGACGGGCAGCCATGGTAACGCAGCACAAGGTCTTGAAATCCAATTTTATTGTATGGATGTCAAAAAGCTCTTCCGACCTTCCATTCCCCTCGGAAAGCCAAGAATTCAAGGCATCCAAACCGCCATTGTTACGGGACCTTCTGAAGGTGATATTCACGTAGATAAATATGGTCGAATCAAGGTTCAGTTTCATTGGGATCGGGAAGGGAAGCGAGACGCTCAAAGCTCTTGCTGGATTCGTGTAGCCCAGCAAAGTGCCGGAAACGGTTGGGGAAGTACGTTCATTCCTCGAGTAGGGCAAGAGGTTATCGTTGAATTTATTAACGGAGATCCAGATCAGCCTATTGTTATGGGCGCGCTTTATAATGGTGCCAATGCAACTCCTTATGCGCTGCCGGATAAGAAAACACAAAGTGGTATCAAGAGCCGAAGTGTGAAAGGGGGAGCGAGTGATTTCAATGAACTGAGATTTGACGATAAACCAGGTAAAGAGTTGGTTTACCTGCATTCGCAAAAGGATTTTCAGTCAGTGGTTGAAGACAGTGCCGACATTTTGGTGGAAAAAGACAAAGTCGAAACGGTTAACAACAATGAAGCGCATAACGTTGGGAAAAACCTCAGCATTGACGTTGGTGAAGTTTTATCTCTTAGCGCAGGCAAGAATATTGAGATTAAAGTGGGCGGAGCATCGATAACGATGTCTAGCTCTGGCGAAATCAATATTAAAGGTAATCAAATTGCAATAAATGGATCGGCTATTGATTTAAAAGCAGGGAAGATCGCTCTCAATTAAGTTTTTCTTGAGAGAGAAAGCTTTACTTAAGTTAGGATACGAATGCCTTTTACGTTTAGACCAGTAGCACTAAAAGCTGGTCACCAAAACTTGAATAGTATTTTGATGAAAACATCAAACTACAAGGTAAATATGGAGAATTCGCAGCACGTTTTAGGTCCTGCGAATCGAATGATTTCAAGTCAATCAGAAAGCGTAGTTACTCGGCTTTGCGATATTGTTAAAGCGTGTCGCTCAGACTTGGAGAAAGTATCTGAGCCTGCTCCGTGTCTTGTGTTTTTGCCAGAAAAACAAACGTCAGATGATTTCACCCCCTTGTATCAGGAACTGAAAAAGTACTTTTACCCATTAAGAAGTTCAGCGCCTAAGCTCATTTATACGTATGGAAGAGCGTCATTTTTGATGTCACTGACAAAGCTCAATACGTTAATCCAACAGTACTCTGATTCAGGTGTTTGGTTGCTGGGTATCGATTCATCTCCGGCGTTTTGTGTTCAAGACGAAGTAACAGAGTCAGCTATCTCGATCAACGACAGTTTTTTCCTCGTTAAAGCCGTTGGTTCAACGGACGGCTTAGTTTTTGAGTGGGGACAAATTGATGCATCAACGATGGATAAACAGCCTGGCGACAGCATTCGTTTTCTCATGAGAGCTGGCGCGAAGTCAGCGCGTTCTTCATTTACCAATATCTGCCTCCCGTTTGGTGTGCCAGATAATGTTGTCGAAGAATGGAGCAATGAACTTCATCATATTCATAACGTTGTGAACGAAGAGAGCGGCTATTTATTCACTGAAACAGAAGTCGGTGATTTAGGGGCGAACAGCGGTCTATGGAAACTCCTCCAACTAGAACATGAGCAAAGAACAAATCCGGTGGAGGGGTTTCACTGTTTTCAACTTGACGTGTCGAACAACAAGTTTAGGGCGGCGGCGGCACTTACATGGCGTGTATAACGAGCTAGATTGAATGATTAAGGATAACTTCAGTAAAGTGATTCGGTGCGGGTCAGAGCTTTACACCTTCTCTAGAACTAAGCAAGGGAAAGGGAAATTAAAGTCCTTTCAAGACGAACGTGAAGCGAAAAACTTTGCACATTTCTTATTTACAAAATCAGATTCCCAATCTCTGGCTTTGCTTTGCCAATTCTTGTCGCCTAGTACGTCAGTACCACTTAAGGTATTTGAGCGCCAACATGACCAAATTCAAGCATTAGCGTATTTTTTGGCGCACGGAATGTTATTTTGTTATGTCGAAGTGTCCACCCCTTCCATTTCTAGTACAGCTACCGCGTTTAGGAAAGTGGTGTATGAAGAGACAGAAGAAAAAGCCCTATCAGATGGTCAATCTGAAGAAGCACAAGACAATGCAAGTGCGTCATCCGAGCCCCATACACCAGTGAGTGCCAAAGAACACGAAACCGGTGGAGGCTCTATTTCCATGGTGACAGGTGAAGAGCTCTTATCTCTTGATGATTTTGTTCACTTAGATGGTTTGAAATGGGTACGTCATTACCGCTCATCACTCTGCGAGCATGATCAAGGGTTGGGGTTTGGCTGGCGCCATAACTATTGCTTTAATTTTTTTGAAATTGAGAATGAAGAAAAAAAGGTAGAAAGTTGGCGTTTTGTGGATGATTTTGGTTACGCCATTGAGTTCTTGCCTGTAGGTAAAGGGGCGATCAGCCACCAGATATATGCAGGGGCTTCTTGTTTACACCATGCAAATGGATACCGAATCGTCACTTTATCAGATGGAACTCAATACAAGTTCTTTCCATTTAATGACGCATGGAAACTGATTCAAATACGGGACATTGCGCTCAAGCAAATCGATTTAAAATATTCTTCTCATGGGAGACTGATTGAATTGCATTCAAACAGTGTCCTCGCCTTGTATTGCCAATACGATAGAGAAGGGCAGCTCATCGGATTAAAGTGCCCGAATACGGAAAGTTTTGTTGTGGAATACAAGGTGGAAGACAGGCTACTTACCTCTGCTACCAACCAATCTGGGCTGTGTGAAACGTACACGTATCGAGATGACGCATTGCTTTTGACCAGAACACGTCCGAGCGGATTCACTCATTACTTTGAGTGGCAAGGTGATGGGAAAAAAGCGAAGTGCACACGAAATTATGGAGACAATGGTGCTTATGACTACCACTTTGTCTTTGGCAATGGAGAATCTAGCTATACCGATACTTTGGGTAACCGCTGGCTTTTCAACCATGATAATAGCGGTAAGCTGTTAAAGAAAACCAGCCCAGAGGGTCGTATTCAAGAATGGCAATACGACGAGTTAAGGCGGCTCGCGAAAGAAATTCAACCTGATGGTACTTTTACTGAACATTTTTACAACGAATTTGGGCAGTTGACAGTTAAGCGCCATAGTAGTGGTGCCGTTACCCAGTATCGGTACAATGAAATGGGAAGACCTGAAGCCATCATTACGCCAGATGGTCAAACCAGCCGTCGTAAATACAATAGCCTTGGTCAGCTCGTTTCTAGTGTTAATGAAAACCAGGTTTTTAGCCACTATCACTATGATAAAAAAGGTCGCTTGATAGAGCGAACCCAGTCGAATGGCAACAGTGAGCGATGGTGGTGGAATGAACAGAATCAACTTCAGGGTTTACAAACGAACGGCTCATTAATTCGATACAGCTACAACCCAAACAATCGAATCAACGGTATGGCTTATCCTGACGGTATGCTCGTCACCTTCGAACAAAGCGACACAGGTCAGTTGATTCGCCAGCGTATATTTCATGGTTTTGATAAAAGCGTATGCCGTGAACATTCGTATTCTTACGATGATGCAGGTCGCATTACGTCCATACGAACGCCAAGCGGATTAACAGGGTTTGTATGGGGTGAACTTTCTCAACCAGAAGAGCTAAACCGTAATGACGGCAGTGCCCTGTCTTTCCAGTACGATGGAGAGCGTAATCTCAAATCTATTCTTCGAAGCGATGACTTAGGCTACCATCTCACGTTTTCGCCAGATGGGCTGTTAACCCAGACGCAAGGGTTTGATGGAACCAAGCAGCACTACCAGTACGATATTTCCGGTCGTATCCGCGAATTGCAGTCGGGGAATCGAGCCGTAAAAATCACCTACAATGCCCACGGCGACATTTCGTCGATCAAAGCCAAAACAAGGCACACCTTTAATGAGTGTCATTTTCAGCATAGCCTTGGAGGTAAACTCCTAAGCGCTTCAAATGAATCGACGAGCCTCGCCTTTGAATACACCGAGCAAGGTCTTCCAAGTACTGAATGGCAATCGACCGCTTATATAGGGTATCAATACAACGACCACGGGCTTTGTAAAGCACTAGAATTACCCTGTGGAGAGTGTCTGTACTTCGGCTACGATGAGTTTGGTCGCTTAGTCACGATTGCCCGAGCGACCCAAAGCCGAGGTGAACCGCTCCCATCAAACATCGAAATCCAATATGACCCAATGGGGCGGTTGGCTTCTTTGAATTATGGTAACAACTTAAATGAGGTCAGAACGTACGATGGTCTCGGTCGGTTAAAATCTCAAGAATGGCGCACTCGTAGCCGACAATACCGCTATGACGTCGCGCATAATCTTGCCAGTTACGCCGATAACGAGCTAGGGCATACACACTTTCATTACGACAAGCTGACCCAGCTGGCCCGTGTTAAAACACCCCATGATGTCTATAAGTATCGATTTGATAGCTTTGGCAATCCTGTAGGTGATGACATTGTTGTTGAGCAAGACCGTATTCTTGAATTTGAAGGTTTGCGTTATCACTACGACGACCAAGGCAATCAAGTAAAGGTAGAAGGTGACGACCACTTGCAAAGGCGTGAGTTTAATGCACTGAATCAATTGGTGACGGTCAACCACAATGGCAAGCTTGCACACTACGAATACGATGCTTTAGGCCGCCGAAGTAAGAAGACGACAGAAACGGGCGTTACTCAATTTATATGGCAAGGCAGCAAACTGATAGGAGAAGTGACTCAGAGCAGTTATCGTTGGTATCTCTACCAGCCTAATAGCCACGCACCATTAATGCTGGTGATGGGGGAAGCATGCTACTTCTATCAAAACGACCACTTAGGTACCCCTATACGGATGGTGGATCATAACGGCAAGGTTGTATGGCAAGCCAACTACAATCCGCAAGGGCAGGCGAATGTTGAGATAGAGCAAGTCACCAACCCGATCCGTTTTCAGGGACAGTATTTCGACCCCGAATCTGGGCTGCACTACAACCTATCCCGATACTACGATCCGCTCACTGGTCGTTTTATCCAACCTGACCCAATTGGTTTACTGGGTGGGATCAACCACTATCAATATGCCCCAAACCCAGTAATGTGGATAGCTCCATCAGGTTTGTGTTGCGAAGAACCAGATGCGATAGTCAGCCCAAACGTAGCGAGTAGCGGAGTCATTGAAACCCAAGTGGTTTCCAATTTAGTGATGCCTCATGTTTTTGGAAGCATTACTTCGATGAATAGCTGCGCTTCACTGGGGTTCTCAAAAACAATGGTAAGTGATCTGGCTTTTGGAATTGTATACAAGGGGAACGCTTCTATACCTGCATTCCACCCAATTCCAGATGATCTGGTGGATATGCGAGCATGTGAAGACGTTGCTGGTTTTGGGCGTTATGCAATGGCAGTGCTCCCTACAGATTCTGGTCGCACGGCTAACCCTAGTAAGACAGTAGTTTCTAAGATGTCTGAGTCTGATTTTAGAGATAGAATTGTGCTTTTGGAGTGGCTATACGGTACAGATAAGGTTCATTTATTGGAAAAACATGGAGCGAGTGCAACAGGGTTGCCACGGTACCGGAGAGTTAAAAACCTTGAGTACCCAAACCCCACTACTGGCTTGCTGGAAAACTGCACCAAGAATGGGAATCAGCTTCTGACTTTTGAGGAGCATTACAAAGTGCTAAGAAAAGCGATTCTTAAGCGTAAGAAAGATCCCACTCAGGTCAGTATAACCGTTCAATTTGATAGTGATAATGCTTCTGAGAAAGCGTTCAGCCTAACTGATCAGCATTAGGGTTTATAGCTCTTTCTTATCGCTCTCTTTTTTATCGCCTAAGGATGAGTTTTTATTGGTAAAAACATATTAGTTGATACACACTGAATAAAAATGGCGGTGTACACTATGATGGTTAATAAAGAAAATAAGCAGATATTGGCTGTTGCTGGAAAGATAGATGAACATCTCTCTTCACTTGTTGAAAATATAGATATTTTAAGCAGCGTCACCCCACTGAATTACGCTGAAGAGCGGCAACGTTTTTTCGACAATCGTTTTTCCGTCGAGCCAAGCTTTACGTACAAAGAGCAAACGTTTGATGTTCATCAAGCTAAACGAGACCTCTACTCTCTTCCTATCGAGAAAATCGACAACGAGAAACTTCGCTTACTCTATGCAGAAGTGATTCAATCCTATGCAGATAAACTCGATCAACTCAGTTCAATAGGCGGCGCAGATTTTCTGTACAACTCGCTGCGTTACTATGGTGAACCAAGCAGTAAAGATGTGCGTAATGCCCATTTTTTGTTACATCTTCCCATTGAAGAAGATACCTCTCTTCACCATGACTGTAATGAGATTGCCGCTTTCATGCAGCAATTTTGCACCGAACATGGCTATGTAGGCGAAATTGAAATTAGCACGAGCATGATAGCCAATGCTCTCGTTTCTGGTAGCAAAGTGAAAATCAATGCCGCTGCTAGTATCTCCACCCAAGAAATGCATGCCCTCGCTCATCATGAATTAGGAGTCCACTTACTCACCACCATCAATGCTCGTATGCAACCGCTGAAACTGCTGAGTTTGGGATGCCCTGTCAACACAACAACTCAAGAAGGGTTGGCAATTTTGTGTGAGTTTTTATCCGGTCACTTTAGTCTTAAACGTCTTAGAACATTAGCACTTCGTGTTGCGGCCGTGGAATCGATGATTACAGACCGCGATTTTCGACGTACTTTCTTATTACTCAAAGAGCAATACAAGACGGATGATATGACGGCTTTCACTATAACAAGCCGTGTATATCGAGGAGGTGGTTATACTAAGGACTATCTCTACCTAAGTGGATTTAGAGAGATTCTTAACGCCTATGATCAACTTGGGGATGAGTTTAATTTACTGCTCGCGGGCAAAACAGAAATACGGTATTTCTCTACAATCAAAGCGTTAGTCGAGGAGGGTATCCTCCTCCCTCCAAAACTCATTAGCCCAGCAATCGCTAAACCTGCGTTGACCGATCCCATCTATAAGTTTGTCGCCAACGCGCTCAAATAGCATCTAAAAGGGAGTTCAAGGAAACCGGTCTCTTTAGCGAAAAACTAAGAGTTTTCTCTTTTGCCACTGTATTTCTTTGTTCATGTCCATGAAACGGAGCTGGGCCAACGCCTGATATCTGATTGAGTGGAAGAATCGGAAAAGCAGTTACTGCAAAGACGATCGCCCATTATAGTGATTGGTGATGGGCAAATTGGTTTTCCATTACTCTGCTTATTGGGTGTTTTACAGCCAACATGATGATAAAGACGCCAACCAGTTCAAAAACATAAAATTTCCGCTTGCACCCCTGAGCCGCAATGGGTAATATCCTCCTCGTTCCAAGGGAATGCGTCCGTAGCTCAGTTGGTTAGAGTACCGCCTTGACATGGCGGGGGTCGGTGATTCGAGTTCACTCGGACGCACCATTCCTTATTGAATATGCGTTGTTTTATAAACATTGCATGACGAACGTTGTTATTTGGGTCCGTAGCTCAGTTGGTTAGAGTACCGCCTTGACATGGCGGGGGTCGGCGATTCGAGTTCGCCCGGACCCACCAAATTTCACAAAAAACCTGCTTTTAGAGCAGGTTTTTTTGTATCTGTGACTCGCCCATTTCTTTCACTTACTTAACCCGTTTTGGCTTACGACTAACACAGTAGAATAGTCTTATCGTAGTTGGTCAGAGTGCGAGTACGGTGTTGGACATAAGCTGGCGAAGTTCAAAACTCTGCTTTGTAATTCAACACAATCAAAAGCCAACGAGAATGCGGTTGGCTTTTGACCGGATATTCTAGCTTTCCGCTCGCTTAACGCGGATCTTACTTTTATCAACATTCGTCATATTTAGCGCATTGATTGCTGTTTTTGCTTCGTCATCGTTCGGCATCTCAACAAACGCAAAACCCTTTGAGTTTCCCGTTTCTTGATCTAATACGAGATTACATTCCGCGACAGCGCCATGAGTAGAAAATAGAACTCGAATGTCTTGTTCAGAAGTGGAGCGAGCGAGGTTGCGAACTAAAAGTTTCATAAGTATCCGTTGGTGTATTGATTACGCGTGGATTGTCGCAGCTAATGTAACTAAAACCAAGGAATGATTTTTAGCGGTCCATGCAGGAAACTTGGTAGCAGGGTAAAGAGTAAAATTCATTGGTGAAAAATGTACCGTTTAAAAATGTAGAACGTAAAAGGCTTTGTGCAGTGCAAAGCCTTTTTTCAGCTTGTTTTTAACGTCATTGGGGGAGTGTAAGTTAATACACAAAACGGAATTCTATTATTTGCCGTTATCGCTAGTCTGACAGGGGCTTAAACTGGTAGTCTCGCGGGCAGGGGAATAGGTTACTCTGTCTAATAAATATGAAGGCTATTATAGGCATCACAAGAAAGCCGATGGTTAACTGTCCGAGAAAATAGTGAAAACATTCACAGGAATGGAAGTCACAAAATGGATTGTTATCTATCGGTAATGCGGAGTGAAGACCGTTTCAATAGCATCATTATGCACAGAAGATAACGGTCAAATCGAAAAGAAAAAGTGATTGTTCTCCGAACTTTTTGCAACCGTTTACATCCATGGTCACTTATTGAAGTGATTAGCTCGCATATACCGGATGATTACGTCGCGAAAATAGCGAGCAATTTGATACAACTACCCTGAGTAACCCAATTTTTTCAAGTGACTGAGTTCACGTGGGTTATATAAGGGGTAGATATGAGAAAAAGGATTTTAGCGTGTGTTATTTTTGCTGCACTATCTGGTGCATCGGCAATCGCACAAAGGCCAGCAGAACCCGCGTTGTTACTTGCCAACGAGTATTCGTCTGAAATTGACCTAGATGAATATTGGGTATCAGAAAAACTTGATGGCATTCGCGCTGTCTGGGACGGTACATCGCTTTACACACGTAAAGGGACCAAGATTCACGCGCCTGCTTGGTTCACCGAAGGGCTCCCTTCTTTGAAAATGGAGGGCGAGTTATGGGCTGGAAGAGGGAAGTTTCATGTTGTTCAGCAAACGGTTATGGACAAAACCCCATCTGATATCGCCTGGAAAAACATCCAATTTATGATTTTCGATTTGCCTCACTCAGCGGGTGACTATGCGAAACGTTATTACGATATAAAAAATTGGGTAAAAACCGTCGATCGACACCATATTCGATATGTAGAGCACATTTCCGCATCTAATCATTCTCAGCTGATGAAAATGCTCGACAGAGTCGATGACAATTATGGCGAAGGTTTGATGCTTAGAAGAGTAAATCAAAGCTACCGAGCAGGGCGTTCAAACGATTTACTCAAGCTCAAAAAATATGAAGACGCCGAAGCAACAATCATTGGGTACAAGCCGGGAGAAGGAAAGTACCACGGAATGCTGGGCTCGTATCTGGTGCGTTGTGCCAATGGTAAAGAGTTCTATATTGGAAGCGGGCTAAAAGATTCAATGAGAAAACAACCACTGCCCATTGGTGCGACTATCACTTACCGCTTCAACGGACGTACTGAATCTGGAAAACCGCGATTCGCCCGTTTCCTGCGTGAAAGAGTAGAGTAGCTAAAACGATCGAGTTTAAGAACCTGGAGCGCCTCCGCATCTAGCGAACAGCCCTTGCCAGTATTTAACATGACTCAGTATCGCAGATTTGAACCCCTTATGGTGTTGCTCTATTTTGTAGAAATTTGGGTAACTTTCATTGGTTTTTTGCAGAATGACCGCCAGCTCGACATTCAGTTTCCTGTATGTTTTATCTAGCCTTGATAAATACGGTTGAATTTTCTCGACATACTGGCTTTGAAATACGTTTTTCATATACGTGAACTGCGTGTTATCCCGTTTCTCTCCACAGCGAATGTTTTCATCGAATTGATTAAGTTGTTCCGTTGCTTGATTGAGCCACAAGGTACTATTAGCTAAGCTAAAACTCAGAGCACCGATGACATTAGTCGTTTCTATTACTTTCTGTGACGACGTAACATATTGACTATTTACTGTATTATGCTCTTTGTCTTTTGAGGTATCGGACAATTGCAATGTAATTTGGTAAAACGGTTTAAGTGCCAGATCTAGCTCCGTTAACCCGAAAGCCCCTTCAATAGGCAACCAGTCATTGCCACTGAGCTGAGTACGCCAAGCGTCACTTTGAGTAATAGTATGCGCAAGGTGTAGCGGGTAATGCGCTAACTTTTGCTCGTAGGCAATGCGGAGTTTTCGCTGAACCCCTTCAGATACATTAGAGTGATTCAGGCACTTTTCTACTCCAGCAAGAAATCGCGTTTCATAATCTAGCTGATGAAATTCATCTTGAACTTTTCCGAGTGATGAATTCCTTTCCGCGATCAGTTCAAATAGTCCACAGCGCCTTAACTCATAAGATTCGAGCAACCCAAGGGAAATGCGTGGGATAGGGGTTTGAAGATGTTTTTTGTCTGGAAGGCTAACAAAATACGTATCGGGTGGGCTCAAAGGGGCAACGCCTTGCACACGGGCTATACGAGTTAGGTAGTCTTCGTACATGGAGAGTGCTGGCGGCTCCTTACACCCTGAAAGCATGGTGATACAAAGAATAGCGATGGCACGCACGACAAGTTTTCCTCGAATATACTGGTGGAGTATAAACACTTAATACGTCTTAAAACCAAAGATACATCAATGGAAACTATAATGCCTAGGGACTCAGGGAATTATAGTTCAGGATCTAACGTGACGAGAATTCCAACTGAATGTCGTTGGGCTGCTTGTGCATCCAATGAAGGCGGAGTCCGAGCATAACGGCGGCAGAACTCAACCCAATAATAAAACCTATCCAGAAACCCGTTGCGCCCATAGGCTCAGTAACCCAATCCGTCATGCCTAAAATGTATCCGGTTGGCAATCCTAGTACCCAGTACGCGATGAACGTTCGATTAAAAATGGCTTTCATGTCTTTGTAACCGCGCAATGCACCAGCAGCAATGACTTGAATTGAATCCGTACACTGATAAACGGCGGCGTATACCAAAAGGGCGCTTGCAACAGAGACCACTTCTCGGTTGTCGGTGTACAACAGAGAAATGTGCTCTCTGAAAACAATGGTCATCAATGCTGTGAAACACGCAGTGACTAAGCCAACAATGATACCAACTCGAGACGCTATTGTTGCCCCTTCGGTACTCTTTTCCCCCAGCTTGTGTCCAACTCGAATACTTAGGGCTGCGCCAATGCTCATAGGAAGCATAAAGATCAATGATGAAAAGTTCATCGCGACTTGGTGGGAAGCAACCGTTGTCGGTCCAAGGGGGGCAATAAGTAATGCAACAACTGCAAACAGAGTCACTTCAAAAAACAGTGCAGCTGCGACAGGCAAACCTAACTTGAATAAGCGAAGCTGTGCTTTCCACTGTGGAGGGTGAAATGCACCAAACAAATTGATGTGGTGGAGTTTCTTTGCCTTTGCGACATAAAAAAGCATCATGCCGAACATGATCCAGTAAACGATGGTCGTTGCTACACCACAGCCAACACCGCCCAAGGCAGGCGCACCAAATTTACCGTATACGAATATCCAGTTAAGCGGAATATTAAGAAGTAAACCAAGAAATCCGACGACCATCGCTGGTTTGGTTAACGACAGACCATCTGTGAGGCTGCGCAGTGTTTGAAACAACAAAAATGCCGGTACGGCATACATAATGGCGTACATGTACCCACTGGCTTTCTCTGCCATGAGCGCTTCAACGTGCATCCAATCTAGAATTTGTTGTGTTTGAAAAAGCACCGCAATAATAGGAACCGATAAAAGAAATGACATATAGATCCCTTGTTGAATTTGGAAAGGAATCTTAACCTGACGACTAGAGCCATTTAATTGCGCAACCACGGGAACAAGGGCCATAAGCAGACCGATTCCAAACAAGATAGAGGGTAGCCAAACACTTGTAGCGATAGCGACTGCTGCCATGTCGGTTGGGCTGACACCGCCGGCCATTACGGTGTCGACAAACCCCATGCCTGTTTGGGCGACGGACGCAATGAGAACCGGGGTGGCTAACGTAATGAGTTTAGCGGCTTCTTTTTGATAGCGATGCACAGACAGCTCCGATACAGCATACAAACGGGGATAGAGTGGCGCATAATAAAGAATTGATCGTAAGATACCAATAACTTTGTTGAGTATAGAAAAGAGAGCCATATGTTTACTGGAATTGTACAAGGTACAGCGAAGATCGTATCGATAGAAAAGAAAAAGGAATTCCAAACTCACATTGTCGAATTGAATGGCAGTTTAGGTGAAAATCTGCAAATAGGTGCGTCAGTTGCCCATAATGGTTGTTGCCTGACCGTAACGAAGAGAGAAGGTAGCCATGTGTGGTTTGATTTGATGCAAGCAACACTAAAACTCACAAACTTAGGGGCATGCCAAGCGGGTGACAGAATAAACATAGAGAGAGCAGCAAAGTTTGGTGACGAGATTGGTGGTCACTCAATGTCGGGACACATTTCGACCGTTGCTAAAATTTCTGATGTTGAAAGCACAGAGAACAATCGCACTCTTTGGTTTGAGTTAGAACCTAATCAAATGCGCTACGTGTTGGAAAAAGGCTACATTGGTATTGATGGTTGCTCACTCACCATAGGCAGTGTGAAAGAAAACAGATTTTGCGTTCACCTTATTCCTGAAACATTGACGCGTACTCTTTTCGGAAGTCGAACAATTGGCGATCTAGTCAATATAGAATTTGATCCGCAAACACAAGCCATCGTCGATACAGTGGAAAGAGTACTAGCCGATCGAGAATAATGGACAACCGGATTGATGATTAAAAAGAGCACCAATTTGAATTTGGTGCTCTTTTAATTTGTCATGTAACTAAAAACAGTACCAAACTCATTGAGTTCAGTGTATTTGTTCGTCATCGGCATGGACAGTTAGCTGCACCTTATCATGCTGTTCGTCTACTAACATATTAAAATGAATTGCATAACAACAAGATGGGCAGTCGTCGTAAAAATCTTGGCTGCCATTTGATGAGTCCAAAGTAATGCCTATTCTGTATCCACAATGTGGACACTTTACACTTTTTTCTGTGTAATTTTTCATATCCCCCCCTGCCAAACACCATTGAGAATCCTCTAATGAATTCGTGTTCATACTAGACTTTTGCCTTGCTAATAGAATTGAATTAAGTATGAAATATGCTTAAGTGCAAATTTTTTAGGGAAAATGATTTAGACCACGTGTTGAGGGTCATAAAAAACAGATAAGCTGAAAAAAATAGCAGATGAGGAATATTACGACCCGCCCCAAAACGATGAATTGTTCGCCATAGTAAAGGGAAATAAGACCGTAATAATTTGAAATATTAATTATGTGCCGATATTAGAGCGGCGACAACACAAATCCGACCAATCAATTTTGCCCGCTGACACGCGCCACTGACTAGGTATGATCTAAACTGTCCCCCTCCCAATAAAAATATACCTACCGTAAGCTATCTACAATATTTTGAGCATCATCTAGATAGTGCCCACCAAACAAATTGTAGTGGTTTAAAATGTGGTAAAGATTATAAACATCTCTGCGCGTTTGATAGCCGGAATCGAGTGGTCTTACGCTTTCGTAACCTTGGTAAAAATCCAACATAAACTCACCAAAAAGTTCTGTCATGGCAATGTCGCATTCTGGATCGCCCCAATAAGGCGCAGGATCATATAACATCGGACCAACTGGCGTGTTCGATATGTTTCCGCTCCACAGGTCACCATGGAGCAATGAAGGAGTAGGGTGATGGGCAGCAAGCCGATCGTATACGGAGGCAACAATTTCATCGGCTCGTCCAAGTTCTACGCCTTTTTCTTGCATTAATTGAAGTTGCCAACCAATACGTTGTTCAGAAAAGAAACGAGCCCAGTTTTTATGCCAAGAGTTGGGTTGTAACGTTGTACCAATGTAGTTATCTGAGTCAAAGCCATACTCCCGTTGATCGCCCCAATTATGATGTTTAGCAAGCTGCAAGCCAAATCGATAACTGGCTTTCGCACTTTCTAAGGGTTTGCATGGTATGTAGTTAAGAATGAGAAACGCATGATCTTTGCAGTGACCCACATGAACGACTTCTGGTAGAAATAATGCGTCGGATTGTCTTAGAGCAGTAAGGCCTTCCGATTCCGACTCAAATCGAGGAAGAAAAGAACGGTCGTTAACCTTAACAAAATAACGTTGTTCACCGTCGCTGATCATATAGCTCTGGTTAATGTCACCGCCGCTCAAACGGACTTTTTCGGAAATTTTGTAATCAAAAACGAGTACTTCAGAAAGTTGCTGCGCTATGGATTGCCACATATCCGGTCCCTATTAATAATTGAATAGTCTCACACCAATATTAGCCCATAACTTTTTTTAGTTACTGTTAAATCCGCCACATATAGCCAATACAATTTATGCGGTTATGATTAAGCGATCTGATCAAGATCTTCTTTTCATGAGTAGATGTGAAGCAACTCAGATTTTGAAGACAAAAAATAAACTAAAGCATAGGTTTGTAAAATCAATACACTATAGTGTGATGTTGATTCAGGAATATAATCCCCATGCGTTTGTTATGAAAGTACTTATTTGTGACGATTCGGTGCTGGCTAGAAAGTCAGTCGCTCGTTGTATCGCTAATTCTGCGCACCAACAAATACTTTTTGCTGGTGACGGTCAGGAAGCTCTGGACATATTGAAGATACAGAGCATAGACGTTATGTTTCTGGATCTTACTATGCCCGTTCTTGATGGCTATGAAGTACTTTCTGCTCTCCCAGTAAATGATTACCCCACAAAAGTGATTGTTGTTTCCGGCGATGTACAACAAGCCGCAAAAGATCGCTGCCGAAACCTTGGGGCATATGAATTTTTAGAGAAACCTCTCAACCCTGAAATTGCAATGCCTTTGTTTCCTCGTATTGGACTCACGTTTGCTCAAAACGCCTCTTCGGATCCATTACCTAAGCTCGATCCTATGACGAAGTTTAAAGAGTTAACCAATATCTCATTAGGTAGAGGAGCCGCGATCATTTCAGACCATTTGGGTGAGTTTATTCATATTCCTATCCCAAGTGTTGGTTTGTTAAGCCTTGGTGAGCTCGCGATGACGCTTGAAGATGTATTGCATCGAGAAGGATCCATAGCGGTTGCTCAGCGCTTTGTTGGCGGAGGCATACACGGTGAAGCATTGGTGTGTATGCGGGGTAACCAAATAGAGGAAATGGGGCAGAGCCTTGGGTTTAAGGTGAAAGAATCTTCATACAACGAAGTGGTCATTAATATTGCCAATTTGTTAGTGGCGTCTTACCTCGTATCGCTTGGTGAACAGATGTGTACACAGTTTGCGTTGCGTCAACCCGCAGTGATTGATCATTTCCATCAAGAAATTAATTCACTCAATGTTGGCGGGATGGGGGAGCTGTTTACGATCGAGTACACGTATTTTGCCGAGTCAATTAACTTTGAATGTGAAGTACTCTTCCTTATTGATTCACGGTCTGTCGGCAAAATAAAACGTATTCTGGAGACGATGTAATGTCAGATATAACCCTTGATATTGCAGATTTTCACTGGGCTTTGCAAGTGATGGATAATATGGATTCAGGGCTGGTTGTTCTCGATAAGAGTTACAATGTCTGCACATGGAATAGCTTTATGCAGTCTTACAGCGGAATCACTGCCGACATCATCATGGGACATAATCTATTTGATCTCTTTCCTCAACTTCCGTCTGAGTGGTTAAAATCAAAAATTGAAGCTTCGATAAAGCTAAAAATGCGCGGATTCTCCAGTTGGGAGGACAGACCTTACCTTTTTGAATTCAATAACTTTTCCCCTGTCTCAAATGGCTTGTCGGTGATGTACCAAAATGTTGTCATCACACCACTTAAGGCGCTAACGGGAGAAGTGACGCATGTCTGTCTAATGATTCATGATGTTTCTGACATAGCAAAAAAGAAATTACACCTTCGAGAAACCAACCAAAAACTCAGCCACCTTAGCCGAACTGATGGGTTAACCGGTTTATACAACCGTGCACATTGGGAACAGTGCCTCAGTGAGCAATTTATTCAGTGTCAGACCTTGTGTACTCCAGCATCGTTAGTCATCTTCGATATTGATCACTTCAAGAAGGTTAATGACACCTATGGTCATAGCTCGGGCGATAGTGTTATCCGGCAAACCGCTCACTTGTTGAAGAAAACAGCGAGGCAGGCGGACTTTTGCGGTCGATATGGGGGAGAAGAGTTTACGGTGCTCCTCCCCAATACCAATTCCGATCAAGCTTACTATTTTTCTGAAAGGCTCAGAAAACGCGTTGAAGAAACTCTAGTTTCAACAGAGAAGGGAGAGATTGTGTTTACAATAAGCCTTGGTATCAGTGAATTTTCATCCAAAATGGAAAATTACTTAGCCTGGCTTGAATCCGCCGATAAGGCATTATACAGCTCAAAGCAAAACGGACGTAATCAGTCTACAATCTATACTTAATGCCCTTGGTTAATTATAACGAGATCAAATTACCACGTTATTTGTTGGTCATTTGGTTCTGTTGATATATCAAATTCATCAGATATGTCTTAGAATTTAGGTAGAAGTAATAAGACACCAACACGGTGGAGATGAATAGTGGTTGTAGAAACTGATGGCTATCTTGCTCTTATTGAGCATTTAACAATGAACCTAGACATATTTGCCCAAGTCGAAGGTGATACGGGCGATGAGAGTATCGAAGACGTCGTTACTGATCTCATTGCAACCAATATTATGGCTATCTTTGAACAAAATCCTGAACTGCACTCAAGCGTACGATTTAAACTGCTTAAAGAAGCGGATGCTGTTGTTGACGATTTGGGTGAAGTGCTTGCTGGCGCGTGGAACAAGAAAGCCACAAATGAGCAAATTAGTTTTTTAGATGAATATATAGCACTGGTTAAAAACCTGTTCGATACTGCTGTGGCAATATACGATTAAGTTTGATGACGGTACTTTAAGTACAGAAAGCGCACACAATTAACCGATTATTGGTAACGGAAAGGGATTGGTCTTTGACTAGCCCCTTTTGAATTTACACGTAAGCAATCTCGACCTGAGCTCGCCTGAGTTTAGCTGTCCCCCTTGAGTCTAGCTATCGCCCTTGAGTCGTCATCACAAAATGAGAACAGTCCGCTAGTTTACTCTTCGGAAATGCCAAAATGCGTTGGTCCAATAAGGGGTATCTAGGCGCGAGATGATGACCCCTTTCGATGTAGAAGCATGCATAAATGTATTGTTTCCCATATACACACCAACGTGATGTTGTTTGCGAGCTATCTTAAAAAATACAAGATCTCCGGTTTTAGCTTCCTTGTATGACACCTGTTTTCCCACTTTGCTTTGTTCTTGCGTTGTCCTAGGTAACGGCGTTGCAAAAGCTTCATTGAAAGCCACTCTGGTGAAGGCGCTACAATCTATGCCACCGCGATCATTTCCCCCAAATCGATAAGGTACGCCTTCCCACTTTACATACACTTTGCTCAGAGCTTTCTGTGTCGCACTATTTAGCGTAGCGCTTGGCGCATATGTGTCAGCAGTAACGTCAGATTGTGGGGTAGAGCAGCCGACCAAGAGCGCGCTTACCATTAATAACTTTATCGATACAATTTTTTTAAAACACATACTCGTTTTGATTGTTAAATATATTATCTTCGAAATACGGCTGTCATGAGCGAGCAATCGCGGACTATGAAAAATGCGGAATTATCCGCCCAATACGACCCAAGTTAAGCGAATAAACTAAGGAATGCAAAGTGAAAATGAGAGTAAGTTTACCGCTAATCATGTCTGAAGGGTTGAGTCAGCATCTTCCATAAATGTTGCTCTTTGGGTCTTCTGAATATAGGAAGCCCAATTTCCACACCATCGTGTCCTTTACTTGGTTGAGATCGATAAGTACCAAACCACTGATCCCATACCGATAAGAAAAAACCAAAATTAGAATGTGTCTCTTGCACTTCAGTCGAGTGATGAACGCGGTGCATGTCAGGGGTAACAAGAATCTTACGCAACCAATAATCCAGTTTAAGTGGGAGTTTACCGTTACTGTGGTTGAACATCGCACTCACATTCAGAATGATCTCAAACACGACAATAGCAATCGGAGAAACCCCTAAAGCAAGGACGAGCGCAATTTTTATCCACATGGACAAAATTATCTCAATAGGGTGAAATCGGCTACCCGTTGTGACATCAATATCTTGGTCCGCGTGGTGCATTCTGTGCAGTCGCCACAAAAAAGGCAGACGATGAAACAGCACATGCTGAACATAGATGGCAAAGTCGAGAATGAGCACAGAAAGAAGAATGTTAACTAAAGCCGGAAGGTCGAGAAAGTGAAACAACCCAAATCCAAATTGTTGGGCTTGCAACGCGCTATCGAACGCAACAATTGGCATAATCACCGCCAGACAGAGACTGTTCAGCCCAACCAAGCCTAAATTGTTTCCCCAGCGGGTTAATTTCCTTTGGGTCAGTGCCTTTCTAGGTGCGTAGTATTCCCAACAAGCAAAAAGAATCAATCCGCCAATAAAAAAGCTCAACCGAATTATCACTGGATCTTCCATTCATTCCTACCTTTATGCATCTCTAATATGGAATCTAGTATCTTGAGGCTGTTTGGGTATAATCTGCCAAATTTCCTGTAATACTGGCACTATCACCATGCGCATACATCAGGTTCATCGCCTATATCAATCACGGCTCGACAGAGCGACGAAACCCTTTAATGCTCGTGGTTCTAAAGTTGTACGATGTCAATTCTGTCAAGTAACAGAGCAGCATTGTATTTGTTCACACCAGCCCAATATTCAATCGAATGTATCTGCTGTGATCATCATGTCGGATAACGAAATCCTCAAGCCCAGTAATACTGGCAGGCTAATCGCCGATACGTTAGAGGATACCCACGCTTTCCAATGGTCACGTACGGAACCTGAACAGGCATTGTTGGCGTTACTAAATAACGACAAATATCTACCCGTTATTATATTTCCTGAAGACTATGTCGATGAAAAATCACGGCTCATTCAAGTAGAAGACCTTGTTACGCAAGTAAAACTTACAGGGCATGGCTTCTCAAAAGATACAGATACCATTTCGGGGAAAAAAGCCCTTCTCATCTTTCTTGATGGGAGCTGGCGAGAAGCTCGAAAAATGTTCAGAAAGTCCGATTACCTTGCTCATTTGCCTGTGTTGTCTGTTAATCCAGACACCGTATCCAATTATATGATGAGAAAGTCCGATAATGAAAATCACCTTGCGACGGCAGAAGTCGCCAGCTTGGTGCTTAATATGCTTGGTGACTTTACGGCATCAAAAACGTTATCGCTCTGGTTCGAGGCATTTAAAGAAGGTTACTTGCTGAGCAAAACCCGCCTAAAGCACGATCTTTCAAAGCCCATGTTGGCTAAATATACCGAATATAGCAAAAATATTGAGCAGAGAGTCACCACTTGACCTTACTGACAACGTTAATTTGTGTTGTATCACGGACTATTTAGCCAGTTTATGGATAATGCGTACCAAGATAATTTTGTGCTCGTTTCGTTAGACAGTACCGCCCATGAAGCGGTCTCTGGTCATAGAGAGCATGCATTAATTTTTGGGATTCAGGAGAGAAACATGTACTACGGCTTTGATGTCGGTGGCACCAAGATTGAATTTGGCGCGTTTAATGAAAAATTAGAACGTAAAGCAACAGAGCGTGTACCCACCCCTGGTGATGACTATGAAAAATTAGTTGAAACCATTGCGGGTCTTGTCGCCAAATACGATGCCGAATTCGGAGTCGAGGGCACCATTGGCATCGGCATTCCAGGCATGGAAGACGCAGATGACGGAACGGTACTGACAACAAACGTTCCAGCGGCGAAAGGAAAGCCTTTGCGTAAGGATCTGGAAGCGAGAATTGGTCGCAGCGTTAAAATCGACAACGACGCCAACTGTTTTGCTTTGTCTGAAGCATGGGACGACGAATTGAAAGATGAGCCCGCGGTCATGGGGCTGATTCTTGGTACGGGTTTTGGCGGGGGTTTTGTCTTTGATGGCAAAGTCTTTTCTGGTCGAAATCACGTAGCGGGTGAAGTAGGGCACGCACGATTGCCTATCGATGCTTGGTTCCATTTAGGAGACAATGCGCCGTTGTTTGGATGCGGTTGTGACAAGAAAGGCTGTTTAGATAATTACTTGTCTGGCCGTGGTTTTGAGCAACTCTATGAACATTACTACGGCGAGCGAATTAAAGCGGTTGAGTTGATCAAACGCCATGCTGAAGGCGAAACCCAAGCCGTTGAACACGTTGAGCGCTTCATGGAGTTGCTAGCGATCTGCCTTGGCAATCTATTTACCTCTTTCGATCCAAATGTCGTTGCGCTGGGTGGTGGATTGTCGAACTTCGAACTGATTTACGAAGAGATGCCAAAACGCATTCCCAAATACCTACTTTCTGTTGCAAAACCGCCCAAAATCATTAAAGCGAAACACGGAGATTCTGGTGGCGTTCGTGGCGCGGCTTTCCTAAACCTAAAATAAATAAAAAAGTGAGCCAATTGGCTCACTTTTTTTATTTTCTTAGGTGATAAGTTCACCTCACCTCAACAAGCCAGTAACCTCATATAAGGTTAAGTCGGTTTTAGCTTTTCTTTTTACCAACACCTAGGTTTTCTTTTTGGGCGAGTGTGATCTTACCAAAACCAAGCTTTCTAAAATGGTTGTCGCGGTAATCGCGCACCGCTTTGGTGTCGGATACCGCTTCCACTTGCTGTTCCATTTTCAAGTAATTGGAAATGTCGATACCTTCTGCGTCCGCGACGGCTTCGTGAATCGAACGAAATTTCTCATAAGAAAATAACAGTGTTTTCTCTTCATCTTTATAGGTGTAAATAATGGTGCGAGCCATGAATTTTTGCCTGCTTAGGGGCTGTTTAGCCAGTAATTTTGGCACACTCTACCAACTAGGCAGAGTGATGCCAAATTCTTTTTCCTTAGCGACTCGTGAGCATAACTAAACGCGACCTTGCAATGGAATAATGGTGACGCTTTCACCAGTTTTTACCGTGTCGACTTCAGGCGTAATCTCTATCAAGCAATTGGCTTCGCTCATAGAACGAAGTATTCCCGAACCTTGCTTACCCGTTGTTTTTACTTCCAATTGCCCGTTTGAGTTTACATTGTAAATTCCGCGGCTGAATTCCGTTCTACCTTGGCGAGATCGTAAATCTTCGCTGGCTATCGCTTGCACTTTAAGAGGTGTCCAGTTTTGCTCCCCTTGGAGTTTTCGAATGGCAGGTTCCACAAAATTAATAAATGAGACCATCACAGCAACTGGGTTGCCGGGTAAGCCAAAGAAAGGTTTACCCGCAATTTGTCCGAACGCAAGAGGGCGACCCGGTCGCATACTGATACGCCAAAAGTTGATCTGACCAAGTGCATCCAATGCGAGCTTAATATAGTCGGCATCGCCTACCGATACTCCACCTGATGTGATGATGGCATCGGCGGTGTCTCCTGCATCTTTTAGGGCCTGCATGATGATGTGTTGGTCGTCTTCTAATATGCCTAGGTCCATCACCTCGCAACCAAGTTGTTCTAACAACCCCTTTAATGTGTAGCGGTTGGAATCGTAGATGCAATTGTCTTTCAGTTCATTTCCTGGTGCTTGGACTTCATCACCAGTAGAGAAAAGCGCCACACGAACAGGGCGTACAACACGGCAACGATCAATTCCGAGCGAAGCGATCATGCCCATTTCAGCCGATCCGATACGCTTGCCTTTCTCGAATACGGGTTGCCCCTCAGTCAGGTCCTCGCCAGCTTGGCGTACGTTTTGCCCAACGAGGATGTTTGATGTGGTGAATGTGACGCCGTCACCTTTCTGGTTGGCTTGCTCACGCATGATGACGGTATCGGCACCATGCGGAGTCGGTGCTCCTGTCATGATTTTCACCGCTTCGCCTTTTTTCAGCGACGGTGTGTAGGCATTGCCAGCCATGACATCACCCACGACTTGGAACGCGTCCATCCCTATGTCTTCACCACGAATCGCGTAGCCATCCATGGCGGAATTGGTGTATGCCGGTACGTTAATCGGGGATGAAACGGCTTGTGCCAGTACATTCCCGTAAGATTTTTCTACATAAATCTGAATGGTGTCTGAAATAGGGGTAACGGCGGATAAAATGGCTTCACGCCCTTGCTCTACTGACAAAAAAGCAGGAGCAACAAGATCGCAGCAAGTAGAGGCTTCTGCGGTTGTAGAGGTTTCTCCTGCTGTAGAGTCACAGAGAGAGTCACCTTGGTGTGTTGTTCGGTTGAATTGCTCACTACTCGCGTAATCAATCACAAAGCGAGCGATGGCATCGAGATCGTTGATGTCCATCTGCGGAAGGCTTACATTCACAGTTCGGTCGGCTGCTATTGCGACGATGTTGTCATCGTTTGGGTAAAGCCATGGTTTTCCAACCTCCTCGCGGTTTAACTCTATTTTAGGGAAAGCAATGTTTTTGCACCCTTCAACCAAGATCAAATCCAACTGGGTGTGATCAAATCGAGAAATCAAATAGTCAAAATGGGCTTCATTTTCTGGGGTTTCTGTCATTAAAGCGTGGCGGTAGCGCGAGCTAATCAGCATTTGGCTCGCCCCAGCTTTGCGCAGTCGGTAACTGTCTTTTCCCGGTTTATCAACGTCGAAGTGATGGTGGGCGTGTTTGAGTACACCAATGCGAAACCCTTTCTCGGTTAATTTGGGTAGAAGCGATTCAAGCAGTGTTGTTTTACCTGTACCGCTGTATGCTGCAAAGCCTAATACTGGTGGGGAGGTAAGACGAGGTTTTGTCATAATACGGTACCAAATTGTTCCAGTTCTTCAGGAGTATTGAGGTTAATAAAGCATTGCACAGCATCCGAGAAATCCACTCGGTGAGTGATACACTCTTGATAAAGAAGAATAATTTTACGATCGCCACGCTGAAGGAAGGCTTCGAGTTTAGGCAAAACGCGCTTATGGAAGAGGGTGAAAACGGGTTGTAAATGATCGCCATCGTGCGCCACTAAAATATCGGAGTCGGCTTGAATCGCCTTTTGAAAACGCTCGACCAGATCGGATGAAATACATGGGCTATCGCAAGGAACAAACCCAACCCAATCACAATGTGCGTGTTTAAGACCGGCGTGTATCCCGCCAAGGGGACCAGGGAAATCTTTAAATTCATCACCAACAACGGGCGCATACTTATGATAGGCATCAAGGTTGCGATTCGCATTGATCAATAAGTCGTGCGTTTGGGTACTTAAAATGGTGTGAACGTGTTCAATTAGTGGGCGCCCATTGAGAGTGATTAACCCTTTGTCTTGCCCGCCCATGCGTGTTGCTTTACCGCCAGCTAAAATAACCCAACTAATTGGCGTTGGAAATGGCATACTTCTTCTCTTGTATTAAGTGTAATAGTGGCTTTTCTATCAAAGCGTTACCTTCAATACACCACTGCTTTTGGCATAATCGAGTTAACGAGTTACTTTGGTGACTGGTGATCACCAAGCTTGCGCCTCGGTTTAATAAGTCTTTTGACATTAACACCAACCGCTCAATCGATTCTTGATCCAGACTGGCACTTGGCTCATCCATTAATAAAATGGATGGGTTAAGAATCCATGCTCTTGCCATCGCAACGCGCTGCCTTTCTCCACCGGAAAGCAAAGAGACATGTTCGTCGGCCAGTGTTTCAAGCCCGACCATCCTTAAAGCCGTAATGACTTTATTGCGTTTTGCTTGCTTGCTCTCCGATGCGTATTTTACGCCATACGCCACATTTTGAAACACCGAGCCATCAAACAAGTAGGGGGACTGATGCAAGTAAATAATGTCGGAGCGTGTCCGTGCGCCTAATATCCGTTTTAGCAGTGAAGGCGACGGAAAGTCTATGTCGCCGCTGGTTGGTTCAATCAACCCCGCCATGATCTTGAGCAGCGTGGTTTTCCCAACGCCGTTGTCACCCTGAAGATAGACCGCTTCATTGGGTCCAATCTTGAGTTCCGGTATGTAAAACAGTACTCGATCTTTAAATCGTATGGAAAGATTGCGAGCAGACAGTTTTAGCGTCATCCGTGTGCCTCCTATGTCCGCAAATACCCTTTCCCACGCAACGAGGAAAGAGAGAAGTTTAATAGCAGCGCCAAACAAAGCAGAACAATACCCAAAGCGACGCCTTGAGCAAATGCCCCTTTTTGGCTTTCCATTGCTATTGCGGTGGGGATATTGCGCGTGACCCCCATAATATTGCCACCCACCATCATAGAGCAGCCGACTTCGGTAATGATTCTTGAAAATGCAGTGATGGTTGCGGCGATCAGCGGGAATCGATTTTCCCATAACAACGTAAATGTAACGTGAGGAATGGAAACACCTAACGTCAGCGACGTTTCCAATGCTCGACGATCACTTGCCTGCAAAGCACCATGCATCATCGAGACTAAAATAGGGAAACAAATCAACATCTGCCCAAAAATCATGGCTTTTTGCGTAAACAGCATTTGCCAATCACCCAGTGGTCCCGCTCGTGACAACATCATATATAACAGTAGACCAATAACCACGGTTGGTATGGCTTGGAGCGTGTTTACCAAAGACAGAATCAGCCAACGTCCAAAAAAGTCACAATAAGCCAGTATGAAAGCAAACAGCAGTGAGGGAACCAAAACCAGCATTAAAGCAGAAAATGACACGCTGAATGAAACGCTGACAATTGTCCACAGTTTAGGATCAAAACTGATCAGCAGTTGAAGTGCTTCCAAAGTGGTTTGCCAAAGCGACATGGTTACTGGCTCTCCATCTTGGTTTCGGTCACCGCGTTGGTGTCAGTCCCAGCTTGAACCTCAGTGCCAATCTTACCGTTAATACCAACCTTGTCACTCATATCAACCGTGTCACTCATATCAACCTTAGCATTTGCGACGAAAAGTGGTTTGCCTTGCAGTTTATAGTTGCTGATGAGCGACTGTCCTTTCGTATTCACTAACCAGTCGCTTAAAACCTTGGCACCTTGGTAGTTGACGTCTGGGTATCGTTTAGGGTTCACAAGAATCACTTGATATGGGTTAAACAAGCGCTTATCGCCCTCAATCGCAATGCCTAATTCGACGGTATTTTGATAAGCCAGCCAAGTACCACGATCGGTTAACGTGTAGCCTTGCATCTCAGACGCCATATTTAATGTTGGCCCCATACCCTGACCAACGGATCGATAACCGCGAAAATTGGGCTCTATCGTGCTTTGTGCCCAAAGGCTTAATTCTTTCTTGTGTGTACCTGAATCGTCGCCACGAGAAACAAACGTCGATTCGGTACTTGCGATTTTTTGGAATGCATGAGCCACGTCGTCCCCTCCGTATACACCTGCTGGGTCACTTTTAGGACCAACGACGACAAAATCGTTATACATCAAGGAACGGGGCAAAATGCCATACCCTTTTTCAACAAATATGGCTTCGGCTTTTGGGGCATGTGTCATCACGAGGTCGACATCGCCATTTTGTCCCATTCTCAGTGACTTTCCCGTTCCCGCAGCAATGACATCCACTTTGTATCCAGTGTCTCTTTCAAATTCCGCAAGAAGATAATCCAGAAGACCAGAATGATAAGTGCTGGTAGTGGTGGCCAAGCGAACATGAGGCTGCTCTTGGTCTGCGATGACATTAGAACTAAGCGTTGCTGGAGCAGTTGTGGAAAGAACCGTTGCGGCAATGGAGAAGGTGATCGCAGTGTAATTCATTACTGAGTTCCATTTAATTGAGTATTTGAATGCATTGGTCTGTACCGATCGCGATATAAAAAGCAAAACCGTAGGCAAAGAATCGATAGCCTTGGCGCAACGGACGCTGAAAAACGGATACAAGAAAGACGTTGCAATCTCAGTGCCAAGTTGATTTTCCTAAAAACCCCTTATTTTTGTGAGGGAAGTCTTCTGTTTTGTGATCGCACCACATTCGAAACATTTGAGCTAGGACAAAATGTCGCACATACTAAGATTTCCAATTGATCTCTGCTGGTACACTCTGTCCCAGTTTTTCCGAACCTGAAGATGAGCTTTATATGTCAGTATCTCTCGATCCATGCATGCAGTACAAAGATACCAACCCAAACCATATCGGCAAATACCAAGCGTTTTCCGTTTTGGTGGTCGATGATGAAGTGGGCATGCAAACGATATTGAAAAAAGCGCTGGGCAAATGGTTTTCTAAAGTTGACTGCAAAGGCAGCATTGAAGAAGCGGAAACATCGCGGCAAGAAAATCATTACGACTTGATCATCCTAGACATTAATTTACCGGGTCGGTCTGGAATTGAATGGGCAGAAGCCTTTAACGACGACGACCGCCGCTGCGACGTCATTTTCATGACAGGGTATGCGGATTTAGATACGGCAATCAGTGCATTAAAACTGGGCGCGACGGATTTCATACTTAAACCGTTTAACCTAGAACAAATGCTGCAATCCGTTCAACGCTGTATGGATAGGCGCTTATCGCAGCGGCTCAATCATGCTCTGACGCGCGATGTTCAGCGCCTCATCAGCAGTGAAATGATTGGCCATTCGGAAAAAACGAAATCACTCAAACAATTAATGGGGCAGTTTGCACCATCTCGGGCCTCCATCTTAATCGAAGGTGAATCGGGGACCGGAAAAGAATTGGTCGCACGTGGTGTCCATGTCGCCAGTGGTCGAACCGGTCCCTTTGTGCCCATCAATTGCGGAGCCATTGCGCCAGAGCTCCTCGAAAGTGAACTGTTTGGTCATACGGCTGGGGCGTTTACTGGTGCCAAAAAAAGCCGAGAAGGTCTCTTTCGAGTGGCCAGTGGCGGCACCCTGTTTTTGGATGAAATCGGAGAAATGCCCATTGCCATGCAATCTTCTCTCCTTAGAGTTCTAGAGCAGAGAACCATTCGTCCAGTGGGCAGTGAAAAAGAAATCAGTGTCGATGTCCGAATCGTCGCGGCCACCAACAGAAACCTTAAAGAGGAAGTGGATGCGGGTACGTTCCGAAAAGATCTCTACTATCGACTGAACGTGCTAAAAATCGATGTGCCGCCTTTGAGGGAAAGAAAAACCGATTTAATCGATTTAGTGCCTTTTTTTACCAAAACGCTAGCCAAAGAACTGGGCATGCCCGAACCAAAATGGGCGCATGAAGACATACTTGCGATGCACGATTACGATTGGCCAGGCAACATACGTGAACTAAAAAATTTAATGGAGCGCTGCATTCTACTCGGCAAACCACCGGCACATCATTGGCGAGAGCTTAACGCAGATTACTCACAGCCTGTTCAGACCAGCATATCCGTGACAACGTCACTAGAAGCACTGCCGAGCTTACCCGATTACCGAAGCGATGAAATATTAGGTTACCCCAATGAATGGAGTTTAAAAGAAGTCGAAAAACGGCACATTAAACAGGTTGTTTCCCATCATGATGGCAATAAATCGGCAGCGTCACGCCAATTGGGTGTAGCCAGAAAAACGTTAGAAAGGAAATACAAAGAATGGGAATTGGAAGGGTCAGACGATGCGGTATAGCAAATCCGGAACGCCCAACGTTTATACTTTGTGGCGATTACGACTGAAGTCCATGGTTCGCTATCGGCTACTGTTTTTAACGTCCGCGCCGATTCTTCTTATTTTGCTTGCGTTAGTGGGGATTACTTTTTATTGGTCAACGCATTACACTTGGCAAAACGCGTTGGTTAATGTCGCTGAAAAACTTTCCGTTGCAGACAATAGCATCCAAATTCTTCAAGCACGCCAATTTCAAAGCATAAAATCCCTGTCCAATTCTTATCCCTTTCAGGTTCGCCTTATGTCGGATTACCGCGAAGCGTTAGAGCTTGAAGATTGGGTGGCATCGCAAAAGCGCAAGTACCAGCTCGACTTCTTGCGGTGGGTTCCAATAGAAAAAGCCTCAAATCATCAACTTCTTGCGAAGAAAGCCTCCTTTTTCGAAGTTTTTAACGTTGAGCAAATGGTGGAGTACGACAACAACCTTGCTGTTCGCGCCGAGATCCCATTGTTGAATGGGAAAGGCATTGAATCCCGTGGGTTAGTCAGTCGCAGTGTGTTACCCGTGTGGGATGAAGACCAACACGTTTTAGGGTATTTGGATGGGGGGATGTTGCTCAATAACAGTACTGGTCTCGTTGACCAAATTCGCGATCTTATCTATGCCAAACCAAGCGAATTGCAGCCACAAATCGGAACCGTCACGCTGTTCATGGACGATTTACGCATCAGTACCAACGTGCCACTCGATAGCCAAGCTCACAAAGGAAGAGCCATTGGCACAACGGTTTCACTTCAAGTGAAACAAGCTGTTTTAGAAAGGGGAGAAAACTGGATAGATCGCGCCTATGTGTATGACGATTGGTACATTACCGCTTATCAGCCCATCTATAATCAATACAACGACGTCATCGGGATGCTGTACACCGGTTATTTGATTTGGCCCCTCATTAAAATTTACATCACCAACCTTGGTGAGATCAGCTTAACCATTATTGCTTTGCTATTGATTTCAGGAATGATTGTTTATCGCGGTTCTCGCGATTTATTTCACCCAATCGAACGGATTCATCATGTTGTTAAATCGGTTCAAGCTGGGCGAGACAAACGCATTGGTCAGCTTGGTTTGGATGACGAACACGAACTAACGCAATTAGCACGGCAATTCGATAACATGCTTGATTTGCTTGCTCAGCGTAATGCCGAGATACGTCAAGCCGCTGAGCAGCTTGAGGGAACCGTGCAAAACCGGACGGCCAAACTGCGTGAGAAAACCGAACAGCTCGAACTGCATATCCAATTGTTGAATCAAACTCGCGATAAGCTGGTCATGAATGAAAAGCTTGCCGCACTGGGTGAACTGACGGCGGGTATCGCACATGAAATCAACAACCCTACCGCCGTTATTTTAGGGAATGTAGAGCTTCTAAAGTTCTCTCTTGGTGACAAAGCGGATTCCATTGAAGAGGAAATTCAAACCATCCTCGACCAAATCGACCGCATCCGAAACATCACACGAAGCCTGCTTCAATACAGCCGTCAAGGTGGTGTGCAAGATGAAATTACGTGGCAACACGTCAACCCTATTGTTGAAGAGAGTCTCACACTTGTGAAAACAGGGGCTAAGAAGCGCGATGTTCAGTTTGTCACAGAGCTGAATGCAAAATGCGTGGTCGAAGTGAACCGTCATCATTTACTGCAAATTTTGGTGAACTTAGAAATGAACGCCATTCATGCCATGAACGGAGAAGGAGTCTTAACCGTTCGCACCGAAGACTGGTTGGATGAAGAGGAAGAATCAAAAGGCGCTATTGTCCATGTCGTTGACCAAGGATGCGGCATTCCAGATGAGCAGCTAAAACGCATTTTTGACCCGTTCTACACCACCAAACGAGATGGAACCGGATTAGGGCTTTCTGTTTCTCAAAGCATACTCAGTCAGACAGGTGGCGAGATTAAAGTGACGTCTAAAGTAGGATTGGGCAGCCAGTTTTCGATTTACTTGCCCTTGAAGTCGAACTCGGTTGAGTTAGTCGTCATGGACTAGATTTCCGTTCAGTGGCGACATACCTTGCGCTGTGATTAAAACGCATCGAACTTGAATCAAATGTCACCGCGAAAGGTCAATCGCCCCTAATGTTAAAAGGGATAAACCCCAATTAACACTTGCATCAGAACGCGTTGGCAAGTACCGTGGCACCGCGTTTTTTTATCTAAGAGGTTTGGTTTTGATTTCTACCGCGAATATCACACAACAATTTGGCGCGAAGCCACTATTTGAAAATATTTCAGTAAAGTTTGGCGAAGGTAACCGTTACGGTCTGATTGGCGCAAATGGGTGTGGTAAGTCCACTTTCATGAAGATCCTTAGCGGAGAACTCGAGCAAACTTCTGGTAACGTTAGCTACGACCCAAATGAACGTGTCGCCAAACTGAGTCAAGATCAGTTTGCCTATGAAGAGTTTACAGTAATTGATACTGTCATTATGGGTCACAAAGAACTTTGGAAAGTAAAACAAGAGCGTGACCGCATTTATTCTTTGGCTGAAATGAGCGAAGAAGATGGGATGAAAGTGGCGGATCTTGAAACAGATTTCGCCGAAATGGACGGCTACATGGCCGAATCCAAAGCAGGCGAACTGCTTTTGTCGGTGGGTATTCCACTTGAGCAACATTTTGGCTTAATGAGTGAAGTTGCACCGGGTTGGAAACTGCGTGTACTGCTTGCTCAAATCTTGTTTGCTGATCCCGATATTATGTTGCTTGACGAACCCACCAACAACTTGGATATCGATACTATCCGTTGGTTGGAAGATACGCTTAACGAGCGTAACTGCACGATGATCATCATCTCGCACGACCGCCACTTCCTAAACAGTGTTTGTACACACATGGCCGATCTCGATTATGGCGAATTGCGTGTCTACCCAGGTAACTACGACGAATACATGACGGCAGCGTCGCAAGCTAGAAATCGTCTATTAGCCGATAACGCGAAGAAAAAAGCGCAGATTGCCGAACTTCAAACATTCGTTGCACGCTTCTCGGCTAACGCATCGAAAGCAAAACAAGCCACTTCACGTGCTAAGCAAATCGACAAAATTAAGCTGGATGAAGTGAAAGCCTCTAGCCGTCAAAACCCATTCATTCGTTTTGAGCAATCCAAAGAATTGTTCCGTAACGCATTGATTGTTGAAAACCTGACACAAGGTTTCGAAAACGATCTCTTCACTGACTTCAATGCGATTTTTGAAGTAGGTGAACGCGTTGCCATCATTGGTGAGAATGGCGTAGGTAAAACCACATTGCTTAACACATTGGCCGGTGTACTGGAACCTCGCAGCGGAGAGTTCAAATGGTCTGAAAATTCAAATGTGGGCTACTACGCACAAGATCACGCTGAAGAATTCGCAGAAGACATGAACCTCATGGATTGGATGGGGCAATGGCGCCAGGAAGGCGATGACGAGCAAGTGATCCGCAGCTTTTTAGGCCGTATGTTGTTCTCGCAAGATGACATTAAGAAATCGGTAAAAGTGCTGTCTGGTGGTGAGCAAGGTCGTATGTTGCTGGGTAAATTGATGATGCACAAACCCAACATGCTGCTGATGGATGAGCCAACCAACCACATGGATATGGAATCTATTGAGTCGTTGAACAATGCGTTAGAGCAGTACAAAGGGACACTGTTTTTCGTCTCTCACGACCGCGTTTTTGTGGACTCTTTGGCTACGCGTATCATCGAGATTAAAGACAACAAGATTACCGATTTCAAAGGGACGTATGCGGAATTCCTAAAATCTCGCGGTGTAGAAGAGTAGAAAAGAAATAAGAAGAAAGCAGAAGAGTCAGTTTTCGAACAACACTTTTCTATTTGAACTGTTCAATTCAATCAAAACGCTCAAAATCTTGAGCGTTTTTTTTCGCCTCAAACCCATCACGCCCTTCTCAATAATAAGACACCAAGATCAGAAAAAGTACATTCATACAGAAAAAAGTACTTTTTTGCACTCATTCACGTTCTCTTTTGACTTATTTTGAATTGTTATTGTTGCGAGCTTGTTAAAGGTCAAGCTCGACAATAAATAACCATCGAGGGAATGAACATGAAATTCAGGACATTACTTTCTGTCTCTATTGCTCTTGCTGCCATGACGAATACATCGGCTATGGCCGCAACAGAGTTAACGATCGCGACGGTGAATAACGGTCATATGATCGAAATGCAGAAACTGAGCAAAGCATATGAAGAGGCAAATCCGGGTATCAAACTCAATTGGGTTACCTTGGAGGAAGGTGTGCTTCGCCAGCGTGTAACAACCGATATCGCCACCAAAGGTGGACAATTCGATATCATGACCATTGGGATGTACGAAGCGCCAATATGGGGCAAAAAAGGTTGGCTGAACGAAATTAAAGATGATGCCAACTACAACGCTGATGACATTCTGCCAGCGATTCGCTCCGGCTTGTCGGTAGACGGAAAAATGTACGCCGTTCCTTTCTATGGTGAAAGTTCCATGGTGATGTACCGAAAAGATTTGGTCGACAAAGCCGGAATGACCGTGCCAGACAACGCTTCTTGGGGGCATATTCGTGATGTGGCGAAGGCGATTCACGATCCCGATAACGGTGTGTATGGTATCTGTCTGCGCGGAAAGCCAGGTTGGGGTGACAATACCGCATTCATCACCACCATGGCGAATTCATTCGGTGCACGCTGGTTTGATGAGAATTGGAAGCCTCAATTAAATTCACCAGAATGGAACCTTGCCGTTTCGTTCTACATTGACCTGCTATCCACCTATGGTCCTCCCGGTTCAACGTCCAACAGCTTCAATGAAATCCTAGCGCTCTACAACGAAGGCAAGTGTGGTATGTGGATTGATGCCACGATCGCCGCTTCGTTTATCTCTGATCCAAAACAAAGCAAAGTCGCCGACAAAGTTGCCTTTGCACAGGCGCCTATTGCAGTAACTAAACGCGGTGCAAACTGGCTTTGGGCATGGTCGCTTGCGGTTCCGGCGGGCAGTAAAAACCAAGTAGAAGCTGAGAAGTTTGTGAAATGGGCGACGTCGCAAGACTACATAAAATTGGTGGCCAAAGAGAACGGCTGGGCAAACGTTCCGACGGGAACACGTATATCCACCTATGAAACGCCGGAGTTCCGAGAAGCCGCGGCTTTTGCAGAAGCAGAACTGAAGGCGATTCAATCAGCCAACCCAGAAAACAGTACGCTGCTTCCCACGCCTTATGTCGGTGTTCAGTTTGCTGCCATTCCCGAATTTCAAGCAATTGGTATCGCTGCGGGTCAGCAATTCACGAACGCATTGGCGGGGAATATCACGGTGGAGCAGGCGCTAAAAGCGGCCAACAAGTCCGCCGACCGCGAAATGCGTAAGTCGGGTTATTACAAATAATCAGTATTGTCTGTCTGAATAAACAGGGGCAACAAGCGCCTGTTTATTTCTCGGGTATTTTTCTCTTTATCTGTCCTTACAAGGAAGTCTCTATGCAAAGGTGGTTGCCCAAATTATTGGTATTCCCATCCTTCATCAGTTTATTGTTGTGGATGGTTGTCCCTTTATCCATGACCATTTACTTTTCCGTCATCCGATACAACCTGTTGTATCCGGGAGAGAATAACTTCATCGGCGGAATGAACTTTGAATTTTTTTACACCGACGAAGCCTTCTGGCCAGCCGTTACCAACACGTTAACGCTGGTTGGAATGGTGCTCCTCGTAACGGTTGTGCTTGCCATATTGCTTGCGGTGTTGCTCGACAAGCCCTTTAAAGGGCGAGGGATTGTGCGTGTGTTACTCATTTCGCCTTTCTTTATCATGCCCACCGTGAATGCACTGATTTGGAAAAATCTCATGATGCATCCGGTGTATGGCGTACTGGCGTCGCTATGGGAGTCCGTCGGTTTAGAACCCATTGATTGGCTAGCCGATTATCCACTGGGTTCCATCATTGCGATGCTGAGCTGGCAATGGATGCCGTTTGCGCTGCTGATTTTTATCACTTCACTGCAATCCATGGATAACGAACAAAAAGAAGCGGCCGTACTTGATGGCGCTACGGGGTTTCAGATATTCCGATACCTCACGCTGCCACATTTGGCGAGACCAATAGCGGTTGTGATGATGATTGAAACCATATTTTTGCTGTCGGTGTTCGCCGAAATTTTTGTCACCACCAGCGGTGGACCGGGGTATGAATCGACGAACCTCGCGTTCTTGATCTTCGCGCAAGCCTTGATGCAATTCGATGTGGGTGTTGCGTCGGCAGGGGGATTGATCGCCGTGATCCTCGCAAATATCGTCGCGTTTTTCTTAATCCGTGCCATTGGCAAAAACTTAGTCGCCTAGGAGGTTGCATGAATCAGACACATCGATTGAGAGCCTTATTGAGCTGGGTGATCGCGCTTATCGTGTTTTTCCCCATCATTATGATGCTGATGACATCGTTCAAAACCGAACAACAAGCCATTGCGGTTCCACCAACGTTTCTATTTGAGCCAACGGTAGAAAACTACGGCATCGTTCAGGAACGTAGTGATTACTTAAAATTCGCCAAAAACTCCGTGATTACCGCTTTTGGTTCCACCATTTTGGCATTGATTATTGCCATACCAGCGGCGTACTCCATGGCGTTTTACCCAGGAAAGCGAACGAAAGATATGCTGCTTTGGATGCTCTCCACCAAAATGTTGCCTGCGGTTGGGGTGTTGGTGCCTATCTACATTTTGTGTAAGGAAACGGGGCTGCTGGACAGCAGTTTAGCGCTCACGATCATTTACACCCTCATTAATTTGCCCATTATTGTTTGGATGCTGTTTTCGTATTTCAAAGACATTCCCAAAGACATTTTGGAAGCCGTTCGCCTTGATGGCGCGTCAACACTGGGAGAGATTCGGCACGTGCTGCTGCCACTCTCATTTGGTGGGATTGCCTCCACCGCATTGCTGTCGATTGTGTTGAGTTGGAACGAAGCCTTTTGGGCAATTAACTTAACCTCCGCCGACGCAGGCACATTGGCCACCATGATTTCCACTTACTCCAGCCCAGAAGGTCTGTTTTGGGCAAAACTATCGGCAGCGTCCACGCTTGCTTGCGCACCTATTGTCGTGCTCGGCTGGTTCTGTCAGAAACAACTCGTACAAGGATTGACGTTCGGAGCAGTAAAATGAGCTATTTAACCGTTAACCAACTGGAAAAAAAATACGGCGACGCGTTGGCGCTGAAAAACATCAACTTCGAGATCGAGAAAGGTGAATTTGTGGTTTTCGTTGGCCCGTCTGGCTGTGGAAAATCCACATTACTGCGCACGATTGCGGGGCTGGAAGCTTCTTCAGCCGGAAGCATTTATTTGGACGGAGAACTCATTACCGAGACGCATCCATCGAAACGAAACCTTGCCATGGTATTTCAGAGCTACGCGCTTTACCCACACATGTCGGTAAAAGAAAACATGGGGTTTGCATTGAAATTGGCGAACACACCTAAAAATGAAATTGAATCCAAAGTGTTGAAAGTAGCAAAAGCGTTGAAACTCGACCCTTTGCTTGAAAGAAAACCCAAAGCGCTTTCCGGCGGGCAAAGACAGCGTGTTGCCATTGGCCGCGCGATTGTTCGTAACCCTAAAGTGTTTTTGTTTGATGAGCCTTTGTCTAACTTAGACGCAGCGTTACGTGTCGAGATGCGAATCGAGCTTTCTCGGCTCCACCATGAGCTCGGTACAACCATGATCTACGTGACACACGATCAGGTTGAAGCCATGACCCTAGCCGACAAAGTCGTGATCATGAAAGAAGGAGAAGTCGCTCAAATTGGCACACCGTTAGAACTCTATCACCAACCCGCTAATCTCTTTGTGGCTTCATTCATTGGTACGCCTAAAATGAACATATTACGTTTGGGAACCGTGCAGGTAGAAGCGAAAGAGCTGACCGCTCAGTTAACGGAAAGCGCAACAATACAAATACCTGTATGTAGATACAGTCATGATGTTTTAGAAGCCAACACGTTAGGTATTCGACCAGAAGCGGTGACATTGACCGAGCCAATGCAGGGGGATATTTCTGGTGTTGTGGAAGTGATTGAACAACTTGGCTCCGAAACCCTTAGCTACGTTCGCATCGAAAATGGTGAAACGGTCGTGGCAAAACACGCGCCAGCAGACAGCCCCGTTTTGGGGCAAGACGTTGGGCTGTTTTTCGATAAGCAGCAAGTGTACTTATTTGATGGCAGCGATCTTGCCTTAAATGTTTATGAGGAGGGTGAATATGCCAAATAGACTCATCCACTTTGGTGTCGGATCTTTTTTTCGAGGTCACCAAGTGTACTACATCGACCGTTATAATCGGCTGGTTGAACCCAGTAAGAGATGGTATTACACCGGTGTCAATTTACGCTCAGAATCTCGAGGGCTTATTGAGGCATTATCTCAGCAGAATGGCCGCTATCACCTAAAGAAAATATCCGCTTATGGCGATATCGAAATCCGAAAAATTGAAGCGTTAGAAAGTGTGATTGACGCTTCAGATAACGTTGATGCCATCAACAGCCTATTTGCCGATCAAGAGACAAAAGCACTGACCATTACGGTCACGGAAGGCGGGTATTATCTGACGGATACCAACGATCTGAACCTGAACGATCCGGAAGTGGCTTGGGACATCGCCCATCAAGACAGGCCTAAAACGATCTATGGCTTTATAAAGCACGCATTGGAAGTTCGGGCAGCATCGAGTGCTGGAGCCATCACGGTACTGACTTGCGACAACCTGCGCGATAACGGTAGGGTGCTGGAGAACGCATTTAAACAATACCTTACTGCCACCCAAAATAAGGACTTATTGGAATGGGTAAACCAACACGTTACGTTCCCTTGTTGTATGGTGGATAGGATCACCCCAGTTCCACCCCCAAATTTGGCGCAAGAGCTTTCTACGGTGGTTGGTGAACAAGACGACTGCCCAATTATGGGGGAAGATTTTGAGCAGTGGGTTATTGAAGACAAGTTTGCTGCGGGTTTTCCATCATTAGAAAAAGTAGGCGTCACTTTTTCCAGCCAAGTGCACGAGTTTGAAGAAACCAAAATTCGTATTCTAAATGGCGGTCATTTTCTGCTTTCTTACGTAGGGGCACTGAGAGGCTACCAAACATTTGACCAAAACATGCTGGATGATGAGCTCGCCGACTGGTTAAAGGGGTATCACCAAACGGAAGTGATTCCAACCATCGCGAATCCCCCTGTGGATTTAGAGCAATATCGCCAAAAAATTGTAGAAAGATTTGGTAACAGCCATATAGCCGATTCAATTGAGCGCATCGCGATGGATAGCATAAGCAAGTTTCCGCAATTCATCTTGCCCACAGTGCGTTTCAATTTAGAAAGAAACCACATGCCTAAATATGCGATTGAGTTGATTGCTCACTGGTACTGCTTTCTTGAAAGATTCCACAATGGAAAATTAGCGTTTAACTACAAAGATCCGCACTTCAGCAAGGCAAAACAATGGCTTGACAGTAGTGACGGTGTAACTGATTTTTTGAAAAATGAAGACGTTTGGCAAGGGTTAACCGCGCAATACCCAGATTTCTCCGAGCGGATGCGAGTTAAGATCCAAGACTTGTCCAAAGCGTATGAGGAACAACCATGAGCATTACCGCGTATCAAAATGATCAACTTATCCTTAATGGCAAAGTCGCTTTACTCAGTGGTGCGAACGGCGGAATTGGGCTTAGTGTTTGCGAAGGGTATGTGACCAACGGCGCTAAGTGCATGGTACTGGATCTTGCTGACACGCCATCTTCTGGGTTACAAGTGTTGATGCAAAAGTACCCTAACTCTGTGCTGTACTGTTCAACCGATGTGACAGACCTTAATCAAATTGAGTTAGCTGTCTCTCAGACAAAAGCACAATTTGGCGGTATAGATATATTGTTCAATAACGCGGCCATCTTCGACATGGGGCCGATACTGGATTCAAGCCCAGAACAATTCGACAAGTTATACAACGTCAACGTAAAAGGCATGTTCTTTGTCATGCAAGCCGTCTTGAAAGAGATGGTGTCGGCGGGGTATGGAGGCAAGGTGATCAACATGGCATCCCAAGCCGGCAGGCGAGGTGAACCGCTTGTTGCTCACTATTGTGCGACAAAAGCGACCGTTATCAGCTATACCCAGTCGGCAGGTCTAGCCGTGGCAGAGCACGGGATCAACGTGAATGCCATATCACCGGGGGTGGTTGATACGCCCATGTGGGATCACGTAGACCGCCTATTTGCGAAATACGAAAACCGCCAACCAGGTGAGAAAAAGCGACTCGTTGGAGAAGAAGTGCCACTTGGCAGGATGGGGAGACCAGATGATATCACGGGTATGGCGCTATTTTTAGCGTCACCGATGGCCGATTACATCACCGCTCAGACGTATAATGTCGACGGTGGGAATGTCATGAATTAGTCGAACAACACGAATGGGAAGGAAGGATAATGGCGCACTATTTAGGGATTGATATCGGCACCTCTTCAGTTAAAAGCCTACTGATGGATGAAAACGGGCAGGTCGTCGGTTCAACCAGCGAATCTTACCCAGCCTCGACGCCTCATCCACTATGGTCGGAGCAGGAACCCGAGCTGTGGTGGGAGGCGACGCTTCGAACCATGAAAGCGCTAAAGAATCAGTATCCAGCCCCGTTTATCGACATTAAGTGCATTGGGCTTTCTGGCCAAATGCACGGTGCCGTTATGCTCAATGAATCATTCAACCCCGTTCGCCCAGCAATTTTGTGGAACGATGGACGATCGCATCTGAATGCGGATGCCATGAATCGGGAGAACCCAAGTTTGGGCATGATTGCTGGCGTGCCTGCCATGTCCGGTTTTACCGCCCCTAAACTTCGCTGGATGGCAGAAAACGAACCCGACGTGTTGACATCCGTTCGCTACTTAATGCTTCCCAAAGACTACGTGCGATTCAAGCTGACAGGTGTGCTGGCTACGGACATGAGTGATGCGGCGGGAACCTTATGGCTCGATCAAAAACATCGCACTTGGTCAGACGAACTGCTTGAGTTAAGTGGGGTCTCGAAAGATCGGATGGTCTCACTCAAAGAGGGAACGGAATCGACGGGGAACTTAACCAAACAAGCATGTGAGCTGACGGGGCTCACGGCCGATGTGACGGTTTGCGCGGGTGGCGGCGATGCGGCATGTGGTGCACTTGGAATCGGTGCCATCAACCAAGGTGATGCCTTTATTTCTCTCGGTACGTCAGCCCAGTATTTTGTGACCACCGATTCATACAAGCCGTATCCTGAAGCCTTGGTACACGCTTTTGCCCACGCGATTCCTGAACGATGGTTTCAGATGGCGTGCATGCTTAATGGCGCAAGCCCACTTAAGTGGTTTGCAGATATCACTCGTCAAGATATCGGTGAATTGATTGATGGTGTAGAAGCTCAATACGATCCAGCGCAGCCCACCTTATTTCTCCCATATTTAATGGGTGAAAGAACCCCTCACAACAACCCGTTTGCCACCGCTAGCTTTCACCATATGACGTGGGCAACGCAAGGGCACCATATGGTGCAAGCCATTCTAGAAGGCGTGGCGTTTTCGTTATTGGATTGTCAAAACGCCATTCAAGAAAGCGGCACACAAGTGAAATGCCTTGGTGCGATTGGTGGTGGAGCCAAAAGCCGATTATGGTTACAAATTGTCGCCAATATCCTCAACGTAAAAATCATTCGATACGAAGGGGGAGAAAGTGGGCCAGCTTATGGTGCCGCTAGGCTTGCTAAAATTTGCCATACGGGAGATCCGGTAGAGTCCGTGTGCACGTCGCCAAAGGTGATTGAAGAAATCACCCCCGATACGACTTGTTTCAGCGTATACCGCAAAAAATATGACGAATTCCGAACCTTGTATAAAGAGTACGAATTCGCACGTTCGAATAGAGTAGGAGCGTCGTATGTCGACGTATGAAATTAAGCCCTTTACCCACGAGAGTATCGGCGAACGCCCTGTTTGGGAGTTTGTCGAATTCGACAAAGAATCGGTGGGCTACACGGAGCATGGTGTTCCTCACCATAGAATAAAATGGCACGTTCATGAGCAATACGAATTGCACCTTATCGTAAAAACCACAGGGAAAGCCATGATAGGTAACCATGTGGGGCCTTTTTCTCCCGGTCACTTGACACTTGTTGGCCCTTGGTTGCCTCATAATTGGGTAAGTTATTTGTCTGAAGGGGAAACGCACAAGTTGCGTGATATGGTGATTCTTTTTGAACCAGAGCTCATTCAACGAGCGACGCAAATCTTCCCAGAGCTATCTCAGTTTTTGCGGCTAATAGAACAAGCCAAAATGGGGATCGAATTCATTGATGTACCGATGGAAGTCAGCATGGAATACATGAATGCGGTTCGTTGCTCTCAGGGCGTTGAAAAGCTGATTCATTTTTTGAAATTTATGGTGTTCTTAAACGTTCAAAAGACGCGAATATTATCGACGCTGCCCCCTACACTTAAGAAAGATCCGGAGGTGATGAACAGCAAAATCAACCTCGTGCTTGATTTTGTTATGCTGAACTACAAAAAGCCAATTAAAGTGAAAGAAGTCGCTGATCTTATCGATATGACGGAGTCCTATTTTTCTCGATTTTTCCATAAATCTACGGGACATCGATTCACGGATTTTGTGAACCGAATTCGTGTGCAGCGAGCCTGCATCAAGCTGATTGAATCGAAAGAGAATATTGCTGAAATAAGCAAACAGGTTGGCTTTGCCAATTTGGCGAATTTCAGCCGTCAGTTCAGGAGAATAAAAGGGCTGACCCCGCTCGCGTATAGAAAGAAAAATACGGTGGAAGGATAGGGCATCAACCACTCATTATGAAATGAGGCAAAAGTGACTCAACTGGCGTGTTAATAAATATTTCAAGGCAGACACAACGGCCTGTGCATGCGATATATTGAGCGACTAACTCAGTTATACGAAGGTGAATTACTATGCTGGCTTTTATTATCGCCGTCTTCTTGGGGGGCTTTATTACCGACTTTTTAGGGTATGGTTACAATGTCTTTTCCGATCCATTTGACCCAATCTTACTCACTATTAATATCGTGACTTACATTGTGCTTGCTACGGTCATCGATCTTATCCTGAAAAAGTGGAACCAGAATAAATCCGCTTGATGTCGCACCAACGAGTTTCAAGGTACGAGCGCCAAAGACGTTTACTATGGACGTTTGGTCAATTTCGCGAATAGAGGGTTGCGGCGTTCATCACGACAATTGATGTTGTCGTGATTTGTGTATTTGACAGAGGATAGAATGCTTCATTTTCAGCTAAATTGAGGCGTTATTAACAGAGATAAGATCTGAAGCGCTAGAAGAAACGAACATATTATCAATGAATTGGGTTCAGGGTAGAGTCGGTCGCTAAAGATCATTTTCTTCTTAACTACCCCGATCCAATCTTTGAAAATGGCATACAACACAAAGATAGGCTGAGGCTCTACCGAGATCTTTAGCCAGACTATAAAGTGTGCTCTCAAGCACTAACCATCGACCACCAAGCACTAACCACCAAGCACCATCTGCTCTAATACTTAAACTGCCCGACGATCATCTCCAAACGTCCAGCAGCCTGCCTTACCTCGCCACTGTTTTGAACAGACACATTCACCGCTGTTTTGGTATTGTTGGCTAAATCGGCAATGTGAGTGATGTTTCGGTCGATATCCGCAGAAACCATCGCCTGCTCTTCAGAGGCTGTCGCAATTTGAGAGTTCATGTCAAATATCGCACTTACTTCGTCAACAATACGCTGAATGGCTTTAACAGCATTGATGGTTTGTTGATTGGTATTCCCAGCCTGTACTAAGCTTTCTTGCATGAGATTGACGGTATTTTTAACCCCCGTCGACAAACCGCTTATCGTCGCTTCAATGACTTTGGTGGAATCGGTGGTACGCTTTGCAAGTTGCCTGACTTCGTCTGCCACCACAGCAAACCCCCGTCCATTTTCGCCCGCTCTGGCCGCTTCGATTGCCGCATTGAGTGCCAGTAGATTCGTTTGTTCGGTAATGTCACTGATTACCGACACAACCGATTGAATCTCGATACTTTGCTCTTCCAGTTGCAATACAAGGTTCTGAGAATTGGTGATGCTGTCGGTGAGCCCCTGAATGCTGTCGCCTGCAATGTGACTCAGGCGCATACTTTCTTCCGCATCCATCTTGACTTTGTGAGCCGTGCTGGCCGCATTTTCAATGTTGGAGGCGATTTCATTTGTCGTCATTAACATCTGGTTGACGGCAGTAGCAATCGATGAGGATTCTAACTGCTGCTGTTCCGCGTTATCCAAACTGGTATTGGCCGCGACTTGTGAAGACTCGGCAGCTTGAGCGAGCTGTACCGTCACTGCTGCCATTTCAAGGATACTGTCTTGAAGTTTACCAACAAATTTATCAAATGATTGGCTAAGTTGGGCGAGTTCATCTTTACCATCATCGTTCATGCGAACGGTTAAATCGCCTTCACCTTCGGCAATATTTCGCATCACGTTTCTAACGTTAATCAGGCGATTGGAAATTTGAAAACTGAGTAAAATCAGTAATGAAGAAATAAACAGCCCGATCCCAATCCCAAAACTGCGCAGCTTTATTTTCGCTTCACTGCGTAGTTCGTTGACCAGTGTGCCAATTTGCTCTTGCATTTTGTTTAAGCTCTCTTCCGTTCCATGCACATTTTTTCGCAGTTCGCCGCGCATACCACTGTTGTGATCCAACCCTAAGGCTTTACACGCTTCATAAAGCTCATCAAATGCCTCACGATAATCGTTTGATGCCAAGCTAAGCGCATCGACCATTTCAGAAGTGAGGGATTGCGTTTGTATTTTTTGATGAAACGCCTGCCAATTCGTCTGAACTTGTTGAAATTGTTCGTCACGCTGCGTTAGGAAAAATCGATTTTGGCTGTCGACTAAGCGTAAGAATTCATTAGATAAACTAGGGCGATCCGCCGAAATAAGCAGGTTGTTGAGCTTGTCTTCTCTTGCGTTCAGTTCTCCAAGCAATCCAGAGGATTCATCGAGCCCAATATAAGCTATTTGAGTTGCCAAACGATTGAATTGATTCAGGTACTGTTCCAAGGTGCTTTCAATGTGATCGAAATTGGTATTATGTTGGTTGGCGTAGTGAACCAATTGTTGATCCAAGTTATTCACTCGCGATAGAAGTGACTCATAGCTGCTTTTAAATTTCTTAATGTATTTTGGGTCTTTTCTCGCTAAGAAATCTTTTTCATGTCGCCGCAATAGGAGGAGCTCCGTTTCACTTTGCGCATTTTGATCAGCGGCAAATTGAAGGTTTTCTAGCTCCTGAGTAATGCGGCTTTCATAAGCCGCATAGGCAACAATACAAGCCAATAGCGAGACCGATACCGCCAGAAGTTTTGTTTTTATCTTGAATTGTGAGAGCGCACTTACGCTCTGTGTTTTCAGTGACATACCTAGCTCCTTACTCGGAAAACGCGATTTTATCCTGTAAGCGATCGCACAGGAGACGTCGTTTTCGTTGGTTGGACTGACGTTAAATAAAACGATACGGCATGATTCGTTAAATCAAATAAGCTACTGCTTACTTAATGTTACAGTTTTGTGTACTTTTTATGACAGGCAGTACTATTAACAGATAGCATGATATTTATAGAATGCAAGAAGGTGCCAAATAGCCCCTTCTAAATTCCGCAAGCAAGTGCATTGCGTTCAGATAGGTTCTAGGATGTGTAGACTCGGGGTTACGGGTGTCCTTTTACATCGAATACCATGTTGTCTGCCCCCGTAAACACTTGAAAGCGCAATCCTTTTGCTCGGGCAATGGTCGTAATGCCAAATTGCCTCGCCAAATCGAGCCCCATTTGAGTCACTCCAGAACGAGAGAGCAAAACAGGAATCCCCATTTGAGCCACCTTGATGACCATTTCCGACGTTAGGCGACCTGTGGTGTAGAAGATTTTGTCGTCCCCTGGCACTTGGTTTAACCACATTTCACCGGCCAACGTATCGACCGCATTGTGGCGACCAACATCTTCAACAAAGGAGAGTATCTCTTCTCGCCGGCACACTGCGCAGCCATGAACACCGCCCGCTTTTTTATACGTATCATTGTGGTGGGTTAGCGCCTCAAGTGAGGCGTAAATATCGGATTGTTTTGTCATCACCTTAGGCACTCGGTAGTTCTCCAGCTTTTTCATTACATTGCCGAACATTGTGCCTTGGCCACAACCCGATGTGACCGTCTTCTTCTTCAATGCCTTTTCCAAATGATCGGTGTTCTCTTGAGTGATCACCGCGGCAGTATGGGTTTCCCAATCAATGATGATCGATTCAATGGCGGAGGGATCCTCAATAAAACTTTGGTTTTTTAAGTAACCTAGAACCAACGCTTCTGGGCGCGATCCTAACGTCATCAGTGTGACGATTTCCTTCCAATTCAGCATCACGGTAATAGGGCGTTCACAGGCGATTTCTTTCACCATGCGTTCGCCATACTCGTCAAAGACTTCGACTTTTTGAGTCGGAGATGGGCTATGCCCCGTTTTTATTATTTTTGGCTGGTAAGACACAGAGATTCCTTAACAACGTTTCTTCCTAACGGGTTAAAGCAATAACCCTGCCATCTCATTTCCAATTTCTGATTTCGACTCTGGCGTAAGAATTGCTTGAACGACGAAGAGTATTGACGTTTGAATAAAAGATGAGAACAGAAATGTCATTGGAAAAAAATGAAAACCTTTGGACGATTGAATGCCAGCTCGAAAGCCAAAACGTAGGAGAGGGGCGTTGGGTTACCCAGCAATGGGAGTGGGTAGGAGTGAATCTAAAGCCAATCGAACCCAATCCGTTAACGTTACCTTTAGAGCTATATAAAGACGAACGCACAGACTATCGATTTAACCTAAGCTCCATTCAACCCAAGCTGTTTCTCGCCTTGGAAAATTTAGACAGTTTAGAACCCGTAAAGCTCACGGCGTCTCAATCGGTGGCCGGCAGTTATCTGGATGGCGATTATTGGGTGCTGTCTATCGACATGCCTTTGCCCATTCAAGCTTGGATGGAAGCATTCATAGGGCGACACGGCGAACTTCTAGAACAGAAACGCAAAAAACGTAAAGGGGCGGGCAGAGCCAGTGGCAAGTGATTTTTTCAAGCGTTGGTCGCAGCGCAAATTACAAGAAGACGATAAGCAACAAACGTCGCTTACCAACGAAGCCACGGACATGGCAGATGATGAGGAGCATGTTGAAGAGATCAACGCATATGCCTCGAATACGGATGTTGCTGACGATACGGCAGTTAGAGCCACTGATAACGCTGGTGGAGGGGCTCACGTCAACGAAGAGGAAGCACACCAAACACTGACATCAGTAGGTGAGGCGCCGTTGGAGGAGCCTTCTGTGGCGACGCTATTGAGCAAAGGGGCAGAAACCGCTGTGAAAAAAGCGGCATTACGTAAGCTCTTTCTCAGTGGTGAATTCAGTGAAGTCGACGCTTTGAACGATTACGACCACGACTATTCGAAAGTGGGGAACTTAACGCAAGAAGCAGCGGAAAAACTCAGGGGCTGGGTGAAAGAGAAGTTAGAACAGCCAAGCGAAGACGAACACCAAGAAGTGGCGAATCAAAGCCAAACAGTCGATGAAAAAGAAGCCCCTGAAGAACAGTTGCAGCATTCTGAAGAGTCAAACACAGAATCTAATGAGCCTCGATCTGAAGACATTCAACCCGACTCGGAAATGAACGAGACAAAATATACCACATAAAAAGTAGGTACATTTTGACTAAGTATCGGATCATTCACTTGCGACAAAATGTCACAACTTGTTAACATTGCGCACATAATCGTGTTTTGGAACCCTGAAAAATACAGCTTGTGCGCGGTTGGATCGCTAATTGCTTTATTGCTTCTTAAATGAACGGAATACACGTTCACACATGGAACCAAAGCAATGTTAGAACCAAAATCAATGTTAGAACCGAACGCAACGATTACGTTAAAACAAACCCTTCAAAAAATCGCTTCTAGCGTAAATGGACGCGCAAGAGCAACAGCGTTAACCAACACTGTGGAGCTGACCAACCTCATCCCCCCAACGGTCAGCTACCACAGTGGGGGTCACACGCTTGTGATTGGTCCATTTTCGATCCTTTCTGAGATAGAAACGCAGCTCAACTCGCTCTCATCTCTTACGCTGCTCTGTACCGAACAAGATGCCGATAGCAGCCAACTGATCAATCCGGCTCGCCTGTATTTCGGTCATCAACCTCAGGTTCACGGTTTTCTTGGCGCTTTTAAGGTCACGGTGAATCGTAATGGCGATCATGTGAATTTAGCCACCGCAGCCATTGGGCATGACTGCTTCGATATTGTTTTGGATATGACGCTCAATGGCATTATGACGGAAGAAGTGCCAGCACCCGGCTATTTTCCATGTGGACGAGGGAACCCAACGTTACCTGATGCGTTAGAAGCCATACCCGATTTAATGGGGACATTTGATAAGCCCAAGTTTTTCCGTTTGGACACCGACAAATGCGCACACAGCTCACGTGGCATCAAAGGATGTGATCGTTGTGTAGACGCTTGCCCAACGGGCGCGCTGACCAGTGATGGCAATGAGCAAATCGGGCATAAAATTCAAATAAACCCATACTTGTGCCAAGGTGTTGGCACCTGTGCAACAGCGTGCCCAACAGAAGCGATCCATTACGCCATTCCGGAGCCACAGCAGACTCAATCTTTCGTTGAAAAGTTACTTGCCAATTATAAAGAAGCGGGGGGATCGAACCCCATCATTTTGTTTTGCAGTCGCCAACACGAAAGCGATAACGTGATGGCGCTCAATGCGCTCCCAGACAACGTTATCCCAGTTGAACTGGAAGAGCTGCCCTCTGTAGGGATGGATACGTGGTTTGCCGCCTTGGTTAATGGGGCGTGTCAAGTGATGTTTGCGGCCAGCAAAACGATGCCACCAACGGTTTTAAGAGTGTTGAGGCAGGAAGTCGATACCGCCCAAAGGCTTCTTAGCCACCTGAACTTAGATCCTTCATGCATCCAAATTGTGTATCTGGAAGCAATAGAAAGCGCCAAATCTGCTCTAAGAGAAGTTCCATTAAGTACACCTATTGGTGTATTGAATGGTTCGAAAAGAGAGCGCCTCTTTTTCGCACTCGATACGCTGGCGGCGAACCATATTCCTATCAAAACGCTTGCTAGCATTTCGAACAGTGCCCCCTTTGGTAATGTGACCTGCGTTGGCAAAGATTGCACCCTATGCATGGGTTGCGTCGCCGTTTGTCCAACCGGAGCACTGCATAATGATGGTGCTTCACCTCAACTTAACTTTGTGGAACAAGATTGCATTCAGTGCGGCATGTGTGAAAAAGCTTGTCCTGAGAACGCGTTAACGCTTACCCCTAGGTTTAATTGGGACTCAGAGCAACGCAAGCAAGTTCAAGTGATTCACCAAGAAAAAGCCGCGGAGTGTTTACGCTGCAGTAAGCCGTTTGCCCCTCAATCTATGATCGACATGCTTCAAGATAAGTTACGCGGTCACCCCCAATTTTCCGATGAATTGGCCATCAACAGAATCGCTATGTGTGAAGACTGTCGGGTCGTCGATATGTTTAGCGACTTGGTTAACCATCCAGAAAAACAACTCAACGTGTAGGAGAAACGAATGAACGACAGCCACACATCAGTGCATTCTCAGCTATCAGGACGCTCTCACCCATCAATGCGGTCTGATATCTACGCGCTGTTTGCCACGGTGCTTCGAGCAGCGCCTCGCCAAGACGTACTGGATTGGCTAAAAGAGCTGGAAGTCAGTGAGCACGCCGATAGCCAAATGGCGGAGGCGTGGATCAACTTAAGAAAGATGGCTGACTTGTATTCCCATGAAGACATTTCTCAGGAATACCAAGATCTGTTTATCGGAATCGGGCGAGGCGAAGTGATGCCTTTTGCATCATGGCACTTAACGGGGTCTTTGATGGAAAAACCGCTCGCGGCTATTCGGCAAGATCTTATGCGAATGGGGTTTACCCGTAATGAAGGGACTAAGGAACCGGAAGATCATTTTGCCGCGCTGTGCGAGGTGATGTCGCTTCTGGATTCTGAAGTTGAACAAAACGCTTTCTTTAACAAACACATACAACCTTGGTTTGAAAAACTCACCACGCAAATATCGCAGGCAGATCATGCCCGATTTTACGCGGCATTGGCCACCGTTATGAATCAATTTTTGTTGATAGAACAAACGCGCTTTGCTCGCGTACCGGTAAGAGAAACAAGAATGATCGCAACGGAACAGTGATCTCAATGGAATATGATCTCAACCAAGCAGTAACCTCAGCCAAACAATAATAAAGCAGAGATGCAAAGCATCCACTTTAGACAACTGGAGCAATGTATGAAAGATAAACCAGCCATCGACACCCGCCGCCGAGATTTGCTTAAGGGATTAGGCACGGCAGCAGTAGCCGGCACGCTTGCCGCAGGGACATCTACGGTCGCTTCTGCGAAAGAAGCCGTGCCAAAGGTGGAAGATACAACCACTGGATATCAAGAAACTCAACATATCCGTGATTACTACGACACCCTATAAGGAGCAATGGAATGAAACTGACCAAGCGTTCCGAGAGCGTTAACAAGGAAGAAAGCCAAATCGGATTAAGCCGTCGTTCTTTTATGAAGAACTCCACACTGGCTGCCGGGAGTGCCGCCGTTGGTGCCTCTATGTTTGCACCGGGTATGATGCGTAAGGCGCATGCGAAAAATGTGACCTCTAACGTACCAACAGAGATTAAGCGCACCATCTGTTCTCATTGTTCTGTGGGCTGTGGCATTTACGCTGAAGTGCAAAATGGGGTTTGGACAGGGCAAGAACCTGCATTTGATCACCCATTTAACGCGGGCGGACACTGCGCGAAAGGGGCAGCACTGCGTGAGCACGGACATGGGGAAAGACGCCTTAAATACCCCATGAAGTTAGAAGGCGGTAAATGGAAGCAAATGAGCTGGGAAGACGCCATTGAAGAAATTGGCAATAAAACGCTCGAAATCCGCAAGGAGTCGGGCCCCGATTCTGTTTACTTTTTGGGTAGCGCGAAGCACAGCAACGAACAAGCCTACTTGTTTCGTAAAATGGCGTCTTTATGGGGCACCAATAACGTCGACCACCAAGCGCGTATCTGTCACTCCACAACGGTAGCCGGAGTGGCGAATACATGGGGTTATGGGGCAATGACCAACTCTTTTAACGACATGCATAATTGCAAATCCATGTTGTTTATTGGTTCTAACCCAGCGGAAGCCCACCCCGTTGCCATGCAACATATTCTTATCGCAAAAGAAAAAAATAACTGCAAAATTGTGGTTGCAGACCCTCGCCGTACGCGAACTGCCGCGAAAGCCAATCACTACGTATCCATTCGTCCGGGTTCTGATATCGCGTTCATTTGGGGCATTTTATGGCATGTATTCAAGAATAGCTGGGAAGACAAAGAATTCATTCGCCAACGCGTATTCGGCATGGATGAAATTAGGAAAGAAGTTGCTCGCTGGACCCCGTCAGAAGTGGAACGCGTGGCAGGCGTAAGCGAAGAAGATGTCTACAAAACCGCTAAGTTGCTTTCAGAAAACAGGCCTGGATGCGTTGTATGGTGTATGGGGGGAACTCAGCACACCACAGGTAACAACAACACCCGCGCTTATTGTGTACTTGAACTGGCGTTAGGCAATATCGGGAAAAGTGGTGGCGGAGCGAATATCTTCCGTGGCCACGATAATGTACAAGGTGCGACCGATTTGGGTGTACTTTCACATACTTTGCCGGGTTATTACGGGTTGTCTAATGGCTCTTGGAAACACTGGTCTAAAGTATGGGATTTGGATTTTGACTGGGTACAAAAACGCTTCGATCAAGATGAATATCGTGGCAAAAAGCCAATGAATAACATGGGGATACCCGTCTCTCGATGGATTGATGGGGTGTTGGAAAACAAAGAGGCGATCGAGCAAAAAGACAACCTTCGCGCCATGTTCTATTGGGGGCACGCTGTGAACTCCCAAACGCGTGGTGTGGAAATGAAAAAAGCCATGGAACAGTTGGACATGATGGTTATTGTGGATCCATACCCAACCGTTGCCGCTGTCATGAATGATCGTAAAGATGGCATCTATTTGTTGCCCGCCACCACACAATTCGAAACTTACGGAAGCGTGACGGCGTCTAACCGCTCTTTGCAGTGGCGTGACAAAGTGATTGAGCCTTTGTTTGAATCCAAACCCGATCATGAAATCATGTATTTGCTTGCCAAAAAGCTAGGGTTCTCTGATCAGCTGTTCAAAAACATCAAAGTCAATAATAACGAACCTTTGGTGGAAGACATTACCCGCGAGATCAACCGTGGTATGTGGACGATAGGCTATACCGGACAAAGCCCCGAGCGCTTGAAAGAACACCAGAAGAACTGGCACACCTTCCATAAAACCTCATTGGAAGCCGAAGGCGGTCCCGCTCATGGTGAAACCTACGGGTTACCTTGGCCATGTTGGGGGACGCCAGAAATGAAACACCCTGGTACGCATATCCTTTACAACACGTCCAAATCCGTTGCGGAAGGGGGGGGTAACTTCCGTGCTCGATTCGGTGTCGAATTTGAAGGTAAAAACTTACTGGCTGAAGACAGTTATTCGAAAGGGTGTGAACTGGAAGATGGGTTCCCAGAATTCAGTGACAAGCTACTCAAGTCTTTAGGTTGGTGGGATGAATTGACCGACGCCGAAAAAGCGGCAGCGGAAGGAAAAAACTGGAAAACCGACCTTTCTGGCGGTATTCAGCGTGTTGCGATTAATCATGGGTGTATTCCTTTTGGTAACGCAAAAGCGCGAGCGGTGGTTTGGACTTTCCCAGATAGAGTGCCTTTGCACAGAGAACCTCTCTACACACCACGCCGCGATCTGGTTGCCGACTACCCAACGTGGGACGACAAAGAATCCATTTATCGCTTACCGACGATGTACAAATCGATTCAAGATCAAGATAAATCTGGGGAATACCCCATCATCCTTACCTCTGGCCGATTGGTCGAATATGAGGGAGGGGGAGAGGAAACACGTTCAAACCCTTGGCTTGCAGAGCTTCAACAGGAGATGTTCGTAGAAGTGAACCCGAAAGATGCAAACGACCTCGGATTTAGAGATGGCGACATGGTTTGGGTTGAAGGTGCGGAGAAGGGAAGAGTTCATGTGAAAGCCATGGTTACGCGCCGCGTGAAACCCGGCACGGCATTCCTTCCTTTCCACTTTGGTGGCAAGTTCCAAGGGAAAGATCTACGCGATAAGTACCCAGAAGGTTCCGATCCCTATGTTATTGGCGAGGCCGCGAATACCGCGACTACCTATGGTTACGACCCCGTGACTCAAATGCAAGAGAGTAAAGTGACTCTCTGTAACATCAGTAAAGCGTAAGGAGCCATAAAATGGCTAAGATGAAATTCCTATGTGACACCAAGCGTTGTATTGAATGTAATGGTTGTGTCACCGCCTGTAAAAATGAAAACGACGATGCCCTTGAGTGGGGTATTCAACGCCGACGCGTTGTCACGCTAAATGATGGTGAAGCGGGCGAAAACTCCATCTCGGTTGCGTGCATGCACTGTACCGATGCGCCGTGTTTGGCGGTGTGCCCAACCGATTGTTTCAGCCAAACGGAAGATGGCATTGTGTTGCACAATAAAGATCTGTGTATTGGTTGTGGCTACTGCCTGTTTGCTTGCCCATTTGGCGCACCGCAATTCCCAAGCAAGTCTGCGTTTGGCGAACGAGGGAAGATGGACAAGTGTACGTTCTGCGCGGGTGGCCCAGAAACGGAAAATGGATCGACAGAAGAGCGTGCAAAATACGGTGCAAACCGCATTGCGGAAGGGAAATTACCCATGTGTGCCGAGCTTTGTGCCACCAAAGCCTTACTGGCGGGCGATGCCAATACGGTTTCGGATATCTTCCGTCAACGAATAGTAGAACGGGGCGGTAGAGCCTCAGGCTGGAGCAGTGGCGAAGATTTGGCATTCGACGCGACCAAAAGTTAGAGAGGCAAGATGTTACATCGCATATTGATCGCTACTTTTGCGCTGTTTCTGGTGTTCGTCAGCAACCCCATTTTTGCTGACGAATCCGCGAGCGCGGAAAAGGAAATGATCCAATTAGCTGGTGCCGATTACTGGCGACAGGTTAAAGATGGTGTAGAAGGGTACACTACCTCTCAGGGATTGGAGCAGGGTGTACTCATCAACACCACGGGACAACGTTGGCGTGAAATCAGAAACAAATGGATCACGCCTTTGGGTGGGTACGTGATCTTAGGAGCCGCGGGGGTACTGTTAGCGTTTTATCTTTGGGCCGGTCAAATTAAACTGGCTAAAGAAAGAACCGGTAACAAGGTACTGCGCTGGACACCCTTTGAACGTGCATTGCATTGGTATACTGCTTCGTTATTTCTTATTTTGGCGTTATCTGGGCTTATGCTGATGTATGGGAAATACATTATGATGCCCGTTGTGTCCACTAGCGTTTGGGGGTTTCTCATTAGTGCCGCAAAGATCTCGCACAACTATTTAGGACCACTGTTTGTGTTGGGCTTGGCTGGTATGCTCATCAAGTGGATGAAAAACAATTTCTTCAACAAAGTCGATCTTGAGTGGTTTAAGCAAGGCGGCGGTATCTTACCTAATGGTAAACACCCAGAAGCCGATTTTTGTAACGGCGGTGAAAAAATATGGTTTTGGATGCTCGCGACAGCAGGCGTTACCATTTGTGTGACGGGGTTGATCATGGATTTCCCTATGTTCAACCAAACGCGAGATGTTATGCAGGTTGTTAATGTGATTCATGCTATTGCTTCTTTAGGGCTGATTGCTGCTTCGTTAGGGCATATTTATATTGGTACCGTAGGGACAGAAGGGGCGTTAGAAGGCATGAAAACGGGCTATGTGGATGAAACATGGGCAAAGCAACATCACAACCTTTGGTATAAAAAAGTGGAGAAACAGGAAAGTGACAGTTAACGCCTAACGTTAGCTTGCTCATGTTTTTATGCTTATCAACAAAAAAGCGGTCCCCAAATAGGGATCGCTTTTTTTGAGAGCGGACTGCTCTTTCCAAATCGGAACTATGCAGCGATTTATCAGGCACCGCCGCAGTCTGTATGAATTATCGATGCTGGTGACAATCATTGAACAAGAACCGTTGGCCTAAGCTTTGGGCATTTTTAGCGTTACGTAGGTGTATTCATTCGGCTTCGATTCGATATGGATTGAGCCGCGCAATTTTTGCATGATAAATTGCGCAATAGTTAATCCCAGCCCAGAAGCATTTTTCTTTCCGTTGTTGGTGTAGAAAGGGTCAAACACCTTATTGAGGGTTTCTTCATCAATTCCCGTCCCGTTATCCCGAATCGATAATCGAACAAACTGGTGGTCAGATGACGATGTAACTTCAATGCATGCATTATCTTGATCTCCCTTGTTATCGATGGCTTCTATGGCGTTCCTAAAAACCAGCTCCAGCACTTTGCGAACCATATTTCGATTACCTACGACGACAAGAGATTCGTCTATTTGCTTGGTTACTTCAATCCCTTCTGGGTTCATGAACAGATCGTCAGAAAACACGCTTAGAAGCTTAAATGGGGTCTGTTTTTCGTCCAGCGCTTTGTCAGCGAAAATACGTAAGCTGAGTAGCACGTCTTTCACGCGAAGTAAGCCAGCTTCAGAATCTTGAATGACTGCGTGTATGTCCTCGAGTACTTCATCAATGTCTGTTTCTTCATAGAAGGTGGCAACTGTCTCATGTTTTTGTTCATTGTGGGGTTCGATGAATAACTGTTTATGAAGCGCTAACAAAGCCAAAATTGACTCGATGTATTGCTTTAAAGGCTCGAAGTTTCCAAGAGTCGAGCTAATAGGGTTATTCATTTCATGCAACAACCCTACAGCAATGCTACTTAATGAATGCATTTTTTCAGATTGGATTTGCTCTTCATTATCTGATGGAAGGTGACTTGAATCCTGCGCAACCTCATTCGCATGGTTTGTATCTGCAATGGCATAACGCCTTTCGAAGCTGTAATTTAATTGAATTGATACTTGTTCCAGTATTTTTAAATTCGCAGCGTTGATCAATTCTGGTTGCTGGTTATCAATAATACACACAATGTTGTATCTAAGAGTCCCATACGTACAAATAGGGAAGAGTAGCAGCGACGCGCCGCTAAATAGAGTTTGTATCGCATTGGATGGCTCTCGGTTGATTACTGGGTGCTGTAACGTACTATCTAATGGAATGCTTTTCGATAGCATAACCTTCAAGGACTCATCCAGTTCTGTAAGTGCTCCTTGCTTTAATCGATACACGTTGGGTGATTTGGGGTCTTGGGACACATCAAATAGGAAGGATATCTTGGCATTACAATACTGACCGATAGCATTCGTCATATCAGCGACGAACAAAGTGTCATCAGCATGGGTAATGTCCGAGCGCTCAACGTGCATCAACATGTTAACCTGGTTATTGATATTAGCCTGATCGTCATTGATGGCATTATGCCTTTGTATTGCTCGTTCGAAATGTATTGTTAGTTCGTTTTCTGGCGTATTTTTTAAACTGAAGCAGCGGTCAATACTTGGCAAGGAAGAATCGGGCTTCATCTCACCGTCAAACACGGCCCAAATTGTTGCTGAGAGCTTATTTAGGGTATTTCGAGCGTACCGAGTTAACTCAAAAATGTCCTCGAATGTATAGTCTGAGCAATACAGAATAATAAAATCAGGGTCAAATAGATGAATTGAAGGGACGATTTGCTCGAGATCAGTAAATTTTACGTCAGCCACTTTGCTTTTATATAACTTTTCCAATGGCTCTCTGAGCTCTTCTGATATTAAAATTTTAATAGGCATAAATTATTAAATTCATAGAGTTGGGCTACTTTATAGGATAGTTCAACTTATTTCAGTGCGCCTATAAGAAAATAAAAAATCCTCAATTTTTATGCTGATACACCAAAATAGTGTGATTAAGGTCTGTTTAATATTAAACGCGACTTATTAGGGATCGTTGACTTAGTGATTCATCTCAATGCACCAATCGAGATAACCCAAATCGGTGCATTCTCACCATATTAGTGCGCTGAAATGGTGCGCTGTTTATCAACAAATAATCCACACTGATTTAATCCTTAAATAACATGGTGTTAGGTTTTTTTCTTGCCTTTTTCTCTCTGGAACGATCTTTGCGTAGTCAGCTCTAGTTCATTTCGCAAGTTTTTGGAAATGAAAAACAAATTGCACAGGAAGCGTGCAGAAAATACAAAAAGGAGTAATTAAAGATGAGTCAATCCGTTGCGAATGTGCAAGGAGCCGTTCACACACTCACTCAAAGTTCAGATACCTTGTTTCTTCTACTTGGTGCCATCATGGTGTTTCTCATGCATGCAGGCTTCGCATTTCTTGAAGTAGGGACTGTGCGTAAGAAGAACCAAGTCAATGCATTAGTGAAAATTCTCGCTGATTTTGGCGTATCCGCCATCGCGTATTTTTTCATTGGGTATTGGGTGGCTTACGGCGCGAATTTCTTTGCCGATGCAGAAACACTGTCGGCAGGTAACGGATACGAACTGGTTAAATTCTTTTTCTTACTGACATTTGCAGCGGCAATACCCGCTATCGTGTCTGGCGGTATAGCCGAGCGTGCGCGTTTCTACCCTGTTCTTATCGCTACTTTCTTTACCGTGGGGCTGGTCTATCCCTTCTTTGAAGGGATCATATGGAATGGAAACTACGGCTTGCAAGATTGGTTTGAAGCTTCGTTTGGCGCCGCATTCCATGACTTTGCTGGATCCGTCGTTGTTCACGGTGTGGGGGGTTGGATTGCATTAATCGCGGTTATTTTCCTGGGTATGCGTAAAGGTCGTGTGCGTGCTGGAAAACACACAAACTTTGCGCCATCAAACATTCCATTTTTGGCGTTAGGGGCGTGGATCCTTTGTGTGGGGTGGTTTGGGTTTAACGTGATGTCGGCTCAAACCCTAAATGGCATTAGTGGGTTAGTGGCAATGAACTCTTTAATGGCGATGACGGGCGGTATTCTTACTGCGCTTGTTGCGGGTCGAAACGATCCTGGCTTCATTCACAATGGTCCTTTAGCGGGGCTGGTGGCGGTTTGTGCTGGGTCTGATCTTATGCATCCGATTGGTGCGCTTATCACAGGCGGCGTCGCTGGTGCGGTATTTGTTTATTTGTTCACCTATTTACAAAACAAAACCAAGATAGACGATGTGTTGGGTGTGTGGCCTCTGCACGGGGTGTGTGGCGCATGGGGAGGCATTGCCGCAGGTATATTTGGTCAAAATTCACTGGGGGGCCTAGGGGGAGTAAGTGTCACCGTTCAAGTACTGGGCACCCTTATTGGAATCATTGTCGCTGTCGTGGGGGCTACGGCTGTTTATGGCATGTTAAACCTGATTACTGGACTCAGGTTATCTGAAGAAGACGAATTCAATGGTGCGGATCTGGCGATCCATAAGATCAGCTCCACCAGCGAAGACTAGGATTCACTGCACTCCTGTGTTCACCGACTCCTAATAATCAGTTCACGATATTACGATATCAATCTTTAGAAGGGCGACTTAGGTCGCTCTTTTTACGACTATGGTCTAGCGCTATACCCTTTTTACCACTGTGTCTTTAATGCTAAGGTAAAGGTATATCATTGCAAGGATGTGAGTCGTATGAACTTCCCTTATAGAAACATTGTTATTCTCACTGGAGCAGGAATATCCGCTGAGTCGGGCATTCAAACGTTTCGAGCGCAAGATGGTTTGTGGGAAAACCATAAAATAGAAGACGTTGCAACACCAGAAGGCTTTCAACGTGATCCTGAGCTCGTGCAGGATTTTTATAATCAAAGACGTAGAAAGCTGCAAGATCCATCCATTGTGCCAAACGCAGCACATCAAGCACTTGGAAAGCTTGAAAAGCGCCTCGATGGGAAAGTCACCGTGATCACTCAAAATATCGATAATCTCCATGAGCGCGGGGGTACACAAAACATTATTCACATGCACGGGGAGTTACTTAAAGCACGCTGTAGCGAATCAAACCAAGTTGTGGATTGCTCAGATGACATTTTGACAGGTGATCTATGCCATTGCTGCCAAATCCCTTCCCAAGTGCGCCCTCATATTGTTTGGTTTGGTGAAATGCCATTAAAAATGGGCGAGATCTACGCCGCCATAGAAGAAGCGGACTTATTTATTTCTATTGGGACTTCTGGCGTGGTGTATCCTGCCGCTGGGTTTGTGCATGATGCGAGGATGCATGGCGCACATACTATCGAAATTAACTTAGAGCCAAGCGCGGTAGAAAGTGAGTTCGAAGAAAAACGCTACGGTAAAGCAAGCATTGAAGTACCCAAGTTGGTCGAGGAATTACTGAGTGCACCCGATGCAATAAGAGCGCAAGCGTAGTTTTTATTCAAAACCGCGTGATATTTGAAGAATAACCCCATTCAACAAGCCACAAAAAAGCGGGACAACGCCCGCTTTCTTATTGAACAAATCTTACATATTGACTTTGAGCTTTTGGAAGTACTCTTCATAGAGTGTGCTTGCTTCGCCTACTTCATCTTGCCATTCCCCTTTTTCCATCACCTCCTGAGGTGGGAAAATACTCGGGTCATTTGCAAATTCTTTAGGCAACAGCGGATAAGCTGTTTTGACAGGCGTAGGGTAACCAATTTCAACGGCAATTTTTGCAGCGTTCTCGGGACGAAGAAGGAAATTGATCATCTTATGTGCAGCGTCGATATTCTTCGCACCAGATGGAATCGCTAAGCTGTCCATCCAAAAGATAGTGCCTTTTGCTGGCCAAACGATATCAATGGCTGCACCTTCTTGACGGGCTGAGTAAGCTGAACCGTTCCACAGCATGCCTAAAGACGTTTCACCTGCTAAATAAGGATTGGCAGGGAAGTCTGAGTTGAACACCAGCACATTTGGCATCAGCTTTTTCAACTCTTCATATGCCGCTTTGATTTCATCAGGGTTGGTGGTGTTCGCGGAGTAACCCAGCTTAGTTAACGCAATGTGAAAGACTTCGCGAGAGTCGTCCATCATCATCAGCTGACCTTCCCATTTGGGATCCCAAAAATCATTCCAGCTGCTGATCTTCGACTTATCTAACATGTCGGAGTTGACACCAATACCAGTTGCCCCCCAAATGTAAGGGATGGAATAGTCGTTGTTTGGATCAAACGATTTATTTAGATAATTAGGATCGAGATCTGCGAAGTGAGAAAGCTTCTGCTTATCGATTTTTTGCAACATCTTCTCTTTACGCATTTTCGACACAAAATACGTTGAAGGCACAACCAAATCGTAACCAGAACCCTGAGTCTTTAACTTCGCGTACATGCTCTCGTTAGACTCGTAGGTTGAATAGATAACTTTGATGCCCGTTTCTTTGGTAAAGTCTTCTAGAACACCACTCGGAATGTATTCTGACCAATTGTAAAAGTACAGTTCTTTGTCTGCAGCATAAGCGTTAAAAGAAATGATGGATGCAGCACTGATTAGACCAGCAAACAGTTTAGAGTAATTTTTCATTGTTTCCCTTTATCTGTTAGTGGGAGAGCGTTATAGCACATGGTGTAGGCTACCTTTCTACTTCTGCGCCCAATCTCTCACAATTAGGTGGCAGAATTGTACTCCAGTTTATGAAAAATGGAAAAGAAAAAGGGCAACCGACATTGCCCTTTAAGATCGTTTAAATGATAGGTTATAAACCCGCTTTTAGCTTCATAAAGTACTCTTCGTACTTCACGGTTTTATCGCCAACCGCAGCTTGCCATTCCACTCGGTTTAAATCCTCTTGAGAAGGGAAGAGTGGCGACACATCTTTAAATTTTTCGTTAGACTCTTTTACCGCCGTCAAATAGCCAGCGTTCTTCGAGATTCGCTCTGCGATTTCAGGACGAAGCAGGAAGTCGATCATCTTATGAGCGGCATCGACATTTGCTGCACCGGAAGATATAGCAAAGTTATCCACCCAGCCAATCCCCCCTTCTTTCGGGAAGACAAGCTCCAACGGTAAGCCTTCAGCCTGCGCCGCAGCAGCAGACCCATTCCAGAGCATTCCTACGCCAACCTCGCCAGAAAGGTAAGGTGCGGCTGGGTTATCGGAGTTGAATACAAGCACATTTGGCATCAGTTTTTGCAATTCTGCATACGCTTCGTCAATTTGCTTTTCATCGGTGGTATTACCGGAATAACCCAGTTTGCGTAGTGCGATATGGAACACTTCACGGGTGTCATCCATCAGCATCAACTGACCTTTAAGATCGGAATTCCATAGGTCGCTCCAACTAGTGAACTGGCTTGCATCATACATATCGGTATTCACCGCTAACCCCGTAATTCCTATTACATGAGGAATCGAGTATTCGTTGTTTGGATCGTAAGGTTTGTCTAGGTAATTAGTATCCAGTTTGTTGAAGTTGGTTAACTTAGATTTATCAATTTTCTGTAACATACCTTCGTCGCGCATTTTGGATATAAAGTACGTCGACGGAACCACTAGGTCATAACCTTTGTTGTGAGTTTTCAGCTTGGCATACAAGGTCTCATTCGATTCGTAGGTCGAATAAATCACCTTGATGCCAGTTTCATCGGTAAACTGCTTTAAGAGGTCGCTGGAAATGTAGGGCCCCCAATTCATGAATACCAATTCTTTATTTTCGTCCGCTTGCACTGATTGAGTCAGTAAAGAAAGCGCACATGCACTACCAGCTAAAAAAGTAGCCCATTTTTTCATTAACGTTAGCTCCAAACTAAACGGAATAAGAAGACAGCGCAGTCTTATTCTGCGCTGCCGAATGTTTAAACCGAGGTGTTTTCACCTCAATTTATTTCACTTTTTCTCTTGCGAGCAATTGTGAAATCACAACCAGCACAAGAGAGACCACCAACATCAACGTTGCCAGAGCATTGACTTCTGGCGAGATGCCGACCTTCACCATTGAGTAAATCTTCAATGGTAGGATTTCGTACGTTGGACCAGTGACGAATGAGCTGATGATGACGTCATCCAAAGACAAGGTAAAGCTCAGTAACCAGCCTGCCGCGACCGCTGGTTTCGCCAGAGGTAGGATGATTTGCTTTAGGATCACCCATTCGCTTGCGCCGAGATCTTTCGCCGCTTCGAGCATTTTTACATCAAAGCCATTCAAACGTGAATACACGGTAACAACCACAAATGGCAAACAAAAAGTGATGTGCGCAAAAAATAGGGTTAAGAAACCCAATTGCACACCAATGACTAAAAACAGTGCCAGCAATGAAATCGCCATCACAATGTCTGGCGACATCATTACAATGAACAGCAACCCATTCACCATCCCTTTTCCTTTAAAGCGGTAACGGAATAGGGCAACGGCCGTGAGGCTTCCAATCATTGTGGCTGCCGTTGCGCTGAATACGGCAACGTTCAGCGAGTGCCAAGCTGCTTGCATCAAGCTGTCGTTGTTCACTAGCGCTTCGTACCATTTTGTGGTGAAGCCACCCCATTTCATACCAAACTTACTGGCATTGAAGGAGTTAACGATCAACACAATGATTGGTAAATACAAAAACGCATACACCAAGGTCATAAAGCTAAACTTAATCGACTTGCCCATCAGCTTAGCTCCACTTTCTTATTCAAGAGTTTCCCCGCCCTATAGTAGGCATACAGCATTATCGCCATGGCGACGGTTAACGCGATACTGGTGGCAGCACCAAATGGCCAATCACGCGCATTGAGTACCTGGCTCTTGATGACGTTTCCGATCAGAAGGTTCTTCGCCCCGCCGAGTAAGTCAGATATGTAAAACATCCCTAATGCAGGAAGCAGGACCAATAAGCAGCCACCAATGATGCCCGGCATGGTCAAGGGCAATACGACTTTTAACAACGTTTGTAACTTGTTCGCGCCAAGATCTCGCGCTGCTTCTAAATAGGTATCATCCAGCTTTTCGATCGCGGAATACAAAGGCAAAATCATAAAGGGCAGTAGGATGTATACCAAACCAATCATCACCGCAGATTCGGTGTACATAATACGAATGGGCTTATCGATAATGTCCAGCGCTAACAAGCTGTTATTTAAGATCCCCTGTGTACCTAGCACAATTTTCAAACCGTATGTGCGAATCAATGAATTGGTCCAAAATGGCACAATGACTAGAAACAGCATAAATGGACGCCATTTCTCGGGCATTTTTGCCACGATGTACGCAAACGGGTAGCCAATCACTAAACACAGTAGTGTCGCAACAATCGCCATGTAGAACGAATGCCATAATACCTTTAGGTAAAGTGGATCCGCCAAGCGGGCGTAATTTTCCAGTGTGAAGGTCATCTCGATAAGGTTGACTTCATCACGCGTTAAAAAGCTGGTTCCAATAATCATGACATTTGGAATCAGCACAAAAATGGCCAGCCATCCTACAATCAGACCGATGATCACATTTTGTAAATTTAGAGCGTTATGCCAATTCAGTTTCTTGTTCATCTGCCAGTACCACTTCCCAGCTTTCAACCCAAGTTACGGCGACTTTTTGCCCCAATGAGTGATCCACATCTGGATCATCTTCATTAAAGAACTCGCTCACCATCACACGCATGCCGGACTCTAGTTCAACAACAGAATCCAGTGTCATCCCTTTGTAGGTTCGGTCTATTACGTGCCCGACAATGCCTTTCGATTCATTTTCTTTGATTTCTTCCAGTCTTAAGTCTTCAGGGCGAAGCAGCACTTGGAGCTTGTCGCCAGTTGCCACGACCTGATCGTAGTAAATGACCGACTCCACACCTTCTATCGTCGCTTTAATTCGTATGTCATCGATGCGTTCGATCACTTCTGCATCAAACACGTTGATTTCGCCAATAAACTTAGCAACGAACAGGTTTTTTGGTTCTTCGTATATCTCACGTGGCGAACCGTCTTGTTCGATTTTTCCGTCTTTCATCACGATGATTCGATCAGACATGGATAACGCTTCTTCTTGATCATGCGTAACAAAGACAAACGTAATGCCTAATTGACGCTGAAGCTGTTTTAACTCAACCTGCATTTGTTTACGCAGTTTGTAATCTAACGCAGACAAGGACTCGTCTAACAAAAGCACTTTCGGTTTATTGACGACAGCGCGTGCCATCGCTATACGTTGCTGCTGTCCACCCGAAAGCTGATGCGGTTTGCGTGTGGCCATATGATCCAAGCGAACCATTTTCAATGCCTCAGTCACTCTTGGTTCGATATCCGAAACTGGCACTTTTTGCATACGTAGCCCAAACGCAACGTTGTCAAACACGGTCATGTGGGGGAACAGCGCATAACTTTGAAATACCGTATTTACGTGCCGTTGTTCTGCGGGTATTGCCGTTACGTCCACACCATCAATTTGGATGCTTCCCTGATCGCAGGTTTCAAAGCCCGCAATCATTCTTAAAACCGTTGTTTTACCACAGCCAGAAGGACCTAAAATGGTCAGGAATTCACCGTGATTCACGTTTAAGTTGAATCCATTTATGACTTTTTTGCCATCGAAGCTTTTTTCAATGGACGCTAACTGAACAACATGAGTTGGCTTTTTCAATGTCTGTATTTCTCCTATTAAAAGCCAGTACTGGCACACCCAGAACGTTGATGGAGTAGGGAGCGCATCATATGCCTCTCTGGGGTGTTCTCAAAGTATTTTCTTATAAAAAAACCAAGTTTTTTCGGTAATAAAATGCGTTGTTTACTTTGCGGTTCTTCGTACGCTTTTTATCCAGTTTTTCAGAGCATATTCACGTCCTCATACAATAGTCCACTCGATACCCTACCTGAAAAGAAAACACTGTCTTCAGACATGTGAATTTCTGAACCTCGTTATTTGAAATCACAGCCAAATACCGCTGGACCTTTCATGTTTTTATGGAATCTGCATAAAAGAGTGAACAAGAATGTGCAATTATTAGGCAATTGATTCTAAAATTAAATAGATGTTGTCATCTTGCTTTTAAGACGGTGCAACTCCCACGTATAATCAGCGTATGTTTCAGCACTCACCAACGAGTGGGTGACATGAATACTGAAGACGTTATTTGGTCACACTTTTGACCCGGAAGTACATATGAATAATGAAATAGTAAAAGATTTCAACTTAGGGGGGAGTATCGAACAGGCTCTTTCCGGTCAATACGAACTTAAACCAGGCGAAGTGATTCAAGAAGCTTGGAAGTACACAATGAAAAACTTCTTTTCATTTTCGCCCGCGATTGTCGCTTTGATTGCAATACAAGCGGTAATCTTCTTTATCGCCTTAAAAATGCAGCTGGGTGATCCAACCATTTTGCTCACATTGGTGCACAATCCTCAAGAGGCTGATCCTCAAATATTTCAGTCTCTTTTTTTTGCCAATTTTAGCTATGAGTTAATCAGTGCGCCGCTTTATGCAGGGATCAGTTTGATGGCGATGAGCCACTCGGCTGGCTTACGCACTAAATGGCGCCATATGGCTAAAGGGCTCCAGTACACTGTCCCTATCATTCTCGCAACGATGTTTAGCCTTCTGTTGCAAGGCGTTATCGGGCAGTTGCTGCCGTTTCTTTCTATTTATCTAACGATTGCATTTAGCCACTCTATTTTGCTTATCTGTGAGAAACGCGTTCCGCCGATGCAATCTTTGCTGTTGTCTTTTAGAGCCGTAAACAAAAAATTATTTCCAATCTTTGGCATTTATCTTGTGGTTGGCTTTATGTTCTTTGTTGCCGTGCTTTTTTACGGCATCGGTCTGATTTTTGTTGTGCCTTTTTTCTTCCATGTAAAAGGCATTTTGTATCGCAATATGTTCGGGATTCAACTTAAAATTGTGGCTTCAGACATTCCTGCTAAACCTCAACAAGGTTCAGATAACGCCGGTACGTTTGATGCTTAAACTCCTTTTTAAACTTGCCGCTGCTGCTTTTTTTGCCGCAGCGTTTTTGATTCCACTCTTGGAAAAAGATCCCAAAATCGAATCCAGTGTTAGAGCTGATAATCGTGTATCAAAGCGTTTACCAACCGTTGGAGTAAAGCCCAATTTCGCCGCGATAACCAATGTGAACGAAAGGAAGTTGACGTTTTTTGGTTTTTTGAACTCTGCCATTGCGATAGAAAACCATCGTGTGTCGCAAGAACGCTTGTTTTTACTTTCTATGAAACATCAAGAGAGTGCATTCCGTAATACAGCAAGCCATATGAAGCGAGCAAGAAAATTAGCAAAAGATTATCACTACGACATTCCTTCAGAAGGCATGACTGAAGATTGGCTTAACTCGATGTTGCTGCGTGTTAATGTCCTTCCTCCTAGTCTTGTGTTAACACAAGCTGCCAATGAATCTGCTTGGGGAACATCTCGTTTCGCGACTCAAGCGAACAATTTTTTTGGCCAGTGGTGCTATCGAAAAGGTTGTGGGCTTGTGCCACTAAGACGAAATAATGATGCGACCCACGAGGTGGCAACATTTGGTTCTGTTCAGGATTCGGTTTTCGCTTACTTTATGAACGTAAACCGCAACCGAGCATACAGGGAACTTCGCACCATTCGTTCACAACTTGAACAATCAGGACAAGATCTGCAAAGTGAGAAGGCAGCACTCGCATTAATACAAGGATTAAGTCACTATTCTGAGCGTGGTCAAGCCTATGTTGATGAATTACAAGCTATGATCCGCCACAACAATAAATATTGGTCTGAGTTCGGAATTCAATAATGAAAATTACTTCTCTAATTGCTTTCTCTGTTTCATTAGGTTTGGCATTGCCGCTTCAAGCACAAGAATACATGTTTACTTATTCGAAGTTGTACTCTCAAATGAAGAGTAACGCGAGTGAAGGGCACGATGATGTAAAAGTTGGTCTATTCTTTGTCGACGCTGATTCCAAACAGCTTTGCCGACTCGAAAAAGCGTGGATGGAAAAAGAAGAGCATTACGAAGAGTTTGATACCTCAGGTTATGAATTAAAAGTGCCCATCGATCAGAATTTAAAATCCGCGAATCCTTTGGTTTTTGTTCGTACGGAAAAAGACAAACGATGTGATTTTTCTTTGGTTGTCATGACAAAAGAGCAGCTTAGTGGGTCAGTAAAATACGAAGACATTGAAAGGTTGCTGCCTCAAATGCAAGTTATGTTGGAAGATTTAGGCGGCATGTTTTCGAGCTGGTTTACTCCAGATGTCGAGGGCGTAACGTTGGAGTTTGCTAATAACCTCAATAGTGAAATTAAACTTTCTAATGGTAAAACGGTTGAGATAGCCAATGGCAGAGCATACCTAGCGCTGAACAACCTCGAGAAAGGGGAAAGTCTGACTTTACCAGTGCAAACCACAAGAGTATTGCCTTACCTTCCTAAAGCAGATTAGTTAAGTTAAGAGTATATTCACTCCAGCTTACGAGTTGGAGTGGAATCTCTGTCCTACCATGCTTTTCTTCCTGAAGGCGGCTGGTGATATTCCTTCCTGCTTTTGAAAGGCGTCATAGAAAGCAGAGAGCGAACCAAAACCGCTGTCTAACGCTATTGCTACAATTTTTGTATCCGATTCCGCCAACAGCATTTTTGCATGGTACATCCTAAGATCGGTAAGGTGCTCTTTGATGGTTTTACCAAGCAACTTGCGAAAAAGAGTCATAGCATAACCTTTAGATACCCCAATATCCTGCGCAACGTCTTGCAAACCAATGGGGGATGAAAAGTGCTCACTGATAAACCGCAACATGGATTCGAAGTGAAGAATGGCTTTTCCCCCAACAATGGTTTCACTATCAACTTTGTTACGATGTAACATTGTATGCCACCCTTCATGGGCAAGACGTAACAATCGAGACTCGACTTCTAGCCCGTGTAGCCTTCGCCAATTTGCATTTCGGTTTTGTTCCTCCGCCCAGCGCCGTACAAGATGAAGATCAAGCGATTTAGGTTCTTGTGTGGATACCACGGATCCACTTAACAACGCATCAACAAACTCAGGGGGAAGTGACCATTGCAGTAATTGAGACAACGATATGTATACGTTTGTTATTCGAGTTGCCCCGTCAACAGACACCACTCGATGAGGGTTTGCGCCCCAAAATAGAGTAAAACAGCCACTCTTTAATTTAACTTCTTTTCCCGAAAAGGAGTAGGTCATTGAACCATCATGCAAATAGTTCATTTCGATAGAGGCATGATGATGATAGTAAGACACTTCAAAGGCTCGTGGTTTGATATCTTCAACCACTATTCCACAATCTTTTGGATAATCAGGATCTTCCACCCGGTAGGTGCTGGAATATTCATGGGAAGGGGTCGACTGTTTCACTAAATAAAACCTACTCAGTTGAGAACTAACAATAATCCTAATGACACTGTGCTACTTATTCAGCTTATCAGCAAGGATAATGTTACTTTCTGGAAGTTTTGTTTGTAATTTAGGAAGTATCTGTAAGTTCGATAACCAATAATCGAGGTATACCTACATGTACAAGGATGACCACGGTGAAAAATTACCCAAAAATCACTTTTATTGGTGCCGGATCTACGGTTTTTATGAAAAACGTGGTGGGCGATATTTTACAACGCGACCGATTACAAGGCGCTCACATAGCCTTAATGGATATCGATAAAACCCGCCTCAGTGAGTCGAAAGTTGTTGCTGAAAGAATGGTGTTCACACTGAAATGTGATGCGACTTTTTCGGCTCATCTCAACCAGAAAGAAGCCTTAGATGGTGCTGATTTTGTGATCGTTGCTTTTCAGATAGGCGGCTATGAACCTTGTACTGTGACCGATTTTGACATTCCTAAAAAATTTGGGCTTGACCAAACCATCGCAGATACATTAGGAATTGGTGGCATCATGCGAGGCTTGCGTACTGTACCTCACCTGTGGTCAGTCTGTGAGGATATGCTTGAAGTGTGCCCAAATGCGTTACTTCTTCAGTACGTAAACCCAATGGCAATCAATACATGGGCGATTGCTGAGAAGTACCCACAAATTAAGCAAGTTGGGCTTTGTCACTCTGTTCAACATACCTCCGAGGCTTTGGCATCTGACTTACAAATACCGCTAGAGAATATTCGATACCGCTGCGCGGGCATCAATCACATTGCATTTTTCCTGACCCTTGAAGAGCGTTTAGAGAGTGGCGAATACGCCGATTTGTATCCAAAATTGCTTGAAGGTTACGAGTCGGGCGTGTATCCGAGACCGGAGAGCCAAGAGATGCCACGTTGCAAAAATATTGTCCGTTATGAAATGCTGAAGCGTACGGGATATTTTGTGACCGAAAGTTCCGAGCATTTTGCGGAATATACACCATGGTTTATTAAGTCGGGTAGGGATGATCTCATTGAAAAATTTGAGATCCCAATAGACGAATACCCAAAACGATGCATTGAACAAATTGAGCAATGGCAGGAGCAATCCCAAAAACTGCTGTCTGAAAACAGTATTGACCTGATAAAAAGTAACGAATATGCCTCAGCCATTATTAATGCAGCATGGACCAATGTTCCTGAAGTCATCTACGGGAATGTTCCGAATCATGGCTTAATTGATTCGCTTCCTCAAGGCTGCGCTGTAGAAGTCCCTTGCTTGGTCAATGCTGTGGGGATTCAACCCACCAAAATAGGAAGCCTACCACCACAGCTTAACGCCATAATTCAAAGTAGTGTAAACGTTCAATCGCTCGTCGTTGAAGCGTTGATGACAGAAAATCCCGAGCATATTTACCATGCCGCGATGATGGACCCACATACTGCGGCTGAATTGGATTTAGACCAGATATGGCAATTAGTCGACGAACTCAGAGTGGCTCACGGCGATTGGTTACCTGAATGGGCGAGAAAATAAAGAGACCCCATAAAAAGGGGGTTCAAAATGAGCCCCTGCTATTCAATGGCGCTTCAAACTAAATATTGGTCACATCTAGCTGCAGTTTAGGGTCAAACTCTATGGCATCTTCATTATTCTGCGGAGCGGTAGGCATATCTTCTTTGTCAAAGCCAATGTCGCCACCATTGATCACACCAGAATCGCGGTTGATTGATTTGAAGTCAAACAATTCGAAATCGGCTAGATGGCTAGGCACAACGTTTTGCATCGCGGTAAACATGGTCTCGATGCGTCCAGGGAATTGCTTATCCCAAGTATTCAGCATCTGCTTAACGTTCTGACGTTGAAGGTTAGGCTGAGAACCGCACAGATTGCATGGAATGATAGGGTATTCACGCATATCTGAATATTTGATGATGTCTTTCTCGCGGCAGTAGGCCAGTGGACGAATAACGACGTGTTCACCATTGTCAGACACCAGTTTAGGTGGCATGCCTTTGATCTTTCCACCGTAGAACATATTTAGGAACATGGTTTCAAGAATATCGTCTCTATGATGACCTAAAGCGATCTTGGTTGCGCCTAGCTCTTTCGCTGTGCGATACAAAATACCACGGCGTAGACGTGAGCAGAGCGAACACGTTGTTTTTCCTTCAGGCACTTTGTCTTTAACGATCGAATAAGTATCTTCTTCAACGATCTTATATTCAACCCCTAAGCCTTCTAAATAATCAGGCAAGATATGGTTCGGAAAACCCGGTTGTTTTTGATCGAGGTTAACGGCAACCAGCTCAAAGTTAACTGGGGCACTTTTTTGCAAACTCATTAAAATGTCGAGCATCGTAAAACTGTCTTTACCACCTGACAAGCACACCATAATGCGATCACCTTCTTCAATCATATTGAAGTCTTTGATGGCATTTCCAGTGTTGCGACGAATGCGTTTTTGCAACTTGTTAAAGTTGTATTGTTGAGCTTTTGTGCGCTCGTTACTTTGCTCAGTCATATCCCGCTTTTCTGTTGTTATTCCGACAATAATTTGAAGTGCGTATAATACGGATATCCAAGATAGATACCAGTATTTTAAGTGCTATTCACGGTGGTGATTAAATCACTTGCTCAGACAAACGAAACAGGCAAGCCGATGCTTGCCTGTTTACATACCCCAGTCATCATAAGGTACGGAATTCAAATTATATTTGGATCTGACACTGACTTCACTGCACCGACAAAATACGTCGGTGAAAATTCAGTTAGCACTCACTGGTTTGGGTCGAGCGGGCTAATGTAGCCACTGGGTTTTAAAGCCAGCACATCACAGTTAATCTTATCTATGACGTGCTCAGCGGTATTGCCAATGAATACGGCAGATAAACCCGTTCTGCCCGTTGTGCCTAAAATGACAAGACCAACGTCAAGCTCGTCTACTATTTTGGGGATAACTTCTTCAGGCAAACCTTGCTTAACTCGAGTATCACTTTCATCAATACCATGTTTTTGTCGTAGCGCTTTCATTGCCGTTAGGTGATGCCCCCGAACTGCATCGCTGTAAGTGGTCGGATCAAACTCGGGTAATTCTATGGTGATATTTGTCGGTGTGACAGGGTAAGCGTTTACCAGTGTGAATTTTGCGTTCAGCCGTCGACTAATATCTTGCAGTTGCTCCACCATCGTATCGTTTAAATCTTGGTGAGTAGGGTTTTCCGAAGCAACATGCACTGAAGCCACTACATTACCATTTATGGGCCAATCATGATTTTTGACTAGAAGGACAGGGCAAGGGCACTTACGCAAAATATGCCAATCTGTCGGTGTAAAGATCACGGATTCAAGCACATCATGCTTTCGGGTCGCTTTCACTACGATTTCATGAGATCCAGCAAACACTTCACCAATGATGGCTTCATAAGGACGATTATGCCAAACCACCTTAATATCAAACTTCACCGAATCGTTTAGGTAAGGTTGCGCGACTTCTTCCATCCAAGCTTCTCGCTGCTGAATCACGCCACGTCGCATTGCATCTCTTTCGTCCATCGATAGCATTGATGTCATTTCATAAGAGAAATCATAAATAGAAAGGAAGAAAGTAATATGGCTTTCCGAGCGACTGCTTTCGCTCAGTTGAATTGCTCTGGCTAGCGCTGGTTGCTGGTCATTATTGACATCTGCAACGACGAGAATCTTGTTATAAATACTCATAACAGCTCCTTAGAAACCAAAAGGTTAGAGGCTAATCTTAAGATAACTGTAGCTTAAATGAGCAAAGATTTTTAGGAAAACTGGAATATATAAGAGAGAAATATGAAGTGGCTCAGAACTGAGCCACTAAGAGGAAACTATAGCCCAACCGTAGGATTAATCACTTGATACGCCAGCAAGTTCTTTCATCGCATCGTGATCCAAAATCGTAATATATTTGCCTTTTACGCTAAGCATATCCGCCTTTTGAAAACGCCCTAACAAACGGCTAATGGTTTCAACTGTTAAGCCCAAATAATTACCGATATCGCCGCGAGTCATTGTTAAACGAAACTCTCTAGGGCTGAATCCGCGTTGAGAGAAACGAGTAGAAAGGTTGTATAAAAATGCGGCAAGCCTTTCTTCAGCATTCTTCTTAGAGAGAAGCAGAATCATTTCCTGATCGCCTTTAATTTCATTACTCATTAGGCGCATTATCTGCTGACGAAGTTTAGGCATTTTACCCGATAAATCGTCTAACGTTTCATATGGGATCTCACATACCATCGATGTTTCAAGTGCCTGAGCGAAACTAGGGTGAGAGTTGTCGTTAATGGCATCAAAACCAACCAAATCACCGGCAAGGTGGAACGCAGTGATCTGCTCATCGCCTTGTTCAGTAATAGTGTAACTTTTGATGGTTCCGGAGCGTATTGCATACAGTGATTTTAGTTCATCACCCGCTTTGAAAATCTCTTGACCTTTCTGGATCGGTTTCTTTCTTTCAATGATTTCATCTAATTGATCAAGCTCGGATTCATTGAGAGTGAAAGGAATACAAAGTTGGCTAATACTACAATCTTGACAGTGAATTGCACATCCACCGGACTGAACTCTATTTGTTGCTGGCTTATTTGAAATCATAACACCCAAACACTATTTTGATATACATCAATATTTTACCACTTCCTAATACTAAAAGGTAGTGAAAAAAGACGCACAGAAACATAGAGATGTGACAATTTATGTAAGTAGTGTGAGGGCACTGTAACCGGTATACACTCCGTACGCTAACAAGAGCAGTGCTCCACACTGTCGAAAGGTGCTGTTTCTTTGCCACTTTTGAAACTTAGTCGCGCTTAAGCCAACCAATAGCATGGCAGGCAGGGTACCCAAACCAAATGCAAACATGATAATAGCACCGTCCAATGCACTACCAGAAACCGCCGCCCAAGTTAAAGTTGAGTACACTAAGCCACAAGGCAACCATCCCCATAAAAAACCAAATGGAAACGCATGAAGCGGCGAGCGTAATGGTAGAAGTTTTTTCCCTACAGGTGAAACAAATTTCCAAAGACCTTGCCCCACTTTTTCTATTACCAACAAACCTTGCCACCATTTTGCAATATACAGTGCCAGCGCAATCATGAACAAGGCGGAAACTAGCCGAAGGTAGGTCAGTGCAAGGTTGAAATCAGAAAACTGGGCAATCGATGAAATGGCTCCCCCGATAAGTGCCCCTGTAAACGCGTAGGAGGAGAGACGCCCCAAATTATAAAATAGTGTGATGAACAACGTTCGATGGGAACTTGAATTTCCTATCGCTACAGCAGAGGCAATACCACCACACATTCCCATGCAATGGCCCGCGCCAAGAATTCCAATCAATAATGCCCCTAACCAGTCCGTCACTTACAGTTCACTCAACGTTATTGTCGTTCGGTTTTCGAGCGGTCTTTTCACTCATGTCATCTTCATCAAATAAAATGTTATGGCCTTGGCGCTCCAAATCTTCAAATTGTTCGCTTTTTACTGCCCATAGAAAAACAGCCACCGCTAAGCAGACGAGCAATATTGCGATAGGGATCAGAATATAGAGACTAGCCATTTTCTTTTAGTAACCTAAGTGAATTGGTAACAACGATGATTGAACTGGCGGACATACCGACAACCGCAATATACGGCGCCACCAACCCTGCTACCGCTAAAGGCAATATCAATAAATTATATCCTAGCGACCATGCGAGGTTTTCCATAATTATTTTACGCGTTTTGAGAGCAAGAGAACGTGCTTCAATCAATTTATCGAGCCTGTCTCCTAGTAACACCATATCAGCGGAAGATTTTGCCACATCGGCGCCTCCTCCCATCGCCACTGATAGGTGAGCACCTGCAAGAATAGGGGCATCATTTATTCCGTCACCGACCATCAGAGAGACTTCGTGATCCTTGAGCGTTGACAAGAACGCAAGTTTCTCTTGCGGGCTCGCGCTGGCCACGACAGATTCAATGCCCATCGCGTTGGCAACGGGTTGGGCATTATTCAAAGAGTCACCCGTAAGCAGAGTCGTTTTAATTCCCGCCTCTGCCAGTTTGGAAATGAACACTTGGCTTTGCTCACGAATAGGATCGTGGTAGTAAAACGTCGCCACGTGAGAGTCGTTAATGGAGAGATACACGCACGGTTGTTGCGATTCAACTTCTTTCCCTAATACAAAAATCGCACTGCCTATTTTGCAGGGTTGACCATTGTATTGGCCAACAATACCAAAGCCGATTTTATTTTCGACTTGGTCCACTTCAATTTTTGTGTTGGCAAACACTTTAAAAGCTTTAGCAATGGGGTGGTTTGCATGGCTCTCTAGAGAGGCCGCTATCGCAAGGCATTCTTCTTCTAAAAAGCTTTGGCTGTTGATTTCGGTTCTATCAATCTGAATATTCCCTTCGGTCAGCGTACCTGTTTTATCAACAACTAAGTGATTCACTTTACATAAAGTTTCGAATACATGTCCTTTTCGTAGGAGAATACCCAAATTTCCCAATCGCGAGGTAGCGCAAGTAATGGCCGTCGGGGTAGCAAGTGATAGAGCGCAAGGACAAGTGGCGACAAGCACGGCGAGCATAATCCAAAACGCATCCTCTGGTTTGGTTTGATGCCAATATGCCCAAGTACAAGCAGCAACAATTAATATTACCGCTACAAAGTATCGAGAGACGACATCGGCAACTTGAGCAATTTTTGGCTTAGACATTTGTGCTTCATCTTGTAGCCTTGCAATATTAGAGATCATTGAGTTTGCTTTACTGGTGTTCACTTCTAGCTCAAATGACTCATCACCATTCAAAGTACCAGCAAATACCGTATCTCCTTGTTTTTTGACGACAGGAATCGATTCACCAGTTAACATGGACTCGTCAATGTGTACACGCCCTTTTAAGATTATGCCGTCTGCAGGAATGTGTTCGCCGGGTAAAACTCTTACCATATCGCCGATCATTAACGTTTTAACTGGAACTTGTGAGCCATCGAGTTTCGTTGCCATCGCAGGGATAAGTTTCAGCAAATTGGCACTGGCCGCCGCCGCTTTCCTTCTGGCTCGCATTTCCAAAAATCGTCCAAGCAGTAAGAAAAAAGTAAACATGGTGATGGATTCAAAAAAGACTTCACCTTGCTCGGTCACTGTGGCGACTAAACTTGCCACATAAGCAAAAATAAGCGCGATAGAGACAGGGACGTCCATACCCAGCGTTCGTCCTTTTAAGCTGCGCCAAGCATTTAAGTAAAAAGGGAGTGCGGAATACAGCAGAACAGGTGTTGCAAAGATTAAGCTAACCACACGGAAATATTGCTTAAACTCTGAATCTAAGTCACCAAACACTTCCAAGTACAGTGCGACGGCTAACATCATCACCTGCATGGTGGCTAAGCCAGCGATTCCAAGCCGATATAGATACTGCTTCATCGCACGATGATAAGAGGCTTCTTGTTGGTCAGCTTCGAATGGGGCGGCTTTGTATCCTAATTGGTGTACAGTCGCCAACAGTTCACTCAACTTAGCTTGGGATTTATCCCATGCTAAAATGGCACGATTCGTTGTGGTATTCACTCGAATAGAAAGCACGCCAGATTGATGAATTAATTGCTTCTCAATTAACCATGCACAAGCAGCACAAGATACGCCTTCCAGTGACAGTGTCACCTCTGATTGATGATCATATTGACGGACAAACTCAGATTGCACATCTTCGTTGTCATAGTGAATGAGGTTACGCAGTTGCTCAGGAACCAGATCCGCTTTCTCGGCTGGAGCGGTTCTATATTGATAGTAGGAAACAAGACCGCTTTCAACAATAGTATGAGCGACAGATTCGCAACCAGGGCAGCACATTTCACGCTTTTGCCCTAAAATTTCAACGTTAAAATCAGTGTTGGCTGGTACGTCTTCACCACAGTGATAACACTCTTTTATCATTAATTTAATTACCCAATTGCGTTGGTGATTGTAATGGGAATGTCACTTTACCTTGAATCAACCATTTCTTATCGTGCGGCTCTACTTTAACAAACCAAGGACCGTCAATCTCATTCTCTAGACTGATCACATACTGCCCTAAACCATTAGCAGACAATGTATGAGAAAAATCCCTGTCTGCTAACGTTCGGTGTGAAAATGACACGACTAAAGCGGGGAATTGTTCAAGCTGACCTTTATTGAAATCAATAATAATGCGGTTCGAACTGGTAGAGACAGTAGCCGACAAACTGAGGTCTCGCGCCACATTCTGCTTTGAGATATCAATATTGATGGCTTTGCCTTTTTTATAGTAATCCTCGGTAACCAATGAAACAGAATTTTTTGAAAAAATGCCAAGTGTGACAAAGCTTGCCACAACGACGGTAGCTGGAAGCGCGATCAGAAACCACGGCCAAAATTGTTTATACCAAGGCTGTACCATAGAAAAGTTCTCAATAACAGAAATCAGAATTAACTTATAGAAAAGACAGCCCCTGGAGAGGGGCTGTATAGACATGCACTATTTGCCTGAGTTACTCAAGCTCCAAACGTAAGCAGAAACAAGTTGAATCTTGTCTTCACCTAGAATGTCTTTCCATGCAGGCATCACGCCTTGACGACCGTACATAACCGTCTCGGTGATGTCAGCGCGCGTTTCACCAAACAACCAAACTTGGTCTGTTAGGTCGGGCGCACCAAACGCAGGGTTTCCTTTGCCATCTGTACCGTGACATGCGGCACAAGCTGCAAAACGAACCTTACCTGCTTCGGCTTCACGGGCATTCACCTTGCGGCCCGAAAGGCTCAACGTATAAGTTACCACTTCACGTACGCCTTGCTCGCCAAAAGATTCACCCCAAGCTGGCATAGCACCAATACGACCGTTCATAACCGTGTTCACGATGGCAGCAGGCTCTCCGCCATATAACCACGCATTGTCAGTAAGGTTAGGAAACCCTTTTTGACCACGAGCATCCGAACCATGGCATTGGGAACAGTTTTGCAAAAATAAACGTTGACCCACTTTAATTGCTTCTTCATTTTTAGCAATTTCAGTAATGTCATTCAGTTCACCAGCATCATTGTAGGCAAGCTTACGGAATGCTTCGCCAAAATAGGCGTCTGCATCACTCAGTTCCTTTGCATATTGATCAAGGTGCTTCTCTTCCTGTGCTTTAGCAATTCGCTCACGGGACTGTTGAACAGTGGTAACCGTTTGATCAGAGCTTTGCCACCCCAATAACCCCTTGAAGTTGCCCAAACCTGGAAATAACGCCAAGTAGATTGCGGTAAACACAAAGGTACTCGCAAACAAATATGTCCACCACTTTGGAAGAGGGTTATTCAGTTCACGAATACCATCGTATTCGTGCCCCATGTCCGCACCTTCTTCCACGCCCATCTTATCTTTAATACACCAGTAAAGAAGGGCGGCACAACCTAGCAATGTACCTACGGTAATCGTAATTACCCAGAGGCTCCAAAAAGTACTCATTATTTGGTCACTCCTTCTTTATTGTCAGAGGGATCCTGTTCGTCAGAAAACACGAGATTAGCGGCTTCGTCGAAGCGTGTTTTTCGACCTTTACCAAAAGCCCACCACACAATACCGAGAAAGCTGACGAACAACACTACGGTCCAAATACTATGAATAGTAACGATATCCATATATTCCCCCTTACTTCATCGCGTGACCAAGAGATTGAAGGTAAGCAATGATGGCATCCATCTCTGTTTTACCTTCTACATCTTGTTTTGCATTGGCGATCTGATCATCCGTGTAAGGAACACCAAATTTATCGCGGAAAACGGTCAGTTTCTTTTGTGTCAGCTTGCCGTCTAAAACATTATCTTCCAACCAAGGGAAGCCAGGCATGTTAGATTCAGGGACGAGCTCTCTTGGATTAATTAAGTGAGCACGATGCCATTCATCCGAGTAACGACCACCGACACGAGCCAAATCTGGTCCCGTACGTTTTGAACCCCAAAGAAAAGGGTGTTCCCAAACACTCTCACCTGCCACAGAGTAGTGACCATAACGTTCTGTTTCCGAGCGGAATGGGCGAATCATCTGGCTATGACATACATTACAGCCTTCACGGATGTAAATATCACGACCTTCCATTTCCAACGCAGTATATGGGCGCAGGTTTTGAACAGGCTTGGTTGTCTGTTCTTGGAAAATCAACGGTGTAATTTCAACCAAAGCGCCAAGACTGATAGCAAATACGATCAAAATCGCAAGAAGACCCACGTTCTTCTCAACAATTTCATGACGGTTATTTGAATTCGAACTCATTAGTTAATTTCCTTATGCCGGTTGAGCAACAGCTTTTAGACTGTCTTTAGGGGCAGTGATTGTCTTATATGCGTTATATGCCATAAGGAACATGCCAGACAAGAAAATGCAACCACCAAGGAAACGAACAAAGTAGAAGGGGTAAGACTGCTCTACAGATTCAACGAAACTGTAAGTCAGAGTACCGTCTGAGTTAACCGCACGCCACATAAGACCTTGCATAACACCAGAGATCCACATTGCAACGATATACAGAACCGTACCAATCGTCGCCATCCAGAAGTGCGTATTGATCAGGCTAATGGAGTACATACGCTCTTGACCAAACAGTTTGGGAATCAAGTGATATACCGAACCAATCGATACCATGGCAACCCAACCCAATGCGCCAGAGTGCACGTGACCGATAGTCCAGTCGGTATAATGAGACAGTGCATTAACCGTCTTGATTGCCATCATAGGACCTTCAAACGTTGACATACCATAGAAAGACAGTGAAACAACCAAGAATCGAAGAATTGGGTCGTACCGAAGTTTATGCCAAGCACCAGAAAGCGTCATGATACCGTTGATCATGCCTCCCCAAGATGGAGCAAACAAAACCAAAGACATCACCATACCTAAAGACTGAGTCCAGTCAGGCAGAGCAGTGTAGTGCAAATGGTGAGGACCAGCCCAGATATAGAGGGAAACTAACGCCCAAAAGTGAACGATAGATAAACGGTATGAGTAAACTGGTCGCCCAGCTTGTTTAGGAACAAAGTAATACATCATTCCCAAGAAGCCAGCTGTAAGAAGGAATCCTACGGCATTGTGACCGTACCACCACTGAACCATGGCGTCGACCGCACCCGAGTAAATAGAATAGGATTTACCCAAGGAAACTGGGACAACCATACTATTTACAATATGAAGAACCGCTACGGTAATAATAAAGGCACCGAAGAACCAGTTCGCCACATAAATGTGAGAGGTCTTTCGCTTGATAAGCGTACCAAAGAAGACCACCGCATAAGCCACCCAAACCAGGGTAATTGCGATGTCGATAGGCCATTCTAACTCTGCATATTCCTTACCAGAGGTGTAACCCAAAGGTAAAGTAATTGCAGCGGATAAAATAATTGCCTGCCATCCCCAGAAGGTAAAGGCGACAAGTGGACCACCGAATAAACGAGTTTGACACGTACGCTGCACAACGTAATAAGACGTTGCAAACAGTGCGCTCGTACCAAACGCAAAAATAACCGCATTAGTATGCAGGGGACGTAAGCGACTGTACGTCAACCACGGCGTATCAAAGTTTAGCTGTGGCCAGACTAATTGAGCGGCAATCAAAACACCAACAGCCATTCCGACAATTCCCCAAAGTATGGTAACTAAGGTAAACTGACGAACGACTGTATAGTTGTAGTTTTGTTCTAGCTGCTTTTCTTGGCTCATTTGCATGCTTCCAAATATTTTAATTAACTACACTTTTACTTCCAACACGACATATGTCGCAATGCCACCAAATCGGTCAAGGAATGGTCGTTTTTTCATACTGTTAATTCCTTTTAACGATTTTAATAAAAAAGCGGCATTTTCAATGTGCCACTATACTGGAACTAACAATTCAATGACAGGAAATTAACCTCACTTACACTCCGGTCATTCAACTAATTGTTAAAAATTTGAAGTTTGTACATAGAGGAAACCTCCCAATGCCTGCGCAAAAATTAACGCCAGCTCGAATTGCTCAAATTGTTCTCATGCTATTGATTTTAATAGCAGCATTTACTTGGCGTACACTTGATCAAGATCAAGGTAACATTGTCAAATGTATGGCTGAGACCTGTCGTTTCTCATTAAACAATCAGGCGTTCGAAATACATTTCGCCGATCATAACAACTATATTGTAGGCGACTCTGAACATTTTCGCGTATCCATTAATAACACTATTATTAATCCGGATATAAATACAAAAAACTGGATATTTAATGAACGTACTAAATACGATCACATTTTAATTACAAATAAACAGAATGGTGATTATGTGAAGATCATTCGTAAAGGAAAATAGGAGGCACTCTTTATTGAGCAAATGGTAATAAATAGGTGCGATGAGTGATTTATTGATGTATAAAACAACTTAAAACTTGTCACTTGTTTCATAGTCCCAAAAATGAAGTTGATTACTGCTTTTTCCCACCAAAGAGACGTACCAGAAGTGATTCAAGAGTTGAATTCGCGAATCCCATCGGAACTCAACCCATCTCTGGTGCTTTGTTATTTCACTGAAGAGTATTCAGCCGAAACATTGCGAATGGCTTTGTCAGCACGATTTCCAAACACACCTATTCAAGGCTGCACATCCTGTAAAGGAATACTCACTGAGGAAGGATTCCACCGAGGTCCCGTAGTTGGTATTATGTTGATTGAAGACAGCGCTTCTATCTCGGCTTACGGTACAGCGATTGCCGATACCACAGTTGAAAATGCGCTAAGCAGTACACAAGCGACACTGAGAAAGGCTATTGTAAACAGCGGCAGAGTAGGTGAGTTGCCTAATTTGATTATCCTGCACGCCACTCCCGGTTTTGAAGAATCTATTATTGACGCTATCCATCAAGAATTTGGTACGCTGGTTCCTTTAATTGGAGGCAGTGCAGCAGATAACGCGCTGAAAGGTAATTGGCAAATTTTCACGTCGCAAGGTATCTCTAATCAAGGGGTCTCTATTTCCGTCCTTTACCCCTCTTCGCCATGTGAAACTGGGTTTCATACTGGGTACTCCACAACGGGTATCAGTGGTGAGGTGACGAAAGTTGAGCACCGTTCGATTCTTGAAATAGATAGTCAACCGGCATTGGAGGTATATCAAAGTTGGTGCGCAACACTTGGCAACCATATTGTTGATGAAACCAGCTTATTTGCCACTACAAATCTTTACCCTCTCGGTAGAATTGTTGGCAGCGTTGACTACCAACCTATCTACAAACTCTCTCATCCAGTTAGGCGATCCGCTAATGGCGAAGGTATTGAGCTATTTACTGAAATAGCAATAGGTGAGCGCATCCATTTAATGACAGGCTCCAAAGAGCGTTTGATAAATAGGCCGGGGCGTGTCATTCAACTGACTGGTGACTCATGCATTGACATGGGAGAGCCGCTTGGGGCCATCAACATATTCTGTGCCGGATCAATGTTGCATATAGAGAGTGCAATGGACACTGTTTGTGAACAAGTACATTTAGCTTTGAAGAAACAACCGTTTATTTGCCCATTCACTTATGGTGAACAAGGTCGATTCGAAAACGCCATCAATGCTCACGGAAATTTAATGATTTCGTCGGTTGTATTCCATGAAAACAAGAGAGCCTAATGAACGCATTTGACAAAGAGCAACTGCAAGAAGCTCTTTTTGAACTTCAAAAAAGCAAAGAAAAAGAACAAAAACTCCTCGATGAGAACCGAGCTATCCTTGCTTCGCTCTCTTCGATGACCGGCGCAAGCAATAAACATCAAATCTTCAACGGATTATTGTGCGTACTTAGAAAGTACATCAAATTCGAAGACGCCATCGTACTATCTAGAAACTTGGGTGATTCCAATTTCCAAACATTATTAAGCACCAATAAAGTCTTTAAAGATAAGGTGTGGGCTAACGACGACAAATTTAACCGTGCCCTCTGCGGCGAAAGCATCATCGTCTATCAACCAGAATCTCTTCAACAATTTAAGCAGTTCAATTCCATATTAAAAAACCAAATTCAGTCCGTCCTGCTTATCGGGGTCGAGTCTGAAGCCAGCCAGTCCGTGATCTTGTTTATAGGCAAGCAAAAAGGGCAGTTCTGTATAAACTGTAAAGGGATTCTTGCACGCTTGCGACCTTTGATAGAACGGGCCGTCATAGATATTGATTATAAAGAGAAGCTTCAAACCCTCGTGGCAACACGAACCAATGAGTTAAAACAAAACCGAGAGCGTTTTCGAGATTTCGCCAGTAGTGTAGGGGATTGTCTATGGGAAACCGACGCTGATTTCCATCTCACCTACATCTCGCAGATTGACGCCATTAAAACAGACTTTCATAACAAAAAAATTTACGAACTTGTTCAAAGCAATGCAGCACTCACCCCTTTAATTTTAGCCATGAATACACGATCCCCTGTGCGGGATCTTGAATGGTGCTATGACCTTGAAAAAGGTGTCTGGCTAAGCATCAGTGGGGCTCCGTTATTCGATCTAGAAGGCGAGTTCTTTGGCTACAGAGGCACGATAAAAGACATATCGCAAAGTAAGAAAAGATACTTAGAGTTAAAACGTGCTCGAATGGAATCCGAAAAAGCCAACATCGCCAAGTCTCAATTTCTTGCAATGATGAGCCATGAAATTCGAACCCCTCTGAATGCTATTTTAGGTCTTATTGACGTCCAGCTTTCCAAGTGTTCCGATAAAAGCAATATCGATGTATTAAGAATGATGGAATCATCCGCAGAACTGCTGCTTGCCATCATCAGTGACGTCTTAGATCTATCAAAAATAGAGTCGGGGAGCTTTGACTTAGATACTAAGAACGTCAACATACGTGACATTGTCACTAGTAATCTTCAACATTACCAAGAGCTAGCAAATCAGAAATCGCTCTCGCTGAAAATAACCCTTGGTAAAGATTTACCTGAAGAAATCCATACAGACGCAACTCGATTGTCTCAAATCATGTTCAACTTAGTTGGGAATGCCGTTAAGTTCACCCATACTGGTGAAATTAACGTAGAAGTGACAACCCAAAATAGCCAAGCTTTGATCATTAAAGTCTCAGACACCGGAATCGGAATGGATGAAGCAGCAATCGAAAAGCTGTTCAAACCTTTTGTTCAGGCCGACAGTTCGATCACTCGCAAGTTTGGCGGTACAGGTCTTGGTTTAGCCATTTCAAAACAATTAGCTTTGCTTTTGGGCGGCGATATAAAAGTTTCGAGCACACCCAATAAGGGAAGTACGTTTACTGTCACACTGCCGATCGGTAGCATAAAAACTGATGAGAACATCGATAACAAACACAGTCATAGCAAAGTGCCACAAAAAAATTTGGAAGTGATGGTCGCCGAAGACAGCCCAGCAAACCAAATGGTCATCAAATTGATGTTATCGAATCTAGGGCATAAAGTGCACATCGTACCAAACGGTGTAAAAGCCATAGAGTTTGTTGAAACGAATCAAGAAAAACTCGACGTTATATTTATGGACATCTCCATGCCAGAAATGGACGGACTAGCGGCAACCAAAATTTTGCGAAAAAAAGGGGTGACGCTTCCAATCATTGCACTAACCGCGCACGCAATGACGACAGACAAAGACAAATGTCTAGAAGCAGGCATGGACAAATTTGTCGCCAAACCCATCCGAGCTAAAGACATACAAGAAATTTTAAAGGCGTACTCGTAAAGCCGTAAAGTAATTAGGTGGATTTAACTTCAGATACTTTATACTTGTATTTGTCCGGTAGAATACTCTTAGGAGATACCGATGAAAGCGTTACATGTCAGCTACATGGCGAAGACTCGAAATACGAACTTATCGTAACGCTAATAATCATGTCTTAATCTTTGATTAAATTAATGATTATTAGCTATTTTATGGTAAATAGGATTATGGTTAAATAGCACGAATTTCGGCAGTGCTACCACAAATACCACAAAGAAGAGGCGAAGATTTTACGCAGGCTTAAATCGTATTTAACATAATATAAATAATGCGCACCAAGGTATGTATTCCAGATACTAATATCCAGCTTGAGAAATTAAAAGTATTCTCATACATACGAGCTTTGAAACCCCTTAACCAATATACCTCTTATGAGTGACCAAGACATTGAACTAACATGACGTCGCTCGCCTAGAATATGCTTCACCGATCCAAGCCAAAACGAGTCAACAACGTTATCCTATTTGACTTTGAACGGAACGGATACAGTGAACATCATCTGAATTCGTGTGCGGATTATCACCGACGTTTAACTGCTAAACACTGCCTTGGCTGTATGACATGATGACTTCTTACATAAGCATTTTGTGCCAGTGGTTTTTTGTAGCGTGAGCCCTGTGGAGCCTTGCCGCAGACCAATTTTGCGACGTTGTAGAGGCGAATCAATATTTCGTATCCCATTTCTCCACAAGAAATAACAAAATCAACATTGATAGTTTTGCCATTGAATAATGGCTTAACTCATTGATGTAATTTACTTATTTCTTCATTTCATATTTTTTCAAAATTGGTGCAATATCTCATTTAAGAGAATATTAATCGGTAAAACTATTCACAATGTTTTGATAGGTTACGGGCAATTTTTATTAGGCTGCCTCTTCTCTTTATATAAAGGGTAAAGACTGTTTTACCTTGCTGACTTAAGCATAAATAATTTGAGCGCAAGGGTATCTATGAGGAGCGTTTTCAATTCGCCTGTCTTCAATGGATCAATTCAGATATGGATGCTTCAATTCATCACCACAAACTCTCTGCTAAAAGCGATCATGTGTCTTTGCCGTGGCTACAACAGTTCGAGCTAATTACGCGTCAGTTTCCCAGTCATCAAGCCATTTTAAACCCTTCAGGGGACTCATTTAGCTATCAAGAATTGGATAACAAAGCGAATCAACTCGCAAACTATTTGCAAGGTGTTCTCGGGAAGTTGCCTACAGGGAATACGAGTCAAGTTGTCGCCGTATGTTTTTCTAGAGTTAACATAGATGTTGCAACCGCGTTTTTAGCGGTTCTTAAACTGGGTGCGGCAATTCATTTCGTCGAGCCGAAACTGGGACTAGAAGTTAACAACAAACGTTTAAGAAAAATCGCCCCTACTCTCATTCTCCTTGACGAAGACAATGCTCATCTCTCCCAAGGTATGGATGAATTTGAAACACTCGTGCTGAGCGAGCATCAGCACAATATTGATAACACCGCTAAAACACGTATTGCCGCGGTAGGATCTCGTAGCAACGCTTGCGTATTCTGTAGTTCAGGGACAACGGGGGAACCTAAAGTGATAGCGATGCCAATGCTTCCACTATCGAACCTCACTCGCTCTGCCAGCGAGGAGCTTCATTTGTGCCCTGAAAGCCGTCTAATACAACTTTCTCGACGTAACTTTGATGCCGTCGTTAATGAATTAGCAATATCTCTAGGAAACGGTGCATGTTTAGTGTTGATAGATGAGCAAACCATGTTTTGCCATCAAGGCTTTGTGAAGTTTATCGAAGAACAACAAGTGTCACATATGACAATCACACCGTCACACGTTAACCATTTGCTTCAAACTCATGAAGGTAACCCGGCGCGTATTTTCGCCCCCTTGAATACTGTAATGTTGGTTGGTGAGGCATTTAGTGACGATCTTCCCCCTCGCCTTGCAAAAGCGGGCGTATCTCGCGTAGTTAATGGATATGGTCCATCAGAAGCCGGCATTTGGGTAATGAGCTCGGTACTTTTCGATTCAGGATTATCGAAAGAAATTTTACCAACTACCCTTGGCAAGCCGGTTCGAGGGGTCGATGTTCGTGTTATGAGGCTGTGTACAATCACGGGCAACTGGCAACTATGCGGAACAGGCGAAAAAGGTGAGTTATTAGTTAGCAATCGACTTCAAAACGTGTATAAAGATCAGAAAAACAACCAAAGCCGATACCTGTATATCCCCGATCCTCTCACCGATAATATTGAGTGCTTTTACCGAACAGGCGATATTGTCGAGATTTCCAATGAGAATGAACTGATCTTTGTTGGTCGGCAGGATAATCAAATCAAGATTGCTGGGCAGCTTGTCGTTACCGATGAAGTGGCGAACCAATTAAAAGAAGCTTGTGCCTTCCTTTTTAGTACTCGTCACATCGACATCCACATAGATGTGGAGCGGAACTCACAAGGTACCCCCGTTTCATTAACGGCATACCACACCGCAGAAACCCCGCAAGATGCTGATAGAATCGCTTGTGAGCTCAGCCGATATTTAACGAAACAGCTTCCCTCTTATATGCTCCCTAAGCGTTATGCTTGGTTGGAGCGCTTCCCGATAAAAGTGGGTGGGAAGTTAGATACGGTTTTAATCAAATCAAATGCTCAGGATTCCAAACGTGTTCAGATGGCTCAAACGGCACCGCAAACCGTTACGCAATTAGGTATCGCGAGTATTTGGCAGCATATTCTTTCAATGAGTGCTCCCGTTTATCTGGAACATAGCTTTACGGATTTAGGCGGTAGTTCACTACAATTGTTATCCATGCTATCGGAAGTGAATCGAGAGTTTACTATCCAAATTAAATCGGACACGCTCATGCATAACGATACGCTGCTGAGTTTATCAACTGCGGTTGAACGCGCTATAAGTAACCCGCAACCCGAAGCATTATTAGCACCTTCTGAAATCAACTCTCTGATTGAGATGAAATCATCTGACAGCGATGAACATCTGTTCTTGGTGCATCCAGGAGATGGTCACGTGCAGGTGTACCAAAAGATGGTGCCATTACTTCCAGAAACTTTGAATGTCTATGGATTGAGAGCACCCGGTGCTGAAGCAGGAGAAGAAATCGCTCGACTCTCTGTGCCAGACTATGCACAACGCTACGCAGATCTAATAATGAAGCAACAACCACAGGGTGACGTATTCATTATGGGGTATTGTGCAGGAGCACCAATTTCCATAGAAATAGCTCGTATTTTAGAAAAATCAGATAGAAAAGTGGGGATGCTCGCCCTAGTCGATTTACCGAATGGGTATCACCTGCGAGAGAACACTGACATTGCTCAAGGGCTCTCTACCTTTTTCAAACAAATGTACAGCTTAGACATTTCAGCAGAGCAACTTAGAGAGCACAAGGATCCCGAAGCACAATTCGAACTCTTATTCGAACATGCGATGCAGCAAGGGAAAGTGACTCAAAACGACAAAGTTCAAATTCGTAATGCGTTAAATGGCGTTATGTATGAACCAGAGCAAGAAGACTCTGTTGAAACTTTGCATCTTTTCTTCAAATACGCGTTTAAGTTAGACATCCCAACCCAAAAGTTACGTAGACTTCACAACCAGATGGATAGGCTCAACTACATCGTGGGCAAAGGACAATTAAAGGGCATCTTTCCCCCTGCTCTAACCAGTGACTATTTCGCTCGATTATTGGCTATGGAAAATACGACAAAAGATGCCGTCCATGGGTACATACCAACTCCTTTAAGTATTCAAGGCAAAATTCTTTACTTGCATGCTCAGCCTAGCGTTGAAAACCCAATGGCGTGGTACCCTAACCCACAAACCTGGGCTCCTTACCTTAAAGATATGGAAGTACAAAAGCTGAGTGGCGATCATTACTCTATTGTTAGAGAGGATAAGGACATGAAAGGGTTAATTCAATCTATGTCACCTTACATCGCTGCATCTTAAGAATTGCCAATATATAACGGTAATTGAAATGAAAAGACGGTGGCCACACCATCGTCTCTTCACTGTATTTGCAAATCACATAAGCACAGCACACCTACCAAGTTTTACCATTCCTACGTTTACCTAGCATTGAATCAAGACAGTCATATTCTACAAATTGGCAGTGTGCGTATGAGGCTTATGCATTGATCGATATCTTTCTCAGTTCACAGTATTTTTCGAAATATTGGTATCAGATGAGAACAAGAGTTGTAACTAGATGAAAGATATATATTTTTATGAGATCAATATCCAATATTGGTTAATAATGGTTTACACACAAATGTAATCGATTGCATTATTACCACGACCTCACACCTTTGCTTGCTGCACTGGGGTTAAGGAGCCTTTTTAAGGCTCCTTTTTGCTATCTGGACGGTTATTTCAAGAAGGCTTAATTTTAGTAGGTAAACTGAATCTTATAGGCTGTTGAAGTCAAAACTGTTTAAGACGTTGGTTGAGTTATATTTACATTCAATTTAGTTATAGTGCGTTAATCAATACCATTGATATATTGCGCCCTTAGCTTAGGGATGTGACTACTCTGAAACGTGAATCCTAATCAGTTTTTCGGGTACGTGGTATTTGAATCGCATCCCTTTCTTAATACCTCGCCTTCCCAACTTGCATATCTTTCTATCTCCGGTATAGCTCACTCTTTTGATATAGGCATATTTGCCTTTATGTTCCATTTCAATCATGTAGTTGCAATAGCCTTGTAGTGGCTTCTTGTAATTTCGTATTACTTTTTCAACTTTTGCTTTTATTTTAGCGGCAACGTTGTTGGTTTGTGAATCATCGGCATAAACAGGTGTGACAAGGCAGCTTACTAGCAACAATATTCTCAGGTTCATCACTCTCCCCTTTTGCGTTGGTTAAAAATTAACGCTTAAAATGGTTATTGACCTAATGAATAGAGTGATTTTTACGACCTAAATCTAACTGTATTTGAAGGAATTAAGCCTATGGAGAGGGATTTGAACCAAGCCAAAACGGCTTGGTGCTTAGGTGAGAGACAATACAAAACGTTACGCAGATTTTTTTGATGAGTCGTGCTTAAAACCTTGATGGGGAAATACGTTCCTAATTCGTTGTTGAACTTTATTCGGTATATTTTTGCTAAAGGTCAGCCTTGCACCATTACGAGTTGAGTAAACTTTTACAACACCAGAAAATGGCATTTTATGACCAATTTCTAGGCAGTTATGTTTAAAGCCCGCGGGGAAATGACCTTTAAATGTAGCTATCTCGCCATCTCTAAACTCAGCTTTGAGTTTTGGGCGGTCAACGCCAATTAACCAAAATATTACAACGGCAGCGACCAACAAAAGCCACAACATGTTTATCTCCTTGATATCAACCCGACAATAACTTACTTAAATCTTCTTTTAGGCTATTTACCGTTTTGCTCGCTTTTTCACTGCGAGATGCCTCACTTAACAAATATTCAATCGCATCAGACAGCGTACAGCCTAATTCATTCGCACGCCCGGACAGTTTTTCCCATACGCGGTAATCAAGATCAATGGACTTCTTTTTGGTATAAACTTGCTCAGCATTGAAGTGACGTTTTCGCTTAGCTCGTATCGCCTGCTTCATCTTATTGTCGAGCTCAGAAGACATGTGTCGATCGATCCATTCCAGAACAAATGTTGGTTCATGCTCTATACGTTTCAACTGCTCAACGGCTTGATCTGCCTCGCTAGAATCGAGATGTTTCGTGATCGATTCACCATCCTTCCATTTCTTGATGAGGTACTGCCACTTCCAACCACACTCAAGGTTATCAAGCTGTTGATATTTCATGAACCTGTCCTTAATTTAAACTCGTGTTACAGCGTAACCCAGTTCCTAATGAATTACAATCTTCTAGCGATCACACTTTTATTAATTTGAATTGGCATTCTTCTGTATCTCGAGCTGGGGAATTTTTATATACTTTGGCTCTTTTGAAATTTATGAAAAGCAGAAAATGCAGCAAACTTGGCAGAAAGCCACCCCACAATACGACAACTATAAATCGCTGTTCAAACAGTTTGAGACATTAGACTCACGCTCTTTTTTAACAATGCAGCCTCGCTTCTCTTCTGCTTTAGCCCGTTTTGATAAACTTAGCAATTTAACTCGTGTCCTTCTAGTTAATGGTCCAGACAACGCGATTTATCGCCAAATATTGGTTCGTTCGTTTCAAGAATTACAACAGTCTGGAGATTTCGATTGCAAACCCGTCCTAAAAACAGAAACAGTCGATCCAAAGGCAATTTTTGGCTCTTTTGAGTCCATAAACGGAGAAATCTCGCGCGTAAATGAAGGTTTGCTATATCAAGCGCATGGTGGATACCTATTGGTTTCGGCAAATCTTTTGCTTGCAAACCCTTCGAGTTGGCTGAAATTAAAATCGGCACTCTTGGGAGAAGCATTTAGCTTAGTCCCTTGTGCTTCAAAGTATTTGCCAAATGAAACTCCAGAACGCATTGTTGACGTTAAGCTAATAGTGCTTGGCGACAGGACCCAAATGGGTGATTTGGATTACATGGACGCAGATATGGGAAGTGATTTCTGCATGTTTTCCGAGTTAGAACCTGAATGCCGTATAGATAACGGCTCGCTAGAAAAGTATCTGGGCTATGTCAAGTACTTAATATCACTCTATTCTCTCCCTTCTCTAAGCCCTTCAGGAATACAGGAGCTACTCCGAGCGGGTGCCCGCGAATGTGAAGACCAACAGTTTTTCCCACTAAGCCCACTTTGGCATAATAGACTTATCAGCGAAGCTGCTATCGAATCCGATTCAGGCATCATTGAAGGTGTTCATATTAAAGCCGCGTTAGCATCAAAATATTTTTCCGAATCTTATCTACCTAAACGCGCACTTGAAGATATTCTCGATGGTCAGGTCGTTATTGAAACTGAGGGTGAACAAATTGGGCAAGTCAACGGGCTAACCGTCGTTGACATTGCAGGTCACCCTACATCTTACGGCGAACCTGCGCGCATTTCATGTGTTATGCACTTTGGCGATGGCGACATTTTGGATGTAGAACGCAAAGCAGATTTAGCTGGTAACATCCATGCCAAAGGTATGATGATCATGCAAGCGTTTGTAAGCAGAGCGTTGGATCTTGAGGAACCTTTGCCATACTCTGCGTCGATTGTGTTTGAACAGTCTTACTGCGAAACAGACGGAGACAGCGCTTCGCTGGCGCAACTGTGCTCTTTTTTAAGTGCGCTTTCAGAAGTCCCTATAAACCAGCAAATCGCTGTGACAGGTGCCGTTGATCAATTTGGTCGCGTACAGGCCGTAGGCGGGTTGAATGAAAAAATTGAAGGTTTCTATAACGTATGCGCTCACCAAGGTCTGACTGGCGGACAAGGCGTTATTTTACCGCTTACAAACCTTAAACATCTTGTTTTAAAGGATGAGCTTGTGGACGCGATTAAAGAGAATAAATTCCATATTTGGACCGTTGAATCGGTTGATCAAGCCTTACCATTATTGACTGGTAAGGAATTCAGAGGTGACGGTGAAGACACAATATTGGCAAAAATCATTGAAAGATTGGAAAATTTTGAAAAGCCAGAGCAAGGTAATCGTTTGATTGATCGAATAAAACAGTGGTTCGACCATAACTGATCCGACTTGTTTAGCGTACACCTGTTCACTAAGATGCCTCTACGTATTTTTGGAGTAATAAATAATGCAAAATAAACGTGAATCGTATAATCGCGAAGAACTTCTAGCTTCTAGCCGCGGCGAGCTGTTTGGTCCTAACGGTCCTCAACTTCCTGCCCCAAACATGCTCATGATGGATCGCATCACTAAGATGTCTGAAACCGAAGGCGAATATGGTAAAGGACGTATTGAAGCAGAACTAGATATTACTCCTGATCTCTGGTTCTTTGACTGCCACTTTCCTGGCGACCCAGTTATGCCTGGTTGTCTTGGTCTAGACGCAATGTGGCAGCTAGTTGGTTTCTACCTCGGTTGGGTTGGTGGCGAAGGCAAGGGTCGTGCTCTTGGCGTCGGTGAAGTGAAGTTCACCGGTCAAATTCTTCCAACGGCGAAAAAAGTGACCTACCAAATTGATATGAAGCGTGTTGTAAACCGCAGGCTGGTAATGGGCTTAGCGGATGGTCGAGTTCTGGTAGACGGAAAGGAAATCTATGTCGCGAAAGATCTGAAAGTTGGTCTTTTCCAAGACACCTCTTCTTTCTAAGATTGACGTTTGATTTTTCGAATACAGTGGCTGCCCCACTGTATTTTTTTCGTCAAAAAATTTAGTTATAGTGCATTAAGACTCATTAAAAAGACCCCAAAATGTGGGGTCTATAAAGAGTAAAGTGTATGGGTGGATAAATTTATTTGTAGAGACCAGCTTGTTTGTCATCTCTGGCATCACGCCAACCGCCTAGCCAATACGATTTCGCGTCCATCTGCTGATAAGGGCAAGCCTCCTGAGATCTACCGTTCAGACCCGCTTTATATCCCTGAGATTGAGCTCTTTCAAGGCGATCACGCTTCTGTCTCTTCATAGTACAGTCCTCATACAATGTAATTCGTTATATTACTACTATTACTGTTGCGTGGAGTTTTTATGACTCCGTTAATAAGAATTGTACAATCCGCCGCGATCCTCAAGGTTCAAAAAAGGCACGGATCCATTTTTGTGAACCCATGCCCAGTATTAACAATATTTTTATTTACGGCGGAAACTAATCAGTGATAAGGCTGCCAGCATAAGGATCCCTAGCCCTGCACCATTACGTTCTACAGGATCTTTATCCGCCGAACGTGGCTGAATATTTGCAGCTGTCGCACCATTTTTAGGCGTAAGCTTAACAGAAACAAGCTTTTCCGTACCACGACACGACGCATTGTGACTCGTCGTTTTATAGCCACCAACGCACATCATTGCAGAAGCAGAAATGATGCCAGCGTTGTTGATGTCGTTTGCATCAATGATCCTGAACTGGTTATTGTGACCTGAAACCGATCCATCGTTAGTAAGATCATCAAGCCACCAAGCTTTGCTTTGGAAAATATCCCCACGATTATCTGCAATGCTTCCTGCGTTGTATGGGTAGATAAAGCCACGCTTACGTCGGATCTTACCATCCACCTCACGAACATTTTCAGCATCGATACGACCTACGATTTCATTAAAATCGTTCACGGCGCGCATGTCCCCACCAGAACCAGCAAAGAAGATGCCTTCGGTTAAGTAAGTGGCGGTAGGGTTACTAGTAGAAGCATTCGCAACCCACAAACGATTGTTTAATGCCCCCTCTTCTACAGGCACATCTGTTCGGCTACGCTTGTAATCGTAATTACCACGCTTGGTGGAACCAATAACCAGCATATTCTGATTAATGTCTGTCGCAATGGAACTGTGATAGATGTACCCATCAGGGTTCAACGTTGTGCCACTGATTGGTTTCGTTGTCCAACCGTCTATTTCATCAGCATTGAACGTCGGTAAAAATATCGCGGCTTCCGGGAGCATGTCTGACGAGTTTTTACGATTGTAGAAACCAACTAGCACCGGTTTATATGAATTGTTAGGGTCAACTGCTGCTGCTCTAACACTCGCTTGGCTTGATTGGTTACCACTGGACGCATCCGTAACTTTAGTGACGTTCACCGAAGAAGCATTGGTTACGTCCCACATCACCGCTTGATTATTAAAACGAAGATTTTGGCATTGAGATCGCGTATGCGGGTCAGATACCGTATCGCAATTCGACTTATCACCGTAGATAGAAAATGCAGACGAACCGACGACATATGTCTTGCCGTTATATTCAAATGAGTCGAATGCCCGAGTCACGCCCATTGTATCCAGTGGCTGGGATGTCACTATAGGCTCAAGCACGGTAGAGCCATAGAATCCTCTGCTCTTATATTGGCGAGCATAATTACTTGAACCAGTATGAAGATAGCCACTACTTGAATTACCGATAGGCGTCTCACCATCAAAGCTGTTCACCACAACTTCATTCGTGCCAGAAATATATCCCGGGACTTCAGAAATCAACGGACCACTGGATAAAAATGCTTTGGTATTGTTATTCTCCGCAGAGAATGGCGTCGACCACGTAAAGGAGTTCAAGACGCGTTGGCTACCGCCAGAACCGTTCGTTCCGTAGAAAAAGCGATCAGCCCATGCATCACAAGTGTTATAGCGTAAATTGTAATCGCAATATTTACGATATTCACTACGACTGTTTGCTTGATCAACAAACCGAAAGCGGTTATCAAAAAGAAAATCCATTTCATCATTGAGCCACTGACCTGATTCACCAAGCCGCCCTCTTGAAGCAACAATAGGATTCGCGTTGTTACTCACACAGTCTTCTGCGAAGCAGTTAGTCACACCTGTGGATTCGCTGATCGCTGAGCCAAAATTCTCATTCTCTGAGCTGCTAACAACTTCAATACTGTATAACGCGGCATGAGCAGTTGTTGAACCTATGATCAGTGACGTTATTGCCGAAAGTTTAAATACTCTATTACGACTCATAGTTAATTCTTATTCCTGTTGCATTGCTTCAAGCTCTTCCCAGCGCTCAAAAGCAATTTCTAATTCCTGTTCCGCAGCGGATAACTTATCCAATACAGATTGCGTAGTATCGACCGGTTGCGAGAAAAATTCCGGATCATTTATCTGCGCCTGAAAATCTTCAATCTTTTGCTCTAAGTCTTCTAACCGTTGCGGTAACGTTTCAAGCTCTCGCTGTAGCTTATACGATAACTTCTTAGGCTTGGGGCGATCGGCTGATTTTTTGGGACTTTCCTCAACCTGTTTCTCATCTTTAACCTTCGCACCACTGCCCTCAGTTGGTTGTGCTGCTGATCTTAAAGACCTAGCTTGAGCTCTTTGCTGCTGCGCGTCATGATAGCCACCAACAAATTCCTCTATCCGACCATTGCCTTCAAAAATCCAGCTTGTCATGACGGTATTGTCTACAAACTCTCTATCGTGACTGACTAACAGCAAAGTACCCTGATAGTTGGCAAGCAATTCTTCCAAAAGTTCCAGAGTTTCAATATCCAAATCGTTGGTTGGTTCATCGAGCACCAATAAATTATTGGGCCGAAGGAAAATACGGGCCAGCAGAAGACGGTTTTTCTCTCCACCAGACAACGCTTTAACGGGAGTTCGAGCTCGTTTAGGAGAAAAAAGGAAATCTTGGAGGTAACTCAATGCGTGACGCTGACGACCACCTACCATAACCTCTTGTTTACCATCCGCTAGATTATCGATAACGGATTTCTCTGGATCCAAAATTTCTCGGTACTGATCAAAATAAGCCACTTCGAGCTTCGTTCCACAATGAAGCTTGCCGGAATCCGGCTCAAGCGTCCCTAAAAGCAGTTTTAATACCGTACTTTTGCCACACCCATTTGGACCAATCAACGCAATTCGATCGCCGCGCATAATGTTAAAGGTGAAGTCATCAACAATGGTATTGCCTTCAAAACCAAAGTGAACGTTTTTAGCTTCAAAAACGATCTTCCCTGAACGCGACGCCTCATCTATTTGAATATTCGCTTTGCCTTGCACTTCCCGACGCTCGCTTCTTTCCCTTCGCAATGCTTTTAAGGCTCTTACGCGCCCTTCATTACGAGTGCGTCGAGCTTTAATGCCTTGGCGAATCCAAACTTCTTCCTGAGCGAGCTTTTTGTCGAATTCCGCGTTTTGCATCTCTTCTACGCGAAGCATTTCTTCTTTTTCAACCAGATAATTTTCATAGTCACCTGGGAAACTGGCCAGCTGACCCCGATCCAAGTCGACAATTCGCGTTGCCATGGATTTAATGAACGCTCTGTCGTGCGAGATAAAAATGATGGAGCCACGGAAGTCTTTCAGGAAGCCTTCTAGCCATTCGATGGTTGTTACATCTAAGTGGTTGGTCGGTTCATCGAGCAGCAAGACGTCAGGCTCGCAGACCAATGCTCTAGCTAGGGCTGCTTTTCGTTGCCACCCCCCAGATAAATTGGAAAGGAGCGTATGTCCGTCCAATTTTAAAGCGTCCAAAACATTCTTAATTCGGTCTTCAAATCGCCAAGCACCAGTATGCTCAAGTTGCTCTTGCGTCGCTGCAAGCTTATTTATATTTTTTTCGCTTGGGTCGACAGCAACGAGATCAAGAAGATCTTGATAGATCTTAAGTTGCTCACCCGCGCCCGATAAACCTTCAGAAACGTAATCGAAAACTGTGCCAGATTCATTACGCGGCGGATCTTGTTCTAATCGAGAAACAACAACGTCTTGGGTGACTTGCATTTTGCCGTCGTCCAGAACGACTTCACCCGCCAGAATCTTCATGAGTGTCGATTTGCCAGCACCGTTACGTCCAACTAAACAAACACGTTCATTTTCCTGAAGTACAAAATCTGCGCGATCAAGCAATGGGTGATCACCGAACGCAAGTTGTCCATTATGAATGGTAATTAATGCCATGTTTCTCTAACCATTGTTGTAATTCTTGTAAATCGAAAGGCCACCCCAATTCTGAAGGCTCTGAACCTGCAATCGCAACAACTGGAATTGTGACCCCGTAACGTTTATATAGGTTGTCGTCAAATGCAATATCAACAACTTCGACGTGTTCAGTCACGCCAGCCTGCCCTAACAAGCCATATGCCATCTCACATAAATGGCACCCTTCTGTACTGTAGAGAGTTATCACACCCTTATCCTTGATGAGTGACGATCCAGCAATTATGGATTTGCTTGTTACGCGCAAAGTCCTGAGGCAACGTCTGAGAAGAAATATTCTCTGCTTGTAACCCAAGCTCAGCCAGCGCGTCTAAATCCATTTTAAAATGCCGTTTATTGTTAGAAAAGACAATAGTGCCGTTACCGCGTAACAGCCTTTTTAAATGTTTCATTAACTGAACGTGATCACGTTGTACATCGAAAGACTGCTCCATACGCTTAGAGTTCGAAAACGTTGGAGGATCGATAAAGATAAGATCAAATTCACCAGTTGCTTGCTCTAGCCATTGAAGGCAGTCAGCTTGAATAAATTGATGCTCATTCCCAGAGATACCATTGATAGCCAAGTTTTCTTGAGCCCATTCTAGGTAAGTTTTGGACATGTCTACCGTGGTTGTCGATTTAGCACCACCGCAAGCGGCATGCACTGTCGCAGAACCTGTGTAAGCAAATAAGTTAAGAAAATCTTTACCGCCTGCGAGCTGGCCAAGCTTTCGACGTGTCAACTTGTGATCGAGGAATAAACCAGTATCTAGGTAGTCGTGAAGATTCACTAAAAGATCCACGCCGTATTCCGTTACCTGCATGAACTCAGAATTTTGACTGAGTTTTTGGTACTGGCTATTTCCTTTCTTCTTCTCACGCACCTTAAGTACAACATTATTCGCTTCAACGCCTGTTACCTGAATAGTAGCGCGGATAATATCGGTCAATCTGCGTTTGGTTTTTTCTTCAGGTATATTTTTAGGTGCTGCATATTCCTGAATAACAATATGATCTTGGTAAATATCGATTGCCGCGTTGTATTCAGGTAGATCCGCATCGTATACACGGTAACAATCTAATTTCTCTTTTCTCGCCCACTTACTCAGTTTGGTTAAATTCTTCTTCAGACGATTCGAAAAAGCAGGGGCAACCGAAGATTCTTGTTTCGTCTCTTGATTCGATTCAGACGCAGGAGCGTGACTTCTTTCACTGATATTGTAATTCTTCTGGTGACATTGTAACGCACCATTAGACAGCTTAAACTGTTTCTCAGCGCGCATGCGTAAACATGCCAACAATTCATCAGAAGAAGAGAAAATAGACGCCTGGCAGCCACCAAATTCGGCTTTTAATTGTGCTCCGAATGCAGTGTATAATGCGATGAGACCTGGTTGTGTTCCTAAACGCTCGCCGTAAGGAGGGTTTGAAACAACAACGCCGCCATCAAAGTCTTCAGGGCGTTTAACCTGCGCAGCGTCCTCTTTCGCAAAACGAATCAGTGATTCAACACCCGCTCGTTTAGCATTTTCACGGGCAGTCTTCAGAACGCGTGCATCGTTATCAAATCCATAAAACTTAGATTCAACCTTTTTAACACCCTTACGTGCTTGTACATTGGCTTCAGACTTAATCTCTGCCCATGTTTCTGGCTCGAAATCAGAAAGTGACTCAAGACACCAATACTTACGATTAACGCCAGGTGCAATATTGGCTGCCATCATCGCTGCTTCAATCAATAAAGTACCTGAACCACACATAGGGTCGAGTAAGTTATTCCCCTTCTGCCAGCCACAGCGTGAAATAATCGCCGCTGCCAGTGTCTCACGAAGTGGCGCTTTACCTGCTTCGGTTCGGTAACCTCGGTGGTGCAGTCCAGAACCAACCATATCAAAGCCTATCAATGCTTTGTCCTTATAAAGGCGTACGTGCACACGCAGATCTGGATGATCTTTCTGGATCGACGGTCGAGGAAGGTTCTTTTTATTAAATGAGTCAACGATGCCGTCTTTGACTTTCAAAGCACCGTATTGGCTATTGCGAATTTCTCGGTTTGTACCATTGAAGTCCACTACGAACGTTTTACTGCTAGTAAAATGCGATGACCAGTTAATCGCCGTAACCGATAAGTACAAATCCATATCATCCTGACAATTGAATTCGGAAAGGATACGAACGAAACGTGATGCCAACCTACTCCACATACATATTCTGTAGATTTGCTCGTTGGTCGCCTTAAATTTTACCCCTGCCTGAACTGGTTTTGGGTCTTCAATCCCCAAATTTTTCAATTCTTCTGCAAGTAGGTTTTCAAGTCCGTTGGAAGTAACGGCTAAATACTGATTCATACTGGTCTTTTGGTAACAAAAATGAGCTCGATTATACCTGAGCGAGAAGCACAAACCGAACCCAATCTTTCCAAAGATTAATCTCAACAGTCTAAGTGAACAATTTTCAATCGATTTTTTCGTTCCTCTCAAGAAATGGCTCCCCATTTGGTCAGTAAGTACTTAGTGACAATATTTGTGACGCTTTTAAAGGACTTAAAGCGATAGTGCATACTTATTCAATCTAAATTTGGTATATACCAGACTGAAATATTGGCGGTAATAAAGCCTCATTTGAGGCTAAAACGGGAATTTTTTTGCTTCAGGAGCAGGAATTTGTGTAAAAGCTGCCGTTCAAATAAGTACACTTTTTATATGACGACGCTCAAATTTCTCATAACTGATATTGGCGATAGCGGGATGAGATAAATAAATGCAAGATAGTTTGATGGTTTGGAGACAAAAAAAGAGCTATTGGCGATGCCAACAGCTCGAAGGAACGATTTCATTAGGGTGTAAAAACGCTTACTAGCCTACCAGAGCTATCGGCGCATAGTTGTCAAATGCTTCTGCCCTAGCAATACGATCATGCATCACTTTGACAGACTGACAAAAACTGAGGGATTTTGATGCAGTAAGTTGAAAACCTTCTAACTCCACTGATGTACATACGCTGGCGTTATCGCACACTTCAACAACAACGAACAAGCCGCTATTTAGCTCATTCTTTAGATAAACCAATTCACCTTGCACGGGGTTATGCCCTTCGCCCTGATGGTCAAAGAACCAACTTTTAGGTTGGACTGGCTTATGATAACGGTGTGTGGCAACACAATTGAGTACAAGTTGAGCCTGTCTTGGCTCAGTAAGAGGAAGAGTTTGTATGGATTCCTTAAATTGCTGGAATGCGGATGCATCATCGACAGAAAACTCGCTATCTTTGAATGCGCAATCCACTAAAAACTTTTGAGGAATTTCTACTTTAAAAGCCATGCCTTCATCAAGCCCTAATACTAGGGCGCTTACTTCTTTATCAAAGTACCACTTCCAGTTGTCGCTTGGTTTCAACATGTTCCGTCTCTTCAATCTTCATAGTGATCAGTAAATTAGCCGTCAATTCACTGAACCAAAATCCACTTACTCATTTATTCTACAAAGCGATCGACAAAAAAAAAGGGGAAAAGTCCCCTTTCGTTTTTGTGAATATGATGTGATTTTCAGAACATAATTTATAGGTTTTTTACAATATCTCTGACCAAACCAGGACCTTTGTAAATAAAACCTGAATACACTTGAACTAACTTAGCACCTGCCATCATTTTTTCTTTTGCGGCAACATATGAATCAATACCACCAACCCCAATGATGGGTAATTTGTCGCCTAGCTCTTCATAAAGTTTGCGAACGACTTCAGTGCTTCGTGATTGAAGTGGTCGACCACTTAACCCACCCGCTTCGTTAGCGTTTTTCATTCCTTCAACAATCGTGCGATCTAACGTTGTGTTAGTTGCGATTACGCCATCAATTTTGTTTTTGACCAATGAATCGCATATCTGAACGATTTCATCATCACTGAGATCAGGTGCAATCTTCAATGCGAGTGGAACGTATTTGCCGTGTTTAACTTCAAGTTCAGCTTGCTTGGATTTCAACTCAGACAATAATTCGTCAAGTGCTTCACCATACTGAAGCGAACGAAGCCCCGGCGTGTTTGGAGACGAAATGTTCACCGCAATATAACCCGCATATTGGTAAACTTTTTCCATACAGATCAGGTAGTCTTCACTTCCCTTTTCAATTGGAGTGTCTTTGTTCTTACCAATGTTAATTCCAATGATGCCATCATAAGTCGATTTTTTTACGTTTTCGACAAGGTGATCCACACCAAGGTTGTTAAAGCCCATGCGGTTAATGATGCCTTCAGCTTCGACCAAACGGAACAAACGAGGTTTGTCGTTACCCGGTTGAGGTTTGGGTGTAACAGTCCCTACTTCGACAAACCCAAAACCCATGGCACCAAACGCATCGATACACTCACCGTTTTTATCCAAACCAGCCGCTAAACCGACTGGATTTTTAAACGTAAGACCCATGCATTCGACTGGTCGATGTGGAAGTTGCTGACGATAGAAGAGATCGAGAGGTGTGCCGTTGAAACGTTTGAAGTTTTCTATTGCGAGATCGTGTGCCTTTTCGGCATCGAGTTGAAAAAAGCCAGTTCTGGCTAGACGGTAAAGCATTGTGCCTCCGAAAGAAAAAAGCCCCGTTAAACGGGGCTGTATTATTTACTCATTTGAAGCACAATTCAAATTTAATAAGGTTAATTCTCTCAGAGCGACCGAAAATTTAGCAAATTCATGGACTGAACCCACTTTAAACTCGTTAAGGATGTTTTCCCAACGAACCAAAGAAGAGCGATTATTGTCAATCCAGTCGTCTAATGCTTTGTCTACATTCATCTTACCTTCACTGCAATAACAGTGAAGAACCTGTGCCGTAAGCGCCCGCTGCTGCCAATCAAGATCTTCTCTGAATGACGCTCTAGCAAGGGCTTGCCAGTTATTTTCTACAGCTTGATGATTGATTTGTTTAAGGAACCAATGCAAAGACAAACGATCACCTAATGTGAAGTACATCTTAGCCGCTTCTTTCACCGTTTTACCTTCTTCACGAGCGACTGAAGATATATCCAGTGCAGAATACAGACTCGACAATCGAGCTACGTAATTCGCAACTGGCCGCTCAATGCCCTGTTCGATCCAAAGATCGGCGAGATCGTTATGCTCCTGAACTTCGTCTTTAACCAATAGGTTATCTAGATCTTTCATTACCGCTTGTACATCATCGTGATAAAGAGCAACAAGCTCATTGACGGTTGACTTATTTGAACGATTTCTCAACAGCCAACGACTTAGTCGACGCAGAATCCGTCGGATAAAGTACATAAGATCATATTGAGCACTCGTCGTAGCGGAGTTATCGAAACTTCGAATTTGCTTCATAATTCCACCAAGCTCAAAGATCTCGCGAGCAGCAGAGTAAGCATTTGCGATATCGACAACGGTCGCACCCGTTTCTTCTTGCATACGGGTGACGAAATTACAGCCCATCTCGTTAACCATTTGGTTTGCAAGGCATGTGGCAATAATTTCTGCTCGTAGAGGGTGCGTGTTCATTTGTGACATATAGTTACGGCGTAACTCTGATGGGAAATAATTGACCAATTGTTGAGCGTGAAATGCATCATTTGTGATTTCATCGTTCACCAACTGTTCTTTCAGCACCATTTTACCGTATGCAACCAGTACAGAAAGTTCTGGACGTGTCAACGCCTGCCCTTTCTTTTCACGTTCTAGTAATGTTTCGTCATCAGGAATGTATTCTAAAACACGATCCAAATACCCCGAACGCTCCATTGTATGAATAAAGCGAATTTGCTCTTTCACCAAAGAAGACCCTTGTTGCTCACTCACTGAAATAGATTCAGATTGCCAGTAGGCATCTTTTAGAACGATTTCACCCACTTCATCTTCCATCTTATCCAGAATAAGATTTCTTTGTTTAACCGTCAGATCACCATTTGCAACCAAGCTATTCAGGAAGATCTTAATGTTCACTTCGTTATCTGAACAATCAACGCCACCCACGTTATCAACAAAATCGGTATTGACTCGACCACCACGCAACGCGTATTCAATACGACCTAGCTGGGTCATACCCAAATTACCGCCTTCACCAACCACTTTGGCTCTCATGTCTTTGCCGTCGATGCGCAATGCATCATTAGCGCGGTCACCCACGTCAGTGTGTGTTTCGGTAGACGCTTTAACGTATGTCCCAATACCACCATTCCAGAACAAATCGACTTCCATATGCAAGATCGTTTTGATCAAATCATTGGGTGCCATAGAGCTTTTTCTGGTACCGAGCATCTTTTGGATCTCTGGCGTCAAGTCGATCGACTTCGCGCGACGAGAGAAAATCCCCCCTCCCTTAGAAATCAACTTCGCATCATAGTCTTCCCAACTTGACCCCGGCAATTTGAATAAGCGATCACGCTCTTTCCAGCTCTTGGCGGAATCTGGTGTTGGATCGATAAAAATGTGTAAGTGGTTGAACGCGGCTTGCAATCGAATGTGTTTAGAAAGCAGCATCCCGTTACCGAATACGTCACCGGCCATATCTCCGACAGCAATACAGGTAAAGTCTGTGGTTTGACAATTCACGCCCATTTCACGGAAATGGCGTTTCACCGACTCCCAACCACCTTTTGCAGTGATGCCCATTGCTTTGTGGTCATACCCATTAGAACCACCAGAAGCAAATGCATCCCCAAGCCAGAAGTTGTATTCATCAGCCACTGAGTTTGCAAGATCCGAGAATGTTGCTGTGCCCTTATCAGCCGCGACGACCAAGTACGCATCATCTTCGTCATGGCGTACCACGTTCTCTGGATGAGAGATATTACCGTCCACAATATTGTCGGAAACATCGAGCAACGCGCGAATGAATTGCTTATAGCAACGTTGACCTTCCGCTAAGATCTCATCACGAGTGGTCAAATTCGGTTGACGCTTACAAACAAAGCCACCTTTCGCCCCTACTGGCACAATAACGGTGTTCTTAACTTGCTGCGCTTTTACCAAGCCCAAAATTTCTGTACGGAAATCTTCTTGTCGATCGGACCAGCGAAGGCCCCCACGAGCAACTTTGCCCCCTCGCAAATGGACACCCTCAATATCAGGTGCGTAAACGAAAATTTCAAACGCTGGCACAGGTTGAGGAATCTCAGGGATGTCTGTTGGTTTGAGTTTCAACGCCAACCAAGGCTTTGGCTGACCGTCTTGTGCAAGCTGGTAGTAATTCGTGCGAAGTGTGGCAAGAATCATATCGGTGTATCGGCGAATAATACGATCATCATCGAGGCTTTCTACTGCCTCTAATTGCTCTTTGATCTTATTGACCAAATCTGTCTGACTCTTTTTTACACCTTTAAATTTAGGATCAAAACGTTTGCTAAATAGATCGACCAATCCTTTCGCAATGTCGGGATGATGCGATAACGTTTCTTCAATGTAATTTTGACTGAATGGGAAACCAACCTGACGCATATATCGAGCGTAACTTCGAAGTATCGTGACTTCACGTCCCGATAGACCCGCACCAAGCACTAACCGGTTAAACCCGTCGCTCTCTAACTTGCCCGACCATATATCAGCGAAAGCATGTTGGAAACGCTCTTGCGCTTCACGTAAGTCCACCGATACAGTCGCACCCAACAGCATCGAGAAATCAAGGATCCAATACGTTACGCCGTTGGACTTTCTCACTTCGTATGGTGCTTCACCAATGACACGCAAACCCAAATTTTCCAACATAGGGAGTACATCCGACAAATGAATCGGTTGCTCACGATGGTACAATTTTAGGTGTACGGCTTTCGAATCGTGGTGCTCCTCCTGAGGTCGGTAGAAAAGCATGCCCAGATCTTCCGCGTCTTTAAGCGCTTCTAATCGTTCAATGTCTGCAACAGCCGAACCCGGCATCATCGCCTCTTTGTAAGATCGAGGGAAAGCACGAAGGTATTCTTTCGATAACGGTAAACCCGTACTTTCACCAAGGTTAGCAATGATCGCTTCTTGTAGTCGGTCATCCCAAGAGGAAGATACTTCCATAAGGTTTTGCTCTATTTCTTTAACATCTACATCAATGTTGTTGTTTTTCACATGGACAATGTAATGAGTTCTCGCCAATGGGCTTTCCGAGAAGAAGGTGGTAAATTCCACTTCCTGATTGGAATTGAGATAATCGCCAAGTATTCGCTGAGTTTGACGACGTAATTGAGTGTTATAACGCTCTTTGGTTACATACACCATGCAACTGAAGAAACGACCAAATGGGTCTTTACGAACGAACAAACGAAGCAGATCTCGGTCTTGCATTTGAACAACACCAGAACCAACTTGAAGCAATTCTTTTTCCGTCGCTTGAAGCAACTCATCTCGAGGGAAGTTTTCTAGAATATTGTGCAATGCTTTGTAAGAGTATGCACCTTTCGTATAACCACTGGACTCAAGAATGCGATTTGCTTTATCACGAATCAGCGGAATACTGGATACACTCTGGTTATAAACTGTTGAGGTGTAAAGACCAGTGAAACGATGCTCTCCAATCACCTTACCATTCTTACCTATTTTCTTAATGCCAATGTAATCGGTATAAGCTGGGCGGTGAATGTGTGATGCGGTATTACCTTTAGTCACAATCAGTAAGTAAGGTTTTTTGGCTTCCAAGCGAGCAGAATCCGCTAGCTCGGATAGCTTGACACTTCGGACTCGGCTTGCTACCGAGAAAATACCTAAGCCTTTTTCGGCTGTCGGACGAAGCTCATGATCACCTTCAACTGCAACCAAGTCATATTCTTTATACCCCATGAAGGTAAAGTTGTGTTCCCCTAACCACTTAAGAAATGCAATGGTTTCATCAACACGTTCCTTTTCCAACGGGAGAGAGACACGCTGATCTTCAATTTCTTTGATCACCTGCTTTAACTTGGCAACCATTGGCTTCCAGTCAGAAACAACCAACCCTGTATCCGTTAAAATGGATACGATCTCGTTTTTCAAATTCGACATTTTGGCTTTATCCGCCAACATGTCGACTTCGATATGGAAAAGCGATAGGTCGTCGCCAGATTTTCCGCTTACGCTTGTGATTTTATTGTTCTTATCGCGGGCGATTCGGGAGGGGCCATGGAGCATTAGGTGGCTGGATAGATCCAGACGCATAAGCGCCATCTTTACCGAGTCCACGAGGAAGGGGCTATCAGGTACCACGATTTCAACGATCGTGTGGGTAGACTTCCATCCATGTCGGCTTACCGTAGGGTTAAATACTCTTACTGATATTTCATTGGGTTGTTTCTCGCTGATGTGATGCCATAAGCTGACAACAGCACCATAGAGATCCGACTCGTTTCTTTGTACAAGGTCTTCCTGACCAATGGTACTAAACAAATGCTGAGCAAGTTTTGTTACTAAAGGTTGGTGGGCAAGCTCGAGTTTGTCTTGAATCAGTTTGTACACTTTTTCAAGAAGAACCGGCACAACATTTTCTCGCGCGGCCATATTAACACTCCAATCTTAGAATTTTTGTAGGGTGCTGCTTAATGCAACTTGGTAATGCCTTAACCTGACTAGAAAAACAGGCTTATCTATATTGTAAAAGCAATATTGATAAAAGGTTAAATGAATTACGGGAGGATGGGGAAAAAAGTTTGAATCTGTGATTAAGGTACCTATTTAAACCTCTGAAAACTCACACGTTCACAGAACTTCCAACTTTAGAAATTTATTATTCTGGTCAGTTGTTAGCCTAAAACGCCCTTTTACACCAATTTGACTAAGAAAGGGTCTGAAACGAGATGCAGGTAATTGAATTTTTAAACCTTGGTCTGTGCAGACAATGACTGTGCTCGCCACTCCTGAATAGTGGCTGAGAAATTCTTGATAGGTAATATTGAGAGAAAAGTAGTATTGATTCATGGGTAACAAAAGTGGCAGTAAAAACTGCCACTTATCTTCATTCGCTAGTCAGCCTTTTTTAAGATTCTAACGCTTTTGTTACTTTTTCATAGAGATCTTTGACCAGATTGTCGAGATTGGACAGTTTTTCTAACTCTTGACGCATCATCGCCTGTCGACTTTCATCGTAATTTCGGTACTTAAGAAGAGGGTCAATCAAACGAGAAGCAACTTGCGGGTTACATTCATTCATTTGGACTAGGATCTCTCCGGCAAAGGCATAACCACGACCATCTATATTGTGGAAGTTTACTGGGTTTCCACCAAAGAAAGTGCCAATTAGGTTACGAGTTCGGTTAGGGTTTTTAAGATCAAATGCAGCATGAGACATCGTTTCACGAATGATATCGAGAGCATTGCTTGCTGGGTTAGTCCCCTGAAGCGCAAACCACTTATCCATAACCAAGCCATCATGGCTCCATTTATCACTAAAGCTTGCCATTAACTCTGAACGACACGGCAATTGTGCTAGGTTTGCAGCCGTCAGAGCCGCCATGGTATCGGTCATGTTGTTCGCTTCACGGTAAACGGACCTTACAATGTTATCCCCTTGGTCCGTTAACGCTAAATATGCCAAGCAAACATTTCTAAGCGAACGCTTGCCAATGGCATCATGCTCAACAACATACTCTGACTGTTTATTACTGTGGAACGTCGCACTGAATTCATCCACTAATTCAAGAGCAAATGTTTGGCGAATCGACTCTCTCACAAAACGAATTGCATCGACGTCTGCGGGTTTAAACCACCCTGCTATTTCAACTTCACTTGGCACTTTCAGCGCTTCTGCAATAAATGCAGGTTCCAAGTTAGCATCAAGCAATACCCCTCTGAACGCATCAATCACCCCTTTCGGAAGCTCGAAACTTTCTTTGTTTTGTTTACGCGCAATATTTAGCTTAATGTGTTTAGCAAGAAGCAGTTGTCCGGCATCCCATCGAGCAAAATCATTACGAGCGTTTACCATTAAAAACTTCAAATCTTCATCTGAATACTCATAGCTCAATTTAACAGGCGCCGAAAACTCACGAAGCATAGAAATGATTGGACGCTCAGTAACATTTTCGAAAACAAAAGTTTGTTCATCTTGGGTAAAATCAAGGACATTGCTGACTTTTTCAGAGTTACACCGTAACTCAATAACGCGACCATTCTGTGCATACAGCTCGACGTCAAATGGAATATGCAGCGCTTGCTTCTCTGATTGTTCAAGGGTTGGCGGCGTTTGCTGTTTCAATGTTAGCGAAAATGTACTCGCCTCTTGATCGAATTCGGTTGTCGCTTCAACCGTTGGTGTGCCTGATTGGCTATACCATAAACGGAAGTGTTTCAAGTCAACTCCAGAAGCGTCTTCCATCGCTGATACAAAGTCTTCACATGTTGCCGCTGTACCATCATGGCGTTCAAAATAAAGCTTCATACCTTGCTGGAATTTTTCTTCACCAAGAAGCGTATGCATCATTCGTATAACTTCACTCCCCTTTTCGTATACCGTTAGGGTATAGAAGTTATTCATTTCTATCACTTTATCTGGACGGATAGGATGAGACATTGGGCTGGCATCTTCCGCAAACTGTGGTCCGCGAATGACTCTTACGTTATTAATTCGGTTTACGGCACGAGAACCAAGATCCGAAGAGAATTCTTGATCACGGAATACCGTTAGACCTTCTTTTAGGCTTAATTGGAACCAATCTCGACAAGTGACTCGGTTGCCAGTCCAGTTGTGGAAATATTCATGTCCAATAACCGCTTCAATACCGAGATAATCGTCATCTGTCGCAGTTTCACTGTTTGCAAGTACGTATTTAGAATTAAATACATTAAGCCCTTTATTTTCCATCGCCCCCATGTTGAAGAAATCAACGGCTACGATCATATAAATATCGAGGTCATATTCTAGACCAAATCGCTCTTCATCCCATTTCATTGAATTAATCAATGACGTCATTGCAAACGGTGCACGATCAAGATTTCCTCTATCGACATAAATTTCTAAATCGACCTTTCGACCAGATGCCGTTACGTATTTATCACGCAGTACGTCAAAATCACCCGCGACGACAGCAAATAGGTAAGCAGGTTTCGGGTGTGGATCATTCCATTTCACCCAATGACGACCATTTTCAAGCTTACCCTCATCAACGCGGTTACCGTTGCTTAGTAGAAAGGTATTCTTAGATTCTTCTGCGATAACTGTCGTTGTAAAAATCGCCAATACATCAGGGCGATCCATGTAGTAAGTAATTCGACGAAATCCCTCTGCTTCACACTGGGTGCAAAAGCCATCTCCCGATTTGTATAACCCTTCCAACGCCGTGTTGGTCGAAGGGTTAACTTGTGTTTGAATGGTTAATTCGAAATCTTTAGTTAACCCTCTGATTTCTAGACCACCCTCCACTTCTTGGTAGTCAGTCCAATCTTCATCATCAACTTTTACAGCAAGTAGCGCTAACTCATCACCATCAAGAAACAGCGTTGTACTCTCCTTTAGTTTTTTCACTGTTGATACAGCCGTGATAATGCTCGCTGTATCGTGCAAATCGAAAGTCAGGTCTACGTGAGTGATAGTAAAGTCAGGAGACTGATAGTCTTTACGATATTTTGCTTGAGGGCTTTGAGCCATATTGAAATTTCCTTTTATATCTGCCAGTAGCGTTTGCCTAATATAGCCAATTGTTCACAAGCAAAAAATGGGATTTTCTGCTGAATATGTGAAATGAGCCAACTCGGAAAGGGTTCAGATTATTTGACTGAGAATATAGCGCACAATAGCTTGTACTTCGTCAAAATTATCATACGACAATGTGAATGAGGGGTATAACATAAATTAATGAGTCTCAAAAAATGAGACCGGAACAGTATACAATGCTATTCCGGTTCAGCTAGCCGATGGATGAAGCTACTCTACACGATTGAGTACCGCGTACATATCAGATGTCTGGCTATCAAGGGTGAGCTGGTTGTCGATCAAAGTGTAGTGTGAATCCTGTTCTCCATCACTGTACATAAGCACAAGATGATCCCCTTCTACAATATAGATGCCTTCATGAGTTGCTTCATTACCATTACCGGAAACCACCCGGAAATAGAACACAAAGTCGGCTTGAAGCACTAAATCCATCTGACTAACATCGCTGGCCAATATATCATCACCAGAAAGTGATTCACTTGTCCAACTCCCAATCAACGCAGTGGGTAATGCTTTTTGGAAAACAATACCATTCAAATTGAGCTGATTGTGGTTGTTGTTGTAGTGGTAAACTTGGGGCGTTTCGGAATCCTTTCCAAGTACCAAAGTTGACTCATCAGCTTCATAGCTGCCTTGCCAATAATCGACAGAATTATCTTTCTTCTGAATTTCAATGGTGAATACGTAGTCCGACTCTAATGTGAGCCTTATGGCTAGGAAGTCTTCAGATGAGCTTGCTGGATCCGGATTGAACAGATACCAATCCCCTAGTAGAAACGGATAATTAAATTGCGCTATTTCAGCTTTTTGCTTAACCTCGGCATGGGTCGAACCAAGCAAAAAACAGGTAAAAATTAATAGTAATAACCTCATCACTTCCACCTCGCTTTTCTTTAAGCTTAGAAGTGAATTGGCTATAGACCCAAAAATTCAGATCTACATCACATTAATTTTTGACATTAAAAAAGCGAGCACTAGGCTCGCTTTCATTTTAAGATTTTGATTTATCTACGATATCTACCGTTATTGCAACGGCCTCTTCTAAATAGGCATCAGGATCCTCATAATCCTTTGGAACCTCTTTTAAAGTTCTAAAAGCAGGTACACCCTGAATTTTCTGACGCTGTTTGATACGCTCCATTCGCTTATTTTCGAACCTATCTTGCTTGATGCTGCGTGCTGACCTATTTAAAGAAATAGAGTTATCGTCTTTATTTGCTTTATATTCAGCAATATCCTCATTGATAAATGAAAACTCTGTATCTTGAGCAATCCGATTTTTGTGAAGAGTAGTCAACTCTTTAATAAGTTTAGATTTATCATCTAACTCACTGTATTGCGCACGCTTGATTTGATCCCAAGGTAATGCGTTATCTTCAACACTTTCACCTGTCTCTTCAGGCTCAATGGCGGTTGGGAATTGAATATCCGGAATCACACCTTTATTTTGTGTACTGTCACCATTGATGCGATAGAACTTTTGAATAGTATATTGCACATACCCAAGTTCCTTTTCGAACAAATCGTATATATGATTCAAGCTTCTGTGTTGCTGAACCGTGCCCTTACCAAATGAGTTTTCACCTACAATGACAGCTCGACCATAATCTTGGAGTGCTGCGGCAAAAATCTCTGATGCAGATGCACTGTAGCGATTGACCAAAATAGTTACTGGACCTTCATAACTTACCTTGCCATCTGTGTCGCTATTCTGTTCGATACGACCATAACTGTCACGAATCTGAACAATTGGACCGCTTTTAATGAACAATCCTGAAAGTGCAGTCGCCTCAGTTAAGGCACCACCACCATTGTTGCGAAGATCGACAACAATTCCATCAACGTCCTCTTCTTTTAGCTCAGTGATAAGTTTGTCTGTATCCTTCGAAAGGCCAACATAGAAACTTGGGACTTCAAGTACACCAATTTTCTTTCCATTTTTCTCGTGTATCTCAGACTTAACCGCTCTATCTTCCAAGCGAATCTTCTCGCGCACAATTGTTACGGTGTAACTTTTGGCGCCTTTCTCTTCAGGAAGAATCTGTAATCGAACTTTTGTCCCCTTAGGACCTTTGATAAGCTGTACAACGTCATCTAATCGCCATCCGATCACGTCAACCATGGCGCTCTTATCTTGAGCAACGCCAATAATCCGATCGCCTTCAGATAATCGCTTACTTTTTGACGCAGGACCACCAGCAACCAAAGAGCGAATCACAGTATAGTCTTCCGTCATTTGAAGAACCGCGCCTATCCCTTCTAGAGACAAATTCATTTCAGACTGGAACTGTTCAGCATTTCTGGGGGATAGATAACTGGTGTGTGGATCCACTTCTCGTGCAAAAGCATTCATGTAAAGCTGGAAAACATCTTCACTTTTGGTCTGAGAAAGACGCCTCATTGCGTTGTTATAACGCTTTTCAAGTATATCTTTAATTTCAGACCATTCATTACCTGTTAGTTTTAAACTAAGAGCGTCGTACTTAACTCGTTTGCGCCAAAGCTCGTTAACTTCGCTTTGGTTTTTAGGCCATTCTGCATCAGAACGATCAACCACCATTGACTCTTCAATATCGAATTTTATTTCTTCGTCTAGTAGGGTCAGGGCGTAAGAAAACCGCTCAAAGCGTTTTTCATTTGCGAGGTTATAAAGTTTGAAGGCAATTTTGTTACTGCCAGACTTCAATTCATCATCGATCTGAACTGACCAGTCTGCAAATGAATTGATGTCGCTCTGGGTAAAAATATTCTTGTTGTAGTCCAACATTTCCAGATAACGATTAAATATCGCTTGGGAAAATTCATCATTGAGATTGAAAGTTCGATAATGTGAACGAGTTAATCGGGACGTCACTCGTTTGCTCGCTGTAATATGTTGGGGTTCAGGAGCTAGAAGTGGCAAATCGGCTTTGGAAAGTTTGGCTTCGAGGGCCTGAGCTGATGCTGCCAGCATCAAGCTGGCAGTGATCGCAGTCAATTTAGAACGGCATTTCATGCGTAGGAATTTCTCCTTTAAGCGCGTAAGTGCTCCGCTTTTACGACCATTTGCAGACCGTTATTAAGCTGCACCCGCACATCATCCTTGTTAATTTCTATAATTGTAGCAGCCATATTCCCTTTGCCCATGTTTACGTTCACTGCATTGCCAATGATCATGTCATCGTCATTCAATGGACGCGTAGGTGCTGCTGCTTTATTATTTTGAGTGTTTTGTGCTTTAGGTTTCGATTTACGAACTTGAGGCTTAGTGGTCTTCGTTTTTGTTTTACCTTCTTCTCGTGCTTTTTCTTTACGACGAGCCTGAACTCTGGCCTTGCTTTCTGCTAATGCAGTTTTGGCATGTTCAATATGCTCTTCTTCAAGCTCGCCCGCTTCATTTCCGTCCAAGTCCACACGAATGGCGCCAAGTTTTGCGCCATGTAGGTAGCGCCAAGAGGACGTATATTGTCTTAATGCAGCACGTAACTGAGTCTTGCTCACTTTTGGATCATCGCTCAGACGATCTGCTAAATCTTGAAAAATACCAATTTTTAATGGTTTAGCTTCACCTTCTAAGGTAAAGCACTTAGGGAAACATTCAGCAATGTATGCAATGACTTCTTTGCTGTTTTTTAACTTTTCAGTGTTTTCCATGAGGATTCCTGGTTGTTGCGGCCTTTTACCCGCAAAGCGTTCATATAAATATTTTCGCTATTATAGTGACATGCTTAGGAAAAACCACAACCAAGTTGTAAATTAATCGTTGTTCGCGTGGGAATTGAACAGCTTTTCCACTTCCTTCATCAAGAAGGTCAAACCATTCTCGTCATTTTGGTCAAATCGACCAATTTCAGGACTGTCGATATCGAGCACTCCTGCAATCTCTCCGTTTATACGAAACGGGATAACAATTTCTGAGTTACTCTCCGCATCACAAGCAATATGCCCCTCAAAATCATGGACATTTTCAATTCGCTGAACGATATCGGTTTCGACGGCCGTTCCACATACTCCACGTCCCACGGGAATCCTGACACAAGCGGGCTTACCTTGAAATGGCCCAAGAACCAATTCATTATCTTTCATCAAATAAAAGCCTACCCAATTGATTTTCGTCAACTCCATATTCAAAAGCGCACTTAGGTTAGACAAATTCGCAATTAAATCCGGCTCCCCTTCAATGATTGCTTGTGCTTGCTTCGTTAACGTCTGGTATGGCTTTTCAATCATTTTCTTCTTTTTCCTAGGGATGTACGTACAATGCCTCGTCAATAAGAAACTTAGCATTTGTAAAAAATTCGTTATGAGTGAAAACACTATTAGCCGTTCATGGCTATTAACACAAGCAAAAAAACACAAAAAGCGCTTGATGGTCGCTAACTTAATCGCGATAGGCGCAACTTTAATCAGTGTCCCTATTCCACTGATTATGCCGTTGATGGTGGACGAAGTTCTCATGAATCAACCCGCTGGTGGTCTTGATGCCATGAATCGATTATTACCATCAACATGGCAAACCCCTGTTGGCTATATTGGTCTAACACTTATGCTTGTTATTATCATGCGTTGCGTGTCACAAGCGCTCAATATCTTGCAAAGCCGACAGTTCACTTTGGTCTCTAAAACCCTTACCTGTAAAATGCGTGAGATCATGATCGACAAACTAGGTCGAATCAGTATCGCTCAATACGAAACACGAGGGAGCGGTGGCATAAACGCGCACCTTATTACCGACATTGAAACCATCGACCAATTCATTGGCTCGACTCTAAGTAAATTCATTATCAGCCTACTCACCGTAATTGGTACGGCAGGTATTTTGCTTTGGTTAGATTGGCGATTAGGGTTGTTTATTTTATTGGTCAACCCAATAGTTATTTACTTTTCTAGAAAGCTTGGCAGTAAAGTCAAACTACTAAAAAAGCGCGAAAACCAGTCTTTTGAAAAGTTTCAAAACAGGCTGATAGAAACATTAGACGGCATTTATCATTTACGAGCAGCCAACAAGGAAAGTGTTTTCCTAAATCAATTGAAAGACCAAGCCAATGACATTCGCTTAGATGCTGATAAATACGCATGGCAATCGGAAGCAGCAGGACGTATATCCTTTTTACTCTTCTTACTGGGCTTTGAGTTATTTAGGGCGGTTGCAATGCTGATGGTGCTATTCAGTGATTTAACCATCGGGCAGATCTTCGCGGTGTTTGGTTACTTATGGTTCATGCTTACTCCTGTACAAGAATTATTGGGCATCCAATTTTCTTGGTACAGCGCCAAAGCGGCACTCAAACGTATTAACTCGCTGCTTAATTTGGAAGAAGAGGCACGAACGGGGGGAAAAGCGGATCCGTTTACCGTAAATAAAAGTGTCGATGTAGGTATTCAGAATGTCACTTTTTCATACAACGACGAAAAAACCGTACTCAATAACCTCTCATTACACATCCCTAACGGTAAAAAAGTCGCCCTTGTTGGGGCTAGTGGTGGTGGGAAATCAACGCTTATCCAGCTTCTTATCGGCGTATACAGAGCAAAATCAGGGAAAATCACCTTTAATGGGCACACCACAGACGAAATTGGCTTCGAGCTGATTCGCAAACACATTGCTGTGGTATTACAGCAACCTATACTTTTTAACGACAGCTTAAGGCATAATCTCACCTTAGGAACGGAATATAGTGATTCACAGCTTTGGAAAGCGCTCGAAGTAGCACAACTGCAAGATGTCACCGAGCAGCTTACTGACGGGCTAGAAACACAAATAGGCAGGCAAGGTGTTCGATTGTCAGGTGGACAAAGACAACGCTTGGCCATTGCACGAATGGTTCTAAGCGATCCAAAATTTGTGATTTTGGACGAAGCAACATCGGCACTTGATACGGCAACGGAATCGGCTTTGCATACGGCACTGAATCAATTTCTAGCTGGTAGAACAACCTTAATCGTTGCGCATCGGCTTTCTGCCGTAAAACAAGCTGATCTCATCTATGTTTTAGAAGATGGTCAAGTCACACAAGCGGGGACACATATTGAATTGGTTCAACAAGATGGGCTTTATCAAACACTTTACGGTAGCGTTCAAACGAGCGCGTGACATTGTCACAAAAACCATCTTTAAAATATGATTTGTTGGTGTGTGAATGACGACTGAACATAGCCAAAAGGTCAACCAAGTACGTCTTTGTCAGCATTGCGAATTGCCCGTTGATAAGCTTACCATCCCAAAAGGTCAAAGTGCACACTGCCCTCGCTGCAATACACAGCTTTATCGGGGTGGCGAGCGTTCAATCAATGGTGATCTAGCTTTGGCTGTCGCCTGCCTCCTACTTTTTATTCCTTCGCATTTTTTCCCGTTCATCAGTATTCGCCTCTTTGGCGTAATGATTCCCGCCACATTAACCGATGGAACCTTTACCTTAATGCAGGAAGGCTTCATCGGTTTAGGGTTGCTGGTTCTATTTTGTGCATCCATTGCACCATTTATTGTCTGCACATCGGTTGTGGTTGCGCATGTTTCACTCAAGAAACGATGGCTAAAACCACTGCAGTATTCATTGCTCAATATACAACGCCTAAAACACTGGATGATGCTAGACGTATTTTTGATTAGCATCGGGATCTCCTGCTTTAAGTTACAAGACTACGCCGATATCTTTGTAGAATGGGGGTTATTAGGACTGATTCTCCTTCAGCTTTTTTCGCTGATGCTCATTTCAAGAGTGAGCGTTAGACGTTACTGGGAATCATGGGAACCCGAAACAAACTTCCACTACCCCAGAAAGGACATTCACTGTCACAGCTGTCACCTATCACAACCTGATTCCATTCGCTGTGACCGATGTGACAACCCATTACACCATAGGCGTCCATTCTCTATTCAAAAAACGTGGGCGTATTTGATTGCTGCCTCTATTGCTATAGTGCCCGCGAATGTCATCCCAATTTCGATAGTGCTGACAAACGGTAAGCGATTGGAGGATACGATTTTCTCGGGTGTGGCCTCATTAGTTAAAAGTGGCATGCCCGGCATCGCACTCATTATCTTTGTGGCATCGATCATTGTGCCTGCCATCAAGATTCTTGGGCTCGGTTATCTACTGCTGAGTATCCAATTCAAACAAAAAATGCATAAAAGACAGCGAATGAATATTTACTTCGCCGTCAAGTGGATAGGAAAATGGTCGGTAATGGATTTATTCGTTATTTCGATCATGATGACTTTGGTCGATAGAGGCCAAATTCTCGATTTTACACCTGGGTACGGAGCCGTTGCATTTGCTGTCGTCGTTATACTTACGATGCTCGCGGCAGAGAGCTTGGATCCTAGGCTAATTTGGGACAATGATGATGTCCCTGAACGGAAAGCGACTGTAAATGAGTAATTTAGACAACAATCAAAATGCCCATTCACCAAAAGTTAAACGAGATATTGGGATATCTCCTCTTTGGCTCTTGCCTATTATCACCATCGCTTTGGCTGGGTGGCTTGTCATAAAGGCCGTGAATGAAGCAGGGCAAAGAATTCAAATTTACTTTTCTGATGCACAAGGTCTAATTGCGGGTAGAACAACCATCCGCTATCAAGGCTTGGAAGTGGGTATGGTACGAGATATCAAGCTTTCACCTGAGCTAGACAATATCTTTGTTGAAGCAGATATATACCCAGAGGCCACCAAGCTGCTAAGTGGACAAACTCGCTTCTGGCTCGTCAAGCCTACTGCGAGCCTTTCTGGCATCTCAGGTTTAGACGCTCTTGTCTCTGGTAACTATATTGCGATTCACCCAGGATCGGGGGATATGGAAGATGACGATTTTGATCCGGTCTTTACTGCGCTTGAAAATAGCCCAACTGATCTTCTCGCTAATCAAGGGCTAAACATTGTTTTACATTCATCGGATTTAGGGGCAATTTCTGTCGGATCTCAGATCGTCTACAAGAAAATTCCGATTGGTGAGGTCTACGGCTATCAGCTAGACCCCGACGGCAACTCGGTGAGTATTCGCGCGTTCATCAAAGACGAATACTCTCACCTGGTCACCAGTGAAAGTCGATTTTGGAACGTCAGTGGGATTGGTGCCAATGTCGGATTTGGTGGCGTGGATATCAAAGTCGAAAGCTTAAGAGCCATGCTTGGTGGTGCCATTGCGGTCGATTCACCCGATGAGGGGCAGCCTGTAATCGAAGGGGCCGAATTCAAACTTTACCCTAATCTCAAAACCGCTGGACGCGGTATTCCAATTCAAATTGAATTGCCTTACGACAATAAAGTCAGCCCCCATGGTGCTCCAATCGTTTATCGCGGCATTGAGATAGGCCAAATTACCGACGTACAGCTTGCTTTGGATCGCACAAAAATTATTGCCTACGCCTCCATTCAACCTAGCTTTGCCGACACCTTAAAAACCGAGACACGCTTTTTGCTTCAAGAAGCAGAAGTCTCACTCTCGGGTGTCGAAAACATCGGTAACCTCGTTACGGGTAATTTTTTAACATTGGTTCCTGGTGGTGGTGAGAAATCCCGTGAATTTATTGCAATAAGAAAATCAGAACTGGCGCTTGAAAGCCCAGGGTCAATTGAGATCACCTTCGTTTCAGATGATTCATTTGGATTGGAGCTTGGTACTCACCTACTCTACCGAGGTATTCAAGTTGGCAGTGTGACCAAAATCAGCTTACTGGACGACCAAGTTAAGATGACGGCTCTCGTAGACGGTCAATACGCCCATTTGATTAAAAGTAGAAACCGATTCTTCGTCGATGGCAGCGCAAAGGCAGAATTGACCGATTCCGGTTTGACTGTTTCCGTTCCCCCTGCAAAACGTTTGCTAACCAGTTCCATTAGCTTTACCAGTCAGGGAGGCAAGAAGGTTAGGCCGCAATACACTTTATTTGCGAGCCAATCACTTGCTCAGATAGCGGAATTTAATCAAAGTGGATCGCAAAATATTACTTTGTTCAGCCAAACATTACCCGCTGTATCTAAAGGGGCACCAGTGCTCTATCGTAATCTTCAAGTGGGTAAAGTATCCGATTTCACACTCACTAATGGCGGCGTCTTACTCCAGCTTAAACTTGAAAACCAATACAAGCACTTGATGAACAAAAGCACGGTTTTTTGGAATCGCTCGGGCATTGAGGTCAACGCCGATCTGAATGGTATTAATATCACTGCCGCCCCAGTTAAAACGTTGATTCAAGGTGGTATCGCATTTGATTCTTTGCCGGGAGTAGAAAACAAACTTAACCAACACTGGAAACTGTACAGCAACTACGACGAGGCAAGGAAATTCGGTCGCCTCATCACACTCACCAGCGCGAGTGCTAATGGTGTAGCAAAAGGAACAAAGCTGAAATACCAAGGTGTTCCAGTAGGTGAAGTCACGCTCGTTACGCCGGATTTCAATAATAAAAACGTTGAGATAAAAGCTCGAATCCTACCTGAATTTGTTAAAAACATAGCGCTAAACGGAACGCATTTTTGGTTGGTACAACCTGAACTGGGTTTGAAAGGCATCCATAACATTGAAGCCCTACTCAATAAACACATCGATGTTGAACCCTCCGGAAACAAAAGCGCATTTGCCTTTACATTACACACGCAAAGTAGTCAGTTGCAAGGTAAGACGTTTCAATTGCAAAGTGAGCGCCGAAACTCCATCGCAGTTGGGACACCTCTTTTGTATCGCGATATGGAGGTAGGCAGAGTAACCGATGTCGCGTTAGGGAACCTTGCGGACAGAATTATTACAACCATCCAGATTGACCGCCCATTCGAGCACTTAGTGAGAAAAAACACCGTATTCTGGAATGTATCAGGCGTGGATGTTTCTATTGGGATTACAGGAGCCAAGATAAAAGCAGGCACCGTAGACAGCTTAGTCAGAGGCGGTATCGCTTTCGCGACGCCAGAAAGCCGCCCCCTAGCAGAATTAGCAAAAGAGAAATCCGCCTTTTTCTTAAACGAAGTGGTGCAACCAGAATGGCTAGAATGGCGCACGCCAATTCCGAAATAAAATCACATTATGCCACTTAGCATCGCCAAAAATGCAGCTTCAGTTTAAGCTGCATTTTTTTTATTTTACGATAGAATTGGCAGCAAATTTTTCTTCAGAGACACTATTTTGCACTCTAATATCAAACTCCCTGACGCATTTATCAATCAAATCCAAGAAATCATGCCTTCTCACTTGGACATGGACGAATTCATAGCAGCTTGTATGCGTCCTTTGCGTCGGAGTATTCGTGTAAATACTCTGAAAATTTCTGTCGAAGACTTTTTAAACAGAGCGATGTCCAAAGGATGGAAACTGACACCCGTTCCTTGGTGTGATACGGGGTTCTGGATAGAGCGGGAAGCATCCGACACTGTCCCACTTGGAAATACCTCGGAGCATATGGCTGGGCTGTTTTATATTCAAGAAGCAAGCTCGATGATGCCCGTCAGCGCTTTGCTGATAGACAACAACGTAGATAACCTAAATACGGTACTCGATGTTGCAGCAGCACCCGGTTCAAAAACCACTCAAATCGCAGCAGCACTGAATAATAAAGGCGCACTTGTCGCGAATGAATTTTCCGCTAGCCGAATTAAAGGTCTTTACTCAAACATTCAACGCTGCGGTGTTCGAAATGTTGCGCTGACCAATTTTGATGGCAGAGTCTTTGGTGGCTGGTTACCAGAAAAATTTGATGCCATCTTGCTGGATGCGCCATGCTCCGGCGAGGGCACGATACGTAAAGATCCAGACGCAATGAATAACTGGAGTAAGGAATCCGTTATGGATATTGCGCATACCCAAAAAGACTTAATTGAAAGTGCATTTCATGCCCTCAAGCCAGGTGGCGTATTGGTTTATTCTACCTGCACTCTCAATTTAGAAGAAAACCAGCAGGTCTGTCATCACCTTAAAAACAAATTTGGTGAAGCCGTTGATTTCGAACCACTGGGCCACTTATTTGAGAATGCGGAAGCCGCTCTTACTGAAGAAGGTTTTTTACACATCTACCCTCAAATCTTTGACAGTGAAGGCTTCTTTGTTGCCAAACTGCGTAAGCTTCACTCAGTAACGGCACCAGAAGTAAAGAAACGTCTTGGTAAGTTTCCTTTTGAAAAAGCTTCTAAAAAAGCGGCAATCGATATCGAAAAGCACCTAGAAGAATGCCTGAGCATATCGTTGCCAGAGCAAACCCAACTCTGGATAAGAGACAAAGAAGTTTGGTTATTCCCTGTAGCGCTCGAATCTATGATTGGTGAAATCCGCTTTGACCGCATGGGAATTAAGCTAGCAGAAGCGCATAAAAAGGGATACCGCTGGCAACATGAAGCCGTCATGGCACTTTCAACGGGTCAGGAAACACAAAGTATTTCACTAAGCATCGAAGATGCTCGTCAGTGGTATATGGGAAGAGACGTAAGACCTAAAAGCATATCGGGGAAAGGCGAAGTCATCGTCAAACTTGATAACGATGTCATTGGAATAGGGAAATGGGTAGGCAACCGAATTAAAAATGGTCTTCCAAGAGAACTAGTTAGAGATGGAAACCTGTTCTAGCCACTATATATGGTGGTATTTGAGCCTGTGTGTACTATGATTAAGTGAAGCAATTAGCGCAGGCTCTTTCTACAAGAGCCATTCCCCTAGCCCAGAACAGGAATCGTTCTGGGCTCTTTTTTGGTGTTTAGTCAGTGGTCAAACCTCACCCAAACGTTTAATGTCTAACAAATCATGACGTTACTATGGAATAATCCATCCCCCCCCGCCGCAGGAACGCCTAGAGCGGGGTTATTTAGTTAAGTCTAATGCCTTCTTTATCGATTGTAATTTTTCCGAGTTTATACAAACCACCGATTGTTTTCTTAAACGTACCCTTACTGGTTCGAAAAATCGCAAAGATGGCTTCAGGGGTAGATTTATCATTAAGAGGCAAAAAGCCACCTTTTTTTTCCAGCGTCTCAAGAACTTTGCTGCTCAAATCATCCATCTTGGCCGTGCCAACCTTCTGAAGTGAGAGATCGACTTTTCCATCTTCTCTGACGGATTTAATGTAACCTTTCAAACGCTTGCCAATAAACAACTTACCAAACACATCGGAGCTAAATATCATCCCCCAATGTTCACCATTAACGATGGCTTTGAAGCCTAATTCACTTCGCTCAGCGATAATGAGATCAACTTGCTGATTCTTCGTGTAATTTGCTGGCGTATTATCAAGCCACTTATTAAACTTCGTTGTTCCTACAATACGACCCGATGCTTTATCTGTGTAAACAAAAACCAGTACTTCCTGACCGACACGAAACCTTGCTCGCTGCTCACTAAAAGGAATCAGTAAATCTTTTTTGTCAATTCCCCAACTTGCAAATGCGCCAGTGCTGTTTACACCTTCAATTTTCATCAATCCCCATTCACCAACTTGTGCAATGGGTGTTTCCGTTGTCGCACACAATTGATTATCGGAATCAAAATACAGAAACACGTCTACTTTGCTGCCTAAGTCTGTCCCCTGTGGGACAAGTTTGTTAGGTAAAAGTACGCTTCCGTAATCGGACGCATCAAGAAAGAGTCCAAAATCTGTTTTACGAACAACTTCTAATGTGTTGGTTTGACCAATTTTAATCATATTAAGGTGTTACTCATCTTAAATTTGACAGAGATTATACGTTAACTCTGCTATGATTGCTGTTGTAAATCACGCTTCATTTTCAATATGATGCAAGCCTTACTATTGCTTATTGATATCTGACTTTTATATTTTATATCCACCCCTTTGATAACACTTTCGCGACATAACTATAAAAATGAAAGGATCTATTCGTGATTACTGTTGAGAAACAAGATGCGCTCACTCTTAAAGTAACACATGTCATGCCTACTTCTAAGAAGCTGGATTTAGATGTGTACCTTTTTACTCCTGGAGAATTGGGGTTGAACTCGGATGTGGTGTCAGAAAATGACTTTTATTACGGTGCGCTCAGTGAAAAACGAGCATATTACAGTGACCAAACCCACTTACCTTTGGTACACAGCCGATTAGCGAAACGTGGGCAGCTATCAAACAACCAGTATCGTGTCAGCTTAAGTTTGTATGCTTACCAATATGTGATTGCACTCGATAAAGCCATCGATGAATTAAATCACCAAAGCCGTGACAGTATCACAGAAAGCGAGGTGGATGAGGTCATCAGCCTCGCCCTAGATATCCTAAAGCGTCTGCGTCGTTCCATACCTTATGACGAAACACAAAAACGTTATTACGCAAATATCGATAACTACTTATCGTGGTTCACCGAGCAACACTTTCTTTCACTGATTGCGCACATGCCAAGAGGCAAAGAGTATGCCGCGATTAAAGAACGCCTGATCACGCTATGCGAAAAGGAAATCGCGCACCGAGAGCTCAACCGATACAACTCCAAAAAGGCTCGTACCGACATCACCCGTATGTCGAATAAAATGCGACTACTCCGGCGACTGATTGAATACCCCATCGTGCTTAAGAAGAAAAACCGCTCGATGGGTAAAAACGTCATGAGAGCAGTAAAAGGCATTGCAACTGGCATAGTGATGATTTTCGTCACGACCATCGCCATAATGATGCGTGATCAGCTAGGTGAAATCACCGCTTCGTTTATCATTATTATGTCGTTCATCTATGCATTACGAGAAATCTTCAAAGATGATCTTAGAGATATCCTTTGGCATTGGATACGTAAAGGCAAGCCCAAATGGCGCGGTCGCTATTACGATCCCAGCACCAACAAAATGGTGGGTCAGAAAATTGAATGGATGGATTACACAAGCTACTCAAAGCTGCCTGACCGAATACAGAAAATTCGAAAGCATCGCGTTGCCCAACGAGAAGAAAAAGTACTGCATTACCGAAGCCAAACAGAAATGGCAACCACGTTGTTCATGAGTGGCTATGAACAAACACGAGAGACGTTAAACATCAGTTTAAGCCAAATCGCAAGACTGATGGACAAAGGCTCCAGCAAGATTTACCAACTTAACGATGGTCAGGTGAGCAAAGAATCCGTCGAGAAGCGTCACCTACTGAATCTCATTGTTCGTGAAAACAACCATGATGGTGAATCAAATTATTATCGCTGGAAAATAGTTTTAAATCGCTCAAAAATTGTGGATATAGAACAGATCTCCATTTAAACAGCTACGGATACAAATACTGCAACCTAATTTACTCACAACTTTAGCCAATCGCTTTTACCGATAACACAAGTTCAAAAACGGCCATTGGTTCTTCATCATGCAATGTAGGGCAAATGGCTGTAATTGTGACCGACTTATTCACGCGCTTACCGGTTTGAAAGGTTTCATCCAGCATTTCGTCAATTAAATCTCCGTCATGACATAAAAAATGCACGTCCCCCTCTGGTCGCTTCAAAAACTCTCCTTTTACACTTTTAAATGCTAGCGAAACTTTACCTCCACGCTCTTGAGCCTTCCCCATTGCCATAAAACCGCCCGCAACGTCAGCCCCTATCGCCAATGCTCCAAAATACATGCTGTTAAGGTGATTTTTTGTTCTTTTTTTGAGCGGAATTCTGACCTCAACGGTTTTCTCGTTTAGTTCCAGAATTTTAGGGCGACATAGCCAAATAAGCGGAACCTTGAAGAATCCGAATGTACTTAAGTAGAAATTCGCTTTTTGTATCGTAGAAAACATTGAGGCAAACCCATTAAGATAACTAGTCCGACCAGATAAAGCCACAATAAGAAGATTGTCAATGAGTTATGACCAATGTTAGTAGATCGATCGCACGAAAAGCATACCTTGAATCTAAACGTGACACTGTACCGCTAGCTTATCAATCAAACACCTTCGGCCGCGACGTCAATATAATCAAACATAATGTCAAGAACTGTGTACAGCTGAAGGTGATTTTTACAGGGATTTGAGATAGAAAGGTAAGTTTTTGTTCATATGAATAAATGCGTGTTTATTCCCCATGTGATTTCCGTTATCTTAACCGTTTTGCATTATAACTACAGGCGTGCACATGCCCTTAAAGACAGACGAATTAAGAACTCAGCCTCTGGGTCCAATGCCCACTCCTGCAGAGCTGGTTCTGGCTCACCCTCTCACAGATGACGTTGCCGAGCGAATCGAACAGTCTCGTCGACAAATTGAAGCCATTTTAGCGGGTCAGGATAATCGGCTACTGGTCATTGTTGGCCCTTGCTCAGTTCATGATACCGAGGCGGCGCTAGATTACGCTCAACGCTTAAGTGCGATCCAAGATACATATAAAGATGAACTTTTCATTGTCATGCGCACCTACTTTGAAAAGCCTCGTACGGTTGTGGGTTGGAAAGGTTTGATAACCGATCCAAACCTTGATGGCTCCTACGCACTGGAAACGGGTTTAAACAAAGCAAGAAAGTTGCTACTAGACATTAACAAACTTGGCTTGGCTACGGCGACTGAGTTTCTTGATATGATCACTGGCCAATACATTGCAGACCTCATCACATGGGGTGCGATTGGCGCTCGTACCACTGAGTCACAAATACACCGTGAAATGGCTTCTGCGCTTTCTTGCCCAGTCGGATTCAAAAACGGTACGAATGGCAATGTTAAAATTGCAATTGATGCCATTCGTGCATCCAAAGCTTCGCATTATTTTTATTCTCCGGACAAAAATGGTCGTATGACGGTTTACCGCACCTCCGGTAACCCATATGGGCACGTGATTCTGAGGGGGGGCGACAAAGGACCGAATTTTGATTCTGGGTCCGTCTCTGATGCTTGCGAACAGCTTAGCCGTTTCGACTTACCGCAAAAGCTGGTTGTTGATTTTAGTCACGCTAACTGCCAGAAACAGCATCGAAAACAACTTGAAGTGGCAGAAGATATCTGTCGGCAAATACGCTCCGGTTCCGATTATATCGCTGGAATTATGGCTGAAAGTTTCATTCTTGAAGGCAACCAGCCAATGAACGACATTACTTCACTTACCTATGGCCAGTCGATCACCGACCCATGTTTAAGCTGGGAGCATACCGTCAAGATGCTAAATATGCTGGCTGATGCCATAAAAACACGAGCAGACAGAGGATAATTCTTATGCCTTCTTTTGACATTATTTCTGAGATCGACACGGTTGAACTTCGCAACGCAGTCGATAATGCCAATCGCGAGCTTTCTACTCGCTTCGATTTTCGAGGTGTTGAAGCCAACTTCGAATTTAAAGATGAAACCGTCAAGCTCCATGCGCAAGCTGAGTTTCAATTGAAGCAGCTGAGAGATATCTTGCGTGGTAACCTGACCAAACGTGGCGTGGATGTAAATTCCATGGATTCCCAAAAAGCGGATGCTTCAGGCAAAAGCTGGAACCAGACGGTACTATTCAAACAAGGCATCGACAAGGAAATGGCTAAGAAAATTATTAAAACAATTAAGGATGCCAAACTCAAAGTTCAAGCCGCAGTTCAAGGTGAAAAAGTCCGTGTTACCGGTAAAAAGCGGGATGATTTACAAGCAGTGATTGCTCTGTTAAAGCAATCAGAATTGGGACAGCCTTTTCAGTATGAGAATTTCCGTGATTAAGAGCTGTTCAATGCGTCGAGCCGCCACAATCGCGTAGCTTTATCCGCATTCTATTTCAAAGGCTTCACATTAGAAGCCTTTTTCTTATTGAGCCTTACCTACTAATGATGGCTAATTAACGCCTGCCACTTCGATAATTCGATAATTTTGAGCAAGCAATTTAAGTTCTGGGCTATGCTGCGCACCTTTCGGGAAAAATACCACCACTCGCTGTGAACCTACTTCAGGGGCAGATAATCTCGCCGACAATTCTGCATAGTTTCTATAACTTTCTCTCTCAGCATCTCTTCGACAAAGATCCACGAATTCAAACGGACAATCTTTGTGAGCAAGTACGAGTTCTGCTTCTTGCATGAACCTTAATCCTTTGATTGACACAAGCTCAACGTCATCACAGAATTCAAGCCAGGTGAGTGAACCACTTTCAAAGTCGGTATCTTTCAAACGCGCTTCATAAAGGTTTTCGAGATATATTCTATCCTCGGCGTTTTCAATGTTCGGGTCTGAAAAAAACGCTTCCCAAAACTTTCTTCTTTCGTCAACCGAAGGCAATACTTCTTTTATACTGTTTCTTTTTGACGATGCAAACTCCGCAAGAAGACCAATATTTTGTGCCAGAATCGATTCAAGCTTCTCTCGGATATTACGAACCAACACAGGAGAGGCACCACCACTTGAAATCGCGATCTGAATACGACCACGACTGATCATTGAAGGTGTAATGAAATCACAATAAGGTTGGTCATCGACAACATTAACCATAATGCCTTTACTCTTGGCATCGGCATGCACTTTGTGATTGAGCTCAGGGTTATCTGTTGTTGCCCATACTTGGACATAATCCTGCATCATATCTGGGCTATAAAAAGCTTTCACCCAATGGCATTTTTCTTCCTCTACCAACTTTCCTAGAAACGGCTCGATTTTAGGGGAGATAATCGTTACGTCCGCTCCTGCCCGAAGCAAAGAGTCAACCTTTCTAGATGCAACCTCTCCTCCTCCGATTACCAATACAGGCTTGTGATTTAAGTCAAAAAATAACGGGAAATATCGCATCCTATTCCTTTGTCGTAATTCTCTTATTTCCATAATACTAACAAAAAGGGGGCACTAGGGACATCAGGTTAAGAAACATCCAGAGATCATCATTCGAATTTTCCTATATTATGAGATACATCATCTAGCATCCATTTTTATAGCAATATCAATGGCTAAATTACAACCTATTCCAGAACTTAAAACTCTGCTTCACTATTTTGTCGCACTGCCGTGCTATTTACATTTATGTAACATTTCGTCATTCTAATTGTGTTCGGTTCTGTGATTGCACTCAAAAATTCTTTTAAATTAATAATTTGAGAAGTCTCAGATCCTTTTCTACGCTTATAAATAGCTGTGTGAATAGAGTGCCGTACTTCTTTCATAGCAGCATAAAATACCAACACAACTAAACGTATGCCAATTTCGATTGGTATTGCATGGATGATACAGGAAGGAATCAAATGGCAAAGAAACTCACTATTCTTGCTTCAGTAGTCGCGGCTTCAACCGCTATGATGGCAACCTCTGCTCTGGCCGCAGAAGGCACGTTGGATAAAGTGAAGTCGAACGGCTTCCTTCAGTGCGGGGTAAGCACGGGTTTACCCGGTTTCTCTAACCCTAACTCAAAAGGTGAATGGGAAGGCATTGATGTAGAGTACTGTCAGGCGCTTGCCGCTGCTGTTTTAGGCGATAAGTCAAAAGTTAAGTATGTTCCTCTAACCGCAAAAGAGCGTTTTACTGCCCTTCAATCTGGTGAAATTGACGTGCTATCCCGTAACACAACTTGGACTTCGCATCGTGATACTGCACTTGGTCTGAACTTCATCGGCGTTAATTACTACGACGGTCAGGGCTTCATGGTTAAAAAGAGCCTAGGTCTAAGTAGTGCAAAAGAACTGGATGGTGCATCAGTATGTGTTCAATCTGGTACTACAACTGAACTTAACCTAGCGGACTATTTCCGCAATCAAGGGATGTCTTACAAACCTGTTGTATTTGATACATCCGCTCAAACATCCAAAGGTTTCGATTCAGGTCGCTGTGATGTATTGACGACGGACCAATCTGGTCTTTATTCCCTTCGTTTAAACCTGAAAGATCCGGCGTCTGCCGTCGTTCTTCCCGAAATTATTTCTAAAGAACCGCTAGGTCCTGCAGTTCGTCAAGGGGATGATGCTTGGTTTAACATCGCGAAGTGGACACTCAATACGATGATCAACGCTGAGGAGTATGGCATCACTTCTAAAAACGCTGACCAAATGCTGAAATCTAAAGATCCAAACATCAAGCGTATTCTTGGTGTAGATGGTCCAAAGGGTAAAGGGTTAGGTTTGGCTGACGATTGGGGCTACCAAATTGTCAAGCAAGTCGGTAACTACGGTGAAAGCTTTGAAAGAACGGTAGGGGCAGATTCTCCGTTGGAGATTTCTCGTGGTGTGAATGCACTATGGAATGCTGGCGGTCTGATGTACGCGCCCCCAATCCGATAAGCTATTGATTAATATAACTAAATAATAGGGCGGTGTTTGCCGCCCTTTACTTACTTAGATTTAGCTACATGGATTTGAGGTTATAGCTGTATGCAACCTACTGATAAAAAAGTGTCTGGCTCGGGCAAATCCGCGCATAGCACTAATCTTCTATATAATCCTACGTTTCGTTCAATCGTATTTCAGATTATTGCTGTTGTGGCGTTGGCGAGTTTTTTCTATACCATTATCAACAACGCTTTAAGCAACCTGGAAGCTCGTGGAATTGCTACTGGTTTTGATTTTCTTTCTCAGGAAGCAGGCTTTGGGATTGGCCTAACTCTGATTGAATACAATGAAACCTTTTCTTACGGTCGAACTTTTATAATTGGTCTACTTAATACCGCACTGGTGTCTGTATTAGGGGTAATCATTGCAACATTTCTAGGGTTCTTTGTTGGTATTGCTAGACTATCCAGCAACTGGTTGGTCAGTCGTATTGCGGGCATCTACATCGAAATTTTCCGTAATATTCCCCTACTCCTGCAAATTTTCTTTTGGTACTTTGCGGTATTGCAAGCTTTGCCTTCACCAAGAGAAAGCCTCAGCTTAGGTGAATCCATATTCCTTAACGTGCGTGGTTTATTTTTGCCAAGCCCAGTTTTTGAGGAAGGCAGTGGAGCCATTCTTGTTGCGTTCATTGTTGCCATCATTGCGTCGGTAGTGATCAGCATTTGGGCAAGCAACAAACAAAAACTGACTGGTCAGCAAACCCCTGTTTCACTCATTAGTATTGGGCTGATTATTGGTTTACCTGTTATCGCATACTTTCTCGCTGGAATGCCCATAAGAACAGATTATCCCGTACTTGCAGGGTTTAATTTCCGCGGTGGTATCTCCATTCTTCCTGAGCTCGCTGCATTATTGATCGCGTTAAGCGTTTACACTGCGTCCTTTATTGCAGAAATTGTTCGTTCAGGTATTAATGCCGTTAACCACGGGCAAACGGAAGCTGCGATGGCGTTAGGCTTGCCGCGGGCGAAAACGTTAAAACTGGTTGTCATTCCTCAAGCTTTGCGAATCATCATTCCACCACTCACTAGCCAATACCTTAACTTAACCAAGAACTCGTCTCTTGCGATGGCGATAGGTTATCCAGATCTGGTGTCTGTCTTTGCTGGAACCACATTGAACCAAACTGGGCAGGCTATTGAAATTATTGCAATGACGATGGGCGTTTATCTGGTATTGAGCTTAGTAACATCTGCTCTGATGAATGTATACAACCGCAAAGTGGCATTGGTGGAGAGATAGTATGACACAACATCAATTTCAACCGGATCTCCCACCTCCTGCGAATACAGTAGGCGCTATTGGGTGGATGAGAAAAAACCTATTCAATGGTCCTGTGAACTCTGTTATCACTATAATCCTTGGTTACATGGCAATCATGGCCATTTGGAGCATCATTGACTGGGGGTTTCTGTCTGCCGATTGGGTCGGTACAACACGAGACGATTGTTCTCGACAAGGCGCGTGCTGGGTGTTCATCGGGGTTCGATGGGATCAGTTCATGTATGGGTTCTACCCTGATGCAGAGTTATGGCGACCGCAACTTTTCTTCGCAACCCTTGCCATTTTTGTCGGATTGCTGGCTTATGAAGGCACACCGAAAAGAACGTGGATTTGGCTGTTCTTCGTTAACATTTATCCATTTTTGGCGGCAGGGCTTCTATACGGCGGTTTTTTGGGCCTAGAAGTTGTGGATACCCATAAGTGGGGCGGCTTACTGGTTACTTTAATTATTGCGCTTGTGGGAATCATCGTATCGCTTCCTATTGGGGTCGCTCTTGCGCTAGGTAGACGCTCCGAAATGCCGATCATACGCAGCCTTTGTACTGTCTATATCGAAGTTTGGCGTGGGGTGCCACTGATTACCGTTCTGTTTATGGCTTCGGTTATGCTGCCTTTGTTCTTGTCTGAAGGCTCTGAAACAGACAAACTGCTTCGTGCGCTGGTCGGCGTGGTGATGTTTAGTGCCGCCTACATGGCAGAGGTCATTCGTGGGGGGTTACAAGCCATTTCAAAAGGACAATATGAAGCGGCGGACGCTTTAGGTTTGTCATACTGGAAAAAAATGGGCTTAATCATTTTGCCGCAAGCTTTAAAAATTACGATTCCATCAATTGTTAATACTTTCATTGGTCTATTTAAGGATACCAGCTTAGTCCTAATTATTGGTATGTTTGATGTACTAGGTGTTGGACAAGCAGCAAACACAGACCCTGAGTGGTTGGGCTTTGCAACTGAAAGTTATGTATTTGTCGCGTTAGTGTTCTGGGTGTTCTGCTTTGGCATGTCGAGGTATTCGATATGGCTTGAGAACAAACTTCATACCGGTCACAAACGATAATTAACAGGTTCAAGGACGTATTATGACGCAACAAGAAGATTACATGATCCAGTTAAAGGACATGAATAAATGGTACGGCGAGTTCCACGTACTAAAAAACATCAATTTGAACGTGAAGAAGGGCGAAAAGATCGTTATATGTGGTCCTTCAGGTTCTGGCAAATCAACGATGATTCGTTGTATTAACCGCTTAGAAGAGCACCAGAAAGGTCAAATCGTGGTTTCGGGGACTGAGCTCACAGAAGACTTGAAAAACATTGAAGCGGTTCGTCGCGAAGTCGGTATGTGCTTTCAGCACTTCAATCTGTTTCCGCACCTGACGGTTTTAGAAAATTGTACTCTTGCTCCTATCTGGGTTAAGAAAATGCCTAAAGAAGAAGCAGATGCAATCGCGATGAAATACTTGGAGCGCGTTAAGATTCCCGACCAAGCCGATAAGTTTCCCGGACAACTTTCTGGCGGTCAGCAACAACGTGTTGCCATTGCACGATCGCTCTGTATGAACCCTCAGGTGATGTTGTTTGATGAACCGACATCGGCTCTCGACCCTGAAATGGTACGTGAAGTGCTAGATGTTATGGTCGAACTGGCGGGAGAAGGAATGACCATGCTGTGTGTAACACACGAAATGGGCTTTGCTAAAGAAGTGGCAGATCGGGTCATCTTCATGGATGCTGGTGAAATCATCGAAGAAAATAACCCTGTCGATTTCTTCGAAAATCCGCAATCGGATAGAACCCAGAATTTCTTAAGTCAAATACTGCATCACTGATTTGGGTAGCCATAAAATCTGACGTGATGTTGGAAGGTGGTTCTAACCACCTTTCTCTTTTTAGGGAATCCTAAACAGGAAATATCAAGCATCGAATTACGCAGTAACAATACGTTACAAATGGTTTAATACATACTTCTTTATTTTCCGTACCATTCTTTAGACATACATAGCTTACAGCCCTTGCATTTTGGAACTTTAAGCGTCATAACTGTCTTATATATAAACTAGTCATACGGCAAGGAACATTATGAACGGTCCAATAGTATCAAATTCTCACCACACCGAGAGTCTGGCTCAAACCAACAAGGTGTTGAGAAATACCTACTTCTTACTTTCACTCACTCTACTTTGGTCTGCTGGCGTTGCTGGCATTTCCATGGCGATGAATCTTCCACATCCTGGAATAATCATTACTCTAATAGGTTTTTATGGTCTCCTGTTCTTAACTGAAAAGAACCGAAATAACTCAATGGGTCTGGTGTTTACTTTTCTATTCACAGGCTTCATGGGCTACACGCTTGGACCAATCCTAAATGCGTACATCGGCGCAGGTATGGGCGAGGCTATCGTTACGGCTCTTGGGGGCACAGCATTAGCCTTTATCGCTGCATCTGCTTACGCGATGACAACTAAACGCGACCTTTCGATGTTAGGCGGCTTAATGTTGTCTCTATTCGTTGTGCTGATTGGTGGGGTGATCGCGAGTTTCTTCTTCCAATCACCAATTTTGACCTTAGCGCTTAGTAGCCTGTTTATCGTTTTTTCCACAATGGCGATACTCATGACGACACAGAGCATCATTCGCGGTGGTGAGACAAACTACATTTCGGCTACCGTGACATTGTATGTCTCTATCTACAATATTTTTATCAGCTTACTCAGCATTCTAGGTATTATGAACGACGATTAATGTTCAAATTACCCTACTCTAAAGCCCGGTTTGCTACCGGGCTTTTTTATACTTTTAAGATAGCGCCAACTAAGATATTCTACGCCACCGTAATTTCTTCTAAGAGTAATAACTATGCTTGAATACCAAGGAAAGATAATTGAAACCGATGCTCAAGGGTATTTATGCAACCACACCGATTGGGATGAAGGCTTAGTCCCTGTGCTTGCGGAAGCGGAAGGTATTGAGCTAACAGAAGCTCACTGGGAAGTCATTCGTTTCGTCCGTAAATTCTATGAAGAGTTCAATACGTCTCCTGCTGTACGTATGCTAGTAAAAGCAATAGGAAAAGAACACGGACCAGATAAAGGGAATAGTAAATATCTTTTTAAACTTTTCCGTCAAGGTCCGGCAAAACAAGCCACTAAACTGGCGGGTCTGCCTAAGCCTGCAAAGTGTTTATAACGATTTCTTACAATATTTCAAAGCCAGTGTGATTCTCAAATTCAATCTCATTGGCTGCCACTGATTTTACATCAGAAGCTCTTGGTCCATTTTCTAGCCACAACGCTAATTCATTGATTTTACTTATATCTCCACTCGCAACGACTTCGACATCACCATTATTTAGGTTTTTAGCATAACCTGACAAACCTAACTTTAGCCCTTGATGGGCAGTATGATATCGAAACCCTACCCCTTGAACTAATCCTTTCACGCAAAACTTAACTGACTTTTTAGACATATGCATATTCCTTTAATTTGCTGAGTGTTATAGTGTGCCCGATCAGTAATCTCCGTTATGTATTTTCAATAGGGACTGTTTAAAGCATGAAAGAAATACCATTTAGATGGATTGATAAATACCTTATCCATCTGAAACTTCAGGAAAAGTTTTATCTTCTTTTTCTTCTACCAACTCTCGCCATCATCATTATTTCCTCCATTTTAAACTTAGCATCCAATCAGCTTACAACGCAAACGATTGCCCAAGAACTTAAAACGGTTGCAACACTCATTGAAAGATCTGAGCTAGATAGTAAAGAAATTCACGCCATTATTTCGCAATCCCCAAACATTCGATTGGAATCGGGCGTAAACTCGGTCACGACTTCGGACGGACAATACTCACTTAGTCCATCACCTTCTACTGACTTGCTCTCTTCGCTGTCGGTCGTTCAGGTGTCATCCATTCTGGCTTGTCTTATTATCGTTGGCTTAAGCGTCTACTATATTATGACCTTTATTGGTGGAGCAATGTTCTCCGCAAACAAAGCGCTAACGACTCTATCCAATGGGGATTTAACGAATCGACTTAATTATTTCCCGGTAAGAGATGAGTTCAGTGTTATTGCAATAAATATCGACAAAGTATCTGAGCGCGAACAAAAACTCGTTCTATCCATGCAGGAATCCATTACGTTGATGCAGCAAATCAGCTCCGAGCTAAATCAGTCATCAACGTCAAGCTACGATATCTCATCGAGACAACAAGCAAATTTAGATTCTCTTGCCAGCGCGTCTGAAGAAATGGCAATAACCATTCGGAAAGTGGCAGAACTCGCACAAGACTCTAGCAGCCAAACTGAAGAAGCCAAATCTGTTGCACAAAGTGGTCAACGCAAAGTCGTGGATACATTAACTTCCATATCCAGCTTGAGCACAGAAATTCAGTCAGCCGCTCAAGCGGTTGCGGAGTTAGATGCCAATGCCGCTCAAATTGACGAGGTGGTAGCGGCCATTGGCTCGATATCTGAACAAACAAACCTTTTGGCGCTTAACGCTGCTATCGAGGCCGCCCGAGCTGGCGAGCAAGGTAGAGGCTTTGCGGTCGTAGCAGATGAAGTGCGTACCCTTGCTGGACGAGCGCGGCACGCCACCATTGAAATTCAGTCAATGATTGAGTCTTTGCAAAGCAATAGCTCTTCACTCACAAAGCTCATGGAGACCACTGTCAATAACGCATCACATGGTCAGGACCTCATGAGTGGAGTTGACCTTGAAATCGGTAACTTATCGATTAAAAATGAACAGCTTTCGGAATGCAGTGTTCAAATAGCCAAAGCTGCAAAAGAACAAGGCGTGGTAGCAGATAACATAGCATCACGTGTCGTGGACATCCGTAGCCAATCTGTGGAAGTAAATCATTTAATTCAGTCGGCCAACGGCAATATCGAAAGCCTTAAGAAGCAGAGTAATCAAATGGAAGCTTTACTAACAGGGCTTAAAGCCTAACCACGAACAGAAGGGCCACTCCTGTGGCCCTGTCTGATGTCTGTTATACTCACCAAGTACTACTAAGCTAAGCATTTTCCTCATCAGCGTAAAATCAACTTACTCCAATGACTTCGTGATATCCATTTGCAATTGTCTTCATGCTGACAGAAAATACCGCCCCTACCCAATTTCGAACATCAGGCTAGTATATGACTCCTGCTATACATTTGACTAAAGGTCGCGAAAAATCACTTCATCGTAAACACCCTTGGATATTTTCACGTGGCATTGAAAAGGTAACTGGCGAGCCTAAAATAGGGGAAACGGTTGACGTATTTGCACATTCTGGTCAATGGTTAGCAAAAGCAGCATTCTCTCCAAAATCGCAGATAAGAGCACGCGTGTGGTCCTTCGATAAAGCCGATAAGATTGATCAACCCTTTTTTGAGAAACGCATTCGTGATGCTCAACGTCTAAGGGACGATATCATCCAAAGGGACGGGCTTACTGGTTATCGTTTGATCGCCGCGGAATCGGACGGCTTACCGGGCGTCACTATAGACAAGTATGATAACTTTTTGGTGTGCCAGCTTCTAAGTGCCGGTGCAGAGCATAACAAAGCAGCGATCGTGAATGCGCTTATCGAGTGCTTCCCTAATCACAATATTTACGAGCGTTCAGATGTCTCTGTAAGAAAGAAAGAGGGGCTAGAAGAAACGGTTGGCGTTTTGCACGGCGATTTACCGCCGAAATTCGTCACGATCGAAGAAAATGGCATTAAAATCAACGTTGATATCGTAAATGGTCATAAGACTGGTTTTTATCTTGATCAGCGAGACAGCCGTTTACAGGCAATGAAGTACGTAGAAAATAAGGAAGTCCTCAACTGTTTCTCTTATACGGGTGCTTTTGGTTTATACGCCCTAAAAGGGGGAGCAAAACGCGTCATCAATGCTGATGTTTCTCAACCAGCGTTAGATACGGCAAAATTCAATGCCGAAACCAATGGTTTTGATATATCGAAAAAACGGGCTGTCTTTCTCAATGCCGATGTCTTCAAATTGCTTCGCGAGTACCGTGATCAAGGAACAAAATTTGATGTGGTTATTATGGACCCACCCAAGTTTGCAGAGTCTAAATCTCAACTGAACGGCGCATGTCGGGGCTATAAAGACATCAACATGCTTGCTATGCAAATCCTCAATCCGGGTGGCACCCTACTCACCTACTCTTGCTCAGGCTTGATGGAAAACGATTTGTTCCAAAAAATCATTGCAGACGCTGCTGTCGACGCGGGTCGAAGTGTTAAGTTTGTAGAGCGATTCGAGCAAGCTGCTGATCACCCTGTCGATACCGCTTACCCAGAAGGTTTTTACCTTAAAGGCTTCGCTTGTAAAGTGCTGTAGATTGTTTCTTATCTAAAAGGGGCTGACATTGCACCTTAAGCGCTAAGTCTATTTCGCCTTTTTTAGTGATTACAAAAAAAAGCTGCCTAATTCAGGCAGCTTTTGCATCATGCAATGTGACTATTGCTTTTGTTCTCTAATCATTGAGAAGCTTATATTCTTTGTTAGCTTATATTCTTTGTTGGTTTATGTTTTTTGTGGCTTACACGTTTTGGAGAACACCTCGCCTGATCTGATCTTCTTCTATCGATTCAAATAGCGCTTTAAAGTTACCTTCTCCAAAACCTTCATTGCCCTTACGTTGAATAATTTCAAAGAACACTGGACCGATAACCGTTTGCGTGAATATCTGGAGAAGAATGCCATCTTTTAAAGGCGCACCATCGATAAGAATTTGCAAATCTTTAAGGCGACTCACGTCTTCACCATGCCCCTCTACACGCTGATCAATTTTCTCATAATAGGTGTCTGGGGTAGGCATGAAATCCATCCCACGATCACGAAGTGTCTTTACCGTTTCATAAATATCATCTGTCGTCAGAGCGATATGCTGAATACCCTCACCATTGTACTCTTTTAAAAACTCTTCGATTTGGGACTTATCATCTGAAGATTCATTGATAGGAATACGAATTTTTCCACAAGGGGCAGTCATTGCTCGGCTTACAAGCCCTGTTAACTTACCCTCAATATCAAAATAACGGATCTCTCGGAAATTTCCGATACGCTCATAAAATCCAGACCAAACGTCCATATTACCTTGATGTACATTATGGGTCAGGTGATCGATAACATTGAGCCCTACTTCGCTAGCTTTTAGGCGCTCTTCCGCATCTTCATAAAACGTAAAATCGACATCATAAATTTCATTTTTGCCGTAACGGTCGACAAAATACAAGATGCTCTCTCCGATACCATAAATACCAGGAATGCTCAGTTCCATTGGACCGACTTCAGCTACGTATTTTTCACCACCATTTTCTATCGAGTGAGCAAGCGCTTTTGCCGCATCTTTCACTCGAAATGCCATACCACATACCGATGGTCCATGCTCACTCGCAAACTTTTCAGCTTGGCTGTTAGGCTGCCCGTTCACAATAAAGTTGATATCACCTTGGCGATAGAGCCACGCTTCTTTCGAGCGATGCTTCGCAACTTCAGCAAAACCAAGTGATAAAAATAGGGATTTTAAATCGTTGATACCCTTTTCGTTTGCTGCGGTGTATTCAACAAATTCAAATCCGTCTGTGCCAAGTGGGTTATATGAAGTGTTCACTGCCCTTTTCCTCCGTGAGCTTTGCCTTCGCTGAATCGCGAAAGTTATTAGGTGGTATCAACCAATCATGCTCGACAGGTCACCACGCCTTTACAACATGGATGAAAAAGCTCAACTTGAAAATAGATGTTAAAATTTTGATAAAATCACTAAATACAGAGTAGTATGTACAATAATATTTACACGCATGCGTAATGGAAGTTATTTTATTTAAAAACAGATGATTAGGATGAAAATATAGTCGTAAATTTTTGTAGCCACCCCCTCAGATAACATTACAACTATTTAACATTTAAGAGTTCGCCATTTTCTGCATCGAGATATAATTTATGTTCTCTTTCTATTCCACCACAGTAGGTGTAGTAGACGTCTCGAGGATGATAAACCACCGACTTAAGCCATCCTCCTACTTCTTGAAAATCGCCATTCGTGCATACTCCATCGTTTATCAGATCTTGAGATACCGACAGAAACAACTCTCGGTGGATCAAAAAATTGTCGGATCCTTTGATCGCTATCTCTGTACGTCCTGAGCGCACTTCATTAAGATTTTCAGGGACAGTGGAAGAGAGAAATTGTTCAGAGATCCACTGAGCGAACTCACCATCACCGTACTCATTATATTCAGCGATGCGTGCCCAACCTTGGTTTGACTCCAACACATTGACTTTATCGCCAATATCCAGAACACGAGAAATCAACGCATCTGTATCGGGTTCACGTCTCACATTTAAGCTGCTAGACGAAACGTAATATTCACCCAATTCAATTGTGGCTAGGTTTTCTTTTTTTTCGAGATCCACCATTGCGCCATCGAAATCGTTTTTTTTCTCTTCCACTTTGGCTACTCTGTCTGTCGCCACCATAGCTTGTGGCATCATCACAAAATAGTAATAAGCCCCGCCGCCACCTAGCCCCAGTAAAACCAATAACAACAGTTTTTTCATTTTTATGTCCCTACACAACGTCTTTACAGGATAGCAGTGTTTGTTTGACATTGACTATCCGGAGTCACTTTGATCTGAAGCATCCTTACAATAAAGAGATTTAATGTAATGTTCTGATTTAAATGTGACTTTGGAAGGCGACCTACGCATTCCGTAAAAGTAGGTTCGAAGAAAACACGTCGAGCGCTTAGTCACCTCCCCTTTTCCATCCTTAACCAATTACAGAGGTCTCATGCCACAAGTAAACCAACAAAGGCTTGTCGAACATTTCATGTCATTAATCAAAATCGACAGCGAATCTAGAAATGAAAAACAAATGGCTGAAACGGTTTCCGAACAACTCGGTCAGTTGGGATTTGAAGTGAAAAGACAAGCCGTTACTGAAGATATTTCTAACGGATTCAATGTTTATGGCAAACTAAAAGGAACGCTCGTGGGCAGTATTCTAGTGAGTTCGCATTTAGACACCGTCGCTCCTGGGAACGGAATTGTACCGGTTCTCGAAAACGGTGTGATTCGAAGCGCTGGAAATACCATTTTAGGTGGTGATGATAAATCTGGAATCGCGGTATTATTTGAAGCGGTTAGAACACTACAAGAGAATGCCTTACCCCATCAGACTATCGAGGTGGCATTTACCGTTCATGAAGAAGGTGGGCTTCATGGTTCAAGGCAATTCGAACTTGATAGCATAGAGTCTGAATACGCCATCGTTTTAGATTCCGGTGGTCCCATTGGCACAATTACGACTCAGGCTCCTGGTCAGCAGAACTTAAAAGTAACCATAAAAGGTAAACCTGCGCATGCGGGTCTGGCGCCAGAAGAAGGGATTAACGCAATGGTGGTTGCCTCTGAAGCCATTTCTAACATGACACTCTCTCGAATTGACTTCGAAACGACCGCAAATATTGGTGTGGTGTTTGGCGGTCAAGCAACCAATATTGTGATGCCCGAAATCTATATAGAAGCCGAAGCAAGATCGCTAGATGATGAAAAGCTGGCGAAGCAAGTTAAGCATATGGAAGACACCTTTATGCAAGCGGCACAAAAACATGGTGCTTCAGTGAGCATTGAGTCTAGTCGCGCGTATAACGCGTACAATATAAGCGACGATGATGATCATGTGTCTTCGATTAAATCAAGCTTTGAATCAATTGGTATCAGAGCAAAAACAAAGTCTACAGGAGGCGGGAGTGACGCTAATATCTTTAACAGTAGAGGCTTGAAAGCCTTGAACCTGTCTACTGGCATGGCAAAGGTGCACACTACTGAGGAATGCATTAAAGTCGAAGACATGGTGGATATCACACGTTTTTTGGTAAAGCACTTATCGTCATAGCGTTTTCCCTAACCACGAAATAGACACGTATTACACCTATTGGCGGATATTCTACAACAGCACATACGGTGCTGTTGTATTCCAAACAAGCATAACTATAGGCACGTGCAACACCCTAGCCTGTTAATCTTGCCATTTGAATTTCATTTTCTTAACGGTGCGGCTAGGTACATCGTGTACCGAAGTGAAATTCCCATTACAAACAACGATTTCAACATTTGCATTTAACTGCGAAGCCATATTGAGATAGGGGTTCATTTCCCAGCGCTCAACAAATGTATTGGAAACCACAACATCCCGACCTTCTTTTAGCACATGCTCGGTTTGCTCTTGGCACCATCTATGGGCTTGCTGAAGTTCATCCGGGTTGAATTGATAGGTGCCTTGTTGATTGACAAAATACATATCCGCTTCCACATGGTGGATAGATAAAGACTTGGCGTAAGTTGATTTCCCAGAACCAGGTAAACCACGAACTAAAATTAATCGAGGCACAGCTATCCCACAATACGTTAAGGGTTGGAAATGCTTCCTCAGAAAGAGGATAGACAGGGGCAAAATTCATACACTAAACTAACCTTCAGCCACTAGACAGACGACTAGCTAGCATATCGTGAATATATCGCTCTACAAACTCATCCAGCGCTTCTAGCTTTGACCTGACAACCCAAAAGCTTTCATATTCAGCAACCAGAAATTCGCCCCCTTTGGCAGTTAACTGATAATCCGATATCGATGTACTATCTGATGCTTCCTTTCTCTCTATGATTCCTGCTTCAACTAAATGGTCAAAACGGATACCACAATCAAGGCAGAAATCAAAAAGTGGCTTGCTTCCTTGTTTTAATTGTTTGTTCTTCCACAAATCACGCTTTTCAAAAAAGCACGCTGAAATGTTCATCTGTTCGATATCGATAGTTTCTACTTTAGATACGGACATAGTATGTATTCAAACCTAGTAATAAGTTATGTCATACCCGATGCAGAAATGTGGCTATCTGATCGCCACACCTACACCGAGCTTGTCCAGCCACTTAGGGAAACGCTTTATGTCGTCTCCTTTGAATATGCTGCCGTGCTGAAGGCAAAGCACATCCCTTTCTTGCTTACTGACCTTCTCGACCCTACGATCTTGGCGTTATTTGAGAAATCCACCTTTGGTGGAAAGACCCTATTTTGGTACATGAACACCAAATCATTGTACAAATAATGGCGCATATATCGTATCGAGCGCAGCCCCTATGCTTCCTGACAATTATAATTTTAGCCTGTGTATCGTAAACTGAGAAATTTCCAGACGAATACATGCAAATATGTGGACAGAAATTGTAGATTCCCGACATATTGAGATTTTGCTCTACTTTAGGTAGGAATCTTTACATATTCCACTTTCCACACCAAGTTTTGCCATACCAACATGACAGAATGTGAATGTGGTTACCGAAGCAGTGCCATTCATTCTATGAACGGAATGATGAGATAGAGATCTGAACCCTGCACCTTGAAGGTCACTTAGGTATACAATATGAGAACTTTCATAGACTTCCCGATAAACAGATATGATTTCAACTAGTAAACTCGCTGAGAAATTGAATGTTAGAGCAGGCGCTTTATTTCAAGCGTTAGAAAAATATGAGTTCATCGTCAAAGAAGATGAATTCTGGGCATTAACAGAAATAGGCAAGGCGCAAGGCGGACACTATAAAGAATCGAAACAATACGGGCGCTATATCGTTTGGCCAGAGGACTTGTATGTCCCTTTGTATGATCCAAAAGCGGATAAACTCACCGCAGCTCAAATCGGTGAGCGACTCAAGTTAACTTCCCAACAATCCAATCAACTACTTGGTGAATTGGGATGGATTTTAAAGTCGGATGGCGGCTGGATAGCCAGCACCTTAGGCAAAAGAATGGGAGCAGAACAAAGGCATAACAAAACGTCACACATTGACTATGTTGTTTGGGATAAGAGTATTATCGTGAACACTAGATTATTGTCGTCCGCAGAAGAATTGCTTGGATGCCACGTGAGTCAACGTTCGACCGATAAGTCTTACTCTAATTTCCGACAAAAATTCGAAGCCAAATTTCACTGTGCAGATGGTCACTATGTGCGAACAACAGAAGAAATGCATTTAGATAATTGGCTGTATCTCACTGGTATTGCACATGCATACGCCAGAAGACTCCCCATAGATAAAGACATTCAGTCCTCATTCTACTTACCCAGAGTGAACCTTTACCTAGAAATACGCATGAATGACATGAATGTAGAATTGAAAACCGAATTTGAACGTAAAATCCAAACATACCAGCAATATGGTCTTGCCGTTGTCATCATTTCGGTGGAAGACTTAGAAAACTTAGACAAGTCCATGCCTCTTCTCTTTGCTAACATCGGCATAACAATGTCACAAGTAAAAGGCAAAAAATAACCAGACCTCAATAAGCCTGGTTATTTTTTTACTCATTAGGACCAGTTAATTTCTTCAATAAAATCTTCTGTGTGCCTGCAATTCGGATAGCGGCTGCACGCGTAGTACCGTTTCCCTTTATGTGGCCCTTGCACCCCCACTTTTACCACCATGGGAGATTGACATTCCTTGCAAAATCTAACTTCGGGTTCAATATCGATAGTGTCCACGTATTCAGCCAACACCTTTCTCAATCTTCCTACTTGGTATGCGTACTTTTCATTAGCACCGATTAGGGGGATGCCCGATGTCTTACAAACATGCATCAGCAGCTTTTCTCTTTCCGCTTTTGTTTTATTGAGTTCTTTACCGTTATCAAATTCGATAATGCATAAAACTTCGAGTGTGCCAGGGCGACAAACCACAAAGTCGAGATGTTTTCTCGCAATACGATTAAATGCCGCCAACCATTTTTTCTTATCTTTGTTTGGTGCTGGCATCAATACGTCTGCCATGTGAACTTTTGCAAATACGAAAGCGCGGTTATCAACAGCGGCGATCAGTGCATTATAAAATGCCACTTCTGGCCCACTCATTAAGTTTCCGACCTTCTTATAAGGGTAAGTGATAGGCGCATAGCGTTTCGCAAAGTATTTTTGGTATACAAGAAATACCGTTACCAAGACAAAGAGCAAAATTGCAACGCTCTGCATATTCATTCCTTCTAGTTTATTGTAATACCCTGTTGAACCCGTTGTTCTGAGTTTCAAATGAAGACATGTAAGTTGACTGCTGACCTTCTTCATTTTCACCAACGCGATCTGATTATACCCAAGTCAGCACAAGTCGCTAGAATGGATTGGTCTTTTACGATTGTTTTTACTGTACTTTGTTGCTTGAGTATTTATATACTCCGTCGCATGAACGTAGAAACCATAATTCAACTGGTGCTCTTTTTAGGGCTTTTAACGACTGGTTTTGCCGCATGCCTTTCAGACGTACGTCATAGAATCATCCCCAACCAATACTCCATCATCATTGGTTTTATTTCTATTGCTTTGGCATTGATTAGTGGTTTTGCTCTCGAATCATTGCCCTATGCTGCTTTGGTTTTTATTGTTGGCTTTATCGCTACCATTATTGGCATTTGGGGAGGAGGTGATACCAAGCTTTTAGCCGCTTATGCTCTTGGTATTAGACCCGAATTTCTCGCCATTGCTGTTCTTGCGATGTGTATGCTCGGAGGGGTTCAAATTGTGGTCATGTTGATGCGATATCGGAGCATTCAGGCTATTCGAGAAAATGGAATAGCCTATGGAATTCCGATAACAATGAGCTCTGCATTTTTTGCTTTCGTAAGCTTATAGTGGGGTATCTAACCAAAGGCGGAGATCATTCGTTTTCGAAATGCTGCTTCATGTATGTCGTCATGATTTTATCGGCGTCTATTTTTGCAAGCCCACGGTTAAAAATCTCCAACCATTTTTCTCCTTGCTCCCCTCGGTTAAAGGCAATATATAAATGTTTATTGACCAAGGGTTTTGTATTCATCTGAATTTTGTCTTTCACTTTCGCAACATCGTCATCATAAAGCTTAAGAAACTTCAAAACATTTTCATCAATCACGGCAACGTCTAATTGCGCATCCGCTACTTTGAGTACACTCTGTTTGTCCGTGAGAACAGACACAGCCAATAGTTGACCACTTTGCACCATGTCATCAAATTCCATGGTGTTTCTGTACCCATTTACAACGCCTATCTTATAAGGAATTAAATCGGTTAAAGCGCGCCATTTAATAGGCTTGCTTCTTTGCTCTACAAATCCCAACATGCCACTGCCCATTTTGTCGGAGAATAGCAATTTATTGGTCCTAAAATAGTAAGCTGGGAAATAACCTGCGTATCGGTCATTGGATCGGGCAAGAGATACCGCTCGATTCCAAGGATAAAACTCAACGATAAGCTGGTGACCCATAGCAGCAAAAGCCGCTTTGGCCACAGCAACGCTGGCGCCCTGTTCAGCAAGATGCTCTCCCGTATAGGGAGGCCAATATAGGGATGTTAATCGTACAGAGTCTGCAACTGAATAACATGGCAAAACTGAGGCAGCAGTAAGCATGCAGCCCAGCCAAAGCCTCTTAAATTTTAGATTCATTTTACTAGCAACTAACTGTTATGGTGAGGTCAGCTCTATAATTGTCCGACCTTCAAGTTTTATGGTTTTTAACGTGTCTTTCCAATGCTTATCTATAAGCCTCTTTATTAAACCACTCTCTTTTGCATGCTTCAATGCTCTTTCAATCAGCAATTTATGTTCTAACGACAATTCGCTCATATAGAACACCATATTACGATCATACTTTAGTATCAGGTTCTTTTCGATGCTTAATTGGGGTTGAGATTTGGCTTCGGCAACAACCTCATGCATGCCTCTGGGGAAGTAATTTACTCCCCCTTCTATGTTCAGCATTTCGTACAATTCTCTCCACTCACCATCCTTTACATGATAAGGAAGCTTATTGGCTTTCCAGACATCAATATCGTACCAATTTGCCCCCAGACCGGCGACCACCCCCAATTTTTGAAGCTCTTCTAACGTGGTAATTTTATCGTATCGAGCTTGAGCCCCCTTTGGAATGAGTAGCACTCGCTGCCCAATCATGCCTTCTGTTAACGGGACATCAATTACGTGGTATTTGGCGTTGCGTTCTGGCGTTTTAACCAACCAGTACACAGAAAGCTGATTTTTATTCAGCATATGTACAATACGTTTCTGAGGAGTATGCTTCGATGGAGTAACAATATTCAGCTCGATCCCCTGAGCTTTTAAAGATTCAACCAAAAGCTCATGAAAGTAAGCATGACCGTTGTCACTAAACGCTGGTAACGTCAAAGTAACTTTGTTAACAGCCATGGCGTTGGTTGCAACACTGATTGAAAATAAGAGGCTGATGACCCAGTACAGACGGTTCATTCTACCTACCTTTTTATAATTCCCCTACTGTTTACTATATACCTTAAAAAGCTCGGCGATTAACGAACTTGATACATTTCGACCCCAAACTTATCAAGGTTGAGTGTTTTTCACCTTTATTGCAGTTTCTTGTGGTAGACGTATCTCGGGTATTCCAAGGTAAAAGCCTTGAAATATAGCCATATCGAAACGAGCAAGTTTATCTCGCTGCTGGTCTCTAACTCCACCATCAATATAACTTACTGCTTTGTTTTTATTAATTTTAATTTTTGATGTCCTTTCATCATTAATAAGCAAAATCAGCTCAAAATCGTCATTTTTACCGTAGAGAAGTGACAACAAATGTCGTATTGGTACCTGCATCCAACTTAAAACCACACACAGTGAGTTGATTGATAAGTAAAACACACCTCAAAAACAAACCTTAGGTTTAAAGCAATGATTAATGAGCCAATAAATAAATCATTTGATTCCTACATTGAATAGAAATATCTTGCAATAATTTATTTCATTATTTCTGTTAACTTACTTCCATTTATTGTTTACAGAAAATGTCGTTATCCCTATCCTCTCGGATTAGCTTCTCCAAATAATCTTCTATATCGAGCTCTGTCTTTATGAAAAACTCTAGGATGCCTTCTTCTATTTCAAAAGCTTTACTGGTTTTAGCCAGTTTAATGTCAATGCCCTCATTCGCTTCAGATGACAAACCTATAGCATTGAATAATAAGCCTTTTATTGTTGGAGCAGTGTCCGAAAAAGTCAAATCTAGGATTAAATGGAGCCTTCCTCTGGCCGAATATCTGGCAAATAATCTAAAAGAGTACGGCTATACGCATGGGGAAGTTGTTGTTGTTCCGACATTAGAAGAAATGGCTGAGCAGCTTAAGAATGGTCACGTTCATCTTTTACCAGCGACGGTTTATAGCGCTCTAATTTATGAAAAGAGAGCCGATACGAACATACTGGTAAGACGCTGGAAAAATGGTACACCGACATATCACTCTATAATATTCGGTCGTAAAGATGGGCAGGCACTGAATTTCAATGAGCTGAATGGAAAAACAGTACTTTTTGAACAGCCAAACTCAAATAGCTCGTTTTTTATACCTGCAGTAGCGCTTATTGGACAGGGGTATAAGTTGCAATATCTGAAGACCCATACCGATAAGCCGGATGCAGACAAAGTTGGTTACATGTTTATTAATCAACAACTTAAGAATTCAAATGAAATAAACATATCATCTTGGGTCTACCAGCGACGTGCGGATCTTGGTGCCTTCAGTGATAGAAACTGGAATTCAACAGAGGATATCCCAAATAGAATTAAACAATCCGTCGAAATTGTATACGAATCTTCTCTGTACCCACGAGACCTGATGATATCGTCCCCAACGCTATCACCGGAGATGAATTTAGCCATTAAGAATACGTTAAAGGCAATGCATTTGTTGCCAGAGGCTAAGGCGACACTTGTACAATTCCAAAGAACATCACAATTCGATGAACTGAACCACGAAATGTTGAATGTCATTGATGAAGCACGACAGCACCTTTCGAAAATCGAAGCTTTGCAAAAATGAGTCTATTTCCTTCGATAAGACTTAGCACAAGATACATCATCGCTACGGCGAGTATCATCACTGCACTCTCTCTAAGTCATTTTGTACTTCAACAAAAGCTATATACCCAGCACACTGAGAGTATTATCGAGGAGCTAAGCAACCATTCCCGCACCAGCCTGAGCCAACAGCTTGAACTACGGGGTAAATCCATTGCTCATTACCTTGCAGAGCATCTGTTCGATCCACTGTATAACTTCAATTTAGAAGCGACTTACTTGGCCATTCAACCTGCGATTTCGCAGCAAGAGGTAATGATAGTTCATGTCATTGACCAACATGGCAAAATTTTCCATGACGGAACGGAATCAATGCTTCTCTTTGGAGAAACGCCGCCTAATGCAGAAGCGATTAAGCAGTCGATGGAAACGAATACCTCTTTCATCGAACAAACGAATGCCAAATTGATTTACATTCAGCCCATTTCCCAATCAGGCATATCAATGGGGGCGGTCTATTTAGAGTTAAGTTTGGACAAGCTCCTGACCGATATTTCGGCAAACCAAATCGTAATTAGCGATGTATACAAAGAAAACATACGCAGTTTATATCGGAGCCATTTTTGGGTTACAACGGTCAGTTTCATTGTCAGCCTTTGTCTTGCCATGCTAATGGCGCGCTCACTGACACAACCGATTCGAAAGCTCACCGCTCATATACAAGAAGCAGGTCAAGGTCACTTCCGTACGATGCCAGCATTACGTCGTTCTGATGAAATAGGCAAGCTTGTTAACGCATACAATGACATGGGCATGCGGATCAAAAAGCATACCGAAGATATCAGATTCATGGCCTATCATGATGCATTAACTGGGTTACCAAATCGCTCATGCTTCATTCGGCACGTAAATCAGCTTATTCACGCTCAAACCTACGACAATATTGATCTCTTCTTTATTGACTTAGATGAATTTAAGCAGGTCAACGATCATTTTGGCCATGCGTCTGGTGATCATTTGCTTGAAATCGTTTCATCTCGATTAGCGCATGAAGTGGGGTTCAGTTTTGTGGGATCCACTTCGAACATGGTTGCACGTCTAGGTGGCGACGAATTCCTAATTTGTTGTACTGGTCTTGTGGGTGACCAACGTGAACGTATGGCTAAGAATATTCTGGATACATTACAAAAAGAAATAGTAATTGAGCACGATTCTATCGTTGCTGGTGGAAGCATTGGGTTGGCCTCTTTTCCTCAACATGGGCTCGATGCAGATACACTGATTAAAAATGCCGACATTGCGATGTATCACGCTAAGGACCGTGGTAAAAACACGTACAGTTTATTCACGCACGCCATGAACAAAAAAATCGAGCAGCGAATAGATATAGAGCAGGAGCTCAGAAAAGCCCTATCGGATCCAACACAGTTCGAGCTGTGGTATCAGCCCAAAATCAACATGAGCACGGGGAAAATCATCGGGGCAGAAGCTCTAATGCGCTGGCGTCACCCTACTCGCGGCATCATTATGCCCGATCAGTTTATCCAAATTGCAGAAAACACCGATATGATCTTGTCTATGGGCTCGCATTTAATCGATCTTGCCTGTACTCAACTAGTACAGTGGGCAAACAAGCAAGTACCACCCGACTTTTATCTCACGATTAACCTATCAGCGAAACAACTTTACAGGCAGGATATAGGTGCAATATTAGCGAAAAGCATGATGAAGGCGGGATGCAAACCCAGTCAGCTTCAACTCGAAGTGACCGAGAGTCAGCTACTGCATGATATTGATGCCGCTAGAGATATCATTCGAAGTCTAAGAGAGCATGGCATCCAAGTGCTTTTAGACGATTTTGGAACTGGCTACGCTTCCTTGAGTTATTTGCAGAAACTGCAATTTGATGGCGTAAAAATAGACCGTTCATTTGTTTCAAATATGCACATTAGTGCAAACAATCGTTCCTTAGTTAAAGCCATTGTTTCTATGGCAAAAAGCTTAGGAATGAAAACGGTCGCTGAAGGCATCGAAACTCAGGAACAAGCCGAATACATAAGGCAAATTAATTGCGATATCGGGCAAGGTTTTTACTACTCAAAAGCCCTTCCACCAACTGAATTTACACAGCAATGGTTACTTTCAAATTCCAATGCTAATGAACAACGCAAAACGTGAGTTTGGCTTTGGGTGATCGGCCGGATTCCATATTCAAACGACATTCTCAGCGATATTCATAACCCAACACAACTTGCTCCGCCATTGATGGAACCAGCGTTTTCCAATTCATAAAAACCAAAAGCCCTACAATGTAGGGCGATGAAAATCTGTCGACATATCTTTAGTCTGTGTATTTTTATAATCGACGGAATTGCTTAACCAATTGTCCCTGCGAGTTGAGGTTACTAACCAAACCGCTGCATTCATCACGTGTATCACTGGCTAAAATATTCGTAGCAGCACACACTTCACTGATCGACTGAACACTTGAATTCATGTCTTCCGTCACTCTCGCCATTTCCTCTACCGCTGTCGCAATTTGGGTATTTCTATCCGAAATATCGGAAACCTGCTCCATTAGCGTATCAAGTTTGTTTCCAGATACTTCCGCACTTTCCACACATTGTTTGGATAACTCATTCCCTTCTTGCATAGCATTGACTGCACTTTGCGTACTTGTTTGAATTTGAGTAATAACCGACTGTATTTCTTCTGTCGATTCGTGGCTTCGCTTAGCCAAGGTTCGCACTTCATCTGCAACAACGGCAAATCCACGTCCTTGCTCGCCAGCCCGCGCAGCCTCAATTGCCGCGTTTAAAGCCAACAGGTTAGTTTGCTCTGCGATACTTTGAATAACGGTCAAAACATCTCCAATGGTTTTACCGTGTGCTTCAAGTTCACTAAATAAACCTGAAGCTTCATCTAACTGAGCCGACAACTGATGAATAGCACCTTTCGTTTGGCTTACTGCTTCTAACCCTTCAGATGCAGCCGTGCTCGCTTTCGTTGTCGCCACACTAGCGCTTTGTGCGTTTTCGGCAATCTCATTTGCCGTTGCATGCATCTGGTTAACCGCCGCGGCTACTTGCTCTGTCTCAGCGGTTTGCCCCTCTAAATTAGACGCTGTAGTGTCACAATTATTCGATGAAGATTGCGCCGCTTCCCCGATTTGTTCATTCGAATTTTGAATTCGTCCCACCATCGCATTCAGCTCTGATTGCCTCATTTTGAGCGCTAGCCGTATTTCAGAAATGTCATCAACATGATCGTTATAAACCAACTCCATTAAAGGATTATCGAACACTTTTCTCGACTCTTCACTGAGAGCTTCTAATCGTCTCGATACTTTAAACACCGAAAGAATAGCCAATAACAGCAGCGCCCATATTCCGACTCCAGGCACAAAAACATCCGCAATGGCGGAGACAATCGCAGCGGGTACGAATAACATTGCGGCTCGTTGCCACAACCTTGTTCGAGGCAACCTGAGTTTAAATGGCATTTTACCACTGCGAATTTGTGCATAGATTTTTTCTGCGTTATCGACATGCTTTCGATCAGGGCATAGACGAACAGATTGATACTCGACAATCTGGCCGTTTTCTTCGATCGGAGATGCAAAAGCGTCCACCCAATAGTGATCGCCATTACTGCATCGATTTTTAACTATCCCCATCCATGACTTGCCAGCCTTCAGGTGCTCCCACATATCTTTAAATGCTTGTGAAGGCATATCTGGATGCCTGACCATGTTATGCGGCTCTCCAACCATCTCATCTAACGAATACCCTGCTACTTCACAGAATTCTTTGCTGGCGTATTTTATGTGGCTACTGGTGGATGTAACCGATAGCAAATTATAGCCTTTAGGATACGTTACTTCTTTTTGTGTCACAGGTTGATTTACGCGCATATAAACCTCAAGAATCTAGTCAAACTTTCCAATAGGAACTTCTAATAACGCTTTGTTTAGCAAAATTTAATTTCATTTTTATTAATAGAGCAAGTATTTCTATAACTGTAAAACTCTAAAAACTCAAACTACTGAATGGCTATTTCTTAAAAATTACATCATTTTTGCGATATTTACCTAATAAAGAAACAAAATTACAAATTTACAAAATTTACAAAATTTAAAAATTACAAAAATATTATTTATCCATGTCTTATTCTTGCTAACCTTTCTCACCCCCAGCTCAGACCGAGCATTTAGCAGACAAACATTGGTTCCATCACTTAATTTGAAAAAAGAAGAATGAGTAATGGTATCGACGGCGACGAGCCACTTTCAGTATCAGTATGGTCGTAACGGCTAATTTCCGAATTGATAATGAACAATAAAGAAATAGGGAGTAAAGAAATGAGGAAATAAGGGAACAAGGAAATAAGGGAACAAGGAAAGAAGGCAACAACTTTTTAACTTTTTTAATACCAATACATAATATTCGCTACAGAGTATTAGCCCTTAGTCTTATTAGCTAAAGGCTAACTTTCCTTTGATACCCTTTGAATAACGAAAGACATGGCAAGAAAGCGTCCCGTTATATTAGACCTATGTCTAATAAAATACTCAACAAGGGATTGATTTAGATCATGAATACACACCGACTAACTGGGATAAGGTATCTACCTATTCCACACGTTGTGTGTTAGGTTTCCCAAAACGCCAGTAGGTGTTTGTTTGTAAGCTCAGGTCTATGCGGGCTCCTGAGCTTTCTTTTTCTTCCGAGCTTTCTTTTTCTTCCGAGCTTTCTTTGTCTTCCAAGCTTTCTTCTCCCTTCCAGCTTCTGTGCATCCAAAGTTCTACAAATCCCAATGCAATTGAGTACTAAAAATCGACCAACTTAGAGACTTAACTAACTTTTTAATGATCATCTGTGTTAACTTTCTATTTCCTAGGGACATTATTTCAAGCTGAAAAGGACTGCAATGTTTGAACAGGTCACCGGTATCATTTTTCCGGTATTCTCGCTTGTTTTCGTCGGGTTCATCGTTGCTAAATGGCAAAAGCCTGATTTCAAGCCTATTAATCGTATCAATATGGATGTGTTTACACCCGCACTTGTCTTTTCATCACTGTCTGCGATGCCTATAGATGAACAACAATTCCCATTAATTGGTGCGGCCCTGATTGCGATTTTAGTTCCTGGTTTACTTATGGTTCCAATATGCAGGGTATCTGGGCTGAACTTCAAAGCTTGGGCGCCGCCTCACATGTTTAGAAATAGTGGCAACCTTGCTATTCCGTTATTTACTTACACGTTTGGTAATACAGCATTAGCACCGGCCGTTCTGCTGTTTGTTATATCCACTTGCACACATATCAGCGTTGGTTTGGCGCTATTAAGTAACGGAAACCCACTCAAACAAGTCATTAAGATGCCCGTTTTTCTGGCCGCAGCACTCGCAATGTTCGTGAACCTTGCGGGCATTGAAGTTTGGCAACCTTTTCACAATGCCACTACGTTACTTGGACAGGCAGCGATCCCAGTAATGCTTCTATCCCTAGGCTCTCAAATGTGCTTTATGCGATATTCGGGGTTGAGAGCCGGTATTGTTTGCACAATTCAATCTTTGGGAACCGGTGCCGTTGCCCTTCTCTTGATATATTGGCTTGTGCCATTGCCCACCATGCAACTCCAAATGATGGTGCTTTTTAGCATGCTGCCACCTGCTGTCATGAACTATTTGTTCGCAGAACGATTTGATGTAGAACCCAGAAACGTGGCGTCGATGGTACTATTCGCAAACTTTTTTAGCTTGCTGACTTTGCCTTTGCTTCTTCTGTTCACATTGTCTTTGGGTTCACCCTAAGGTGAACCAACTGGCTTGTTGTTGTTCGGTATGGTACGTCCAAGCCACAAAACGGGTGATCTTTTGCCCATGAGTCATTTCAATGATCCTCACTTCATATGCGCCAAGTTTTTCTAACGTTTTTCTTAGCGGTCTTACGTTGTCCTTGTTGGAAACGAGCGTCGTAAACCAAAGGCATTGACGAGCAAACTTTTTACTTTCGTAAGCCATATTTTTGATAAATGACACCTCTCCCCCCGGACACCATAGTTCAGCTTTTTGACCGCCAAAGTTGAGCTTAGACTGGGGATCGGCTTTGATAACACCTCGCTTTTTTCGGTTTTCGGCGAGGTTTTTCAACTTCCTTTGTGTACCTTTATTCGCATCTTCCATGGATTTATGAAATGGCGGGTTGCACATGGTGAAGTCAACACGTGCTTTGGCATCGAGGATATTTTCAAAATATTTCTTAGGGTCTTTCTGTAGTTTAACCGCAAGTTTGCCTTTTAAAATGGCGTTACTTTCAGCGATTTTCTGAACGTTAGCAACAGAGATTGGGTCAATGTCACTGGCATACATTGTCCATTTATAGTGGCTGATCGCGACGATGGGGTACACCGCGTTTGCGCCAGTTCCAATATCCAGGCCAGTAATTGCGTAACCTGGTGTTTTGCCCACAAATAAGTCCGCAATATGATGCAAATAATCCGCCCGACCAGGAAGCGGTGGGCAAAGAAACCCTTCAGGTATACTCCAGTTTGTGACACTGTAATGGTGAGCAAGTAACGCTCTGTTTAGCATGATGACGGCTTTGTCATCTGAAAAATCGATAGATAAATCGCCCTTTATGTTCTTAATAACATACGCTTGCAATTCTGGGAGAGTTTTAACGAGCGCAGAGAAGTGATATTTACCTTTGTGCGAATTACGTTTATGGAGGGCGCCAAAGCGCTTTTTTACCACCTTTGTACCTAAGGGGTTATTTGTGTTTGATGTATTGTTCGTTTTTGAAGACACAAATTACCCTTTTTGATTGGTTTGAAGTTCTTGGTGAAGTGGCTCTTGGTGAATGAGTTCTTGATGAATGAGCTCTTGATGAATGAGATATAAGCGGGCATCGAACTCTAGCTGGTGATATTCCGGCTCCATGTGACAACATAACTGATAAAAAGCTTTATTGTGCTCTTTCTCTTTAATGTGAGCCAATTCGTGCACCACCAGCATTCTTAAAAACGGTTCCGGCGCCTGCCGAAACAGACTGGCAATCCGAATTTCATTTTTCGATTTGACTTTGCTGCCATGAACTTTGGATACGTAGGTATGAAGACCAAGCGCGTTGTTCACCATATGGATCTTTTTGTCATACACCACTTTATTCAAGGGTGATGATTTTTTGAGATACCTATTTTTAAATTCCATGGTGTATTTAAACAGCGCTTTGTCGGACGTAATTGAATGGTTATTGGGGTAGCGTTGCTTCAACCACGCTCCGAGCTTCTCTTGCTGAATGAGTTGCTCTACCTGCTCGAGAATAGGTTCTGGATAACCTTGGATATACCGAAGATGCGTACTCATAAGCTCCTTTACTGCATGGATGTAAAATCTGAGTGCGCGACATTTTATACTCTTAGGAAGGCTTACCCAAGTCAGAAGTAGACGAACGAGCCAGATAGCCCTTTCCATCAGAGTTCACCAAAAATAAAAACCTCAGCAATCAGGCTGAGGTTCCTTGTGTTTTCCGGACTTCACGTCTTCATTCGCGAAGGCATTTACGCCTGAAAAGATGGGCGGCTCGATATTTTATCAAACCAAGATTTAATGGATGGGTACTCATCAAATACATTCAGTTCCAAACCGTTGACCGCAAAGCTGATAAAAATATGCCCAGTGATATCAACGATCGTAAATCGATCTGACGCAATGTAAGCCGATTCACTGAGGCGTTTCTCAAGTTTTGGCAAGAAACTGGCGACACGACTTTTCGATTCTGCACCCCAAGCTTCTACACACGTTTCACGATCACTATAAATACCGGTTAGGTTTCTGAAGGCTTGGAATCCTGCGTACAATCCCTCAAACTCGACCACTCGGTGCCACATCTCAACTTGGGCAGCTTCCAGTGCCCCTCTGCCAAACAGTGCTAACTCATTGCTGTTCGTACTGTCTAAATAACGACAAATCGCCACGCTTTCACTAATGAAGTCGCCAGAATCAAGTTCTAGCAAGGGCACCTTTCCGTTTAAAGATTTTGCCAAATATTCAGGTGTCAGGTTATCACCAGCTTTTACGTTAAGTTGCTGCTTTGCGATTTCAATCCCCAATTCTTTCATGAAGATAGAGACACGACGGCTACTTGGTGTCATGGCAGTTTCATACAGTTTCATTGCTTTTCTCTCACATTCTAAACGTTCGTTTAGATATAAGTTACAGAATAACTAAACGAACGGTCAAGTATTAATTTTCCCTTTTAAAGCTGTTATACTCGCAAAACGAGAAGTGAGAGAACCCATGCCTAGAAAAAGTAATTTTGATAAACAAGAAAAACTGATTGATGCCATGAACCTTTTTTGGCAAAAAGGTTATGCAAACACCTCGATCGCAGATTTGGTCGAGACGCTTGGAATAAACCGTTTCAGCCTTTACAACACCTATGGTGATAAGCAAGCACTGTATTATTCGGCTCTTGATTTTTACCTTGAAAACATTTCTTTCCCTTCAATGAAAAGCCTCTTAGAAAGTGATGCGGATCTGGTCACTATTGAAGCGTTTTTGACGCGCTTTGCTCGAATTCAAAAAGAGCAAAAAAGCGGTTGTTTCATACAAAATGCGCTGATCGAGCATGGTAGTGCTGACAATACGGTGAAAAATCGGGGGGAAGGTCTATTTGATTTCCTTCATAGCAACTTTAAACGCGCATTAGACAATGCTAAGTTGAAACAGCAAATTGCTGAGAGTTGCAATACTGAAGCGCTTGCTTCCCTTTTGCTGACACAAGTTCAGGGGATAAGAGTGCTTGGTAAAGCGAAAGCCTACACCGAGTTAGAACAAGCCGTTGATACGATGTTTGTTCTCATAAAATCCTATATAGCCAAGTAGCCTACTGTACGCTGAAATACTAAGTGCCGTTTTGTTTTTCTGCATTGACAGGCAGTTCATCCGAAAATTGCGCCGCTATGTCGGCAAAGCGGTTCTCTACTCTTTTAAATGCCTCTATCACCTCGGGATCAAAGTGGCTGCCAGAAGAGGACTCAATGATTTCTACCGCTTTACTGTGTGGAAAAGCGGGCTTATACACTCTCGATGAAATCAGGGCATCATACACGTCCGCCACGGCCATAAGCCTTGCACTCAATGGTATTTGCGCGCCTACGAGTTGTTCAGGGTAACCTGAGCCATCCCATTTTTCTTGATGGTAGTACGCTATATCTTTAGCATGCTCTAAGAAAGCACAGGTCGCACCCAGCGTTTTTTCAACAGTGTTGATGGTGTCCCCCCCAAGCCGTGTGTGGCTTTTCATGATCTCAAATTCTTCAACCGTCAATTTTCCTGGTTTCAGTAAGATATGATCGGGAATGCCCACTTTTCCAATGTCGTGTAAGGGTGCCGACTTGTAAAATGCTTCAATAGTTTCCGGTGTTAATTCTTCATGGTATTTCGGATTCTTTGCCATCGTTTCGGCGAGAACCTTTACGTATTTCTGAGTTCGGCGTATGTGATTTCCCGTGTCGTTATCCCGCGTTTCCGCTAGCGAAGCCATAGCAAGAATGATCGCATCTTGCAGCATCTCCAATTCTTCTGTTCGCTCTTTGACCCTTCTCTCCAGCGCTTCGTTATGATCCTTTAAGCTGTCTAACACGAATTGAAGCTTTAGATGCGTTTTAACACGAGCCAACAATATGGGGGGACTAATCGGTTTGAGTATGTAATCTACCGCTCCTACATCAAACCCTTTCTGCTCATCTTCAATTTGTGATTTAGCCGTTAAAAAAATAACAGGAATAGAATCCGTTTTCGGATTTTTCTTTAGCTGATAGCAGACTTCATACCCATCCATGACAGGCATCATGATGTCCAAAAGCACCATGTCGGGATTAAAGCGTTCACACAATTCTATGGCTTGCAAACCACTCACCGCCGCCAATACTCGATACTCATCTTTAAGCAAACCCGTAATCAACGTTCGGTTTTCAGCCGTATCGTCGACGATTAAGATGGTTTTTTTATCACCTTGCTGAAACAATATTAAGCTCCTTGCACTTTTCCCATATCCAGCGGATATAAGTTCACTAAGCTTCTTAAGATAGACGCCGCTTGGTCAAAATCGCAGTCATGAATAAACTGGCAACATTGGTCAAATTCTTCACCACCCAATACGGCTTCAAAATCTTGATGATGCTCCTCAAGGAAATCGATCGCGTTCGCATCGAAATTCTGTAATAACTCATCTAGACGGTGGACTCTTCCGAGAATATCCTCATTGACTTCTTGCTTTCGTGTAGGGAGAACATGACCAATCACTCGGGATATGTCCGTAAATAAAACCGCGATGTATTCTTCCATTTCATCCAAAAGAAGCGATATTTCCTTGTGCTTTTCACTCTCTATCAGTATCTCGAGCCGTGAGGCCATATCTGATAAGCGCGTTAATCCCAAATTAGCGCCCGATCCTTTTAAGGTATGCGCAGCCATGGTCGCCCCTGCTTTGTCTTGTTTCTCGGTCAAGATGTCGATGCGCTTACGAAAATCAAGTTCTTTATTAATAAGCTGCCTGAGGAGTTTCTTAAACAAGGTTTCATTACCCCCGACTCGGAGCAAAGCATTTTTGTAATCGATCGAATCCAAATCGTAGAGTGTGCGGTTTCCTTTTGTTGCCGACGCCGCCTTTTCTGACACTTTCACCTTTGCTGTTTGGGGTGATTCGATTTCATTCGATTCCGTTTTAACCGACGCTTCTAACGTGGATTTTGATGATGCTAACGTTTTTAGCGCTCTCAATTTTTCCGCGGCCCATTTACGAATGATTTGATACAAGGTTTCGGGGTCTATAGGTTTGGATATGTGATCGTTCATGCCTAAACTTAAGCATCGCTCTCGCTCTTCGACCATGGCATGCGCTGTCATCGCAATTAAAGGGGTGTGTTCATATCGACTATTTGAACGAATGCGTTTGCTGGCTTCATAGCCATCCATAATCGGCATTTGCAGATCCATAAAAATCACATCATAAGGCACTTCACCGAGCTTACTGATAGACAATAACTCCAGTGCTTCTTTACCATTATTAGCAATAGTGACTTCCATGCCTTTGCCAGACATTAGCTCAAAAGCAATCTGCTGATTGATTTCATTGTCCTCAGTCAACAGTACTCGCAACCCTTTAAATTCGTCGTTATCCTCAGAGCGAGCCGCTTCAGCAAGCTTTGAAAAACGGTCTTCATTAGAAAATAAATCGATTAAGCAATCATAAAGAGACGACTGGCTGACTGGCTTAGTGAGATAGTGAGAGATATCTACGCTATTTGACGCTTTTTTCACATCATCTTTGTCGTATGCCGTAACCATCACAACTTTAGGCTGCTTATCTCTTTCTAATTTTTCTCGTATGAGCGTCACGGCTTCTATACCGTTTAGCTTAGGCATGTTCCAATCCATCAATACCAACGAATATGGGGTATCCTGAGTGATACGCTCTTTAATCATGTCAAATGCTTCTAAGCCACTGCTTGCTGTTTCCGGTTGGATAGGCAGGGTTTCAAGCATTTCAGACATAATTTCAAGCGCATGATGATTATCATCGACAATGAGTACTTTTAACTCATCCAGCATGTCTGCACGAAGAGACGTCCATTTGTCTTTTGCATTCACGACCTGATCAGCAAGATCAAACCAAACATTGAATACGAACGTACTCCCTACATCCGGTTCACTCTCTACGCGAATATTTCCCCCCATTAACTCCACAAGCCTTCGACATATTGACAACCCTAATCCCGTTCCGCCATACCTTCTTGTGGTACTGCCATCGGCTTGAGTAAATGCCGTAAAAAGCCTGCTGGACTGTACTGGCGTCATCCCTATCCCTGTATCCGCGACGGTAAATTCCAATTCAATTCGGTCACCAATTTGTTCAAGAATGTCAACCGATACCGTAATTTCGCCTGAATCTGTAAATTTGACCGCGTTGTTTACTAAATTAATAATCACTTGACCGATTCGAAGGGGGTCTCCGATAAGCTGCTGTGGAATAACCCTAGGGATGTGAAAAAGAAGCTCAAGGTGTTTCTCAAATGCTTTTTGCCCAGTGACTGTAGAGACATTTCTGAAAACGTCATCAAGCGTAAACTCGATATTTTCCATTTCCAGCTTGCCCGCTTCAATTTTAGAAAAATCGAGAATGTCGTTAATAATACCGAGCAGTAATGTACCGGAGCTGTGAATTTTAGACACGTAGTCACGCTGTTTTGGTGACATGTCTGTTTTTAACGCGAGGTGCGCCATGCCGATAATGGCGTTCATAGGTGTGCGAATTTCATGGCTCATATTAGCAAGAAACATAGATTTTACTTCTACCGCCTCTTCAGCTTTGACCATCGCGGCATTGAGTTCTTGCTCTGCCAGTTTTCTTTCCGAAATGTCTCGAATAAACAACGTAGCCTGACACAACTCTCCCAGCTGGAAGATGGTCATGCCGATTTCTGCGGGTATTGAACGATTAAATTTGTCTTTTGTATCAACTTCAAAAAACTGCCCTACGAGGCTCTGCTGGATCTGCAAATCCAGCTTACGCCCAAGCACACCTTCTAAGCGCGTCTCACCTTCCATTTGCAGCAGTTCTTTAATCGAATGTGTAATGGCTTCTTCTGACGAAAAGCCATACAGTTCTTCAGCGATTTTATTCCAGCTGATAATTTTACAGTCTTTGTCCAACAAAATGACACCAATAGGTGCACTATCAACGATAGTTCGAGACAATTCTTCAGACTTCTGTAAGTCGGCAGTTTGGCTTTCTATCTCTTTCTCTAATTCTTCTTGATGACGCGCTAAAACCAAGTTTTTAGCTTGCAAATCGATCATCAATTCTTCAACCGTTTTAACCGCGAGATCACGCTCTAAAAGGTCAAGTGCGGATCGATCAAATGGGACCTTAGCCTTGATATCCACTTCTAGGCTGTTTTCTGAATAACGAAATGGAACACAGGATTGATTAAGGTGTTCTGTATCGAGCTCTTGCTCAATCGGGAGGCTCACCAATCGGATAAGATCAGGGTTAGCGAGGATAGTGAATCTGATGGGGGAATACTGGTTGTTCATAAGAGTGAAGAACTGAGCAAACTTTAGCCCCCATTTGTCCACTTCCACATCCGAGTAACCACTGCTACGCAAAATACTGATGATTTTGTTTCGTGCTAACAGTAAGCTAGGCTCGCTGCCATCGACTGCTAGGCTCCCAACTTCACTCATTTCACCCATTTCCGCACCACCACTTGAGTACCAGTTGGGGAGGATTGAATATGAAACTCATCCATCATTCTCTTGACACCCGGCAAACCTAAGCCAAGGGTTCCAGAGGTACTTTCACAGTCGCGCATCGCACGCTGAATGTCATTGATACCCTGCCCTTGATCTTCCGCTCGGATCTCTATTCCTTTCCTGATCGCCGTTTCAATCACGTGAAAAAAAACACTGCCTATTTGGGCATATTTGACAATATTCGTTGCCAACTCGGAAACACTGGTCGAGATCTCACTCACCTCAACGGCGCTAAATCCGATGTCTTTTGCTAAAACGAATGCCGCCATAACAACAGTCATCACCTCAGGTTCAGATGAGACGAAATACATCTCCTCTCCAAAGCTCTTTTTTAGGGCGGCCTCCATTAGCGTTCTCCTAATCGATTCCTATTCACCAATTCAATGCCTTGCTCCAAACTGGCTACCGTGTTAAGTCCACCGACTTCAACTCCCAGTTCAATGAGCGCACAAACAATTCCGGGCCTTAGACCAACCAACACACACAAAGTCCCCATCACCCCTGCGGAATCAATTATTTTTCTCAGCTGCTCAAAATTGTCTTTATCAAAGGAACCCACACCCGAAAGATCAATAAGCACACCGTCAACCATTTTCCGATGGATCTGATCCAATAATTGTTTTTGGAAGCTATCCAAAATCGAATGTGTAAGGTCAACTTGAATCGAAGCAATTAAAGTAGAATTCAAACTGTTGATGGTAATTGCGGATTCCATAAGCTTCCTCACTTGGATTTTGTTATGACATCCAAACCAACAATATTGAATGCCTCTTCCAACGCATATCGAAGCGTGGCATTGGTTTTCACTTCACCCACATTAATCCCAAGTTGCACCATGGTTTGGGCTATCGCGGGGGACACACCAGAGACTAAACATTCACAGCCCATAAGCCGCGTTGCTTTGGTAATGTTGATGAAATGGTTTGCGACGGCGGTGTCCACAACAGCAACACCGGAAATGTCCATAATGAAAATTTTTGCACGAGCATCTGCGATTTTTCCTAATACCGCACTCATGATGTCTTGTGCGCGTTTGGAATCGATGATCCCCACAACGGGCAACATAAGAATGTCTTCCCAAATCATCGTAACAGGCGTTGACATCGCCAATAAGGCTTCGCTTTGTTCGGAAATTCTGCGGTTAATGAGATTCGAATAAGTTTCGACTACGATAGTCGTATCCATATGGAGTTGCTTAGTAAACGCCGTTATCAAAGCACTGTATTCATCCTTGTCGAGGCTTCCGTCATACATACGCTTGGTGAAAATCACCATTGACATGTTCATACCCGCAAAATAGGTAGGCAAAGACAACCCCACACGAGCATGAACTTCTCCGGTGGAAACTCTTTCAGCAATGTAACTCGGGTTGATCTGAGCTTCAAAAAAGGTTTTCCAATAACGGACCTGAGAGTCCTGAACCCGCTCCAAACGATTGCGATCAGCAAAAAACTGCTTGTACTCTTGTTGTGTTTCTAACCACACATAAAAATGGCGCACATACTCATCCAACTTGGGGATCATTATCTTCCCAAATTTCCGAATAAGAGCGAGATCCGTCTCGGTCAAATCATGCAACGCCATAAGCGATATCGGATCGCTACCTTTGCCTTGGTTTGAATTCATATACCTCTCCATTGACACGCCGCTCCAATAGCCTCGTCAATTTTACTCATTTAATTTGTTGATAGGATTCACAATGCTATTCCTAATATTAGTTGAGGATTTTATATATGTGAGGATTTTATGTAGGAAAGCCTTTATTATCTAAAATACTATTCTCCAAAATACCTTGAACGCGTGAGCTACACACGAATGACAAACGGCCTTTTCAAACCGTTTAATTCCGTTAAAATGCCCTTTTTATCAGTTCAGAGACCATTATGAAACGCGTTGTCCTGTACGTGAAAGATAAATGCCCACACTGCAAGTCTGCGCAACAGTATCTTGATTCAAAAGGCATCAAATACAGATTGTGTAATGCAAAAATGCAGCGTGGAAGAAAAGAGCTCGATGCCATCGGTGCGCGCTCTGTTCCTGTATTGAAGGTGGGCGATCAACTATTAATAGGTTGGAATCCAAAGAATTTCGACAAAGTGTATAAGTCATAAGAGCACCAAACGACGCTCAAGATTACACATCGCGCTCCACTCATATGCATGATGGGAAACGTCAGCTTACTTATGCTGACGTTTGACATAATCAATAAACGTTCGGTTTGCGAGGGAGAGATAACCGCCTTTGCGCCAAGCCATCGCCAGATCAAGGTACACGGGGTTATCGAATGGAACGGCTTTCAAACCCAATTCATTTTCCGTGACCAACTCCAGTAATGCGGTTACCGCAAATTCTTGCCGGACAATCTTTAATATCATCGTTAACAAGTTTGTTTCAAAAGAAAACGTGGCTTTAAGCCCATGAGCGAGACAAGCTTCATCGATGAATTCTCGATGGAAGTACCCTTTTTTGAACATAGCAAGCTCGTGCTTAAAAAAGGTTTCGTAAGAGATCGATGCTTCACGGGCTAAGGGATGGTGCTCCCCGACAACCGCGACCATTTGAGAACGGAATATCGGGTCGACTTCAAGGGCGTTGGGCACGTCTTTATTCAGTACCACCCCAATATCCAATTCACCGCCGAGTAACATTTCCCTTATCGATTTCGTACCAGCTTCAACCATGGTCAGTTTCAAATTTGGGTAAGAGGCTTTAAACCCCATCAATATTTCAGGGAAATAGTACGACCCCATCATACTCGGCACCCCTAACCTAACCTCGCCTTTCTCCAACCCCTTAAGTTCATTCATGGCGATTTTGGCATCGTTAAGCTGCTGGATGACATTTTTAGCAAAGGGCAATAACACCTTGCCTTCATCTGTCAGCGTTAACCGTCTTTCATCACGATGAAAAAGCGAAATTTCGAGCTCGGTTTCCAGCTTTTTAATGGCAATACTCAGAGCAGGTTGCGCGATATTCAAAGCGTTGGCGGCTTTTGTCACATTTCCCATTTCGGCAACGGCGACGAAATATCTCAGAGGCTTACTTTCCATATTTTATTTATATCAAACCCATATAGTTAATATATTTTAACTATAGCCCATGTATCGCTAGTCTGTTTACAGAATTTTTAGCCCGTATACCATGATGATCTGTACCGATAGCCCTTCATACCGTTCTGTGAGTTTCGCACTCGCTTTTGGATCCTTCATTGTTTTTGCCAATCTCTATTTATTTCAACCTATGCTGCCTTTGATGGCATCTCATTTCGACGTTTCTTCCACTCAAATTAATTGGGTCTTAGCGGCAGGGACGCTTTCTCTCGCGCTGTCACTGATCCCTTGGGCGGTGTATTCAGAAACAGCAGGTCGGCGTAAAGTTATGTTGATCAGCTTGTTTTTACTCCCATTTGTTGGCTTGCTGTTACTCGCTTCGGAAAGCTTGATCGGATTAACACTTTCAAGGGCGGCGATGGGGGTTTCATTGGCGGGCTTCGCCGCGGTTGCCGTGGGGTATATGGCGGAAGAATTCTCACCTAAAGCACTGGCTTTGTCTGTCGGAACTTACGTGAGCGCAAATTCTCTTGGCGGCATAGCCGGAAGAATTTATGGTGGGATGATCACACAACATTTCGATTGGCAAACCGCGGTATTGGGCATGGCGGTTTTTAGTTTATTGGGTGCGATTTTAGTGATGAGGTTGCTCCCTACTCAACGCCACTTCAAGCCTCAAAGCGGTCTGTTTTTTCATCATAATCGGCATGTTCTTCAGCATTGGAAGGTTCCTAAGTTACGTTACGCAATGCTCTTAGGCGGTATCAACTTTGCCATTTTTGTGAACTTGTATTCTGTTGCCGCGTTTCGCTTGGTTGAGCCTCCTTACGAACTTCCTGTGGGCATCGCATCCATGATCTTTTTGTGCTATTTAGCTGGCACCATCAGCGCAAGGCTAAGCGGGTTATGGCGAAAGCACTACTCGGTGGTGTCCGGTATGGTGGCGGGTACCGTGATTAGCGCAGCAGGTATGCTTTTAGCCTACATCGAGTTGTTATCTGCCTTGATTGGAGGATTACTGCTGATCGGTTTTGGGGCCTTTTTCGTCCATTCGCTGGCCTATGGTTTCGTTAGCCAACATGCCATACAAGCAAAGGCGACAGCAACGGCTCTCTATTTGGTTCACTATTACGTTGGCGGAAGCCTTGGTGGTTTCTTACTCATTTATTGCTGGCAACACGGGGGTTGGGGTGGCGTGGTTGTCGGTAGCAGCGCACTCTATACGATCATGTTTCTCCTATGCAGAGCGTTACATTCGTATGAAAAGCCCCCTTCCAAGCTCAAAGAAGCGATGGAAACTTAAGGAGGAAATGGGAACTTAAAGAAACAATAGAAGCTTAAAGAAACAATAGGAACTTAAAGAGGCATGGAATCTTGAGGCATCTCACTCTCGCTTGTGGTACGCTTCCGCCCCACTAAATTAATACCCCAAAACCGATACTCTAAAAGCGATAAGAAGTCTCCCAATGTCGAAGCAAAATGATGAGCAAATACGTCAGCAAGTCACTCAGTGGCTAGAAGATGTGGTGATAGGTTTAAACCTGTGCCCTTTTGCCGCCAAGCCCAATAGAAACCGTCAAATAAAGATTGCTATCAGCCATGCTGAAACAGAAGAGCATTTGCTCGAAGCCATTCTTGGCGAGCTCAATGAGTTAAATGAAAGCGAACCAGAAAAGCTTGAAACCACGCTGGTTGTGGTTCCTGACATGCTCGATGATTTCATGGACTATAACTTCTTTATCGATTGGGTCGAAGCGCTCATCAAACAGCAACATTGGGAAGGCATTTACCAAGTGGCCACTTTCCATCCCAATTACTGCTTTGGCGGTGCCGAACCGGAAGATGATGAAAATCTAACCAATCGTGCACCTTTTCCCATCTTTCACTTAATTCGCGAAGAAAGTATGGAACGTGTGCTTAAACATTACCCAAATCCAGAATCGATTCCAGATACTAATATTGAAAGAGTTTCTAACCTTTCAGAAGCGGAAAGAAAAAAACTCTTTCCTTACTTGTTTGTTTAACCCTGTTTAGGATATTCACTTGTCTCAATCATCATTTTCTTCCATTGGGCTCAAGCCTGAACTTCTGACTAACCTAGATTCCATGGGTTATACAGAAATGACACCCATTCAGGCAAAAAGCCTGCCTCAAATTCTTTTAGGAAAGGACGTTGTTGGCCAGGGTAAAACCGGTTCAGGTAAAACAGCGACGTTTGGCTTAGGGTTATTGCAAAACTTAGACGTCAAAAAATTCCGAGTGCAATCTTTGGTGCTTTGCCCTACTCGCGAATTAGCCGATCAGGTAGCGAAAGAGATTCGCAAATTGGCGCGTGCCATTCATAACATTAAAGTGCTCACCCTATGTGGCGGTATGCCAATGGGGCCACAGATAGGGTCGCTAGAGCATGGCGCACATATTTTGGTTGGCACTCCTGGGCGGATCCTCGACCATTTAGAAAAAGGGCGCATCCATCTCGAACATTTAAATACCTTGGTTTTGGATGAAGCCGACCGTATGTTGGATATGGGCTTCCAAGACGCGCTGGATGCGATCATCGAGCGAACACCTGAGAACAGGCAAACACTGTTGTTCAGTGCCACGTTCCCAGAGTCTATCGAAGCCATTTCTAAGCGTATTCTCCGCAGCCCAACCATGGTGAAAGTAGAGTCGACTCACGACACCGTAAGCATTAGGCAACACTTCTACACGGCAGACAGCTTTGACGACAGGCTAGAAGCAACCCGTTTACTACTAATGAGTGAACAACCAGAATCAACCGTGATTTTCTGCAACACCAAACGCGATGTTGATGACGTCGCCGACGAGCTTCGTTACCGTGGGTTTAGTGTCATTGCGTTACACGGTGACATGGAGCAAAGGCAACGTGATCAAGCGCTGGTTCAGTTCGCCAATAAGAGCGTTTCGATTCTTGTTGCCACAGACGTCGCTGCCAGAGGGCTGGATGTCGATAACCTCGATGCGGTGATCAACTTCCACTTAGCCCGCGATCCTGAAGTGCATGTCCATCGAATCGGTCGGACAGGTCGAGCGGGGGCGAAAGGCTGCGCGCACTCCTTTATTAGCGAGAAGGAAGGCCATAAAGTCGCTCAAATCGAAGAGTATTTCGACCTCGAAATTTCACCCAGATCCTTGCCAAATAAAGAGGTGCTCGACGCCCCCACGTTTTACGCAAAAATGGTGACACTTCAAATTGATGGCGGAAAAAAACAAAAGATAAGACCAGGGGATATTTTAGGTGCTCTGACTGGCGATAACGGTATATCAGGTGACCACGTAGGCAAAATCAACGTATTTCCCATGAGCGCTTATGTTGCGGTTAATACATTGAGTGCGAAAAAGGCATTCAAGAAACTTGAGAGTGGGAAACTAAAAGGAAAGCAATGCCGCGTACGCTATGTGAAGAATTGATCCGTTAAGCTCTTTCCGCCAAAAACGTTTACTCTGCGTCAGTAACGTTTTATCCACATCGAAAGAGCCAAATACGACCCTATTTCTTCCGTTTTCTTTGGCTTCACACACCGTATGGTACGTGGTTAAAATTATGGTACGTGGTGAAAATAAAGCTATTTAGCAAAGATTTAATAACGTTATCTAGAAAAGATTTAGGGTCCTCTCCATAAGAGGTATTGAACGTGTCGCGCCAGCAATACCAGCCGCCGTCATTCAGTATTGCTCCCCCTTTGGGAATACAGGTTATGATTGGGTAGAGTATTTTTTATCGACCTAATCAATACCCTCTCTGCCCTCAATAAGTTAGGCCAGTTATAAAACTCAAAAATTGAAGAAAATGAAGAAAATGAAGAAAATGAGTTTTTCTGGTAACATTTCGAAAAATTCAAACGAGAAGCATACCATGCAACTGACAAAGCTGACTCAAGACTTATACAACCACTTATATCAAGACATTACTGAATTCCGCTCTACTTTTGACTTACCTGTCGCGCAGCCAGATTCACTGGACGAAAAAGCCGATCAACTTCACTCTTCTCTGGCGATTGAAGAACTCACAGAGCTCGCAGAAGCGGATTGCAAAACAGAACAAGCCGATGCCATTATCGATACGGTATACGTACTGATGGGTCGACTTGTGCACCTTGGCCATAGCAAGATGGAAGACAATTTGACCATCAGCTACCTGATTGATTTACTGCTTCATGTCGCCGCTAATCGCGAGATCGACTTTGTGCCTTGTTGGGACGAAGTGCATTCCAGCAACATGAGCAAAGTGTGCCGCAATGAACAGGAATACAGTGAGACAGAAGCCCATTACGCTGAGCAGGGAGTGAAGCTGGTCGCGGTCACTAAAGGCGAATACATCATTGCAAAGTGCGCTGAAGATGTAACGATTGAAGGCAAGACCATTCGCCAAGGAAAGGTGCTTAAGTCGGTATACTACCGCCCTGCTGATCTTGAAAAGCTGACGGCATAAGCCATCGGATCTCAGGCTAAGAAAAAAGCCTAATAATATAAAGCCCGAGTAATGTTACTCGGGTTTTTTGATGGGTACTGTTCCGCCTTTCGATAAGTTAACACTGTCGCCCCTTTTAAAGACTTGGTCCCGATTTTCGGACATAACTTTAATTGATTGACCTGTTTTGATCATACCCAGAAATATCAGAATAGATTATGACTAGAAAACGTAAACCCACTCGTTACGACAGTACTCTATTTTTATTTGTTAGCTTTTACTACCAAAGAGCATCGACACGCCCAACCAAGAAAACCATACTATTTGAGTTATGCCGAACATTGCCGTGAGCACTTCAGCGGGATAAATCGTCAGAATACCAACAATGCCAACGAAAAAGCCCAAGAAGTTAAAAGATTTAGAAAATTCATGGCTTCTATAAGCAGCAATACTTAACAATAAAACCCATAAGCCTCCAACAACCTCGTTCCCACCACCGATACCTTCAGCTATGGTGGAGATAATAGACCAAACTAAAATGGCTTGTTCTGAGTTCGTTGTTGATAATTCAAGGGCAGCAGCTAAACCTATATTTGAAATCATTCCGCTGGCAATGACCAAACCCACCCATATCAACCCATAAATTGAAGCCACTTTCGATAGATTTGGAGCATTGATTTTCAAACGCTCGTGAACTGCCAGTACGAGCACAGCCAAAAGAATACCAAACAGCACATACATAACGAGGTTTACAACGGAAAAACTGGTTTGATTTTCAGAGAGAAAAGCCAATTTTTTCATCGAGTCAGCATCAACCGGAAAATCCCAATAAACGCCAAAAAACACAAAAGCTGATACATAAATAACAGCCTCAGATAATGCCGCAATCCCACCTATCTTTTGTAAGTAACTCATTATTTTATCCTTTATTGGTATCAGTGTGATTAGGATAAAATAGTAGCTGATAGTCGATTAATTACATGCTAAATGGAAGCATAGGGCATGAATTCAAAAAATATACCGCTAGGATACATATCTCTCTAAAACCTTAAAAAACATCTTCATTTGATACATCCAACAAATACAAAAACGCCAACCTTTAAAAAGGTTGGCGTTGTTTAATTAAGGGGCTGTTAAGCGAATTGATTCATTGTGTTGTTTTCGCCCGAGGCTTTGAGTGCTTGCTCACCCGAGAAGTACTCTTTGTGATCGTCACCAATATTAGAACCCGACATGTCTTGGTGTTTAACCGATGCCAATCCCTGACGGATTTCTTTGCGCTGTACTTCTTTCACATACGCTAGCATGCCTTTCTCACCGAAGTAGTCCTTCGCTAGGTTGTCGGTAGACAATGCGGCTGTGTGATAAGTCGGCAACGTGATCAAGTGGTGGAAAATCCCCGCCTCTCTCGCTGCATCGCGTTGGAAGCTTTGAATTTTTTGATCCGCGGCTACTGCGAGCTCTGAATCATCGTACACACTGCTCATCAACTTCTCACGTTCGTAACTAGACACATCTTTGCCTTCTTCTGCCCATGCATCAAATACTTGCTGGCGGAAATTCAATGTCCAGTTGAATGAAGGGCTGTTGTTGTAGACCAACTTCGCATTTGGAATCACTTCGCGAATGCGGTTTACCATACTCGCAATTTGCTGAACGTGGGGTTTCTCAGTTTCAATCCAAAGCAGGTCAGCACCATTTTGCAAAGACGTGATGCAGTCCAGTACCACACGATCTTCACCCGTATTTGGTTTAAAACGAACCAGACCATTCGGTAAACGAGTCGGCTTAATGTACTTTTCGCCCTGCTTCAAGACCATATCGCCACTGCCTAGATCCGATAGCGAGCTGATTTCTTCTCCATCGATAAATGCGTTGTATTGATCCGCCAAATCGCCTGCGGTTTGCGACACTGGGATTTTCTGAGTAAGACCTGCACCCAACGAATCCGTGCGTGCCACAATCACACCGTCGTCGACACCCAACTCCAAGAATGCATAGCGAACCGCGTTAATTTTCGCTAAGAAGTCTTCATGAGGTACCGTTACTTTGCCATCTTGGTGACCACATTGCTTCGCATCCGACACTTGGTTTTCAATTTGGATGCAACATGCGCCAGCTTCAATCATTTTCTTCGCCAACAAGTACGTTGCTTCTTCATTACCAAAGCCCGCATCAATATCTGCCACAATGGGAACGATGTGCGTTTCAAAATTATCGATTTGATTTTGAACCGCCTGCGCTTTAACGGTATCACCGGAATTACGTGCGCCATCTAACTCTTTGTATAAATGGTTAAGTTCACGCGCATCGGCTTGTTTTAAGAAGGTGTACAGTTCTTCAATCAACATCGGCACGGTGGTTTTTTCGTGCATCGATTGGTCTGGTAGTGGACCAAACTCAGAGCGAAGCGCTGCGACCATCCAGCCAGAAAGGTACAGGTAACGACCACGAGTCGTCTCAAAATGCTTTTTAATGGCAATCATTTTCTGCTGGCCGATAAACCCATGCCAACAGCCGAGAGACTGGGTGTAGTTCTCGCTGTTGTTATCATACGCTTCCATGTCTTCACGCATGATTTTTGCCGTGTAACGGGCGATATCTAATCCCGATTGGAATCGGTTTTGTAGACGCATTCGTGCCACATATTCAGGGTTAATGGCCGCCCAAGTTTGACCTTGATGTTGGATAAGTTCGTCTGCCTTTTGGGTCTCTGTTCTGTAATTTTCCATGGGATCTCTCTTTTAATATTTTATTGTGTTCACGTTATTGGATGTGCCTAATCGGTATTTTGAATGTTCAGTTTTTTCTTTATGTGTATTTCGCTTTATGCATATTCGTTTTGCGAAAATTGGTTTTGCGAAAATTGGTTTTACGAAAATCAGCTTTGTGCGTATTTGGCTTGCTTTCGGTATTCATGAAGCAAGGGTTCTGTATAACCGCTTGGCTGTGTGGCGCCTTTAAAAATCAGCGCTCTGGCGGCTTGGTATGCGGTGCTCGACTCAATATCCGGTGTCATGGGTTTGTAGCCGACCTCCCCTTGGTTTTGGTCGTCGACCACTTTTGCCATTCTCGCCAAAATGCGTTCAACCTGCTCTTTTTTGCACACTTTATGCGCTAACCAGTTCGCAATGTGCTGGCTAGAGATTCGCAAGGTCGCTCTGTCTTCCATCAAACCCACGTTGTTGATGTCGGGTACTTTGGAACAGCCCACACCCATTTCAACCCAGCGGACCACGTAACCCAGAATCCCCTGAATGTTGTTCGCCAACTCTTGCTCAATATCCTCTGCCGTTAGGTCGGTTTCTTGCGGCATAAGAGCCATTTTCAGCATGTTGTTTTTAAGTGAACCTGCGTCGATCTCTAATGCCTTTTGGCAATCAAAGACATTCACTCGGTGATAATGTAAGGCGTGTAGGGTGGCAGCCGTTGGTGATGGCACCCAAGCCGTTGTTGCACCGGATTGTGGGTGAGCCACTTTTTGCTTCATCATCTCTGCCATCTCATCTGGCATCGCCCACATTCCTTTCCCAATCTGAGCTTTACCGGAGAAACCGCAAGCAAGACCAACAGCAACATTGTTTTGCTCGTAAGCCGCAATCCAAGGCTGGTTTTTGATCTCACCTTTTGGAAGAAACGGACCGGCTTCCATACTGGTATGAATTTCGTCACCAGTTCGGTCCAAAAATCCCGTATTGATGAACACCACTCTTTCTTTCGCTTGGCGAATACACTCCTTGAGGTTGAGTGAAGTGCGGCGTTCTTCGTCCATAATCCCGATTTTTAAGGTATTCGGTGCGAGACCTAACATGGACTCAACACGGCTAAACAGTTCACAGGAAAACGCAACCTCTTCAGGTCCGTGCATCTTGGGCTTCACGATATAGATACTTCCTGTTCTGCTGTTTGAGACGCGACATGCGCTTGCATTCTTAATGGCTATACTGCCAATGAGTGAGGTAACAATGGCATCCATAATGCCTTCGGGAACCTCATTCCCTTCTTGGTCTGTCATTAAGTCGATCCCCATTAGGTGACCAACGTTTCGAATCATCAATAGTGAACGACCATGCAAGATGTAGTCGTCACCATTTCTACCGGTATACACTTTGTCGTCATTAAGCTTACGCGTTTGCGTTTTGCCATTTTTGGTAAACTCCGACTTTAGTGACCCTGTCACCAAACCAAGCCAATTAGTGTAAGCCTCGACTTTGTCGTCACCATCAACCGCGGCGATGGAATCTTCAAAATCCATAATGGTCGACATTGCGGATTCGATTTGAATATCATCGATGCCCGCCAGATCTTGGCTTCCAATGGCTCCACAACTATTGATGATCATCTCGATGTGCAGACCGTTGTTTCTCAAAATGATCGAGGTTGGCTCTCTATCGAGGTCGCTCGCCGCGACAAATTGACCTGGGTATTTCAAGCCCGCTTGAGTGCCGTCTGGAAAAAAGGCGAGCAGGTTTTTGAAATACACGGTATAGCTTTCAACGTCGTGGTGCGAACCTTCGTTAAGAGGGAAGACTTCGTCCAAAAAGTCTTTTGCAAACGCAATCACTTTTTTGCCACGTGCTTGGTTGTATTTTTTACCTACGCTCATACCCGCGCCGTTTTGGCTAATCACATCGGTGCCATAAAGTGCATCGTACAAACTTCCCCATCTCGCATTCGCGGCATTCAGTGCAAATCGTGCGTTACGAATCGGAACAACAAGTTGCGGGCCTGCTATTGATGCAATTTCTTCATCGACATTTCGCGTTTCGATTTGAAAGTCTGGTCCTTCTTCTTCCAAGTAACCGATCTCTTCCAAAAACGATTGATATTGGTTTTGTGAAAAGGAGCGGTTATCACGATGAAATTGGTCTATCTGAGTTTGCAATTGCTGTCTTTTTGCTAATAAAGCTTGGTTACGAGGAGTAAGTTCGCCGACTAAACGCGCCACATTTTCCCAAAACGCATTGGGCTCTAAATCGGTTAATGGCAGTACTTCTTGATTGATGAACTCATAGAAGCCTTGATGAAAATGACATTCCTTTATTTTGGGTAGACTCATCGCTTCATTCCTCGTGAAATTCTTGGTCTGGATATTCATGTATTCCCTTAGGGAAAGGGTTGATTAAGTGAGCAGCTTCTCCTTTTGAATCATTTCTGCTCGCTTATTGTTCGCTACACATTCACTTTAACTAAATATTTACTAAAATTTCACAAAGAAAATTTCACAATGTAAATTTTACAACTATGAAAAATACAAAAAGTCTATTTAGACAATCCCATTTTTTGGGCACAAAAATCCGTAACCTACGGAAAAGAAACAATTTAACGCTGGAAGATCTGTCGTCACGCTGTGTAAAATTGGACCCTGAATCTGCCCCTTCCGTCTCTTATTTATCGATGATTGAACGTGGGAAACGGGTGCCAAGTGAAGACATGTTGGACGTCATCGCGTCGGTTTTTCAGAAAAATATGCAGTGGTTTCTTGATGATGCGCACGATCAAAAAGAAATCGTTCCTGAAAAAGGAAGCCGTGGGGGTATTCGCGGTATGGCCCTCGAACCCAGCTTTCTTTTCTCGAATGAAATTTTACAAATCGCCATTCCTGAAATGCTCTCTCAGACGGGGACGACTGGTCGTCAATTTGCGCATTTGCTGATTCGTGCTCACCAAGAACACCACCAAAATCACTTTCCTGATTTAGAACGCGCCGCAGAGGACATTGGGAAAAAACGAATGCCGCTAAGCGTGGAAGATTTGCTCGAAATCTGTGAAGACGTCGGTTTGAAAATAAAATGGTTCGAAAAATCACCACAAAGCAGCCTGAGCGCCAATGGAATAGAGGTACACCGTGTTGTTCGCTCCTACTTTGAAGCACCAGCAACCTTGCATTTGAACAAAACCCTGAAGAAGGATCCCATACGCCTTAAATACGATTTAGCGGTCAACATCGGGCACATGGTGTTGCATGAAGGGGATGGGGAAAAAAGCATGGTTATCGCCGACAGTAGCCCAAGCTATGAGGTGCGTGATGAATCAAAGTCCGGCGGGTCAGTTGAATTGGATTCGACCAAGATCCTCCACGCATGGCGAGACTTTGAGTGTTCTTTTTTTGCGGGGGCGCTTCTTTGCCCACGCGTGCCTTTTCGTCAGCTATTGGACAGAAATGGCTATGAAATCGACGTTTGCAAACAAGCAGGTGTATCGGAATCCGTGGCAATGCGGCGTATGACGGCGGTTTCTCCCTACCCCCATTGGCATTATTTTGATGCGTATAACCCCGGTAAGCTCAAGGCAGTATACCGCGGAAACGGCATTCCTCTTCCATGGGGAAACATGCGAATGGTGGAAGACCCTTGCCAACACTGGTCGGTGTTTAGAATGGTGTCTAACGATGACAAACTGAACGACGATAGAACCGTCGCCCAAATTTCCATTCTCTATCAAAACGACGTGCCGCATATTTACTGTTGTGAGTCGAAGAAAGTCATGGATTTGGCAGGCAACCCACATGTGTTATGCACAGGCGTCGATTTAAACCCAGCAATTGACGCACAAGGGCATGACTCTGTTGCCGTCGCTAATCTCTTAAAAGACGCGTGTGTACAAAATGGGGGGACAGCGATCATTCCGCTAAAAGTTCGACAATTGCTGATGACCGTGGCGCGTATTCTAAACATCAATTGGGTGGAACGTGGGATAGACAACCGCGCACGCCTGATTTGTTCACGCGGTGCGGTATGCCCACGCGTACCAAAGTGCTACTCCGGCTTAGAACCCATTTAGAAAACGGATAACGCATTTAGGAAGCTGAAATACAAGAAAAGCGCGAATCAACTCGCGCTTTTTCATGTGTAAAAAACGTTAGATTAACGAAAGGTATTAATCGTTTTGGCTGTTTGCTTTAGGGTGACGTCTGCGCTGAGGTTTTCTTGCTGGCTTCTCAGACGCCCCTTTGTTTTCGTTTGAATTACGGTGACTTCGCCCCTGCTTAGGCTTTTGTTCATCAGAGTTAAAACGTCTTTTCTGACCGCCTTGTTTCTGGTTTTTACTGGAAGAATTAGAGCTGGATTTGCCTTCTTCATTCTGTCCAGTAATAGCTTTGTTTTTCTTCGGCTTTTTAGGCTTGATCGGGCGCGAATCAAGTTTTGATGCTGGAAGCGGATGCACTGGTACATAACCTGCCAGTGTTTCTCGCGGAATCAGCTTTTGAATTAGGCGTTCAATGGCAAAAAGCTCTTTGGCTTCATCTGCACACACCAATGAATACGCTTTACCCGACTCGCCAGCACGCCCGGTACGACCAATTCGGTGGACGTAATCTTCTGGCACATGGGGTAAGTCGAAGTTAACGACTTGAGGCAACTGAGGGATATCCAAACCACGCGCCGCAATGTCCGTCGCTACCAGCACCTTAATTTGACCGGTTTTGAAATGTTCCAAGGCTTTGATCCGTGCGCCTTGGCTTTTATTACCATGGATGGCTGAAGAAGAGATTTTTTCCGCTTCAAGGAAACGGCTCAGCCTATTGGCACCGTGTTTTGTTTTCGAAAACACAAGAACTTGCTTCCAATCATTATCTTTAATCAACTGCGCAAGAACCGATGGCTTCTGCTTTTTGTCTACAGAGTACAGGTACTGCTCTACCGTTTTCGCCGTCGCGTTTGGAGGACTGACTGAAATCTGTTCTGGGTCCTTCACTAGACCTTTTGCTAGCTGGCGAATGTCGTCAGAAAACGTGGCTGAAAACAGTAAGTTCTGACGTTGAGTCGGAAGGAAAGACAAGATCTTTTTAATGTCTCGGATAAAGCCCATATCCAGCATGCGGTCAGCTTCATCTAAAACCAGCACTTCCAACTGGGAAAACTTAACGGCATTTTGTTGGTAAAGATCCAACAATCGACCAGGCGTTGCCACCAAAACATCGGAACCTTTGCGCAACTTCATCATTTGAGGGTTAATTTTTACACCACCAAACACCACATTGGACGTTAAAGGGAGGTATTTGCCGTATTTGACAACACTACCATTCACCTGTGCAGCCAACTCACGAGTCGGCGTCAGTACAAGGGCGCGTACATTATTCGCTTTAACCTTAGGACCTTTTGCAAGGCGTTCTAGGATTGGAAGTGTGAATCCCGCAGTTTTTCCCGTTCCCGTTTGGGCAGCAGCCATAACATCTTTTCCTTTGATGACCGCTGGTATTGCTTTAGCTTGAATTGGTGAGGGCGTTTCGTACCCCAACTCTTCAATCGCTTTCATGATTTCAGCAGACAAACCCAAAGAGGAAAAACTCATATTAAACATCTCATTCTATGAAGTAGCACACAGGCGCTAAAAGGGGCGTCATTCTGCTTGTTTTCAACGGTTAAAGCAACTAACGATTATATGAATCATACATTCATCTTCTATTCATGGATCTTTTCATATTATTAACTTACTCATTAACGACATAAGGATCACTATGAAACGAATTCCACTTTCTATTGCATCAGCGGGTATTGGGCTTATCGCGCTGTTTGCTGGACTCTTCATGGCCGTATTCATCGGTATCGTAGCGTTAATAATGGGAAGAAGATTCGAACAGAATATGGCAAAAAACCACTTTCAGTATTACGGTTCGGCGGTTCACTACTCAACCATAATTGAAGGGGAATATGATGATATTACAAGTAAGTAAGAGAGAACGCGTAAAGCAAGCACTAAGAAAACGTAGTGTGTTTGCTTTTTATTTAGCGGCATTGGTGACGACTTTGATCTTGACCTACTCTGAAGCAGATCACAAAAAACAAGATACTAATTTGACAACACAGCCACAAATTCAGCTTCAACCAGTGAATTTTGAGTTTGACGAATTCATAGCCCGTAATGAAGGTCAGATTTTCTCAATCTAAGGCGGCGAGGCGTAAACGCCGCCAAATCGATCACACTTTTCATGCAATCAAACACACCACACTAATACTTTTTGCGACATGAAACATTCACGTCACGAATTAAGCGCATTAGAAGTAAACAAATTGTTGCAAAAATCACTCAAGGTTGCCAACTTATCAGGTATTTAAACCATTATGTTTCAATTACAACGTGCTTAGCACTGTCATTAATTTTACTAGCAGAATAAGCCACTCAACTTTACAATCCTCGCGAACAACAATAACAAATACCCTACAAAAACATTATCCCTAACCCAGCTTATGATTGAGCCGTGAGGCTGTATCTAAGCAATAAAACGTGAAAAGGTTTAAAGTAAAGATGAGTCCAGAAAAATACCTTCTAGACTGGCAAACGAGCCAAACCAATGCTGAGTCCATATTCCCTATCCTTGGCCAGCTATATCGACAAAAAGGCGTCGAGGTTTTGCTTTTTGGTCGTCCTCTCGTGAACGCATCGACAATTGATATTGTTAAAGCACACCGACTCGCCCGCCGCTATGTTGGTCACGATCTTTCCCCATCGCAAACCCTTCCTGTTCTACAGCAACTCAATGAGATGTCATTATCGCCATGTCGTATCGACGTTGGGCAACTCGCTCATAATTACTGGCAAAATAATGATGATGAATCCAACCTAAGCGATTATTTGTCCTCTGCTCTTGTCGAGCCGCTAAACGGCGCACCAATGACAGAGCCTCGCGATGTCGTACTTTATGGCTTTGGTCGTATTGGTCGCTTACTGACTCGGCTTTTAGTTGAGAAAAGTGGCCCTGGCTACCCGCTCAGACTTCGTGCCGTTGTGGTACGCGGTGGTAAAAAAGGCGACCTCGAAAAACGGGCTAGCTTACTTCGTCGCGACTCCGTTCATGGTCAGTTTAATGGCAGCATTATCATTGATGAAGAGAACAAAGCCATCATCGCAAATGGCAACTACATCCAGTTCATCTATGCAAACAAGCCTGAAGAAGTGGATTACAGCCAATATGGCATTCAGGATTCTTTGGTGGTTGATAATACGGGTGTTTGGCGTGATACCGAAGGACTTGGTCAACACATCTCTTGCAACGGCGCATCTAAAGTGCTGCTGACAGCCCCTGGTAAGGGCGATATTAAAAACATCGTATTCGGGGTGAATGAACACATGATTCAGCCTGATGACACCATTGTTTCTGCGGCAAGCTGTACAACTAACGCTATCACACCCGTATTAAAGGCCATTAACGATAAATATGGCGTCCACTCGGGTCATATTGAAACCGTGCATTCGTATACGAATGATCAAAACTTGATTGATAACTTCCACAATGGCGAGCGTCGTGGTCGAAGTGCCTCTCTGAATATGGTTCTCACGTCGACAGGTGCTGCAAGTGCGGTAGCAAAAGCGCTACCTGAATTGGCAGGAAAGCTTTCTGGAAACTCTATTCGGGTTCCAACGCCCAATGTGTCCATGGCCGTTGCGAATTTGAATTTGGAATCGCAAGTCGATAAAGAATCACTTAACCAATATCTTCGCGAAATGGCATTGAATTCGCCGCTCGCGGGCCAAATTGATTACACTGAGTCAACCGAAGTGGTGTCTACTGATATTGTTGGTTCACGCCACCCAAGTGTTGTTGATGGTGCAGCCACTATTGCTCAAGATAATCGCTGCGTACTTTATATTTGGTACGACAACGAGTTTGGCTATAGTTGCCAGGTTGTTCACTGCATGGAACAAATGATGGGGGTGCGTTACAAAACCTACCCAACCGTTTCGTAATGTTTGGATGTCTGCCTGCATAGCGCTGTTCGATCTTATTAGCGTTATGTTCAGGCAATCATAGTATTTCGATAATAATAATCCTATTTTTCCGCCCACGCTCCACTGGGCGGTTTTTTTTTAAGCGTTACCTGAAAATCAGGTGCGGCTCCCCTTCTATTTCGACTCTTCTAATTTTTGTTTTGTAGACTTTCGCGAGTAACTTCGGATCCATCATCTCATGAACATCTCCGAATCCTTTCGACGTTCCGTTTTCGAGCAAAAGTACTTTGTCGGCGTATTGCAAGGTTCTGTTTAAGTCATGATTTGCCATGACAACCGTGATACCGAGCTTGGCAATTTGTTCGATCAATTCATACAACAAGGATTCTTGCCCAATATCTAGCGGCGCAGCAGGCTCATCTAGAATCAAGACTTCCCCATAAGGATTCCATTGCGGCATCACCTGAATGCACATTGCTGCCAACCTCACACGCTGCCATTCCCCTCCGGATAAGGTCGTGGTATCTCTCCCCAGTTTGTCATCAATCTGAAGCTGAGAACAAAGAGTTTCTAATGGCTCACCCAAATCGGCTAGCGTGTGACGATTGGGAACGGAAAGCGACAAAAATTGAAGCACGGTCATAGTAAAAGTAGGACGTTCTTGTTGCACAAGATACGCTCGAACAGCCGCTAATTCCTCTAGTGAATATTGCTCAATGTTTCGGTCACCATAATGAACATCACCTTTATATCCGAGTAAACCGGACAACGCAGAAAGCAGGGTGCTCTTTCCGCTGCCATTCGGACCAATCACATGCAGCACTTCCCCTTTTTTCACGTTAAATGAAAGAGGCAGAAGCCGATTCCCTACAGACAACGCATTAACGCAAATCATGATTTCTTAATAGCATCCAAATAAAGAAAGGGGCACCGATAGTGGTCGTGACGACACCAAGCGGTAATTCCGCGGAATCGAGTGAGATTCGAGCCAGAATGTCCGCAAAAACCAGCAAGCCCGCACCAGCAATGGCAGACATGGGCAACAGGTATTTATTTTCTGTTCCAAAGGCTAAACGCAATAAATGAGGAATGACTAATCCAACAAAACTGATGATGCCTCCTAATGCAACTGACATTCCCACCAGCAAAGAGACCGCGAGAATCAACCGCCAGCGCAATTGGTTTACATCAACGCCCAACTGTTTAGCGTGTGTTTCCCCTACCATAAGTTTATCCAGTTTATTACCTTGCAAACATAACCAGACGATAACAGGGAGCATAAACAATGTGAGCGTATGTTGATGCCAACTGGTTCCACCAATGCTTCCCATCAGCCAATACATGAGCACGCGCATACTCATATCATCACTAAAATAGAATGCCCAAGTCACCACAGCACCCGACAAAATGCCGAGTGCAACACCAACCAATAGAAGCCTTGGCGTACTTAACCTCAAACTTCTCGCCATACTCACAATCACAAGCGTAAACAGTAATGATCCTCCAATCGCAGCAAGCATCGACACTTCTGGGCTTGGCATCACGGGGAGAAGAAATAGTACAACGACCATTGCTAAACTCGCACCGCCAGAAATGCCGAGCACGCCTGGCTCTGCAAGCGAGTTGCCTAGCAATACTTGAAGGCTCGCGCCTGAAATGGCTAATGCTGAACCTATTGCTACAGCCGCAAGTAAACGAGGCAACCTGAGTTCCATAAGCAACATTTGATGGAGCGGTTCGGAATAGTTAAAGGGGGAGATGAAAACTTCACCGATAGACAAATAGCTAAGGCAAAGAACAAGCAGCAAGATCGAACTTGCAATAAAGCAATTCTTCCATCTGCGCTGCTTGTTTTGAATCAGTTGACTAAAGTTCATATTGGCATGGTTGGTAAGCATGTCGATACCATACCGATATCAAACCATATTAAGCAAGTATCAATCTAAATTAACTGCGACTAACTGGCCATTTTCAAAGCACGTTTCCGATTCGACAACCATAACAACGGCTCGTTGACCCAGTGTCACTTTCGGGTTTGGGAAGACAATGGCTTCTCCTTGCTTTTCTGCATAGAGCAATGTATCGCCATCAAAACCCAAGAGTTCGCCTTTCTCAAAACGCGTAAAGTTCGCGACGTCATTAGAAAAAGTGAAACTGAAATCGAGATGATTCTTAATGATGGTGCGACTCACAGCATACACTTTTAAATCGTTTTTCTTTTCAGGCATTCGACTATCGGTCAGTAATGCGCGAAGAGAGCGATCAAATGCAGAAATTAAGCTTAAATCGTTACTGCCAAGCTTGGAGACTCTTCCAAGCTCCATTGTTAACGCTTGCGCACCATAAAAGTGTGCTGAGTGCCAACTGAACGTGCTGGTCGGTGAATTAGAAAGCAACAGTGCTTCAATTTGCCCTGCCTCTAGGAATTCAACCAGCGCTTTAGAGCGAACGGGATGAACAACATAAGGGCTCACCGCAAAAGTAAAGTGCTCTGATGCGCGGATGGCACAATGCAAATCAAGATGCCAGCGAGTAGCTTGCTCGGTGCCTTCAAAGAACGACTTAACATGCGCTTTTAACTTCGCTGCTATTTCTGTTTCGATGGTTTCTGGTCGTTCGCTTTCATCAAACAATCGATTTAAGTTTTCTGTCACAAAACGCGTGTGTTGGTTTGTCGCTTGAGGGTGCCCCAAAATGAGCAAACATCTTGAAGTAGGTTCAAAGCTGCCATCCACGATATCGTTCACCAATTGGTCAACTAACTCCATTGGCGCGGTTTCATCACCATGAATACCCGCAGACACAATGATACTCTTGCTGTCTTGAGAACGTTGCTTGGGCTCCCAAAGAAGGACACCACGATCCACCCAATTAAGAACACCCGAAGACAATGAAAGGGATTGAGGAGAAAAACTCCCATCAAAATCCAATGTATCGTAAAGAAAAGACTTTTTGAAAAGTGAACCCTGCATTGTACAACTCCCTGTCCGGCTCAACATCTGTTGCAACAATGTTACATCTGAGTAAAGTGGAAGTACATACGATATAGAATATATTTAGACTTAATAACCAAGTAATTAAAATGAAAGCGTCATAATATCTAACAACCTTTAATATACCAAAATGACTTACTATTCGTACTGAAAGAATATTTATTTCTTAAAATATACAAACTAAGAGTAAGATTTGACACAGTGAGGATTTAACTAAAAAACTGAAGCACATTATTCAATGGCACTTCAGTAAGTTAAGTGAACAATTTCGGTGGTGTAAAAAGGCGAACTCGATTTGAATCAGTCGGATTTTTTATTCTCTACTTTTACAATCGAGTCTGCGGTTAGCTCGTAGTAATAGGCGTCCTTGTCGATATTAAAAGCTATTCCTTTCTCATCAAAATCATGGTGAGTTTCCGTAAATCTGATATTCACTTTGTCTCCATGACCAGTGAATTCAATGATATCAAGAAGTTCGGGGGTTTCATAACTGTCTATGCTACCAGGATTAATAACAAGATAGCCCAAGTACAGAATTTTCTCACTAGTTACATTATAAACACTAGCTCCCCAAGAGACTTGGTCTCCAATATCTGCAAAAATGAATTCATGCTTGTTAGTTTTAATTGTGTAAGGTTTGAAGTAAGACGCATCACCGAATTCAGTTTCCTTGAGTAGAACATTACCATCGCGCTCAAACTTGGTAGTCATTCCCCATCCTTCACATACAGTAAGATGAACTGCAACACTAGGAATTTCGTACACTTTTTGGCATTTTGGCTTTTCCGATGACCATGGTCCCTTCTGATCAAATATATTTTGAAGTGGGGTCAGTGGAATGAGATTTCTGGATCCAGAATACCCATTAAAGCTTAGTAGTATTAAAGCCCAAAGAACTATGTATTTCATAATTACCTATTATCGAGAATTTTGCTGAAACTGACGCTCGTATCCACAAAACACTGAGGTAGTGCAGATGACTGAATTTGAGGAGCAGATAAAGGACATTTTTTAAATACATTGAAAGGGTCAATTCTTCCTGCCAAACCCCTATCTACATAGGGTGCCAACCTTATCTCGAAATGGAGATGTTCTTCTCTCACATCATCGTTTTTTGCGTTACCGCTATCACCTGTATAGCCAATATGCTCTCCAGCATGAACCAGATCGCCTTTGGAAACAGTGACACTTTTAAGGTGGGCATAGAATGCATAGTGAATTTTGTCATTAAAAAGAAAGGATACACATAGTTGCTTTCCGTAATCACCAAAGTTGCGAAAGTACTCAACTTTTCCTGTAGCGATAGAATATACCGGAGTACCCACTCTTGCTTCAAAATCCCAACCTTGATGCCCTCGTTTGCTCCCATCTCTGTTTCGTCTTACATATCCAAACGTATGTCTTTTCGATCCTCTCCTGATCTTATTTTTCTTTAATGGCCAAATGATAGAAAATGGGGCAATCTTAATAGAAGGCAACTTTGATTGATTAATTTTAGTCTTATCGAGCACCTTTGATAGAGTTTTGTGCGAACGTCCGTTTACATCAATTCGCCCGTCGGGTTTTGCCATTCCAACCATTAGAGCCTGAAAAGACTTTATCGCCCCAACTGTTTTTGATTTAGCTGGATTGGAACCTAAAGAACTGTCCTCTGCCAGAGGCTCTTTAAGATTGATTAAACTAGCCAGTTTATTAAGAGAAATTTGAATTCGTTTTATATCAGAATAGGCGTTTTTACCTTTAAGCCCAACTGACCCAGTTAACGTTATTCTTGTCATTTTTGTTCCTAGCAACATATGCAACTTAACACTGCTTACAAACTATTCGATTTACTAGAACAAACCAATATCGCACTGCGTACTTTTAGAAGGCTAAATGGATTACTGCGAAGAATATCGCACTATGGAAGAAAGAACCCCAAAGCATTTTCTTTGGGGTTAACAAAAGCTTAACTATTAATCTTCGCCAACAAGGCTTCAAACTCAGAAATTTTCTTCTCGACTTGATCAATGCTCTGTTGCCAGAAGGCCTTCTCTTCCAGATTCATGCCTAAGTGTTTCTCTACGACTTCTTCTGCTTTCATTCGACCCGTATCACGAAGTAACGCGACATAATCAGGATAGAAATCTTCTCCTTTAGAGTCGCGTTGAGCGTACACGCCTTTACTGAATAAGTAGCCAAATAGGTACGGATAGTTGTAAAAATTGACTTCAGGAATACTGAAGTGGAGCTTACTTGCCCAGAAATAGGTGTCTGACTCTGGCATCACGCTGCCATACCACTCTTGCCACGTGCTATCCATTAGCGCGCACAATTCTTCTGACGACAGCTCCGCTTTTTTACGTTTCTCGTAAAATTCACGTTCGAACTCAAAACGTACGGGAATGTTCAACATAAAGGCGACGCAGGCAAACAACTCTTCCCACAACATTTCTAGCTTATCTAAGTCGCTTTCCGCCTGTTCTAACAACGCATCGCGAACAATGTTCTCAGCAAAAACAGAGGCGGTTTCTGCAAGCGTCATCGGGTAAGAAGTTTCAGCCAGCGGCATGTCCTTCATCACCCAGTTGTGGAATGCGTGCCCAAGTTCATGAGCAAGGGTGATCAAATCTTTCTGACTGCCGCTCCACGTCATGAAGACGATGGGAGTGCGTGTACTTGCAAGTTTATCGCAGTAAGCGCCTTGCCTCTTATTCGGTTGGGGAGCCGCATCTATCCAGCCGTTTTCCACCATAAGATCGACAAAGTCTGCCATTTCCTGAGACACGGAAGCAAACGCGCTCTTAATGATCTCGATCGCCTCATCAAAATCATAAACCTTGGTTACCCCATTGGTTAGCGACGGCATTGCCGCATGCATATCCCACGGTGTTAACGTTTCAGAGCCTCGTACAATTGCCATTAATCGTGCGGCTTTTTGTGAAATTTCTTTATTATCCCATGCACTGCCAATCAATGCATCGAGCGTTTTTTCAGATATACGGCTATCGTTCAAGCTGGGTTCTAAGAAGTTAGAAATGCCTCGCTTCTGCGCTTCTGTGTGTCTCCACCCCGCGAGTGCGTTGACGATGGCTGCAAATGTTTCTTTGTGTGTTTCCATTGCAGTTTGAATGCCCCGCCATGTGGGTTCATGCTTGTCAACGTTACCGCTGAATAACTCACTTGCAGCTTGCGACAGAGCCACTGTTTCTGAGGAGCCATCTTTATAGGAAACATTTACCTTCAATGTTCCTGTAAGATTATCGTACAACCGCCCCCACGCCGTCTTACCATCGACTTGCAAAGCAGACAGCAACTGCTCTTGCCCAACCGATAACCTTTGAGACGCTTTTTCTCTGAGGCAACGAATCGCAAAACGTTGCGCTTTCACATCGTCGCTCTGATGGCTGAGTACTTTTTCAACGATGTCCTCGCCTACCGTCACAAGTTTATCTTGATATGGGCTGTAGGCTTGCTGAAGATTCGCACCTAATTTCGTCGTACGACCAACCAATTGCTTGGCTTTGCTCAATGTGGAATTAACGGAAGCGTAGCAATTGGCGAAACTGGAAATAGTGCTAAGGATTTTGAAAACATTGGAGTAGGTAACAATGCCTTTTTGGAGTTGAGTAATGAGTCGCTCACCTTCATCAAACCCTTGTTTTGAATGGTAATTAAGCTGATCTATACCTTGCTCAATAGTGTGGATATCTTTTTCGATTCTGGCGTCATTAAGATTCTGATATGCGACACTGAGATCCCAGCTTGGAGCTGTCATTTTTATTTCCTTATGGTAACGCCAATGCTCCTCACTTTTATGAAAACCTGTTCTGCTTTGCAAAGTTCAATATGTGTAACAGAGGCATTAGCGATTGATAATGTAGAGTAAAGTGCAGGGTTGCGCCAATCTAGACCCAATACGCTTGCTAGTATCATTCTGATTACACCACCATGCGTAACAATCAGCGTATTTTGCTGGCAAGTTTGTGTTAGTGCTTGCCATTCCGATTCAACTCGATCATGAAACTCTTCTAATGTTTCAGCATTGGGGAGTGGATGACTTGCCGGGTCCCGCCAAAAATCATCCAGAAGATGCCAATGAGATGGTATTGAGTCGAATGGTTTCCCATCCAAATCCCCAAAAAACATTTCTTTGAATGCTTCTGACACTTCAACGCTTGCTAAGGGCTGAGAGCTGTTTTCTGCAGTCGAGTCTTTCCCTAACGATAAGAGTTTAGCTAAATTCAAACAACGAGATAACGGTGACGAAATGATAGAATTAAAAGTACCGATTTCCGATACCAAATCTTGAGCAATTTGAGACTGCAATGCTTCCGATACCTTAGCGTCGGTCAGACCATTCAGAGCGGGTTCCCCCGTCACTTTTCCATGTCTCACTAAATAAATGTTGTAATTGGCGACCATTTTCCTTTCTTAATTTCTGTGAATGAACGCTGTGCCTATTTTCGGCTCCGGCAGCGCCATGATTAAGATAATTGGGCTCTATGACTTCAAAGACAACGGCAATCCGGCGGCAACAAAGGTCACTTTACTGCATACAGTAGCCATCTTCTGATTCATCCAGCCGGCATGATCCACAAACAACCGGCTTACTTTGCCTAACGGGACTATCCCCATTCCAACTTCGTTAGATACAATAACAAGGCGGCAACGAGACGCAGTAATGGCATGCACGAGTTCCGCGACGTTTTCGTGTACTTGGCTATCTGCCGCTTCATCTCCTAGCTTGAACAAAACATTATTCAACCAGAGCGTTAAGCAATCTAACAAGACGACACAATCTTCATCCAAAGCTTGAATTACAACAGCAAGATTCAGCGGTTCTTCAATAAGATCCCAGCTTTCACCTCTTCGTTCTTGATGTATGTCGATCCGTTGCGACATTTCTTCATCAAACGAAATCGCGGTTGCAATGTATATTTTTTTTAGGCTGTAGGCATTTGCCATTTCTTGCACACACTGCTCTGCGTAAGTCGACTTTCCGCTTCGTGCGCCCCCCAAAATCAAGTGATGTTTGTTCATGCCAAATTTCCCATCGCACCTAATACAATCAAATAGAAAAGGAGCTCGACAAGTTGTTGAGCAGCACCTAAGCAATCCCCAGTAAAGCCCCCTATCCGAGCCATTAACCAACGCTTAAATACGATGCGAAAAGCGATCCCAGTTACACCGACGATAACGACGGAAATGAAAGGCAACCAAAGTATCGAAGCCATACCGCAAACGAGTAAAAAAAGAAGTTCAGAGAGGGATTGCTTTTGCGCAAGGGGCTTACTTTTACTGGTATCGGAGTCCGAAACATAGGGTGTATCGTAGATAAAACTGGCGGCAACCGCGCGGCTAAAGGTATACCCTGCGATCCAGATTAAAAAGATACTCTCATGCTGTGCTAATGCCGAAAGCAATAAAAATTTGCCCAACATCGCCATAATAAGCGCACTGGCACCATAGGTCCCGATTCGGCTGTCTTTCATGATCGCCAAGCGCCGCTCTCGTGTCATTCCGCCCCCTATTCCATCAGCCATGTCCGTAAGGCCATCTTCATGGAAGGCGCCCGTTAACATGAGGCTAAATGTCATCGCGATAAATACCGAAATCTGAGACGGAAAGAGTAAATTTGATGCCTCAAAGACCAAGGCGCAGAGCAGACCGAGTATCGCGCCAACCACGGCAAAATATCTGCCAGCCCTATTCATACGTTCGTCTGAATAGGGGGTCGAAGCGGGGACAGGAATTCGAGAAAAGAAACTCAGAGCAAGACAGAACAACTGAAGTTGGTTTTTCAGCCAACTCACACGGTTACTCCTGCACTGTCAAAACTCGCCATGTCGTTGTAAAACGCGGCGGCGGCAAGTACAAGTGGATACGCTAATGCTGCCCCTGTGCCCTCTCCTAGCCTTAGGCCAAGATCGATCATAGGTTTTGCTCTTAACGCTCCAAGAACAAGTTTATGGGCATGTTCTTCTGAACAATGAGCAAAAAGCATGTAATCCCGAACGTCAGGTTGAATTCTATTCGCAATCAACCCAGCGACTGAAACAATGAATCCATCAACCAATACGGGAATTTTCTTATCGCAGGCCTCCAGAAAAGCGCCCACTATTTGAACGATTTCAAAACCACCCACTTCGCTTAGCATCACCAAAGGATCTGAGCTCAAATGCGTTGCATTGCTGCGCTCGATAGCTTGTTGCACAAGCTTAATTTTACGAGAAAGCTGTTCTTGATTAATCCCCGTTCCAACCCCTACGGATTCTTCTGCTTCAATACCTAGCGCTAAACTTAGCAGAGCGGATGCACTACTTGTGTTCCCAATGCCCATTTCACCAAACATGAGAATATCAGCACCATGTTGGCTAAACTTTGCGATCAGAGTTCGCCCAAGCTTGATGCCCTGATTGACTTGCTCTAAAGACATCGCTGGGCTTTTCACAAAGTTTTCCGTTCCCGAGCCGAGACGCTGCACAAAATAGTTGCTCTGACTCGATTCGACTGGTTGCAAGATACCTGCATCGACGATCGATAAATCAATATTATTGAGCGTACAAAAACAGTTGATTGCTGCCCCACCAGCCAGGAAATTCCTGACCATCTGCTGGGTTACCGCACTCGGTGCGATGCTTATCCCCTCTTCGGCGATCCCGTGATCGCCAGCAAATACGATCATTTGAGGCTTATTTAATACGATTCTGTTTATAGCACTTGATTTGTTTTGGCTTTGAATCAAGGCCAATTGATGTGCGGTGTCTTCCAACAAACCGAGCGCACCGGGCGGCTTCGTTTTCTGGTTGATGACATTTTGAATGTGGTTAGAGTGTGTTTGGTCTAGCATTTTTCTTCTTATTTTGACTACTTAGGCGCATCGTAGTCTACTCGCTCAATGCACCTCAGGCTATGCTGAATATCAAGGTATTTGTACAACTCATACCGGAGTATTTTATGAGCAAATCGAATCAGATAGTGATTTGCTTCATTATTTTCACGATACACTATTATTAGTTACGGAATTATCACTGAAAAGCGGAGTTCAATCCAGTACGGGAAACGGTCAAGATGAGCAGTGGCTCATTCTGGCTGGAGCCCATATTTAACTAATATCGACCAATAGGTACCATTTTTCTTGATTTTTCTTAGCCCAGCATTGAAATCATGGATGAGCTGATTCGCGTAAGGGTGGTGCTTACTGGTAGTAATATGCAATGCATTTACGGACAATGAGTTTTCTGAAACCTCGAACAGGTCTGGGTTCAATCCATTTTCAGTCATAAGATAGGACGCAACAATAGGCTCTTCTATGGTCAAATCTATTCGACGTGCGATAAGTTTTTTTAAGTTACTTAATGTATCTGCGACCGGATCGCGCTGAAATAACAAGGAACTTGAAAAGTCGTCATCATAACCATAACTTCTTACGATACCTACATTTCTTCCTCTCAAACTTTCCATTCCAAAATATTCGAATGGATCGCCTTTCAATTTTATGAACTTAACCTTGCTGTAAAAATAGGGATCACTGTATTCGAGGTAGGTTGCTCTTTCTTCGATATACCAAGTCGCAATTAATACATCCACACGGTTTTTTTTCACCTCATGAATGGCTCTAGAAAATGGCATAAGCTTAAATTTAAGATCGTAGCCTTGGGATTTAAACGCTTCGGTAACAATATCGACAGCAATACCTTTGTCTTTACCCGACATAGAAAATGGCGCCCATCTATCTTGTACACCGATGATTTGTTGTGCGGATAAAATACGAATATTCGACATGCTAGCGATGACGGTAACAAGGAAGAGAAAAAGCGTTTTGTAAACCATACTCCACCTTCCGTCCCCAAAATACGTGACCAATGACAGATGTCCTTTTTCAGCCCAACACTTGTCCAAACAATACGTTAACATATTAATAACACAAATATCACGTATCAACCAACTGATACAGCAAGTTCGATGAATATCACTAACAAGACGTTACATCAGTATGTTCGCTTCATCCTGAGACCTCATACACGGCTCCCTTGGCAGCCATCTCAATTACCTTGAAAGCCATCTCAATGTGAAAGAACAGCGTCAATCAATCCTAAGTGGTTGCTAAGGTCTATTGATCTTTCGGGATTCAATGTGTTTTTAGTTCAATGCTTTTTAGTCATAGAGCAAGGTGTGACGCCTAGTTGATCCCACTGATTGCCAGCGGCAATTGCTCTATCGCAACCCATGCCATGCGCCAAAAAGAAATGGCGTTCGGAAAGTGACATAACGAGCCATAAAAAATAACCATTCGACTCAGGCTGTTACGCCTTCTTTATTACACTTTTATTATTAACGCATTCAGAGTTAGCATTTTGGGAATCGATTTTCAAAATGCAAATGCACCTTTGCAATAATAGGAAACAACAAGCACATCAACCCATTACTTTTATATAAATCATACAGATACATTCAACCACTAAATTGGCACATCTATTGCTGTTGTCTAGTACAAGCCATTTAAGAAATGGAACGTAGGGGGCAATATGATGGCAACAACAAATATTTTGCTTGTTCAGCACAACAATGAAAAACCCAAAGAAGTCGTCAACCGGCTTAGGGTGATATTTTCTGGGCTGAATACGAAAGCATTGACCATCACATTGTGGCACCGCCTAAATTCAGATTTGGAAAATGAATTACAGAGCGATTTTCCTACGGTTAAGTTTTATTCTTCTGCGATTTGCAATTCTGAATCTTTATCGCGTTGGTATCAAAAATACCAAGTCGGAAAAAGAATGGTACGGAGTGAGCAAATATCCTTAATTCATTGTCTGGACATCCAATGCTGTCAATGGATGAACTGGGTCTCTAATCATTGCAACGTCCCGATAATAGCGGATATTGGCTTTGAGTTTGCAGAAGCGCATTCATTGCCGTTAGGCATTAGGTTGATGCCCAAACTGATTGCACCTAGCAATAACATTTCGAATGCACTTAAAGCATTTGGGTATCCGTGTGAGCAGTTGGCGGTTATCCCCAGTCCAGTTTCGCTAGCAGAAGTTAAATCGAGTACAACAGAAGCGCTTAATTTAAAATCGCACTTCGGCATCAGGGAAGACGAGTACATTCTGATCAATTCGGAGCCATTAGTACTGTCAAGTGGCATTGATTCACTGATACAAGCACTCTCGAGCGTGCGCGTGGCGCAACCCAATGTTCATTTGGTTTTGTTGGGGCAAGGAGAAGAACGATGCCAGCTAGAACAACAAGCCATGCTGCTGAACATGAAAGAATTTGTGCATTTTGTTAAGAGTTCCGACGACCATAGCCCCTATTTAGCACAAGCCGACGTTTACATTAGTGGAGCCCGAAAAGAGGGGGCAAGACCCCACATCCTGACTGCCGGGCAAAACCGCCTCCCTTCTATTGCTCCTATGATAGGCAGTAACCCAGAATGTATTCGCCAAGGTATAACCGGCTTTTTGGCGTTGGCACATTCGCACGTTTCCATCAGCGAAGCCATCGAAATGATGACCGCCGATCCGGATCGCCTATCTTACTTTTCGGAACAGGCTTACTTTTTTGCACAACGATTATCCGACCCCAAACGCTACGGTGCATCCCTCGCATCGGTATACAAGCAAGAAATCGACACACATTTTGAAAATAATGACTCGGACCATTTGTCTCCTCTTCTTAATAATTTGGGCTACATCACTAAGTTGCTAACAGGTAGTAAAGCGACGGGAGGTTCACTATGAACAATACATCTCACATACTGGTTGTCTCACCAAACGAGCAAGGTCAAAGTGCGAAAAGCCTTACTCAAGATGTACTTGGTCAGCTAAAAGGTGACGATACAAAAATCACTGTGGTGGCGCCAGAGCATTCCAAAATCGAAGGCTACAATACGATCTCGATGGGCAACCAGACCATGTCTGCCCATGTTCACGCAGTGTCTCGTTGGTATCGCACCGTGATGTTTTGTTGTTATGTGCTTTACGCAAGAATCAAGTTTGGTGCAATCTCAAGTGTTTTACTCACCGCTCAACCGAGTCACAGTTCTCCTGTTTACTGGCTTCGACATATACTCAAATACCAAGTTGTTCAGATTGTGTGTCAGCCTGTGAGTTGGACCCCTAAGAATGGTGCCAGTCTCATCAAAGCAGACCACGTGTTTTACTTGCAAAGCATGCGAGAATCCATGTTTGAAGCCATTGCGTGTCAATGGCAACATTGCCCAAACACCACCGCTCACCAGCAAGCCCTCGATGTTATTCAAAGCGAAAAGTTCACTCCCTTCAAATTGGGATACGTTCATATAGACCAAGCTGTCGAAAACAGCACCGAGCATACTCAAGTGTATTGCGAAACTCAGACAAAGAATTTGTCTCACCTGCTTGATGCTTTAGCACACATTAAGCAAAGTGCTCGCCCTTCTATTCAGCTGAAACAGGTAAGTGCGGATGAAAACCAAAATACCGACCTAAAACATCAATCAGATCATTTGGGCTGCTGCAAAATTGAAGGCTCAATACCTTGGTCACCAGGGCACATTTATCTTGCATTACCCGAAAACCCAGATAATGAAAGACAGATACTAAAAGCATTGAGTTCTGGAATGTGCGTGATACTACCAGCAGACGGTTCGTTTTGGGACTTGGCGTTATCGAACCAAGTCAATTGCCTAAAATACAAGCCATATGACACGTCCTCTTTAAAAGAAAAGTTAGAATTAATTGTTAATGAGCCGGCTTCCCTTCATCAAATATCGAAAGCGGGTGCGCACATCGCTCATGGTTATCGTGCAGACCAATGCTATAACAGTATCATTTCAGCGCTAACCAATCGTTCTATTACTGAACAACACGATTAGGACACGTTGACCCAAATTTCGGTTACGTCACTGGTTCAATTGGCACTATCGGACAAGATCGATAGTGCTTATGCTTCTTATATTTCTGCTACTTCTACTACTTCTACTACTTCTACTACTTCTACTACTGAATATATCGAAGCCCCACTCTCTCGCTCAGCAATTCTCGCCCTTACCAATATATCCATTTGCACTTACATCCATTATTTCAATGAAAACGGAAACAACATAGGAATGGAGAGAACTTCTCTATCGCAGAGCATGGTCTATACTGATAGATAACGTGTATACAAAAAGAGGTCATCCTAGTATACGAGCACAAGAATTGTTAGCCCTAGGCATGTAACATGCGGGCATAACAAAATCGGCTCTTCGTTATCTCATTTTGAGACAGTAAATGAATCGAAGAAGTGAGAAATTAGGGTCTGTTGAACTAGGCAAGTTGAACATTGAGGGGGATCTTCATTCTCAACTTGCATGAAGCCAAGATGTAGGAGGCGTTATGTTACCTAATCGACAACCGAACAAACCAACAAAACAGAAACCCACAGCCAAAAAAGGCTCACCTAAGGCACGGGGCAAATTGAGAATCCCAATGTCATTGACATAACTGACGCCTTAACCAATTGTCTTGAAATACAATTTGATTTGGCACAACCATTGAAGAGCATAGTCATCGTTTCTAAACAGGCAGAACAGACTATGCTCTCCCTGCGCAAGTCACCTTCATAAAAAAGCTCAATACACCCTTGGACTATTGAGCTTTTTTATTCATCTGTACACACAAAATCAATTTACAGCAGTATAGTGTTGTTCATAAGCCTGCTCCGGCACCTCTTCAACGGAAAAATAGTGTTCCAGCTCTTCAATATTGATTGCACGCGAGAAGTAGTAACCTTGTAAAATATCGACGTTGCAGCTTCGCACAAAATCCAGTTCTTCATCGGTTTCAATGCCTTCCGATACAACAAAAAAACCCAGCCGTTTTAAGGTAGAAACAACAGACCGATAGAGTTCTTTTCCCCTGACGTTATTCGCTTGCTTTAAAAAGATCCGGTCTAATTTAATCACATCGGCATCTAATGCCCCGAGCATAGACAAACTAGAATAACCCGTACCAAAGTCATCTATGGCGACCATAAAGCCCGCTTTACGCAGCATTGCAACACTTTCACTCACTAATTCAACATGTTGTGAATAAATAGATTCGGTAATTTCAAATAAAACTGGATAACCAGACAATTGATCAATGACATCAGAGATGAATGCCCTATCACTTAGAGAATCAACATTAAGGTTCAAACTGATCTTTAAGCTGAAGTCCTTGAATACAGGCTGGTTCTTTACATCATTTTCGACCGCATCCACTACCCACTTATCAATATATTCCCCAATTTTGGCTTTTTCGAAATGCTGGATGAAGTCCGGTGAATGTGGTTTGTGCTCCTCGCTTTCCAATCGAAGCAATGACTCGACGCCAACCATCTTGAGTGTTTTGGAATCGAACTGAGGCTGATAATACATTTTCAGCTCACCTGCCAAGATTTCTTTTAAGCTCTGATTCAATTTATCTTGTTGAGCCACCAACTCATAGTGCATTCCCATGAAGGTGACTTCTTTTTGAACGGGAACGGCGTAGCTGAACCTCAGTTTTCTCATCAAGGTATTAAGCAAGCTATCGTTGCTGGTATTGGTGTATTTTTTAACAAAAGGCATATAAATGATCACACCCAACCCTATCGTCACGACCTGCAATAATATTGCCTTTACACTGCCCCCAGTGACGATATACGAATTCAGCAGCGATGGCGTTACCCATTCGATGCTATCTTGTACCACCGTAATGTCTAAGGCAGAAATCCATATCTGCGCAAACAGATGGTTAATAATAGGGACCAAAACAAATGGCACAGCTAATATCGGATTGAAGATGATTGGCAAACCAAAAACCAACAGCTCATTGACATTGACTATCGCAAAAGGAATGGAAAGCTTTGCGAGTGTTCTTGCGTATTTCATATTTGAAAATAAAAGGAGGGCGATGATTAGTGACCATGTACTTCCTGCACCACCATAGATAACAAAGACATCGAAAAAAAGGCTAAACGACATATTTGATACATACACATCCGATACAAAAGAGGTATCAAAAAAAGTGTAATACGCAGCTGCACCATGTATTCCTGACAGCCAAGTAATATGAATAATCAGCGTATGCAAATAAGCTTGAATACCAGAAGGCCACTGGGCAATGATTTCCACAATGGCCTGTAATGTATATTGACCAAATATAAAATAAAGAGCACCTATTCCTATAAAAACAACGAGATGAGGCATCATCCCGTTGATCGCACCTTCTAGAACTGGGTTAACGACTCTACTGTGTATCAGCTTGTATTTCACGTGCCTGTTTACAAGGAAATAACCCAAACAAACCATAATCGGCACGAACACCGCATCATCAAGAACAAACGCATCAGAAAGAATAAGTCCATTATCGGTCTTAGTAATGTAACCCGAAAAAATGAGAAACATGGTTAATGCAAGCGAGGTAACCAACAGTCGCTCATCGAAGAAATGAAATGAAAGGTGATAGGCAAGAGTACATGTCAGTAAAACTGGAAATATTTTTCCAAGTAAAATATCTATCGTTGCAATATTTTGATAGCGAATAAGCTCATAATTATTGTTTACAACAATGAATACAATCCAAGTTGAGCGAAAAAACAAATAAGGAATCAGTGAGACCATCGCCGCTCTAAATGAGCTTAAAATGATTTGAAATATAGCTTTCATTTTAATACGCGCCCCATCTTACATACAACCTATGTACATACGTAATATTATTAACCACACTTTATTCGTGGTTACCGTAACGTTATTGGCAGATTATAAAGTAAAGCGTGCGCAATACGGTTCTTAATTTAGAGAATGAAATAAGAAATTCAAACCATCATTCAAAGAAACATTAACAGCAGCTGGAATTTGCCTGGTTTATGAAACTTTTGTGACATCTTCTTCTGGTAGTTCCACTCTAAGCTGATCTATGGTGATGATGGTACTGAGTTCTTGAATCCGATTAATCAGCCTTTCGTTCAATACGACTCCCTCCGCGATAAGGCGAGAGCCGTTGGCAGCACATATATCACGCTTCAGGCACATCCCCACCTCCAAGTCACTCAATTTATCAATCAACCGTTCATTGGACCCCAACGTAGGCTTTTCAGGTACGTGATTAACTGGCTTCATGTCATGCTGAATAACAGGATCCTCTGTCACGCAGTCAAAGTCTGATTCGACTTGATGGTATTCATGCTCACGGAAGAGTTGGGCTGGCTCACTAAAAGCCGCCATTATCTTTTCTTTCGCCATATCGAGGGTGATAGGTTTAACAAGAAAAGAATTAATGTCTAGGTTCATGCACGCACGCAATACTTCGGTATTAGAATAGGACGTCACGGCAATTATTCTCGTGGATTTGTCGTTGCATGTATTGCCCGTTCGTACTTCTTTCAACAATTCTATTCCGTTCATTTCTGGCATATTGATATCGGTAATAATGATATCGACTTTGTGCATAGCCAGCTTTTGAATCGCTATTTTGCCATTTGAAGCCGTCAGGATATTTTCTACTCCTAGCCTCAAAAGTATAGAAAGCGTCGCCTTTCGAGAAAAATCATGATCCTCAACAACCATGACCGTTATTTTAGAGAATATATCTGAAGCTTTCATGGTGTATTCCTTCCCAGCATTTTTTACGTTGCATTCCAGTCAATCAGCTTTCGCTCTATTAACCTATTCCAGCTAAATGATTTTTTCTTTTTCTAGGTATTTCTGAATATCCGTTACTTTCATAACGCTTTGTTGGTAAAGGTTTTCTAAGTATCCCCAATTTTGCTTTAATGCCTCGTTTTGTAAGATCATAAACGATTCTGCCAGCCGCTCTGCGCCCGCTGAGCTCGCCGCTCCTTTTGCGGCGTGAGCAATATTTTGAATCTGACTTTCATCTTTATTGGTTAGTGCGATTTCCAAAGCGCTCATGTCTTCTTGCAGTGAATCCCAATACCCTTGCAAAAGTGGGGCAACGACATCCAGTTCCGCGGTGCCGAGAATGGCTTCAAGTTGTTCTAAATTGATGGCGTTTGATTCCTCTAATTCCGATAATTCCAAATCGTGCTTAAATGGCGCATCAATATTAATAACGTGTTCCGTATGTTTGAATTCGGCGTCTTCGCTTTCTCGTCTAATTGAATTAGCAAGCCACTTTTCCACCATTTCCCCCAATGCATTCAGCTCAACGGGTTTTGATAGGTAGTCATCCATCCCTGCTTTAATACAGTGTTCCGCCGAACCAACGAGCGCATTAGCAGTAATAGCGATGATGGGGATCCGTCGAGTGGCACCGAATTCTAGCTCCGTTTTCCGGACCTCTTTAGTAAATTCAAACCCATCCATAACAGGCATGTGGCAATCTGTCAGTATCAGACCGTATTGCCCTTTATTCCACATGTTCAAGCCCGCCAATCCATCCTCCGCCATTTCGCAAACATACCCTAACCGGTTAAGTTGCCTTTGTATCACATCACGATTGGTGGGTTGATCCTCTGCCACCAATATAAGCCGACCTTCTTTCTCGGCTTGTTCTTTCGTGGGTAAGTCTTGAGTTGATCTTAGTTTTTGCTTGTTTTCCACAATAGGGCTACGTTTGCCCATTAAGATCGCAATGCCCATTTCAAGCTCACTGGGTTTTAATGGGTGGGCGCCAGACACCATAGTGTTAGAATTCACAAATCCTTTGCTTGAAGAAGAATCCGCAGATAATAACAATGTCTTTGCTTTACCATCGAGTAGCTTCCCTACGTTGCCTTCATAGACTTTTTCAATGTCTTTCACTGAATATTCAGGTCCTGCGACTAAGATAGTGAAGCCTTTTTCTTCATGAGTCAGAACCATCTCGGCTTGCGAAAATGAAGACACTGAAACCACCTCACACCCCACGGATTCAAGGTTGTATTTCACGACTTCACTTAATTCTGGGGAACGTAAAACTGATAAAATTTTCGCTTCAGAGTAAGGGATATCCTTTTGGTCCATCCTGAAGTTAAGATCATAAACGCAGGGTATGGTCACGATGAAGCAACTGCCCTCACCCACTTGGCTTTCCACTCGAATGCGACCACCCATCATTTCAATCAGCGACTTAGTAATAGACAAGCCCAGCCCAGTTCCTCCGTATACACGGGTTGTTGATGTATCGGCTTGTGAAAAAGCTGAAAATAGCTTGTCCATTTGTTGCTGCGACATACCAATCCCGTTGTCTTGAACACGGATTTCTATTTCATCCCCCCCTTGTTGAGAAATGAGTTCGGACATGATCCATACTTGCCCTTGATAGTGCTGATCTCCACTGGTGAATTTCACAGCATTCCCTACCACATTGAGCAACACCTGCCCCAACCGAACTCCGTCGCTCATTATGTACTGAGGAATTCGAGCATCATGCTTTAGCAATAGCGAGATATTTTTCTTTTGTGCTTGCAAGAACAACACGTCTGCTGTGCGCTCCATGACCACTAGGAATTCAACGGGAATGTTCTCTACTTGCATTTGCCCAGCTTCGATTTTGGAGAAATCTAAAATGTCATTAATGATGTTTAATAACGTCATAGAGGAATCACGAATGGTTGTAGCCATCGTACTTTGTTCGGGCGTCAGCTCGGTTTCACTTAACAAGTTGATCATCCCAACCACACCATTCATTGGTGTTCTAATCTCATGGCTCATATTGGCCAGAAACATCGATTTCGCTTCATTGGCGGCGTTTGCGATTTCACTTTCACGCCTTAAAACATCTTGCGCAGTTTTCTCTTTGGTAATGTCGATATTGACTCCGCCCATGCCAATGGCTTCACCTGAACTTTCGTCAAACACAACATCCGCTGCGGCTTTTATCCACCTGACTTCACCATCTCGACACTGAATTCGAAACTCAGAATTAAGACGAGACAAACTGTCTTTCGCCCTCATCAGTTCATCTTCAGCGTAAGAGGCATCTTCCTCATGAACTCGAACTTTCCACATATCGTAGGTATCTGTGGCCTTTTCTTTGTCCACGTCATACATAAGATACATCCGGTCATCCCATTCGAGTTCACCGCTTCTAAAGTCCCAATTCCAAATCCCAATTTCCCCAGCCTCCGTGGCAAGGTTTAAACGCCTAACCAAATTTTGGAGGTTGCTCTTACTTAACTTCAACTCCGACTCGGCTTGCTTACGCTCACTGATATCCCTCAGCGTTCCTAAATAGTAAGCTTCCCCATTGGCTGCAACTTGGGTAATCGACATTTCTAGTGGCACAAGCGCCCCACTTTTGGATTTCCCCATCACCTCATCACTGTCTTTCCCTTTATCGGACGTATCCACCGAGGACGAATGAGTAAGAAAGTTGCCTTTTTTCTGCCCAAAATCGTCGGCGAACAAAATGTCAAATGGCTTACCTAACAGTTCCTCCCGAGTCCAACCAAACAGTTTTCTTGCTGAATCATTAATATCTAAAATGGATTCATCCAATTTAAAGATAATTAGGCTATCAATAGCCGACTTGAACACCGCCTTCATGCGGCTCTCACTGTCTTCGAGATCTAACGTTGTTTGAGCAATCAAGTCCTGCAACAACCGGTTAGCTTCTTGCGCTTCTTCTTTCGCTTGGTGTAATTCTGTTACGTCTGTTTGGATGCCGATGAAGTGTGTCAATATGCCTTCGTCGGAATAAACAGGATCAACGTATAAATGGCATTGGAATAGTGACCCATCTTTTCGCCTATTTTGAATGTATACATTACAAGAGCGTCCTTCAGACAAAGCACTCCTTAGCTCACTTAACCCTGGCTGACTCTGATCGGAACCGTGGAAAAAATCAGGTTTTTTCCCTATGACTTCCTCACTGGTATACCCCGTCATCGCTAAGAAAGCGTGATTGACATACACAATAGGAAGCGCAGGATCTTTAGCATCACAAACCATCATTCCGGATTTTGCGGCACGAATCGCCCTTCGTTGCAAATCCAACTCTTGCTGTAGGTCTAACGTTTTCTTAAGCAGTTTTTCACGGTCTTGAAGCCGGCTTTTAAAGATATCCACCGCTCTAATAATTTCCCCTACTTCGTCATTTCGGCGATATTTGGGCAACGGTGTCGAAAAATCGCTACGTGATAGCTGTGAGAATATGTCTGCTAACTGTTTGAGCGGGGAGCTCACGCGGTAAAACATGTATAAGCCCGTTGATACCAGCACGGCGATGATCATAATCGAGATCAACCACAATTTTGTTTTGAGTTGCCCCGCTTCTACAAACGCCGATTCGCTTGGCACCTGAATGAATACCTGCCAGCTAAGCCCAGGAAAGTCATAGGCACCGAGGCTATTTGCACTCACTCTGAGAAGCTCTTCCTCTCCGGGTTGATTGACGAAGGAGATATCCTTCGTCGAATCTGGGTACGTCACTGACTGAGTTTGATAGACGGTATTGAAATTTTTTCCTTTTAACTCCGCGTTTGTCCGAAAGTAATCCATGGCTTGATTGTCTTTTGACCGCATATCGATAAGGACATCATTCTTGTGATCAACAAGCAGTAGCTGAATGTTGTGATAGCCTTTCATGAGTAGCGATAAGTGGTATTCAAGAAATATATCTTCTAGAAACTTAAAATCTAAAACGTTTACCCATACCCCTATCACCTCACCCAAATCATTATTTATTGCCGTCGCAAACATCATATCGTACTGCTCGTCGCGCCCGCTCTTCTGTCCCAAAAGAGATGAATTGGGTCCGGATACGACTGTTCCTAATTCTGGGTAGGCTGGGTTTGGCGATAAGGGTTGCAAGTAGGATTCATTCAAAACATCATTAAACCACTGTTTTAAAATAACTTCTTCTGGCTTTGGCTTTACTGGTTTTATCTCTTCCCCAAATGCATCCATTCGATTTTGTGCGATGAGGACACCTTGGTTAGAAAAAAGCAAAATATGGCTGTATACCTTATATTCGGTAATTAACTTATCGAGATATTCCGTAAGATTGATGTTTGAGGCGTCGTCTTGATTGGGGATAGTTGACAATAAACTCGCATTGAGAGCAAAGGCTCGTGCATCGTGAAACCGTTCGAATAAGTTACGATCGATCTTTTCAATCAGTTCTTTTGCCGCGTTTTGCATTTCACTTTGCACTTTACTTTCCAGTTCATGTGTCGCGCTCCACGTAACGTAATAAAGAACTGAAAACAGCAACGATGTGACAACGGTTAGTAGTGTTATATTTTTAACTTTGACTTTCATAATCAGCCTAAATCCGTTTGGTTTCACTGGCTACAATACGCAAAACTCTCTCTTCATCTGCATCATGAATAATTTATCTTTTTATAATTAAAAACTTTTTATGCTTGAATTTTAGCGCTTGCTTATATAGCGTCCAGTTCAATACTTATAATTATAGCTCAAACTATTGATACGCCATTAAAATATTATGCATACAGACACTTATTCAAAATGGTTTTATAAATTACATTCATCTATGTTCTGTCTTGATAAAAGCTCAACTTGATTAATATGAAGCTCAATTTAAGGTCTTTATTGCATATCGATTGCACATTGTTAGCGCTCTGCTTAACATGTGGTGCATATCGTTAGCTCCTCGCCATGCGGTTGCTTTCTTCAGTACACTTTTAGGGATGTAAAGTGCATGAAAAACTTATCGTTCAAAAACAAGATCATCGCTCTAATTACCACCATTGTATCCATTACCATTCTTACTTCTTACGTCAGTGTTCACTACTTCATTAGCCAATACATTAGCGACTCGGATACAAAGAACATCAGCCACAATATCGATCTGGTTAAGACGAAACTCAGCACCGATTTGCAACGGCAAGTCAATTTAGCGAAAAGTTTAAACTTCAGTATGATGGATATAGCCGAAACCAAAGAAAACACCGGTTTCTATAAAATAGTTAAAATCGTAAACGACTACGCATTTGATGATTCTGGCATTATGGAAGAAGAGAATTCTCAGGCTTTTATTAATGCCGCCTCTTCGCAAACAGAATTACCCTCGATCAGTGAAGTAACAGTGACGAATGGAAAACCACTTCTTACTATTTCAATACGTCGCCCAGATGATTCTATCGATTTCTTTGTTATTGATTTGAGTGAAATGTCATCCATTGTTGCCGACTATGCGATCAGCGGCAGTTACATTGAACTGATTTCCCAAAATGGCACGGTTATATACTCAAATAAGCAAGGCGAGAACCTCATGCCTTTTAACAAACGCGTCTCTTTGGGTGACAAGAGCTGGCAACTGAATGGCTATATCGACTTGGATTTAATTGAGAAAAATACGTCTTCGTTAAACTGGCTGATCACCATGGCGCTGGTCATTTGTGCCGTGGTTATTATCGGAATCAGTGTCGCTTTGCTACACGTTGCGTTCAAACCTTTGCAAAATTTGAAAAGTGTGGTCGCAGATTTGTCGAAGGGCAGTGGCGATTTAACCCAACGATTGGATGTGGCTTCTCAAGACGAAATTGGTCAAATATCCCACTCGATCAACTTGTTCATTCAAAAACTTCAAAACATGTTTGTTGAAGTCTCACAATCCAGCCGCAGTATTGATAACGCTGTATCCCAAATAAACAGTCAAACAGAATCGAACCTACGCACACTCAACAATCACAATATTGAAACCAAACAAGCGATCACGGCAATCAATCAAATGAGTGCAACGGCTGAATCCATCGCACAAAATGCCTCCGATGCAGCGAAGTTGACGGAGCACACATCGGCAAATGCAGAGGAATCAAAAGAAATTGTTTCTCAAGCGGTAAACAGTGTTTCAGCACTTGTAGATGAAGTAAGCAGTATGTCTCAGTCTATTAGCACAATGAGCGCAGACACCAAACAAATCAGCACCGTACTCCAAGTCATTGGCGAAATTGCAGAACAAACTAACTTGCTCGCCCTGAATGCTGCGATTGAAGCAGCCCGAGCAGGAGAACAAGGAAGAGGCTTCGCGGTCGTCGCCGACGAAGTCAGGGCATTAGCCGCACGCACACAAGACAGTACGTCTCAGATAAACGAAATGCTCAGTAAGCTACGAAACGCGACCGACAATGTGGTTTCAGCAATGGAATCGACCCGCAGCAGCTGTGAGAATACCGCTGAAAATACCAATAAGGTGATGGACTCCCTTAACCAAGTCACCGATTCCGTTATTGAAATTAACGAGTTAAACGCGCTGATGGCAACCTCCGCTGATCAACAAAGCTTGGTTACAGAAGAAGTGAGCAGAAATATGGTCGCCATTCAGCAAATTGTACATCAATTGAATGATAACGCTTCCAATGCCAATACCGTGAACCAAACCCTTGATTCGACATCAAGAGGGCTAAATGAGGTTGTCGGGCGCTTTAAAGTTCAGTAAGTTAAGGAAAGTATCAACTTAGGCAGCGAGTCGGTGATATCGCTGCCTTTTTTGTGGCACATTTTTCATAAGGATAGAGAAATGGATTGGAATACATGGATGATCTACGTCGCGGCGATATTCATACTTACCGCTTCACCGGGACCCAGTGTTTTGCTTTGCTTAAGCAAATCGGTAACCCAAGGGTTTCACTCGTCAGTTTTTACCGCTCTTGGCAGTTTGACCGCCATTATGGGTATTCTAACCCTCTCCTTCACGGGGTTAGGTATGATCATCGCGACATCCGAGTGGGTATTTAGTATCATTAAATGGACGGGAGCTGCCTACCTAATTTACCTTGGCGTACAGGCGTTGCTCTCCAAACAGGAAAGTTATGAAGTGGCAGAAGGGAACACCCCTCGGCAATCCCCCCGAAGTCTGTTCATCAGTGGCTTTATTGTCGGCTCCAGTAATCCAAAAGCCATCATATTCTTTACCGCTCTTTTCCCACAGTTTATTGATCCTCAAGCCACTTTACTCAGTCAATATTTGATATTAGCCAGTACCTTTGCGGTGATGGAATTGTCTTGGCTTTTGATCTATGCCTATTTAGGTGCAAAATCTTCAAATTGGTTATTGCAAAGGGGGCGTGCCAAACTGTTTAATAGGCTGACTGGTAGCGTGTTTGTCGGTTCAGGAATCTTATTGTCCACAACCTCGCGCTAAATTCTCGAGAGGGGTTATGAGTATTCCAGAAAGTAAAGTCGCGATTGTCGCAGGTGGCAGTGGTTTAGTCGGTCATGAGTTAATGATGCTGCTTCTTAAAGAAGACGCCATTGCCGAAATTCACGCCATTGGCAGAAGGCCGACGCACCTCTCTCATTCAAAGCTTACAGAGCATATCCACGTTGACCTTTCGGTAACACAGTGGGATGAAAACGCTCGCTCCCCTGAAATAGGTTTTATTTGCCTAGGAACAACACTCAAACAAGCTGGCTCGAAAGAAAAGCTCGCTAAAGTCGACATTGATTTGGTGTGCAACGTTGCTCAGGAAATGAAACTGCTCGGTGTAACGCGAATTGCCGTTATTTCCAGTTATGGCGCAGACCCCCACTCTTATTCTCATTACTTGAAATGTAAAGGTCGCATGGAGTCTGCCGTATCAAGAATGGGGTTCGAGAGAACTGTATTTGTTAGACCAGGTCCCTTAAGTGGTGAACGCGATAAGCCACGAAAAAACGAAGTTATTACTGAACATATCCTTAAGCTATTCTCACCTCTTCTTATTGGTAAGCTGGCAAACTTCAAACCTATTTCAGGAAAAGACGTCGCACAGTGCATGCTTTATTCCTTATTTGAAACTCAAACAACTCAGCCCTACCCTACAATTATTGATACGCGTTCAATGCTCGCGATGTTAGACCAATTTAAATAACCGACGATTTGACCGAATCCACTGGAACACGAATCGTTCTTCCTCAATAGCCAGTAGCCAGTAAGCTCACCACTAGATTCCAAACACTTCAGTACCCAACACTTCTCAATATGACTTTCAATCTATAAAAACATCTTTCATATAATGTTTTCATATATCTAATTTCAAATCACACTTTGCGATTCAGTCACCTAAGACTATGTTAGCCAGCAGTTATTAATTCTGAAATTCATAAATTAATCAGAATTATGTATCTTAAATGTAAATATAGGTTATTTATCAATGTCAGTCGCCGTCTTACTCAACCTTGCTGTTTTTGCGCTCATTTTGTTATTCATTTTTAAACAGCAGAAAAAATCAAACACATTATCAAGGCTCGTACTTATAGGTTTGGTTTCGGGAAGCCTTTTTGGGCTCGTACTTCAACTGATCTATGGGGAAGGCCACGCATCCATACAGGCAAGCCTCGATTGGATAAATGTGGTGGGTCTTGGCTATGTTGGTTTACTGAAAATGATCATCATGCCGCTGGTATTGGTTTCGATGATTGCTGCGGTCGTGAAACTTGAAAATTCAGGGTCGCTAGGAAAGATCAGCGCCCTCACCATTTCCGTGCTGCTTGTAACCACCATGATCTCAGCCGTGATCGGTATTGGCGTTACTCAAGCATTTGGGCTAACAGCAGAAGGGTTAACCGAAGGAGCTCGTGAAACGGCACGTATTTCTGTACTTGAGAATCGAATTGATCGAGTGAGCGATTTGACCATACCTCAAATGTTGGTGAGCTTTATTCCTACCAACCCATTTGCCGATCTCACGGGTTCACGTTCCACTTCCATCATCGCCGTGGTTATTTTTGGCATTTTAACCGGTATTGCCGCAAGAAAAGTCATGCTGGAAAAACAGGAGTTGGCATCCCCTATTCGAACGTTTGTCGAGGCGTCCCAATCCATTGTCATGCGCTTGGTTAAAATGATCATGGCCTTAACCCCATACGGTATTGCGGCTCTCATGGCCAAAGTGGTGGCGACATCCAGTGCTACAGACATCCTTAATCTTTTGGGCTTTATTGTTGCTTCTTATGTTGCGATCATGCTGATGTTTGTCGTTCATGGTGTATTGGTTTCGTTTGTTGGCGTCAGCCCATTAGCGTACTTCAAGAAAATTTGGCCTGTACTGACTTTTGCGTTTACGTCTCGTAGTAGCGCAGCCACCATTCCACTTAATGTTGAAGCACAGATAACCAAGCTCAATGTACCACCCGCTATCGCAAACTTATCAGCATCCTTTGGTGCGACAATTGGTCAAAATGGTTGCGCTGGTATTTATCCCGCTATGCTCGCAGTTATGGTTGCCCCAACCATGGGTATTAATCCGCTTGATATCAACTTTATCCTGTCACTGATTGCCATTATCACCATTAGTTCGTTTGGCATTGCGGGTGTAGGCGGCGGCGCGACATTCGCGGCACTCATTGTATTACCTGCAATGGGGTTACCTGTGACGATAGCGGCTCTATTAATATCAATCGAACCCTTGATTGATATGGCACGTACGGCATTGAATGTTTCTGGCGCGATGACAGCTGGCACGATTACCAGCCGATTGCTTGGTGAAAAAAGAGCGGATACACAACATGAAGAAGCCAGCGTGTAGCTCTATAACCGTCAGTGCGGTGTTCCATTCCAATAACCACTCCGCTCAAGGAAGGGAATAAAACTCTTTCTCCTTGAAAAAGTAACCAAAAAGACTAAAAGCGACCATTGCGGTCGCTTTTTTGTGTTTCTAATATTTTCGCGCTTCTCAAAATACAAACCGTATAAAGACGGTAGAGTCTGTATAAAATTTCACAGCCATTTTTGTAAAATTTACACTGTGAAATTTTTATTGTGAAATTTTTATTTGATTGACGCTAATCTAAAGTTGAAGCAAGGGCAAAAGAACAGTCACTTCCTTTTACCTAAGCTAGCAAAAAAGATAAATGATGAGGACATCACTATGACTATATCAACTGCTTCGAACAATCAAAATGCAGAAACCGAACAACAGTTTGATGCGACTTCTGTCCTCGCTGCTGAAAAATCAAATGCGCAACGAGTGACAGAGAAGCAACAACGAGCAAAAGAAATACTGGATTCATCTTTCCCGCTAGAATATGGTTCACACCAAGATGTGGTGAACTATATGGTTTACTACTGCAACTTAGTGGCCTGCTTTGCAGATGGGAAGTTGGTGGGGTTAGACAATCCTTCACAGTTTGTCGCTTTATCCGGTCACAAACGCGAACCAGAAGCCATCTTGCTAAAAGATGCACAGGGTTCACACCTAGAAATTACGCTAGGGGCACACTTAGGTAGCATTGATAATTTAGCGAATATCCAAGACATACAGCTCGAATCACGTACGTCACTGTGCATGGAAACCCAATCTAATCACCGTTACTGGATCAGCCTTCTCGAAACGGGCGCAAAAGGGGATCCTATTGCCCATAGTGTTGACAAAGAATACACCTCACGCAGTGGCGAAGACTATACACTCACTCGCTTTTGCAAAAACTGAGATATCGAATAATACCTCAAGGGCTATTCCCTAAGGCCTTAACTTTTAGTCCATGTCAATATGACTGACCCTACTCGTTAGGGTCTTTTTTTAGTTTACTTCTTTGAGTCACTCCCTCATTCACCGGCTTCCAACCTAGGGTCGATGACCTCGTCTTTTAGGTTTCAAACATAATAAAAACCAAGATCTTATCATTGATAACATGAGCGAGTTCTTCTCTGACAGACTTGAGTCTTATACTGGTTGTTAAGATCTGGAGAACTGTCTAGATAATTTGTCGGCAAAAGGTAATCGGTTCTCTAAATTCTAAAAATGGTAGCAATAGTGAGTGATAGTAATGGTGATAGTGAGTGATAGTGAGAAGGTAGCCATAGTGGAAAGTCAGTTCTTTAGGTCACTTGACCAACTAACGCAGAAAGAACTTGCCCAATCAGCGCGATCCTTTCGATTCGAACCGCAGACGTTCCTTCTTGATTCACAGTTAAAATGGAACACCGTGTTTCTCTTGAATTCCGGCGCCGTCAGAATGTATTACTTGGATAGAGACGGTAAAGAGCACAACAAAGCCTTTTTTGTAGATCAGGCTTTCTTCTGACCGGTGACAGAGTCACTAAGAAATGAACCCGCTGGATTCTTTATTGAATCCATAGAACTCTGTAACGGATGGTGCTGGGATGTCGATGCATTCAAGCGAACCTTCAGCAACGAAGTCGACTGGATGGCATTTTCTCGCCTATGGATAGAAAAGGTATTGGCAGAGAAGTTCAATCGGGAAAAGGACTGGCTGCAACTTACCGCAGCGCAGCGCTACGTTAAACTCATCACCCTGAGACCGGAATTCGAGCGTTTGCCCAACATGCACTTAGCAAGTTATATTGGCGTAACACCTGAATCGTTCTCCCGATTAAAAAAATCCCTCTCACTTACCAAATGACCCTCTCACTCACCAAATGATAAGTACAACCCTCTAACATTTCGTCACACTTTCCATTAACGAAAAAACGGAAATGCGAAATGGAAAAAGGATTGGAAGCCACATCAACTCTACTACTTGGACTTATGGCAGGCTTTTTTGCCACCTACAGCTTTAATGTGAATTACGCCATGCTGGAAGTCGATGGCAGCACTTACGCAACGGTGCAATCACTGTTTAATATCAATGTCAGGCACGCTGGATTTTTTGCGTGCTTTTTTGGGGCAGCCCTGCTGCCGGCGATAACGGGAATAGTGTGGCTAAGGCGAGACAAACGACGAGCGCTTGTTTGGTTAGCCATCGCTATGAGTTACTTTGTTGGAATAGTTATTTTTACTCGGTTTGTTAATTTACCACTTAACTATTACACAGAATCATGGGATCCCTCTGCGCTACCTGATGATTGGCAAACCGTCCGAGAACAATGGAATAGGGCAAATTTACTGCGCGTCATTGTCAGTATGATTACCTTTTCGATGGCATTGACAATCCCCCATTGGCGAACACGCAGTATCATCCATTAACGTATATGTTTAATTCGTCTGGGTTATACGCAAACGCCTAAACTACGAAGATCTTCTCGCGCTTTCTCAGCCGTTGAAAACTGGAAAGCGTGAAACCCTTGGGTCCTAGCCCCTTCCACATTCGCGGGCATATCGTCCAAAAATACGGATTCATTGGCTTCCACGTTGCATTGCTCTACAACCAATTGATAAATTCTTGGATCAGGTTTCAATACATCCCATTCAGCCGATACGATGGCTTTGTCGAATAGCGACCAAAAATCGTACCTATCCTTTAGAAAAGCCACGATCTCATGCACATTATCGGTGAGCGCATAAATGCCGTAGCCCGAGGCTTTTAAGTCTCTCATCATGTTTTCCGTACCCTCCAATAAGGATAGGGAAGCTTTCACGTTATCGAACAGTTGTTCTGTTTCAATCACACTGAGTTGCAACTGTGCTTGATAAGCTAACTTCGCTTCATCTTCCGTTAGACGACCTTTATTTAAATCAAGCCAAACCTGATGAGAGAAAATATCCCGAGCCATTTTTTGTGCCGTTTCCCCTGTCACACCAAACGTTGCGGAAACGATCTCAAGAGGAGACCACTTTACAATCACATTACCTACATCAAAAACGATGTTCTTTATTGCCATACCCTAACCTTTTTATAAACAAGAAATACAACATAGAACCTAGAGAGCCTTTAAATACACCGCACTATTTTCTTTGGATGGAGAAAAACCAACGCTCAAAAGATACTCTTCATGCTCTTTCGTTTTTGCTATGGCTTCCAGCATACTTACACCCCGTTGCTTCATCACTTCGGGGTGTAATTGGTAGTAATACTGCGCGACTTTCATATCTCGATATTCTGGCGTCACAAAATCTAAAACAAGCGATAGTGTGCCATCCTTGCCCTTATTTCCAACCAACACCCCAGCAATACTATTGTTCCGAAGCGTGTAAAAAGCCGTATCCGATTTCTTTAACGCTTCAATCGAGGTTTGCTGCTCAATGTCAGCCAAATTGGTAGAAACAAAATGGTCAAAATACTCAGAATCGACAGAAGCCGAGATCAGTTTAAATCTCTCTTTAGTGGTATAAATACTCCACAAATAATAGATGTTGATTCCTGCGATACCTAAGTTCATCAACATTGTGGGGTAAGAGTCAATAAAATACGCAAATGCTGCAAACAGCAAACAACCGATAAAGTTAATCACCCTCAACTTTATAATTGATGTCATTGTGAGTGACACTAAGACGACCAAAGAGGCGAGATAGCCAAACCATTCAACCCAGTCCGAATCCATTTTGATGCTCCTTCCTCGTTTGTGTATTCAAAAAGATAGCACTGGAATAACGCTGGGAATAGGCTCTATCCAATGATGTCTATCATAAGGCATCCCATACCCATGGGATATGAAAGTGTATAAAACAAAAAATGCCGAGGTTTTAGCCCCAGCATTTTAAAGTGCTTCAAAGATTTAACTTATTGATTAGTCATCTTTGATGAGAAGAATGGTGCTCAAGTTGTTCGTAAGATCGGTTGCCGATACGCCTTCAAAGTCAATCGTTACCGAATTACCATCCTTACTAACGGTTAGGCTTGAGCTGACATCATCACCATCCACTGTCCCTTTTATTTGGTCCAGCATAGACGTCACTTCACTCTCAGATAGATCCGTGAACAAATCACTCAAATCAAGCTTATCGCCTTCATCGATGTGAAAATCGGTAATGCGATCGATACTTCCATCTAAATCGGAGTTAACCCACTTAAATACATCTGCATCGTCACCACCCGTTAGAATATCATTTCCAAGTCCACCAATTAATGTATCGTTGCCAACACCACCATATAGGTAATCATCACCACCTTGTCCAAAGATAATATCATCACCTTTATTACCATGGAGATTATCCGCTTTGTCTTGGTCTGTTGACTGAACAAACTCCCCGATATTTTCCCTTATATAACCGTGTACTTGCGCATCGGACACCTCTTCGACATTGAGCTTACCCGCTACATATTCTTTTATTCCCTCATATCCTTGTGTAGATACACCAAGCATATGGATAGAATCACCAAATAGGATGTCATCACCTCTACCTGCCTTGATGGTATCGCCACCAGGAAGTTTATCTTCTGAAGTGCCAAGAATGGCTTCGGACAAACTAGCAACATCCAGATTGGCTTGTACATTGCCGTCTGAGTCAAAGTCTTGCAACTGCGCTTCATCCAATTCGACGCCTATACCGATTGCTTCTACCGTTACACCATTATTTTCTAGCAATTCGAACCCTGCTGCCGCTTGTGAAATAGTCACATCGTCCTCGTAATAGCCATTTCCAGCTACCTGAACAAACTCATATTCACCCGAACCGTTAGGTCTCATATACCCTTGGTACGTAGCATCATAGCTAAGCGACGTATAGCTATAAACCATACCAGACGTATCGATAATCGTCCTACCTGCGTAGCTATAAGACTCGCCCGGTACATAGTCCGTATCGTTGAGAATATCGTTCAACGTACGATCATAGATTGAGTAATAGCTGTCATATACAACTGGGTTCGTCACATCCGTATTGTAATAGGTCGGACGACCATCAGTAATAAAGTACGCCATATTATTTGCATCGGGATGCGTCGTCTTCACGGTATCAAACCAGTCACTAGTAACAGTAAATGCATCTTCATAATTCGTACCACCATAGGAAGATAAGCTATCTATGACTGTTCCAAGTTTCTCTTTTGCATCTGGGTCTGTAAGATCTACACTTATGCTTGTGTGTGCCAATGTATCGAAGTCTACTAACATGACATTCACGTCACCAGAACGCCCACCTTGCGCACTGTCAATCAAGTTATCAAATACTTGATTTAACTGGATTTTCATTTCTTCGATATTACTGCTTCCAACACTTCCTGATGTATCCACCATGAATGCTATGTTGTAGTCCTGCCCATGAGTAATTATGGTACCAGTTGTATCTCCAACAACGATGTCATGCGTGTCGCCTGCTGTCTTGATTTGTCCCTCATCACCCATTGTTACGCCAGCAAAATCACTAAGGGCTATAGAGTCAACTGCCGATGCTGTATTCGTTGTATCACTTCCTTCTTGTGAAGTTGCCGCAACAGAAATCTCGGCTGCATTTGTTGCTGTCGTGATTAAAGTTAAACCAGATAAAGTAACCGATGTCGCATCAGCAGCCCAAAGACCAGAAAGCGTTATTGTGCCGTCACTCGACGCAGTGCCGATAACCGTTCCGTTACTGTCTTTCAATACATCACCTTCTGCAAGCCCTGAAATTTCAATTTCAGTAAGTGCTTCACTACCGTCAACATCGGTCAGTGATGCTTCTATACTTAGTGGGTATTCAGATGATGTAGGATTAACTAATACCATTTCACCGGACGTTGCATCCAGAGTAAAAATGCCGTCCTCAAATTGAACCGTTTCAATGTCGTGAAGAACTTTTGTTTCAGAGACACCATTTTCCATACTAACAAAATTAAACGAATTGGTACCGGCAATATGTTCCACGTTATAAGCTAACGATTTACCAGGAAGAATAGCGATATCAATATTGGCTCCGCCATAGAGCGCATCAGAACCAAAACCTGAAACCAATATGTCTTTACCGTTCCCGCCGTAAAGCGAATCACTACTAAGGTCATTACTTCCGACCAAAATATCGTCACCGTCATTTTGGTAGTTCGAATAAATATCCCCGTAAATTGAATCGCCCCCTCCGTTGACACTTACAATGTAATCATTTCCGGAAGTCCCATAGAGAGCTTCAGCTGTTGTTTGGCTATCTGATTGCTCATTTGCGATATTAAATATGGACTTATCAAACTGTCCTGATTGGAAGTCTTCTACAGTGATACCCCATGTTGGATAGTTATCATAGGTATGATTGATATTGCCGGTAATGGATACATCCACTACGGGCTCATCAGCCACTGGCGTCACATTTAGATACGCACTGCCCGTATCCGTTAACTTACCGTCACTCACAGTGAAATCGAACTGAATGTCATCTTCAGACATGTTCTCATTCGGATAGAACACCGCGCCTGTAACTTGCCCAAGAGAATTCGTTGTCACAACAAGCTCCCCCTTAGACCCATCGACAGAAAGAGCAGAAATAAACAAATCGTCCTGGTTGTCGTCCGTCGCCGTATTTAAGAGCACTTGTAACTTGGAAGCATCAATAATAAAGGCATTATCTTCTGCCGAACTACCTAAATCAGCATCGCCATTAATAACAGGCGCTCGCTCTAGCGCTGACTCAGAGCTTGGAATCGCAATGTCAACAACTGCAGTACTTTCACTTTCTCGACCATCAGAATCGACCGCCTTATATTCAATCTCATCATAGATTTCTGAATCTAGCACTTCGATATTAGAAACAATGAAATTTGAGTTTTCACTTGCTGTCGTTGTTAGACGAATTTCATCAAAGCCACTCGCCAATTGAAGGTTTGCAACATACTGAGAATTAACAATGTCACTTGACGAATCAACAACAACGGTTTCTTGTAGAATACCGTCCTTATATAACTCAATATGAACCTTGGCATTCATGCCAAGAGTAGCGTCAGAATAGTTTCCATGCAGACTACCAAGAGAGACATTTGCTTCGGTTATATTCACATTATCGCCAAAATCAATAGAGAGATATTCTTTACCGTCTTTACCGTCACTCTCTATCTCATTATCGTTTACGCCTATTCCACGCTCGTTGTCGTCACTATGGTAATTTAACACTCCCTGAACCAGCGAGCCATCATCCGCTATGGTGCCTCCTGTGATCAACATGCCGCTGTCTAAAGCAATTTCGGTTAAATCACTGATTGGGGTTTCGTTATTGTAATTAGTCGCATCAAAACTGAAAGCTTCATGAACATTTTCATCCAGCTCATACTTAATGATAGAGGCGTCGTCAACTTTAGAGCCTACGACCAAATCCGTTCTAGAACCGTCCTCATTGACTACATACAGTGTTCCAAACTCAGGAAGGCTAGTAATGACAATGCTCGTGGATTTACTTGGATCCGCATCATCTTCCTCATCGGTAGCGTATTTAGAGAATGGAATATCAAAAACACCAGAGGTAGATGATACTGAGAAATCATTAACTTCAGGTCCTTGATTGATATAAACCGTATCTGTAGCCCCATATTGAGAACCATCTGGATAAGTTATAGAAACGCTTACCTCAAAATTATTACCCGCAGCAGGTGTAACATAAGAACCTTCAACCTTTCCATTAGTTACTTGCTGTTCAGTCAATGTAATGGACTGAACGCCTGAAGGCAGAGTGACGAGTAAAACAGTACCAACGGTCACACCTTTCGGGAGGTCTATCTGGTAAGCAATGCTCTGACCAATCTCAGACCCTGCTAGTACCTCATCGTCATTTATATCACTGGTAATAGAGATTTCGGGTTTAAGAAGTTGTTCTACAGTGTAAACCTCTTCCCCAAACTTAAATAACTCAAAATCTCTAAAGATATTCGTATCATTCTCTTCAGGTTCGAATATGACTATCTCACCATCGCTATTAATACTAATAACGTAATCTTCGATTGAGCCAGAGAATATCGCTCTATCACGATGTGCGCCACCATCTGCAACGAAATAATCGTTATCATCATCCGATACCATTTCAAGGTCATCATTTCCACCGCCCAGAAGCGAGTAATCGTCAGACGACTCAGTAACTAAAGGATCAACAGTACCATGGTAATAATGAACTGTATCGGACGCTTCACTTACATTGCCTGCAGAATCCGTTTCCTTAGCAAACATGAACTCGTCGTCGTTCGTAGGCGTTACACTGACATCAGATATATCAAGCGTCCAAGTGAGATCATCTTGCACAGTCGCAAATCCAATGGATACATAATCTTCATTACCATCCTTAGCAAACACTTCAATCGTATTTCCTACCTCACTGCCCGCACCGTGTAAGGTGACTTCAGAGTAATCACTGTTTTCAGAATCATCAGTAATATTCGTAATGCTTGGTGCTGAAACCGCTATCGTATCGACCGTATGCGTGGAGGTCGCGGTGCTGTTGACGGGGTTGCCCGCCTCATCCGTTGACGCCACGCTCACCGTGAACTCGGTGTCCGCCGCCAAGTCGCTGCCCGCCACATTCACGGTCCAGGTGCCCGTCGCGCCGACCGTGGTTTCGTAAGCCTTACCATTGATGGTCATGGTCACTTTATCGCCTTCTGCGATATCGCCACCTGTCGCCGTACCGCTCACCGCGATGGTCTCGCCGCTTTCGGCTTTGTTGATCACGTCATCGGCGGTGATTGACGCTACCGTGACGGTGCCCGCATCCGCTGTCTTATCCACCGTATGCGTGGAGGTCGCGGTGCTGCTAACGGTGTTGCCCGCCGCGTCCGTTGACGCCACGCTCACCGTGAACTCGGTGTCCGCTGCCAAGTCGCTGCCCGCCACATTCACGGTCCAGGTGCCCATCGCGCCAACCGTGGTCTCGTAGTCGGTACCATTGATGGTCATGGTCACTTTATCGCCTTCGGCGATATCGCCACCTGTCGCCGTACCGTTCACCGCGATGGTCGCGTCGCTTTCGGTCGCGTTGATGACATCATCGGCGGTAATGCTACCCACCGTGACGGTGCCCGCATCCGCTATCATATCCAAAATAACTGTATCTTGAACCTGACCACGATTACCTGCACTATCCTCAACCGTCATGGTCACCGTCAACAGACCCTCTTCCAGCTCAGACAAATCCTGCCCTTGAACAACGACCTTACCATCGCTGTCTACACTGAAATCCCCACTTGCCACTGTAATGGCATTTTGTGCTGAATCCGTAATGACTATACTGATGACTGATGCCCCTGACTCTACTTGACCATGTAATGGCACAGCAGTTGACTCATTCTTATTAATGATGCCGTCATCGATATCGACAAAAAGATCGTCATAAGCAACGTTCCCGCCAGCTGTAAAGTTACTGGTCGTCACAACTTCATCACCAGGGTTGACGACAAACCCATTGCTAAATGCCCAATACTGCGTCCCCACAGGTGTCGTTCCCGACACATAACCATCGGCGATACGAATTTGGTATATTCTCCCCGTCTCACCCGTGGTTAAATTTGTTACTTCCTGATAGGCGCGAGCGTGTACATAAGCCCCCTCCCCATTGCTATTGAAATCAGACGTTAACACTTGCAAACTTGCGTCTAACGACTGAGAGCCTGCAACAGAAGTACTGCCGTTATTATCTTCAAGGAGAAGATCGTCATCCCTCAGGGTCAACTCTTGTGCTTCTTCATCTACAGTAAACGTAAATCCAATTGGAGAGCCGTTTGCACCAATACCAATATCACTTTGCGTAAATACTTGGCTTAATGTAAAGAGGTTAGAGCCACCTTCTGGTGCTCCATTCACAGAAGAATCAAATTGAATGCTATTACTACCTTCATTTGGCGCTTCTGTATCGGCATCCAAGGCGGTTTCTGTCACGGTATCTGAGCTGTTGCCCGCAGGATCCGACAGCGTCGCGGTCACAATCGCATTCGGTGCCACGTTGAGAGTGATACCATTGGTGATATTCGCTTCGGTTAATACAATGGTGGTTTGCGCCCCATTTACCGTGTACGTCAACGTATCGCCCACATCTGACTCCGCGACAGAAATAGTCGCTGTCACGGTGCCATCATCACCAAGCTCTTCGGCGTTGTAGATACCATCTTCGTTCGTATCCGCTGCTTCAAGCGTGATGCTTGGTGCTGTAATAGTTGTATCCAAAATAACCGTATCTTGAACCTGACCACGATTACCTGCACTATCCTCAACCGTCATGGTCACCGTCAACAGACCCTCTTCCAGCTCAGACAAATCCTGCCCTTGAACAACGACCTTACCATCGCTGTCTACACTGAAATCCCCACTTGCCACTGTAATGGCATTTTGTGCTGAATCCGTAATGACTATACTGATGACTGATGCCCCTGACTCTACTTGACCATGTAATGGCACAGCAGTTGACTCATTCTTATTAATGATGCCGTCATCGATATCGACAAAAAGATCGTCATAAGCAACGTTCCCGCCAGCTGTAAAGTTACTGGTCGTCACAACTTCATCACCAGGGTTGACGACAAACCCATTGCTAAATGCCCAATACTGCGTCCCCACAGGTGTCGTTCCCGACACATAACCATCGGCGATACGAATTTGGTATATTCTCCCCGTCTCACCCGTGGTTAAATTTGTTACTTCCTGATAGGCGCGAGCGTGTACATAAGCCCCCTCCCCATTGCTATTGAAATCAGACGTTAACACTTGCAAACTTGCGTCTAACGACTGAGAGCCTGCAACAGAAGTACTGCCGTTATTATCTTCAAGGAGAAGATCGTCATCCCTCAGGGTCAACTCTTGTGCTTCTTCATCTACAGTAAACGTAAATCCAATTGGAGAGCCGTTTGCACCAATACCAATATCACTTTGCGTAAATACTTGGCTTAATGTAAAGAGGTTAGAGCCACCTTCTGGTGCTCCATTCACAGAAGAATCAAATTGAATGCTATTGCTACCCCCGTCTGGCGCTTTCGTATCCACCGTATGCGTGGAGGTCGCGGTGCTGTCGACTGTGTTGCCCGCCTCATCCGTTGACGCCACGCTCACCGTGAACTCGGTGTCCGCTGCCAGGTCGCTGCCCGCCACATCCACTGTCCAGTT
>NZ_JAAUWT010000004.1 GCF_014694455.1 Vibrio sp. S9_S30 | reverse complement strand
GAAATCCATTCAACAGGAATATTCTTCCTAAATGAGTCAATAGACTCGGAGAGTTGAAATTCAGCAGTAGCTTGAAGTTCTAAAGAAAATTCAGACATAAAAAATCGGTCCCAGATACATATCTGGGGCCGATTATGAAGACTATTAAGGATCGTTCAAGAGTCTTAAACGATCGGCATTAGAGCACATGCCCCGGCTTTACTAACACTTTAATAAATAGAGAGTTAAGCAAGCTCGCCTTGAAGCCAAGGCCAACCTTGTTTCTTACGGCTTAATGTGTTCTCCATCATTAATACGCCGTCTTTTTCGTGCTTCACTAGCTTCTCTGCCCATTCACCTTTATAAAGAAGGCGAGTTTGAGCAGTCGTGATATCCGTCAGCATAACAGCCGCGAATGCCAACCCTTCTTCAGAGCAGCGACGCTCTAAATCTTCTTCTAGCCCTTCAATCATGCCGTCAACCTGCTCAAGAGTCGCAAGCTCAACCTGACCAACAACCACATCACGGCCGTTAAATGGGTAAGCTTTTAAGTCTTTTTCGACGAGTTGTGCAGCAGACAAACCTTCAATGTTGGTTTTCGCAATCAAAAGATCTTTGATGAACGTGTCTACATCTTCTACACCCGCAATGTCAGCTAAAGCGTATACCGCATCTTTGTCTTTCTGGGTGCAAGTAGGAGAAGCAAAGCCAACAGTATCGGACAAAATTGCAGACATCATCAAAATCGCGAGTGGCTTAGTGATTTCAGTCTCTTCCATCTTGAAAAGAGCATAGAGAATGGTACAAGTACAGCCTACTGGCCAAATCCAAGCTTCAAGAGGATTTACTGTCATCACGTCACCCAAACGGTGGTGATCCACAATGCCTAGGATTTCAGCCTCACCGATATCATCAGGTGCTTGAGCCAAATCGGTGTAATCTACTAACCAAATATTCTCACCCGCGACAGAGGTGCGTAGCTCTGGTTGATCGACACCAGCAACTTCGAGAACATGCTGAGTTTCACGGTTAATTTCACCTTGGCGAATGCCTTTCGCTTCAAGTCCACGCGCTTTCAATAGCTCTGCGGTAACAATCGCACTACAGATACTGTCTGTGTCTGGGTTTTTATGACCAACTACTAGAATCATTTTGCTTCCTAATTACTTTTCCATTTTGCCGACATTCACGCAAAAACACGCGAGAGAGTTTCGGTGCTTGTGACGGTAGTTTTTTCAAAAGTCGTTACTTTACCTGATTTCAAAAAAAAGTCATTCCTGATCCGAATGAAAAGCACGGTTTAATCGCGGCGATGGATCTTAATCAATAATATTTAAATGATAATTATTTGCATTCGTATTTGCGTTTAATTATGGTTAGTAACATACCAAGCCAATCTTGGTTACAAAAGAAACCCCTCTCTTTTTGTAAAGCATGTTGCGACATTGGGTGATTGGAGTTCAATTTAAATCTTAATATTTCAATAGATTAGGATTCTTTTCCATTGTCTCAATGACCTCGTTCCAATAAGAGGGGCATAAAAAGTCAACCAATAACAAGGATAGAAAATCATGAGCTTCCTAATCGGCGTGAGAAACCTCGTTCTGAGAGTGCTCTATCGCATCGTTCGCCCACTCATCTTTCTTATGGAACCAGAACAAGCCCATTCTGTTTTAAAGAAGATGGGGATAGCCCTCGGCTCTAACGCCTTGACTCGCGGTCTCACCAGCTTATTTTTCAACTACGAACATCAATCCTTGAATACCAAGGTCGATGGTATCACCTACCGCAACCCAGTAGGGCTGTCGGCGGGTTTCGATAAAGACGGTGAATTAACAAAAATTTACCCGTCACTGGGCTTCGGGCTTGCGGAACTGGGTTCCTTTACCGGCGAAGTCTGCCCAGGTAACCCTGGTAGAAGGCTCTTTCGCATGGTGAAATCCAAAGCCATTGTCGTTTGGTATGGTTTGAATAACCAAGGCGCTGAAAAAATCGCAAAACGTTTGGCCAGTGTCGATTTTGGTCCATTAAGAGTGGGGATCAACGCAGCAAAATCCAATATCACGCCAGAGTTTGTTTTAGAGGATTCGATTCAGGATTACTTAAAAACTCTACGCGCCTTTAAAGATATTGGTGATTACTTCACCATCAACATCAGTTGCCCAAACACACAAGATGGTGAGCCATTTGTCGAACGAAGCAACCTAGACGCATTGCTCAATGCCGTTAACGATGAAATCCGCCCCCTAACCGACCGTCCAATATACGTGAAGTTGGCTGCTGATCTGACATTGGATGAAATTAACCTCATCGTTGATGCGTGTGTGGAACACAACATGGATGGCGTTGTTCTAACCAACCTCGCCAAACCAGAAGGAAATGAAGAACACGTGCCGGAAGAATACCCATCCGCGCAAGGTAAACTGCCCAAAGGCAAAGGGGCGATGAGCGGCTTGCCGCTTCAGCGGATCTCTACCAACGTTATTCGCCATGTTTACCGCCGTACTCGTGGTGAACTGACCATTATTGGTGTGGGTGGTGTATTCAGTGCAAGAGATGCATACGAGAAAATCACATCCGGAGCCAATTTGCTCCATATGATCACAACGATGATTTTCGATGGGCCACAAAATATCAATGAGATTAACCGTGGGCTAGTTCAACTTCTTAAACAAGATGGTTTTAATTCGATTGAAGAGGCCGTTGGTTCAAGAAATCCGCTCCCTCCGTTAAAACCGACTGAATTGCAAAATCAGGAAGACAAGGCGGCGTAAATCATGAACAGCAATAGCTTTAATCTTATTGTGCATGAGCTTCCTGACGAACTTTATTATGAATTTAAGCGTGCCTTAAGAAAAGGCTATTGGCGAAATGGAATGCTCATGACGGAAAAGCAACGTGATGCGTGCCAGCGAGCGATTCTGATTCGTGAAACTCGCCCTCCCGTTGCACTGCAATAATCGAGACGAATAAATGAAGTAAAACATGATAGGAAAATAAGGTTCGGCACAATGCCGAACCTTATGAGTTTCAACCATTAATTACCTATGTCTTGAAATAGACTTGGAAATGAATTGATTAAATAAGTCGCTTTAAACGACAGGATATCCAACTCATCTGACGTCCAGTCAAAGTAGTAGGGGTCAATGATGTAGTTCAACTCTTCACGAATTGGGGTGATAAAATGGCGTGTTAACGGTGTATCCCAAATGATTCTAGGGAATGGCGTGAAGCGTGCATCACTCAGGTAGTAGATATCGCCGTATTGCTTGGCATTAATGCCAATTACATCGGCGTCTTGCTGCCAATCGCCATCCGAAACAAACTCACCCACTAAATTGTAGTTTTCAATAGCGGCAGCATGCAGAGTGAGCGCATATTTACTGCCGAGTTTCTTTTTAATGTGTGCTTTGAGAGCATCGTTAATCCCTGTTGCATCAAAAGCAACGGTGGTTCTTCCCGTCACCAATGCGGCTGCCGTACTTAACCCGCCCCCCAAACTATGGCCGGTGTATCGAATCGTATGATTGGGGTAATCCTGCTCGACTTGTTCCGCTAAATTGATCGCTTGGAGAAATTGTTTGGGCACTTCATCATTGGATAACATCCCATCGGTTACCCAGTCAGACGTCCCTAACTCACTCCCCCGAAATGCCAGTACAATGTTCTTACCCTTTTTAAATATACTTGCATTGAAACCGGATTTACGAGAAACATCTTTTACCCTCGTCCATCCGCTAGGTGCCCCAGACTGACTGTAAACTTGCTCCGCAAAGTCCAACAACTCGAGTGCTTTTCTTGCTTTATTTAGAGATGGCGGGCTGCTTGGTTGATGAATGGTACCAAAAGCACTTTGTGTGTAAGCCATGTTCGGGCTAACGACATTACCATAAAAACTTTCTAGGCTGGCAAGATCGCTTGGCGCGACAATAGCATGCGCGGAATATGAATAACTGAGTATGACCGATAAAACTAAAGTTTTCTTTAAAGACATAGAATTCCCTTATTTCAATTTGTGTGTGCATCCTGTGCCAGACTTTTATACTCCCTTACAAATAGAAGGACATTGTTACTTTAGTCTATTGTTTAATTTCACTATAGAATTCACAATGTTAAATATATGTTAATCTGGCAAGTTTATTTTAAAGCTCACAACCATCGTCTAAACCTGTGACTTACGCACCATTATCACACGGATAAAATCCAACATAATGCATAGTAAATTAGGGATTTCGAATGTTTTACAAGCTTTTTTAAGACTTTAGTCTACAAGAAAGCCAATCTTAAATGGCCACTTTTTCCATAATTGAGATACTCATTCTGTTTATTATAAAGCTAATGCATCTTAGTCTCTCCTCATAGAAAGTCACCGGAAAGACTTTACAGAGAACATCTCAACATTCACGATACAGGTGAGCATCTATGTTATAGGCGAGCATCCATGTTATAGGCGAACATCCACGATACAGCTGTAAGCAGACGTTTCGGGGGCCTGTTCAGGCGCAGAAATGTCCTGAGTTAAGGTATTGGAGTCGAATAAACGTTAGATAAGACCTAACATCTTGAAGGGACTTAGGTATAAAATGAAACCAAAATCATCGAGGTTTCTATGCAGGAATCAATTGATATTGGCTGGGGTTTCCTACTGCTTTTTTCTCTTACGCTTTGTATTCCGCTCTACATCAATCGTCACTTTCAGCTTGGGCTAGCAAAAGACACACTCATCAGTGTATTGCGAATGGGTGTTCAGTTAACTTTGGTTGGGGCTTATCTGGAGTTTGTGTTTGATCTCAATAGCCTAACGTTAAACATTGTTTGGGTTCTGATCATGGCAGCCATAGGAACCAATGCCATCATCGATAAGGCCAAGCTTCCAATGAAACCCTTATTCTTACCCGTGATATCAGGGTTATTGATTGGCCTTTCCCCCATCATTGTTGTGCTTTGTGTTGTGATTGTTCAGCCAACGCCTGTGTACAGCTCGCAATACGTGATCCCACTTTGTGGGATGCTCATTGGCAACAGTATGAATGCCAATATCATCATGCTTCAAAATCTGTTCAGCGCTTTCAAAGAACGAGAAGGCGAATACCATGCCGCGCTGTCACTGGGTGCCTCTCCAACCTACGCGTCATTACCTTTCGTTCGAGCCGCCATGCAAAAGGCGTGGTCCCCTATCCTTGCTTCAATGGCAGCAACGGGTTTGGTCACCTTACCTGGCATGATGACTGGACAGATCCTAGGAGGCACCTCGCCCTTAGTCGCAATTAAGTACCAACTGATCATTATGATTGCAATTTTTGTCATGATGACCATCTCTTTGTCGCTTTCAACCAAACTGGGTTTGCGGAATGTTCTGTCAAAAGAAGGGCGAGTGTTGGTTTCTATAAACAACTGAACCCGTTTGTTGTATTGAAGCGGCTGATCTCTTGAGAAAAGACATGGTCCTCCGTGAGATTCAGCCTTGTATGACGTGCGATTGAAGCAAAGGCTGGCAGCTAGAATGCAACTGACTAATGATGATGGTCTTCAGCCGAACTGGTGAGACAGGCTTATTTACCAACAAATAACCACTTTCCCTTACCTGTTGTTTCAGTGTTTCGCTTCGATTTGCACTGAGCACAATGGTTGGCACCGGATGAGGACGATTAATATGCACATGTTCAGCCACTTCTAAACCGGTTTTCCCTTCATCTAAGTGGTAATCGACAATCAGCAATTCCACAGAATCACTCGACACATCACATTGAACCTGCAAGGCGGCAAGAGACTCCGCCGTGACAACGTCACATCCCCACTGACTCAGTAACTCCTTCATCGCCTTGCGTATATTACTGTCGTTGTCCACAACCCAAATGCGGCAACCTTGTAACACAGCACTCGCGTCCAATTCTTTAGGCTGCAATACCGGTTTCGCCGATGATTTCACGGTGCCATAAGGCACTAAAACCGAAAATCGCGATCCTTTGTGAAGTTCCGACTCCAATGAAATATGGTGCCCTAACACGCCTGAAATCTTATCAACAATGGCCAAACCTAGCCCGAGCTGCGTCCTATTTTCTGCTTTCCTAGGGCTCAAGCGTTTAAACTCTTGGAACACTTCTTTTTGCTTATCCTTAGGAATGCCATCCCCCGTATCCAACACATCAATTCTGACGCCGTTTTCAGTACGCCGGCAGCCAAGTAAAACCTTACCCGACTCGGTGTACCTCAGCGCGTTAGTCATTAAATTTCGGACAATTCTGGCCAGTAAAACGGAGTCGCTATAAATGACGACGCTACTGGGTACATACCGCACCTCCGTTTCGGACTCTAAGGCTATTTGATGGAATTCATTCGCGATATTATCCAACAACTCATTTAAAGCGAACGGCTGCTTATCGGCACGAATGGTTCCTGCATCTAACTTAGAAATATCGACCAGCATCGTAATTAAGGATTCAACATCCGAGAGAGAATGATCCAACGAATCCACCAGCCGACGCGCCGGTGGACCTAGCCTCTGGGCCCGCAGAGATCCCAAAAACAACTGCGCGGCATTCAAAGGTTGCAATAGGTCGTGGCTGATAGCAGCAAGAAATTTTGTTTTTGATAAATTCGCCAGTTCTGCTTCTTGTTTGGCTTCAAGCAGCCTGTCTTGGATCTCCCGCCGTTCATTGACTTCTTTACTTAGCTGGGTATTGAGATCTTCCAGTTGAGCAGTTCGTAGCTGCACGCGCTTTTCTAACGTTTGATAAGACTGGCGTAGCTTTTCACTGATGGTGGCTTCATACCTAGCCGATTCGGCTTCTTTGAGTAACGTAATGTCGGTGTACAACATCACCAGCCCGCCATCGGAGGTTCGGCGCTCGCTCACTTGCACCCAGCGATTATCTCGCTGCTGAAACACTCTTCCGCCATGCAGGTCGGAATAAGGCAACTCTTTTACGATAAGCCCTTTGGTGTGCGCAAGCCTTTTGACTTCCGCCAGAGTCACGCTTGACACATCAAGTGAAATATCATGATCAAGCCAATACTGCTGGAATCGGCTGTTGGAATGCACTAAATGTCTCTCTTTGTCATACAAAGCAAACCCATCAGAGATGGATTCAATGGCATCCACAAAGCGCTGCTGAGCGCGCTCGACTTTTTGGTTCGCAAGAGACAGTGCTCGGTTGATGCTTTCTAGCTTATGCAGAGTATTGTTGAGTTCTTCTGTTTTTTCCCGAACCTGATCGGCCAATACAACGGAATGCTGGAAAGCAGCATAAGGATCAACACGGTGGCTGCTGTCTTGTTCAACCCGGCGCACCAACGAATCGATGATCTTCTTCTGACGTTCATTTTCCGCTAGGGCTTCTTCAAGTTGACGTTTTAACGCTTCATCCGACATTTACCCTACCTTTTCATGCACTTCTGACATGTTCGAAGAGAGGGGATACACATTAGGCTGACGACCAATCGCCACCCCTGTTAGTGTCTGATTCATATGCACGCCACCAAGCTGCTCCCCGTAAGTATTAAAACCGACCATACGGAAGTCCCTGAAGATGGCTTTAATGGTTTCTAGACCGTTAGTTTGTTCGATTTCCTTGCGCCTAAAAAAACAATCGCACCCAATAATGATTTCTAGGTCTCCTACCCTTTCTGACACTTCGCTGAGTTTTTGCCTTGCGTTGGCGTAAATGTCACCAGGTTTCATCGCCGTCACGACAATGCCATCATCAACGGCACAATAAAAATCCAAACTCAGATCGTCATTCACTTTCTGAATGGACCGAATATAAAACTCGCCACCCACTTTTACCGCAAGAGGATGTAATGCGTAGACTTCAGGTCGGAGATCGTCGAGCAAGATGCCCGCTTCCCTCGCGTACACCAGCGCAGCAGGCTCGGCATTAAATTCGTATACTCGGCGGCATTCACTGTCGGCCTTCGTGACCACCAACTTACTGCCCGAACTTTGAACATGATGCGTTGTGAACACTTCAAATGGGCAAGTGGTATTGAACATCACCACAATGGCTGAGTCAGTATAAAATTGGCCATCAAAATACACATGCGTATTCGCCAAATTTTCATCGTCTCCAGCCGACCCACCAAAATGTGGAATTCGTCCCAGCGCCGTATCCAATGTAACGAGGAAATTTTCTTCTTGCGGAGACAAGCCGTCTATCAGCGTCAGCACAAAGCTACTGTGCTTAATGGGCGCCTTCAACTGGCTTCGGCAATCTTCAAATAATGTTTCGACGCAGTGCTGAGCAACATCCAACTCAAAGTTTTCTAGGGGTATCACCATTCCAGACACCGTGAACGCTCTCTCGGTAAAACCTATCGCACTGATGCTACTTTTGGCATAACCGCTACTGGTGATTTCCCCCGCCGTCGTACACCCCATCACTTTGCAATAGGTAAACGCGCGATCCATTTCCGATTCGAGTTCTTTCAAGTCGTAGGCTGCGGAGCAAAAGAACAAAACAAACCCGATATGTGGTGTGTTTAAACGAGCTGCAAGCTCTCTTACAGCCTTAACAGCTTCAAGCTGATACGACTCAGCCGTCACTACGGCGGCTTGGTCTGGTACTGGGCAGGCAGAAAACATCCATTTTCCTTATAAGTATTTTTGGGCTCATGTTCGTCTAAAGAACGATGTTGTCGATAGAACCAACAGGGATAGATTCAGTCTAGCTTGCCCTGACGGGACGTTAATCATACTTAAGAAGGATATTTGTCATTAAACTTCTCCTCATATAGTCTAGGTCTCACTTTTAGCACAAGCATTATAAATTGAGCTGATTACACTAAAAGAAACCATAAATAACATGGTTATTAGTTTCAGTATGCATAACTTACTGAAACTTAAGCGTTACGCCAGTAGGAACAAAGAATGATAAGAAAACCTTAAGGAAGAGGGATTCGCATGTACAAATTCTTGATTGCCGATGATCACCCGTTGTTTAGAGACGCTTTGGTTTCCGTTATTAAAGGACGATTTTTAAATTGCTCCATTCATCAAACGGAAGACGTTCCGACAACACTGGAATACGTAAACGAACATCCAGATACCGATCTCATCTTATTGGATCTCAACATGCCCGGCATGGGTGGACTTAACGGGCTACTTGAGCTTAGAAACCAAGCACCTTCTGTCCCTGTTGCCATTATATCGGCTGAAACCAACAAACAAACCATCCTCCAAACCATCGCGTATGGCGCAATTGGTTTTATATCGAAGTCTTCTTCACGGGAAGAAATGACCAATGCTTTTTCTCAAATCATTAATGGGCATGTGTATCTACCGGCAAACATCATTAGAGCAACGGACGACACCCGATTCTCTGGACAACGAAGCAAAGAACCTTCATTTTCTGCCGACATGTTAAGCACCTTAACCCGCCGCCAGTTGTTGGTTTTGAAGTCGATGTCGCAAGGCAGTGCGAATAAGCAAATCGCTTACGATCTTAATATCTCAGAAACCACCGTAAAATCGCATGTTTCTGCAATACTGAAAAAACTGGGGGTTCATAACCGAATTCAAGCGGTAGTGGGCGTAACCAATATCGATTTTGATCGCTATTTGAGGCGCTAGGAGCCCAGCTACTTTTCCTTTCTTACTTTTAAGTACGGAGCGAGGGCGGTTTTCCACATAGCCAACGTAAATGCCAGACCAGATGCCTCTTCAGTCTCTGGCGTATCAAGCGATATGCCCAGCAACCGATATGCCGTTTTGTAGAAGTCGGGCTGATACTTGCTCAATTGCGATGCCATCAACCCCCGCGCACCTTGATACGCACTCTGTATTTCACAAGGCTGGAGATGCTTAAGGCTAAAGGCTTGAATTTCCTCACACAATATTTTGCGCGTATGGTGAGGTTCCTTGTCGAAGTGGCTGCAAATTTCCAACGCATTCCATTCCGGTTTTATTGTCGCACTGATGCCGTAGAGCTGACCATTTAACCTCATTTCAATCACAGACGTTTGCTGCAATACCCATTGTACCGCCGCACATTGATAAAAAATGGAAACCGAATCGGGTAATCGGAATGCCATTCTTACGCCGTCTTGGCTTTGCTCAAAACTCACGGAAGGTTCACGCACGCTATAGCTCATATCACTATGGGGGGTGAGAAGAGGCGTAAAAATCACCTGTTCCGATTTCAGCGAATTCAGCCTAAAGCCTGGCGGTTCATGCTCACGAAAGTGGTCATCAAAATGTTGCCAGAAGATAAGCGCGGAGCAAGAAAGGTGAATCGATAAGCCATGTATGTCGCTGTGAGTCCCATAAACGGTTTGCTCATGGGAAAAGACGGCGTGTTTTGTGGTTTTGAAATATTGAGTCACATAAAAAAGGAGTTCTTGAATCCAGCTTTCGTATGCGGTGCGCAAGTGGGGATTACTTTTAGGCAGTCGAGCAAATATCGTCACCGTTTGATGATAGATCAACTCTGGTAACCAGTCTCCTACCGGTTCGGCTTTGCTTTTAGGCACGTTCATTCCGAGAGTGAAAGACTGGCTCGAAAGATAAAGTGTGGTCAAATTATCGCCCCACTTTTTCATCATATCCCTGCGCTGAGCCATACAATACTGAAACCAAATGTTTGTCGCTTCTTGGCTTTGTGTCCATTGATTCGCCAACATGCTGAGGTAACGAGACAATAATTCATCGTAGTCGCCCTTGTCACTTTTCAGCCTTATTGTCGGTTTCGGATCAAGCATGGTGGTCAAAGGCAGCAAACGATAGCCAAGCCTGTCTAAGGTCGATTGAATATGCCCTTCACTCAGCATTTTGTAGATCTGTACCGCTTTTTTGTCTGACATTCTTAATGTGAGTATCCGGTCAGGCGATTCCGTTTGAGCGCTCTTTATCCATTGATTCGTTAACGAAAGCTTTTCTGGCTCCTTGTTTGTTCGACACGCCAATGCGGCAACCATACTTTGCCAAATGTGTTTTAGGCTCCACTTCCCTGCCGTTACAATGCAAAAATACTCTGGACGGTAGTGATGCCAATAATATTGACGGATTTCGGGTAGGGACAGTGTCGAAATGTATTTTGCTCTTCCTGAATATAAGGGGTAGTTTAACTCCTCTATCATTCGACACGCTTGTTGAAAGTGTTCATTGCTTTCATACCCCTGTAACTCTTGGTACAGCGCACTGAGCTCCCCTTTTTGAACATAGGCTTTATCGTGGTTTTCTGATGGCCACTCCCTTTTTTGCCACTCTTTTTCTTTCCATTCTCCTTCCTTCAACAAAGGACAAAGCGTGGAATGAAGAAAAAAGTCCAATCCCAGGTAGGCATCCTCTTTATGCGTGCCTGAAAGGTGAAATCGCGTGTTACCACGACGAGTGGTGGCATTAAACTCCGCCAGCGCTAAGCTTGAGCGTAATTGCCAAAAATGGCGGGGGTCGCGATATTTATGGCACCCTCGTAGCACCAAATGTTCAACAGCATGGGTCACTCCGCTGTCATCATACGACGGTGTTTTTACCATGATCGATGCAGAAAACAGAGGTTCTGGACGGCTTCGATAGAGGTTTGGACAATGCCAGTGTGTGAGCCCCGAAACATGCTCCCAACAAATCCAAACATCGCCAGAAGCGGTTATCCGTTCTTGCGTTTGCCTAAAGGGAGGAACACTTAAATCACTCATCACGTCATCGGCTTAGGGTTAGGGTTAGGGTTAGGGTTAGGGTTAGGGTTTTGACAACAATATGGTTTGGCTGTTTCTCATGTGCCGCATCACCAATTCATTGTGGCAGCCAGAAGAGGCTTGCAAAATCGCCTCCGTTATCTTGTGATGATGAGGTGATTTATTGCACACCGGATCCGTCGCAGCAGCATTGCCCGTCAGCAACATGGCTTGGCATCGGCAGCCTCCGAAATCCAATTCTTTTTCATCACAGCTTTTGCAGGGCTCTTCCATCCACTCGAACCCCCTAAACGCATTAAAGCTCTCAGATTCGTACCATATGTGTTTTAAGCTGTGTTCTTTAACATTAAGGAAAGGCAAATCCAGCAGTGCTGCACTATGGCAAGGTAACGCTGTGCCATCAGGAGCAATACAGGTAAAAATGCTTCCCCAGCCCCTCATGCAAGCCTTGGGGCGATCTTCATAGTAATCGGGCGTGACAAATATAAACGTTGGGGCGCTTTTATCGCAGGCATCTCTGAATGCATTCACTTCACATTCGGCTTGTTCGATTTCAGCCTTGGACGGCAGTAAGGAGGCGCGATTTTCGAATGCCCAACCATAATATTGCGATGTGGCCAGTTCGACGTAATCGGCTTTCAGTTCACAACTCAATGCCATGATGCTCTCTATTTCATGGATATTTTGCCGAGTAATAACGGCATTTAACACCATAGGAAAACCGGCTTGCTTCACGGCTTTCGCCATGTTCACTTTGTGCTGAAACGCTTTCTTTTTTCCAGCAATGGCATCGCTCATTTCTGGATCGGCGGCTTGCAGGCTGATCTGAATATGGTCCAGCCCTGCCTGTTTTAGGTCTTCTATCCGAGATTGCGTTAACCCAATCCCTGACGTGATCAAGTTAATGTAATAACCAAGTTGATGAGCATGAGCAACGATATCGGTCAGGTCTTTACGCATTAGCGGCTCACCACCAGAAAGCCCTAATTGGACCGCGCCAAGCTCCCTTCCTTGATCTAATACATCAAACCATTGCTCAGTAGAAAGTTCTTGCTCTTTGCTCCCCAAATCAATGGGGTTGGAGCAATAAGCGCAGTGAAGCGGACATTGATACGTCAGCTCAAGCAATAACCAGAACGGCGGCTTAATAGGGTTGGAGCCATTGTTTGTCATACGCTACATCCAGAAATTCGATGATGTCACCTTCAATATCTTCGTTCGGATACCGAGCACACAATTGGGTGATGGCGCTATTCGGCGTGGTTTCTTGTTCAAACATGGCAAGCACTTCCGCCGCACTGTCGCTTAATGTCACCATTCCCTCTGGGAACAAAAGCACATGGCTCTGCTGTGCTTGCTCATACTGCATTCGAAACGTTGGATTTCGTTTCCACTTTTCGTTGAGGTTTTTCTTAAAGTCCATATTCTTTCCTTAATCTTGCACGTTCTTTCCTTAACCCTGAACATTCTTTCCTTAACCCTGAACATTCTTTCCTTAACCCTGAAAGAGACCTCGGTGCCAAACCGCCTCATCGGAGGTAAGATCGTGATAAGGTGCTCGGTTAAATTCATGCGCCATGCTGATGGCATCCAACATCGACCACAAAATATCGAGCTTGAACTGCAAAATATTCAGCGCATGTTTCTGTTTGTCTGCGGTGTCAAAATGCGCCAAGGTGATCGCCAGACCTTGCTCTACATCTCGGCGCGCCTGAGACAAGCGTTGTTGGAAATAGGTGAGACCTTGCTGCTCTATCCATGGGTAATGTTGTGGCCAGGAATCCAATCGAGATTGATGGATCTCGGGGGCAAATAATTCCGTAAGGGACGAACACGCAGCCTCTTGCCACGTTGCCCGACGGGCAAAATTGACGTAGGCATCCACCGCAAATCTCACTCCGGGGAGTACCCACTTTTCTTCCAGCACTTCTTCGCGAGAAAGCCCAACGGCAACGGCTAGCTCCAGCCAAGCTTCTATGCCACCCCACCGCTCTTCTTGATTATCGTGGCCATCGTGATCCAGAATGCGTTGCACCCACTTTCTCCGAATGTCGGGACGGCGGCAGTTTGCCAGTATGGCGGCGTCTTTTATGGGAATCGAAACTTGATAGTAGAACCGGTTTGCCACCCAAGCTCTTATCTGCTCTGGGCTGCATTTCCCTTGGTACATCGCTTTGTGAAATGGATGATGAATGTGGTAAAGCGCCCCTTTGCTTAGCAAGGCTTCACGAAATTGATCAGGCGTCATGGCAGTCACGGTTCTATCTTGATGGGGCATGGAACTGTCTTGATGGTGCCTAGTTCTGTCTTGATGGTGCATCACTCAACCTCTCAATATTTATGCTCGCCCGAGTTCGCCCTTGTGGAATCAATATGAAACCTAAACCTCAAATGTCATCCCATCAAAACCGATTTCAACCCCAGCTCTTACCACCTGTATGCGCTCGAAGCCACGTTCATCTAAGATCGGGTTGGTATTGTTGATATGAACCAGTATTTTCCGAGGTTTTACGAACTGACTCAGAAGCGCGAGCATGCCGTGCTTTCCACTGATAGGAAGGTGCCCCATGGATGTTCCCAGATCGCTCCCGACCCCTTCTAATATCATTTCGTCATCTGTCCACAATGTGCCGTCGGCTAAAACACAGTCAGCATGGCTCATTGCCATCTCAATATCAGAGCTCGGCTTTTCAAGCCCAGGCGCATACACCAGATTTCGATCGGTCCTGATATCCGTTATGCGGATGGCAATGTTATCGCCGGGGTGTGGATCATTACGATGGGAGGAATACGGTGGGGCTTTCGATTCCAAATGAATGGCTTCAAACCTTAAATGAGGAACCTTGGGAATATGCCACGATTGATGCCCGATCGTGTGTTGTCGATAGCCTCCGTGCCAATGCGAAAGGACAGTCAGTAACGGGAAAGCATCGGTTAATTCCGCTCGCACTTGTTCGGTGCAATACAACTCCATCGGTAACCCTTCACGTAAGATCAACAGCCCACTGGTATGGTCAACTTGAGCGTCGGTTAAGACCACCGCAGCAATAGAAGAACCGCGTTTCCCCTTACAACCGTGAATCGATGGATTGTGATTGATTTGCTGGCGTATATCCGGTGAGGCATTAATGATGACCCAATGTTCACCATCGTCACTAACAGCAATGGAAGACTGAGTACGAGGCTCTGCAACGACCTTTCCATTTCTTAAACCGCTACACATTGTGCAATGGCAGTTCCATTGGGGGTAACCGCCTCCTGCTGCTGAACCCAGTATGATGACATGCATACCACTCTCCTTGTCCCTGGATTTTTTGCGTTGTTCTGGTTAGCTGGTCCCAATTCGAGAATACAGGAAATGCCTTAAATCTCATTCAAAAAGCAAATCCTGTCCTCTCTCATTGTGTCTAGAGTCCGTTGATCTAGCGATTACTGATGTATAAGGTCACTTCCATGCCTAAACGAAGTTCCTTGTAAGCGGGTTTTTTCCACATCTCTGCTGCTCCTTTTCTATTGATCCTGAACTCCAGATTACGGGTAAGCCATAAAACGAACTATCCTACTTTGTGATGATTTCTTTCCTACTTTTCAGAATCCTTCGAGTGGTGAAAATACGTGTCCTTTCAAACGTGGGTGATGTTGGTCATGGGAATGTGTTTTTGCCTGCGACGTTTCTTTGCACCGTACTTTTCAACCACACAACGATTGTTATCCGCCGCGATAACAACACACTCTAAACACTGCACACATTCGTTGTAGTCGATACTGCCATTGAGGTTAATGGCGTCGATATCACAGGCTTTGCGGCACAGCTGGCAAGGGCTACCGCATTCCTTTTTTCGATTTAACCAACTGAACAAACGAAACTTTCCGAGTACCGCCAACCCAGCCCCTAATGGGCACAAGTAGCGGCAGTACACCTTGTGGATCTTAAGTGCAATAAACAAAAGCAAAAGTGCGTAAACAACAAAATACCAATCACGGACAAACCATAATGTTATCGCCGTTTTAAACGGCTCCAACTCCGCCAGATTTTCGGCCAACGTCAATGAAGAGAAACTCGTGACCACCAGAATCACCAAAACAGGGTATTTAACTCGTTGGAGCTTGCTGTGTATTTGTGGCTGAATTGTCCATTGCTTGATCTTCCATTTTTTCGCGGCCAACCCAATCAGTTCTTGCAGGGCGCCAAATGGGCAAAGCCAGCCACAAAAGACCCCTCTCCCCCATAAAAATAAGGATACAAACACAAACAGCCAGAGAACAAAGATGACGGGATCGAGTAAAAACACGGTGATCTCAAACCCGTTCCAAACGGAAAGTAATAGGGTATAAATATTGACAACCGAAAGCTGACCTTGGGCATAGAAACCTAGAAAAAACAGAGTAAACATCAAACACGCCAAACGGAATGAAGGAAAATATTTAGGGAAGGTTACCCAATATTTTTGCTTTACAAAGAGACAAGTAACGATGGCAAGGTAAAGCATAATCATCCCTGTTTCGAACTGGCGTTGCTGCCAAATCTGTTGCCACAGAGGCATCGGTTCCGTGTCCTTGATGGCTGGGTATCCCCACAGGGAATTAGGAATGTCATATTGCTGACTTACGGTCTTAACTTCGTATTCTAGGAAGCTTTTTTTTACGGGTACGTTGAGCTGAAACGTCACGGGAAGCGCCGGATCAAATCCACTGCTGCTTTTTAACCGGAAGACTTTAATAAATTCAAAATCGGGAAAGCCTGCCACCAAATTGGGGTCGAAAAAGCTGTAAAAATCCTGATCTCGGATGTCGATACTGATCCCTTGCTGTGTCACGCTGAATCTTGTCGGTGTTGTGCCTGGTACAAAGTCCTCTGCGAGAGGCGAAAAACCACCACTAGACGATAATAGCAAAGCGATTTCGCCCGGTTCCAGCTCGCTCATAAGCCGCTGATATTCTGAGTCCCCTAGAAGACTTTTGCCTATTTGAGGTGGGTTAAGAAACGCCAGATGATAGTTCAGCGCATAGTGTGCCTCTGGATTTTCTAGCCAATCCTCAGCACGGCTTTCAGGCACCGATAATTGCTGAGCAAACTCACCCAGCGTCGCTTGCCAACTCAATACCAAGTTTTCGTTTTTTAACTGCTGAAAGTCATACCTTTTGGGTGATCCCATTACAAACTGAGCGACACGCTTGTTTGCGCGGCCAAAGCCATCCAATTTAAGACGTGCCACCTTACGAGCCGAGTTAAGGATCGTATCGTTTATCACCATCACCGACACCGTGGCTTTGGTTACGCCGTCAAAATATTGGGTTTTCCCATCATGAGTGCGGTTTTGTTTGCTACCCACCAAAAATCGATGCTGGATGTTGTGATTGAGGTATTGCGCAATAAACGCCAGCATGGGCTCTTCGCCAAGCCCGTGAAGGAAGATCGGCTCATGATGCCGTTGAACCTTAATGCCACGGAGAACCCCGTTTACATCCAATCCAATGTTGAGGTTAACGGTTTCACCCGAAAAACCAGGGAAGTGCGTTAAGTCATCGGACTCAAACACGTAACCCAATAGCGAGTTAAGTTGATAAACGGGAATAATGGCGAGATCTTTTTCTTTTGGCAGTGTGCGAGTCGCCGTAGGGAAAAAAGCGAGAACATCTTGACTTGGCTCTTGCCATTCTTTGGCATGGCGATTTTCTTGAGTAATGCGATTTTCTTGAGTATAGCCATAAAAGCTGGACGCCCATAAACACAGAGCCGCCAGCCAAGTAAGAAGGAAAAGCGATAGGCGCTTTTCCTTCATTTCATCCGACGCGCCCAAATGGTTAGAAGAACCCAAGCGGGTTAACATCATAGCTGACCAAAAGGTTTTTGGTTTGCTGATAATGATCAAGCATCATTTTATGGGTTTCACGCCCGATGCCCGACTTCTTGTAACCGCCAAACGCAGCATGAGCTGGGTATAAATGGTAGCAATTTGTCCAGACTCGACCCGCCTGAATGGCACGCCCAACTCGGTACGCCCTGTTCACATCACGCGTCCAAACACCCGCTCCTAACCCGTATTCGGTATCGTTGGCAATCGCCACGGCTTCCGCTTCGTCCTTAAACGTCGTAACGCTAATAACAGGACCAAAGATCTCTTCTTGGAAGACACGCATCGAGTTATCACCTTTAAAAATGGTGGGCTGAATGTAGTAACCACCACCGAAATCTTCCGTGCCGCCTCCCATCACCACTTTCGCTCCTTCGTTGCGTCCAATTTCAAGATACTTCTTGATCTTGTCAAATTGCTCGCCGGAAGCTTGCGCCCCTACTGTAGTCTCTGTATCCAGAGGGTTGCCATGCTTGATCGCTTTCGCTTTCGCCAAGATCCGGTCCATGAAGGCATCGTAAATGCTTTCTTGGATAAGCAGCCTTGAAGGGCAGGTACAAACTTCACCCTGATTGAAAAACGCCAAAACTGCCCCTTCTGCCGCTTTCTCAATAAAGGCTTCTTCTTGATCCATGATGTCTTCGAAATACACATTAGGCGACTTGCCTCCCAACTCAACTGTCGAAGGAATCAAGTTGTCTGCCGCGCAGCGAAGGACATGATTACCAATCGCGGTGGAGCCCGTAAAGGCGATTTTGGCTATTCGCTTAGACGTTGCTAATGCTTGCCCCGCCTCTGGTCCCATACCGTTAACAACATTCAGTACACCGGCTGGCAGTAAATCCCCAATCAGCTCCATCAATAGCAAGATCGTCGTCGGGGTCTGTTCAGCTGGCTTCAACACGATGCAGTTGCCCGCGGCTAACGCTGGTGCCACTTTCCAAGCCGCCATTAACAATGGGAAATTCCACGGAATGATTTGCCCAACAACACCAAGCGGTTCATGAATGTGGTATGCCACGGTTGTCGAATCGATTTCTGCCGCCGTGCCCTCTTGTGCTCGAATGCAACCCGCAAAGTAGCGGAAGTGATCAACACTCAGTGGGATGTCCGCATTTAAAGTCTCGCGAACGGCTTTCCCGTTTTCCCACGTTTCAGCAACGGCAAGCATTTCGAGGTTGGCTTCAATGCGATCCGCAATTTTGAGCAATATGCTAGATCGCTCGGCTGCTGAAGTGGCACCCCACTCATCTTTTGCCTTATGCGCAGCATCCAGTGCGAGATCGATATCCGCCGCATCCGAGCGAGGAATTTCTGCAATCACATCGCCTGTACAAGGAGAGGTATTGGTAAAATACTGACCTTTCACTGGCTCAACCCATTGACCACCAATGTAATTCTGATAACGGGGTTTGAAATGAACAACTGCGCCTTCCGTCCCTGGTTTTGAGTAAATCATAAGCACCTCTCTAATGGTTTTTGTTAGAACTGCAATGGGGCATTTGATTGTGAATGCACACCAATTGGCAGAGAGAGCCATTGTCACAAGACACCACTTTGGGCTCTATCCGCAGTTGGTTGGCAAAAGATCATCCTTTGGGATGAAGTAGGACTGATGAAATAAAAAACGCGCTACTCAGAAGGCAGCGCGCACAAGGTTGTAGGTGGGATTGGATTAACAGACACCACTACTTTTTTGGCAAATACCACTATTTTTTGGCAAACACCACTACTTTTTGGCAATCTCCATGGATTTAGGCAATTTGAAGGTCCATACCATGCCGCCTTGATTGAAGTTTTTCACTCGCTTGGCCACATCGCCGCCCCATAAAGGCACCGCGCCACCCCAGCCGGAAAGAATAGAGATGTATTGTTCGCCATCCATTTCCCAAGTCACAGGGCTACCAACAATGCCGGAACCGGTGTTGAACTTGTACAACAGTTCACCTGTTTTATCGTCAAATGCCATCAAGTATCCTTCTGGATTGCCGGTAAAGACCAACCCACCCGCCGTTGTCAGCACACCGCCCCACAGCGGCGCGTAGTTTTTGAATTCCCATACGATGTCACCCGATTTAGGATCCACTGCCCGCAATACACCTATGTATTCTTCATGACGCGCTTTAACCGTAAAGCCTGCCCCCAAATAAGCGGCCCCTTTTTTGTAAGCCGTCGGCTCGTTCCAGAGCTCCATTGCCCATTCATTCGCAGGCACATAGAACAACCCCGTATTTTGGCTATACGCCATGGGCATCCAATTTTTACCGCCAAGGAAGGAAGGAGCTGCCATCACAGATTTCCCTTGTTTTCCGTCTGCCGAATCTTGCGGATTACCCGGTCTGTTGTCTTCGACGTATATTGGGCGACCATTTTTGTCTAAGCCTTTCGCCCACGAAATGCTCTCGACAAAGGGAAAGCCCCGAATGAACTGACCATTGGTGCGATTCAAAACGTAAAAGAATCCGTTTCTGTCTGCTGTCGCGGCAGCTTTTACTGTGTTACCACTGCTTTGGTAATCGAACGCAATGAGCTCGTTAACCCCATCAAAATCCCAACCATCGTGAGGGGTGGTTTGAAAGTGCCACACTATCTTTCCATCATCAGGATCAATCGCCAATCTTGATGAAGAGTAGAGATTATCACCGGGTCTCATGTGGGAGTTCCAAGGCGCGGGGTTACCCGTACCAAAGAAGAGTAAGTCGGTATCTTGATCGTACGTGCCGCCTAACCATGGCGCTGCACCACCAGACTTCCAGAGATCGGCGGGCCATGTTTTTCCGGCTTCTCCTCCTGAGATGCCATTTTCGACTTTCTTGCCATCTTTCCAGATATACCCCATGTTGCCTTCAACGGTAGGACGTTCCCAAACGATAGCTCCGGTTTTTGCATCGTATGCTCTTACTTTTCCTACGATCCCGAATTCACCGCCAGATACGCCTGTAATAACGTTTCCTTTCACAACAATAGGGGCTGCCGAAATGGAATAGCCTGCGCGATAATCCTCTACCGTTTTCTTCCAACGTACTTTCCCTGTTTTCGCGTCTAACGCCACTAACTTGGCATCGAGTGTTCCGAAGATGACTAAATCGCTGTATAACGCCACACCACGGTTGATCACGTCACAGCAAGGCATAATACCGTCCGGCAATCGAGCATCATATTGCCAAATTTCATCACCCGTTCTTGCATCGATGGCAAACACCCGCGAATATGAACCTGTGATGTACATCACTCCATCTTTGATCATGGGCTGGGATTCTTGCCCGCGTTGTTTCTCTCCCCCTAGCGAGAACGCCCATACCGGTCTGATTTCTTCTACGGTCTCTTTATTGACTTTATCGAGTGAGCTGAATCGCTGAGCACGTAGCCCTAGCCCATAACTCACCACATCTTCAGGCGTTTCCTGATCGTTTAGGATATCTGCATCGGTCACTCCTTGAGCGGTACTGCTCGTGGAGATCAACCCAGACATACCTACAGCAAGCGACCAAATGCACCACTTCCCTTTCGATAACATCGTATTGCTCCTTTGCTTACTTTGCTTAGCTGATCATGTAGAACACGTCTCTTCTCGAACATTGACTTCATTTGTCAACGACGCGGCTGTCAGTCAACGACACGGCTATTAGTTAACGACACGACTATTAGTCAATAACACTGCCAGCAGTCAACGACACTCGAGAAGACACACTCCTATCGAACTTCTTCAGTGTGCTCGTGTTTGAAAACAGGGGACATTGGACTCTGGATGAGGTTTTCTCATCCCTTAGTTGGACGGAAAGTCTCCACCCTAGGGCGGAGAGAGAGGGCTATTCAGTCAGCTGACTTTGGTATAACTCAGGGAGTGGGCAATCAATGGCCACGGCTAAGCACCAAGCTTGCATCCGACCATCTGACAGTGCGGCAATAACCACCTCCTCTAACGCATAGGAGAGCTGGCGATAATCCGCTTGAACGGCCACGCCAATATCCCAATATGGAATGCCTAAGGTAGGAAAGTGCGTATCTGAAAGTTTGATGGGTTCGCCGGATTGGCTCTTCAACCACTGCACTTGCCCCCCTAACCCCATGACGGCGTGCACCTCTCCAGCATTCAGTGCATTAAACGCTTGCTGTAAGCTGGTATAGGTTTTGGTGTTTTGACGAAAGCGACCGCCAAATGCCGTGCTGAGATATACCTGAGGGACGGTATCAATTTCAACACCAATAGGGACGTACTGGAACATGGCAACCGTTTCAATTTCTGTATTTTTGGTTGCATCAAACGCCACACGCCATCGCTCGGTTTGGTAAGGAGCAAACATGTAAACCCGTTCATGAGCTGGCAAGCCAAGATCATCCCTTTTAAGCTGCCACTTCCTGTCATACGGGACGCGCATCATGACATCGGCTTTTACTCGTGTGCCATCATTGGTATGGAGGTTCAGCCCCTTCCATAGGTAATTGCGCATGTCGTCTTCGACCGTTTCATCTGCCGTCATCCATAACAACCTCAGCTCGACGTCAAGCGCGTGCGCAAATGCACGTGCAAGCTCAACATCAATGCCTTTTTCCTTTCCATTCTCTACGAATGAATACGGTGGAAAATCGCGATAGAGAGCGACTTTGATGTAGCCACTTTCTACAATATCGTCCATCGAACGGGCAGAAGCGACCATGATGGATAGCCATAAGAGCCCCCCCAACCAGCAAAGGGAAACGACCGCTTTCATATCAACTTTCGGGGGCGACAGATTCAAGCCAAGTCCTTATCGCCCATAAGGCTTCTTGGTTCAGATGTTCCGTCATTTTTGGCATGTAAACGGCACCGTTTCTTACTGCGCCATTCTGAACTCGGTATACGTACCATTCATCGCCCTCTATATTGGGCTCCAAAGAGCGAAGATCTGGGGCGATGCCGCCTGATATGCCTTCTAATCCATGGCATCGAGCACAATTTTGATTGTAGGCAGAGGCACCAACTCGTTCTACCTCAGCACGTTCACTGCCTTGCAATTCTCGATAGGGGTTTGTGTCGTTCCACTCGTCTCCTAACTGAGGGATAGACGAGGTATCGATTGATTGGGGGGTAACATTTCCGTGTGCTGACACTGGCTCACTTAAGAAACTCAAGCTAGGCACCAAAGCCACAACCGGCATCATAACGCCACCTAACATTGCTAGAGCAACATTTCGTAGTTTCCTGGTTTTGCGCGGCTTCCATATAAGATTCGTCACGTTTCGTACTCCTTCACTTCACTGTTTTCTCGCCTCAGTGTATGGGTACATGGCGTTGAACAAAATCATCCAAAAGCTTCGTATTTTGTCATCCTTTAGGAGGAAATCGCCCATTTTACTGGGTTACAGCGTGGTCAACACCAAGCTTTGTTGATTAGAGTGGTGAGCAATGAAGAACGACATGGGAGGCGGGATGCTTTATTTTTTTACGCGCACACAACATTTTTTTATGTGTGCGTCTCATCAAATGATACGGGGTTGGCTGCCGAAAATCTTGATCAGCATTTCTCTGTCCGTTTGTGCGTATGATGCCGTCGCCTTGGACGTGAATATCGCGTATTTGAAGCTGGAGCAAGACGCAAAAACAGCTACCCCAATATACTTAAGAACGCCACCCAACAGCGGTTTGGCTGGCGCCGAACTGTCAATGAAAGACAGCAATGGCGCGGGCAAGTTTTTAGGGCATAAATACTCGCTGCTTTCCGCAATGGAAACCAACCAAGATGCGCTTATATCTCGGGCAGAATCCTTTTATCAATCCGGGACAAAGTTCTATTTGGTGGATAGCGATGCCGCAACCTTGAAACGTCTTCAATCTGCCCTACCCCAAACAACGCTGATAGTGAATGTGAACTCGCCAGATCAAGGATTACGAACCCAACAATGTCTCTCCAATGTAGTACACACCGCGCCAAGCTATCGAATGCTATCCGACGCCATCGCTCAATGGCTAAGGTACAAGAAGCTGACGAAAGTGTTGCTGATTACGGGTTCCACAGAGCAAGATTTGGCGATGGCAGACAGTGCACGAGCCAGCATTCAACGTTTAGGGTTACAGATTGTTGCTGATAAGCCATGGACCTTTGACGCCGACTTAAGACGCAGCACGGCCAAAGAAATCCCTCAGTTCACGCAATACACACGCTACGACGCCGTTTGGGTGGTGGATATGCACAACGTATTTGGCCAATACATACCTTACAACACTTGGCTTCCAAGACCCGTTGTTGGCACTCACGGGTTGCGAGCAGACAATTGGCATCCAGCGATCGAACAATGGGCCGCTATTCAGCTTCAACATCGATTTATTGAGCAATCCAATCGATTTATGAACCCCCTGGACTATTCTGCGTGGGTGGCGGTACGGGCTCTCAATGCTGCCATCACTCAGACCAATTCTGTGGAACCTGACCTTATTCTTAAGCACCTACTCAACTCCACATTTGAATTTGGAGCATACAAAGGCAGAAAACTCAGCTTCAGATATTGGAATGGTCAGCTACGTCAACCCATTCCGCTGGCTCACCCAAATGCGCTTGTCGCCTCGGCTCCACTTGAAGGATACCTTCATCCTACCAATGATATGGACACCTTAGGTGCCGACAAGCAGGATTCAACATGCGATTTAACTGATTCAAAAGGTTAAAAAGAGCGCAAGGTTAACGAATGCACAGGGTTAACAAACGCGCAAGGTTAACAGACGCGCAAGGTTAACGTACGCACAAGGTCAAAAACTCAAAAGGAAAGGATAGGAAAATGAATCGCTATTTAACACGTTTACCTCTTTGCTTACTCTGCACATTACCTTGGTTGACTGCGGCGTCTTTTGCAGCAGAAATTGCCTATGTTTCCAATGAAAAAGACGATTCGATCAGTTTGATTGATATGGGCAGTTTAGACGTAATCACCACTCTCTCTGTCGGTGATCGCCCACGCGGAATTTTACTGAGCAAAGACAAAACCCAGCTTTATATCTGCGCCAGTGAATCGGATACCGTTCAGATACTGGATCTCGCCACACAAGAAATTGTGGGGGAACTGCCTTCAGGGGAGGATCCAGAACAATTTGCGTTGCACCCCAATGGGAAAACGTTGTATGTCGCCAATGAAGATGACGCCCTTTTAACGGTCATCGATATCCCCTCTAAAAGCGTCGTTACCCAAATTGACGTTGGCGTAGAACCCGAAGGTGTCGCAGTAAGCCCAGATGGCTCAATGGTGATCGTGACTTCAGAAACGTCCAATATGGCGCACTGGATAGATTCAAACACCAATCAAGTCGTTCACAATACGTTGGTGGATGAACGCCCAAGGCATGCTGAATTTACCAAAAATGGCAAAAGGCTGTGGATCAGTTCCGAGATAGGCGGCACGGTCAAAGTGGTTGATACTCAATCGCGAGAAATTATTAAAACCTTGAACTTTAAGCCGAAAGGCATCCATTCTCATAAAATTCAACCTGTCGGTATACAACTGTCGAGCGACGGAAAACTGGCCTTTGTCGCGCTTGGTCCTGCAAATCATATCGCCGTTGTCGATCAACAATCTTTGGAAATCATCGATTATCTTCTGGTCGGAAGACGGGTTTGGCATATGGCATTCAATGGTGCTGAAGATAAATTGCTCACGACAAATGGAGTCAGCGGCGATGTCTCTGTCATTGATGTTCCTACCCTTAAGGTACTGAAATCCATCAAGGTTGGTCGTTACCCTTGGGGTGCCGTCATCAAAGAGGCACCATGATGATTGCCGTCAGTGTTAAGAGTCTCACGTTTCAGCGTGGGAATAGACTCACGCTTAACAATGTCTCATTCGAACTTTCTAACGGCATCACAATATTACTTGGCCCCAATGGTTCAGGGAAAACCACCCTATTCTCTTTACTTACCCGCCTGCTTCCTCCGCAGCAGGGCGAGATTGTCATGTTTGGTCTACCTTTGAACCTTCACCCTCAACAAAGCGTAAAACACACCGGCGTAGTTTTTCAGCAAAGTGCGTTGGATTTGGATTTAACCGGCGAGCAAAATCTCTATTACTACGGTGGGCTGCATGGGTTGAGTAGAGCAGAAACGTACGCTGCCTTTGTGCCTTTAGCCCAAGAATTTGACTTAGAAAACACCTTAAAGAACAAGGTAAGGGAATTGAATGGAGGGCACCGACGGCGGCTGGAGATTGTTCGAGCTATGTTGCACTCGCCGCGCTTGCTGCTTTTAGACGAACCAAGCTCAGGGTTAGACCCAGAAGTAAGAAACGTGCTTACAAGGCTGATTCGCAAAACCGCAACACGAAATGGGACATGCGTACTATGGGCAACGCACCTGATTGATGAAGTGGAAACCAGCGATAACATGTTAATGCTTTTAGAGGGAAACTTGATAGAGCAAGGCAACGTCAGTCAACTATGCCAAAAACATGGCTGTGAATCTTCTCAAGAATTGTATAACAAGTGTCTGGGTAAGGACGCAATATGAACTATTGGTATGGGTTTTCTAGCATTGTATACCGAGAGTTCTTAAAGTTTACTCAGCAAAAAACGCGCTTCGCCAGCAGCTTGGTTCGCCCCCTGCTCTGGTTAGTGGTATTTGCGGCCGGATTTAGAGCGGCATTAGGGATATCGATCATTGAGCCGTACGCCACGTACATTAATTATGAAGAGTACATATTGCCGGGGCTGTGTGCGATGGTCTTACTTTTTAATAGCATGCAAAGTGCACTGTCCATCGTCTATGACCGAGAAATGGGGTCAATAAAACTGCTTCTGACCAGTCCTCTACCTCGCTGGTTTCTTATTTTATCTAAGCAAATTGCCAGTTCATTGGTTTCATTGCTTCAGGTCTATGCCTTCCTAGGCATCGCCTATTTATACGGGATAGAACCCCCACCGATGGGGTTTCTCTATGCACTGCCCGCATGCTTTATTACGGCGATGATGCTTTCAGGCTTAGGTATTGTGATCGCGTCTTATATTCATCAATTAGAAAACTTCGCCGGAGTGATGAATTTTGTCATTTTTCCGATGTTCTTTATGTCATCTGCCCTTTATCCGCTGTGGAAAATGCAGGAATCCAGCGAATGGCTATATCAAATCTGTCGTTTAAACCCATTTACCTATAGTGTCGAGCTGATTCGATATGCTCTTTATTCTCAATTTAATTCTACGGGAACAATAATTGTGGTGATGCTAGCTCTATTATTTTCTTTATTTGCCGCCTCTCAATTTAATTTAAAAAGCAGCAGCCACTAATCATCGTTAGGGTATAGCACACCCATTATAGGAATATGAACCCCACTCCAATTAGAACTTGCGAAGGACGTAAAGATGTGGTGCTCGGCATCCTAAGCCGCAGCACGGTTACAATACCGACATTTGGTTTGTGTTACGACCGAGCTAAACAATGGTTTGATGAGCTGGCTCATGCCGCGATCAATGCCTCGTTGAATGTTACGGTCATGAACCGAACCGTTAAAACACATAATTTGATTGCAGAGACTCGTCGTGGCAATGACGAACAAGTGGTTATGCTGGGTTTGCGGATTGGGGTGTCGCATTGGGTGAATTATTTATCGGCGCAGAAAACCCAAATCGGCCGATCACCGATATCAATCCCGACTGCATTACTGGCTGGGATTTTCTGCTTAATTGAACTTTTTGCGCCCGATCTCTGTAAGGAGTTTTATCATTGGGTGTGGGAATGCATACGATGATTTCACAGTAATGATGTGCCTTCTGACCCACGGACGATCCCACTCCTGTCGATAGCCTTGTGGAAAAAGACGTGCTACGACGTATTTTATTGAAGGTTTTCCACAAACCTAAAAACCGCGGACCTCGTTCAAACGAGACTATCTCACCGATTTGGTTATTTCTGCATCACTTAATTACCAAATATAACCAACAGCTAACCCTCTTGGAACAGAGCCTATTTTTAATGTAGTCCCAGTGCAACATGGCGAATGGTAAACAACAAAAAATCAAGATACAAACAAACCTGAAAACACAAGGATTTCACCTATATAATCAATAAGTAAAGTAAAAATAACCGACTTATATTGCGTGCGATTCTATACGGATTCCATTGTTCATTTCCCCAGTACAATTATGCAAATGAAATGCATTTAGCTAACCTTTTTGTGCCTATTCGAGCTCATGAAAAAGAAAACCATAGGAATATCATACACTGCTAAGGAGTGTTAACTGAGTTATCCACAGAAAATGTGGATAACATTTTTAATACGAAGCTAGATCACAAAACGGTAATAAAAAAGCACAACTTTTGAATTTTTCACTACTGTCATTACAGTGAAAACTATATGAGTCATATTCCACAACTGTACATAAGATACAAGGATTGAACTTGCCACATGGAAATCCAAAAAGGTCTGGCTAAAGCATCAGTAAAAAGCAACTTGGGGGCTGAACCCTGCGGTGACAATAAGAATTGGCTGAAAGAACCCGTAAAAGCGATGATGAAACCCGCTTTGCACGTCAACCCTGAAGAGGGAATATCCGTAGGCGTTGTTAGTAACGCAATGGAGAGAAGTGTAGGTGTCATGACGCCAGATTGTATGGTCTGGTACTAAACCCTCGCAATATAAACGTTCGCTAAAGAAAATGTGCTATCTGACGTGTGTTATCGATGGTTTGTCGTTGCCCCCTTAACTCAGCAAAGGGCTCTGGTGTTGTCTTATCGCTCTGGTGTTGTCTTATCGATCAGATATTCCGCCCTACCTCACTATTCAAACCCGCCGAAATACGCAGTCTGACTGGCAAAATAAGCACCATGAATATGGCTACATTGCGACCAATTTGATTCAACCTAACAGATCTTTATTCTCATGGTTGTACATGCCTAAACAGCGTTTTAAGGTGAGAGCAGATTAATCGCTAAGAGGCAGTTCCATGAAATACACGCAAGATCATCTCGACGAATTGAACCTTCTTCTTCAATTCGATATCAGTAGCGCAGCCACTGGTATTAAAGTCCATCAAGACGCATCAGAATCAGCACAAAAATCGGTCAAACGACTGTTTAACAAAGGTCTGTGCACACAAGCCGACGGCGGCTATTTAACAGATGAAGGCATCGAAGTTGCTGAACACGCCGACAAAGTCCTTCGAGTTTTAAGCGCAGGCGCTTAAGTATGAAGAAAATCGCCATCGTAGGCGCAGGTTGGCTAGGTCTTCCCCTAGCCAAATTGCTGAAAGAAGCGGGTCACACGGTCATTGCAAGTAAAACAACCCTCGAAGGTTGTGATCAACTTAAACAGGAAGGCATCGACCCTTTTCTGTTCCAGTTATCAGAAAATGAACAGGAATGTGCCAACCAACTCGCTCACCAATTAACTCACCATGCCATTGATGTATTGATTGGTGCTTTTCCACCCGGCTTTCGCAAAGAAGGCGGGCAACATTATTTGAATAACTGGCAAGCCATGGTTAGTGCCGCTACCAATGCCAATATTAAAAAAATAATACAAGTTAGCTCCACTACCGTTTACCCTGAACAAGCGAGCGACATGAACGAAACGTGCGCGTCGCTTTCTATCGCACTCAAAAATACCGCGTTTTCTGAAAAAGCGGTCATCATGTTGAAAGCGGAACAAGCCATTATTGATTCTGGCTTGGACTACGTTGTGGTTCGGTGCAGCGGATTGGTGGGTCCAGACAGGCATCCATCCCGTTTTGCCGCTAGGCTAAAATCGGTCAGTTCTTCTGCTCCCGCAAACATGCTGCACCAAGATGATGCGGTTGGCGTCGTCGCCTTCGCTGTGACTCATCTCCAAAATACCGTTGTCAACGCAACCAGCCCGTCAACGGTAAGTAAAGCGGAATACTATCAGCGGGCCATTGAAGCCGTGAGTTCAGATAGTGCCCTTTCATTGCCACCCGTGGTTGATCAACCTGGTAAAAGGATCGTGACAGACAAGCTGATTTCTTTGGGCTATCAGTACCTGTATCCAAGTACTTTGGACGCGCTATAGGAGAAATTATGGCAACTCGGCTATTTCAAGACATTGAAACAGTTTGGCATTACATGCAAATGCACCAACGCATAAAAAATGCAGATTGCCTATTTTGTATGTGTAGTAATGATGAAAGAGTGGCAGAATACACCGCTAGCCTCTATTTGGATGGCATTGCCCCGAAATTGGTGTTTTCCGGTGCGCAAGGTCGTCTAACAGAGGGCTTATTTGATCTGAGTGAAGCAGAACATTTTGCCGAAATCGCCAAACAAATGGGCGTTCCCTCAGAACATATATTAATGGAAACCCAAGCGACCAACTCAGGTGAAAATGTTGTCTTTACTGCTAACTTGTTTAGAGAAATCAATTTTTCCCCTAACCGGATTCTGTTGGTTCAAAAGCCTTACATGGAAAGGCGCGCATACGCAACGTTCAAACAGCAATGGAGCTTGCCATACAAAAAGGTGATGGTCACCTCACCTGGAGGCAAGTTTTCAGACTACTTTACAGATACCATACCCTCCAGTTTGGTTATTGAAACCATGCTCGGAGATTTTGAGCGTTTGCAGACCTATCCTGAAAAAGGGTTTCAGATTGAGCAAGAGATCCCAAAAGAAGTGATACTTGCGTATAAAAACATAAAATCGCAACCTTCTTTTTCTTAGTACAAAATACAATGTCCAACCTCATTTGGGGTTTGGGTATCATTCAGAAAAACCAATCGAAAAAAAGCGCATACAGTAGGAGTAATTTAATGGAAGTCTTGGATCAAGTTGTCGGCTTTCTTGCGGAAAACAAATTCATCTCAAGTGCACTGCTGATTCTGCTTTTTGTGGTTATTAGAAAAGGCGTCATTTCACTGATCCGAGGTGACGCCAACTTTCTCACCGGAAACCAAAGAAAGTGGATCTCTCGCACCAAAAACGGTGTTTTTTCAGTCACTATTATTACGCTGTTTATACTATGGCAATCTGAAATCAGTGAATTTGCGCTGTCACTTACGGCTATAGCGGTTGCGGTTGTTGTTGCGTCTAAGGAAATTATTCTGTGCTTCACAGGATCGATACAAAGAGCGAGCTCTCGTTCCTTTAGAATTGGAGATTGGATTGAAGTCGGCAACCTTTGCGGGGAAGTGATTGAACATAATTTAATGGCAACCGTCATTCAAGAAATTGGTTTACACAACGGTAACTACAACTACACAGGAAAAACAGCAACGCTGCCAAACAGCATGTTTTTTAGTGTACCCGTGAAAAATCTGAACTTCATGAAACGTTACGTTTACCACAGCTTTAATATTGTGGTTGTCGAATTTCACAACCTTTACCCTATGTTTCCTAGCCTGTTGGCAAAAATTGATGACCACTGCGAAGATTTCATTGATGTCGCCAAACGATACAATGTTGTCATTGAACGTCATGCGGGCGTGGATTTACCCGGTGCAGAGCCTCATATCTCGATATCGAGCACAAGCACTGGTGAGCAAATCGTTCATTTCATGCTTTTTTGTCCAACAGACCGAGCGTTTGAAATTGAGCAACTGGTTAGGGAAGATTTCATGGCGATGTACCAACGCCACTTCGGTCAGAAAAATACGATATAACTAGCCACACTGCACACCGTATGCCTTGTGCTACATATAACAAACCAAGCGATTAGCTGGGTTTTTTTAATAACAATGACGTTTAAGTTATTGAATGATGAATAAATGATTGGATGGGTAAAAACGAAAAACCTCGGCATTTATGTCGAGGTTTCTTAATTCTTAAGCAATACACTCAATGCCCAATATCCAAAGCTGAGGTACAACATTAGCTTGAGGGATAGCATTAACTTGGGAAGGTATAACATTAACTTGGGAAGATATGGCGTTCACCTTGGAATAGGTTGTGCTCTATGGTTGAGAGAGTGTCGAAGATATGTGAGATGGTGCCCCGGGCCGGACTTGAACCGGCACAGCGCGAACGCCGAGGGATTTTAAATCCCTTGTGTCTACCAATTCCACCACCAGGGCACACAATATTCATTGTGATGGAGACACCATCTTGATACCGCTGTAAAAGCTATATCATCTTAATTTGGAGCGACACACGAGGTTCGAACTCGTGACCTCAACCTTGGCAAGGTTGCGCTCTACCAGCTGAGCTAGTGTCGCAAATGGAGGCGCGTCCCGGAGTCGAACCGAGGTCCACGGATTTGCAATCCGCTGCATAGCCACTCTGCCAACACGCCTTAGACTCTTTCGAAAAACCCTAATTCAGTTCCTCTTGAGTACGGGGAGGCATTCTACGCATTCCCGCGAGAGCGTCAACTGTATTTTTTAGTTTTTTGATTCGTTTGGCTATTTTCCGATCAAAAGACACAAAATGGTCGTTTTCATTGCTGCATGGTAGGGGCTGTTGATCTTTAATGGTGGTTGATCCAACAGTTTCCGAGACCTTAAACGCAGTACAGGTCAAATTGTATACTCGGTATGTATTAATCGGTTAACTCGCACAAATGCAACAAACGATTACACGGTATAAAAATCTGGTCAGCTTACACCCAAAATGCGAACCCTTTCCTTTGCATCATCAATTAGTATTGATAGTAAAAACCTTTCCGAAGCTAACCCTCTCTGATTCATCTTTAAATTCAATAGGCAAGATAAATTATGAGTTTTTCGACCGATCTTATATTTTTTAAAGTATGAGGTGCTATAATCTGCGCCTTATTATTATAGGGGTCGCCAATGAATAGCTCGCAATGGCAAACGGATCTACTGCAACATGTACGCAATATTTTCACTTCTGCTTCCGCCGAAGAAGTCGTAGAACGGCAACAAAAAATTCGCGAGCTATCAGAAAAGCACGGTCATTCTATTCCTGTAGAATTTCACTCTTTCTTTAGTGCTTACACCCTTTATAGAGGTGGTAAATTAATCCCCGCACTTAGGGAGTTTTTTGATTGTGTATCCTTGTGCCAAACCCACCAGCAGCATTATCTCCTTCTTATCGCCTACTTCAATATTGGGACCATATTCGGGTTATTAGGCGATCACTCTCATGCTAGCGAATTCCTAACAAAAGCGGAAAGAATTCACAAATATGGTGACAAACGTCTCGTATCGCTTATCAAAAATAATATTGGTGATCTTTTTGCTGCGGTAGGACAACACCGAAACGCAATAGACTACTTCACTGACGCGATTAAAGGTCTAGAAGAGGACGAATTTCAATTTGCACTGATTTCCTACATGAATTTGGCGGGTTCTCATATCGAATTGAAACAGTACGAGGAAGCCAAAGCCATCTTCGATATTCTCGAAGTTCATGCTTTCGGAAATATGCGATACCTCAGTTTCTATCATCAAAAAAAAGCAAAGTACTACCTCGCAGTTAAAGAGATTTCACTAGCAGAAAAGCAGCTAGACCTTGCATTAAAAGCCATTAACCAATGCAAAAATGATTACTATTTGTCTGAGATAGCTTTAGATTATTGTGAACTTTTGCTTGTACAATCCAAGTGGGATGAACTGGATAATCGCTTGGAGAGTGGGCTGTCATTGGCAAGAAAAACTGGAGCCAATAATCTGATTGATAAATTCAATCAGATCTTGTTATCTCGAATAGAGCAAATGCCAACTGGTGAGGAGCGCGATAGACACTATCAATTGATGTTTGTTTCGCTTCAAAAATCTCGCGAATCTGCAATCACACGAGAACACGACTATTTAAGCCAGATATATCAGTTAAATATGGATAGGCTGGCATTAGAATCCGCACAAGACATCAATAAAAATCTCCGTTTGATCAATAAAATTGGTCAATACCTCAGTACATGCGACAATTTTAAGGATGTTATCTTTCAGTTAGTCGAAGACCTAAAAGGTTTGTTTAAAGTCGATACTCTCGCCATCGGCTTTTACCAACCACAGCACAATCGTATTTTCATAGAACATTACTACGACGACAACGAAATTAAAGATGCGCTTTACATCGACTTTTCTGAGCAGGCAACGTTTTTCGAATACTGCGGAAAAAACAAGTGCCCTCTCTACTTCAACGACATGACAATAGACAAAAAGAAAGCCATGTTAGGCAGATCCGCAGAACACGAAAACCAAAACTCGCTGCTGTTCGCCCCCATCACTATAAATAGTGAGGTAAACGCAATATTTACCATCCAAGCTACTGATTGTTATGCGTATCAAACCTATCAGTATGAACTTTTTTTGCAATTAACCAATTACCTTTCTATCGCGCTTGAGAATCAGATAAACCGCAAAAAGCTCACATTACTTTCTCAGACAGATCACTTAACGAGGCTCTGGAATCGCCAATCACTTGATGCCCACTATCTTGATCTGCAAAAGCAAAGAGTCTCTGAATACAGCATCGTGATGATCGACATTGATTGCTACAAACAGTTAAACGATTACTATGGTCACGTGGAAGGAGATAAAGTTCTGGTGACGCTCACACAATTGATAAAGGAAAATTTTGAGCGACTAGATGCCAAATGTTATCGCTATGGTGGTGATGAGTTTGTTGTTGTGGTGCCAAATCACGACGTAACCTCTTTGACTCAAACCGTTCAGAACATACAGCACGCTTTATACGAATTGAAAATACCGAATAAACGTTCCTACTGCGCGGATCGTGTTTCTCTTTCTATTGGGGTGGCACACTTTTCACATTGCGCGTCTGACCTGACTCTATCTGATTCTTTGCATCATGCTGATACCGCGCTTTACCAAGCAAAACGAAGCGGAAGAAATCAATTTGCCGTAACACAATTAAAAAAAACGGATTAACCATCCGTTTTTTATGACACCTTAATCAGGCAAAACCTACCGTGGCGGCTTATGTAACCGGAACTCTACTGGTGTTTCTCATCCAACAAGTCATCTTTTGCCGCGACTAAATATTGCATCATTGACCAGTATGTCAGGATCGTTGCGAAATACAGAGCCGCATAGCCTAGCCATACCATCCAGTCATCATAACGCCAAATAAGCACCCATAACGCAAACATTTGCGCTAATGTTTTCACTTTACCGACCCAAGAAACGGCAACACTTGAACGTTTACCTATTTCCGCCATCCATTCACGTAGCGCGGAAATGATGATTTCGCGAGCAATCATGGTAATAGCCGGAATGGTGATCCACCATGTCGCGTAATGCTCTGTGATGAGAATAAGCGCTGTTGCCACCATAACCTTGTCAGCCACTGGATCTAAGAACGCGCCAAAACGAGAGGTCTGACCTAATTTGCGTGCCAGCATGCCATCAAGCCAATCGGTGAATCCTGCGACCCAAAAAACCATTGCCGCAGCAAAAGGGGCCCAAGATGCAGGGATATAAAACACAATGACAAATACAGGAATCAGTACTAATCGAAGTAAGGTTAGAATGTTTGGTATGGTAAAACGCATAGATATTTTAGGCTCTTAGACATTGCGCGCTTAATGGTGCGTCAAAACGCTTATTGTTTCAATGCTTGATGAATGTTTTCTGCCAAAGAAAGGCTAATACCGGGAACTTTGGCGATTTCTTCGACACTTGCACGTCTCAGCTCTTGTAATCCCCCCATGTATTTAAGCAAAGCTTGGCGTCGTTTTGGGCCAACGCCTTCAATTCCTTCTAGTGCGCTGGTCCTTCTTGTCTTTCCGCGTTTGGCTCTGTGCCCAGCTATTGCATGATTGTGGCTTTCGTCACGTATGTGCTGGATAAGATGCAACGCTGGTTCATCCGTCGCCATGTTAAATTCATCACCATCGGTCGTAATCATTGTCTCTAAACCGGGTTTACGAGTTGTCCCCTTTGCAATACCAATCAGTCTTGGACGCTTAGGCCAATCATCCCAATGCCGCGCAATTATCTCATGCGCACGATTGAGCTGCCCTTTACCGCCATCGATAAAAACAATATCGGGGATTTTTTCTACATCCAGTTGTTTTGAATAACGCCGATCAAGCACTTGCCCCATTGCTGCATAGTCGTCCCCGCCAGTTATTCCTTCGATGTTATAACGTCGGTATTCTTGCTTAACAGGCCCTTCTCGGTTGAATACGACACAGGATGCAATGGTGCTCTCGCCCATTGTGTGGCTAATATCAAAACACTCCATACGTTGGATCGAATCCATACCCAGATGCTCTTGCAGTGCCTTAACGCGCTGGTTAATGGTCATCTTATGGTTAATTTTGGTCGTAATAGCCGTCAGGGCGTTGGTATTGGCCAACTTAAGATAGCGAGATCTCGTCCCTTTTGGGTTGGTTTGGATGGTAATCTTTCTACCTGCAATCTCGGAGAGTATGTCCTGAAACGGTTCGGCATCCTCAAACAAGTCTTGCTCCAAGATAAGCCGCGAAGGAATGGTTCTCGCCTCGTTATGGCTCAAATAATATTGACTCAAAAAGCTGTGAAAGACTTCATGCCTGTCGGTATTATTGGGAATTTTGGGGAAATGACTGCGGCTCCCCAATACCTTTCCTTGACGAATCATGAGAATATGAATGCACGCCACACCATTTTCTTGTGCAAAACCAAGTACATCTAAGTCATCCATCGAATCTTCAGACACGAATTGTTGCTCTTGTACGCGCCGAATAGCTTGAATCTGATCGCGAAGTGAGGCCGCATCTTCAAACCTCAGCTCCATGCTGGCTTTTTCCATTTTAGAAACCAAGGTTTCAACGACCAGCTTGTCTTTTCCATGCAAAAATAGGCGCACGTAATTCACGATCTCTGCATATTCTTCATCGGAAATGATGCTAGACACGCAAGGGGCAGCACAACGACCGATTTGGTACATCAGGCACGGCCTTGTGCGGTTGCTGTAAACCGTGTCTTCACATTGCCTAACTGGGAAAATCTTTTGAATCAGGTGCAACGTTTCTCGAACGGCACCAGAATCTGGGTAAGGACCAAAATACTCGCCTTTGCGCTTTTTCGACCCTCTGTGCATCGATATACGAGGGTGCTTATGACCACTTAAAAAGATGTATGGGTACGACTTATCATCCCTCAGCAATACATTGTACTTGGGAAGATATTGCTTGATGTAGTTGTGCTCTAAAATAAGCGCTTCAGTCTCAGTGTGAGTAACCGTGACGTCTATTTTGTTAATGTGGCTGACCAACGCACGCGTCTTTTCGTTATCGACCTTTTTACGAAAATAGCTTGAGAGGCGCTTTTTAAGATCTTTGGCTTTACCGACATAAATTACCGTCGACTCGGCGTTATACATTCTGTATACGCCGGGCTGACTGGTAACGGTATTAAGAAAGGAAACGGAATCGAACGGCTGAGACACTACAACGTCTCAGTGTCGATCATTCCGTGACGAATGGCTAAGTGGGTCAATTCAACATCGCCATTAATATCCAGCTTGCTGAAAAGACGATATCGGTAACTGTTCACCGTTTTAGGGCTCAGGCTTAATTGCTCAGAAATGTCAGTTACTTTTTGCCCCTTAGTAATCATCATCATGATTTGAAGCTCTCGTTCCGAAAGGTCTTTAAAAGGATTTTCAGATGCGGAAGAGAACTGGCTTAACGCCATTTGCTGCGCAATTTCAGGGGAAATATAACGCTGCCCAGAATGCACCATTCGAATGGCATTCACCATTTCGTCTGGTCCTGCTCCTTTTGTCAGATAACCTGCTGCTCCCGCCTGCATCACTTTTGTTGGGAAAGGGTTCTCTGTATGCACTGTTAGTACAATGATTTTTACATCAGGGTTAAATCGAAGCACTTTTTTCGTTGCCTCTAAACCACCAATGCCTGGCATGTTCATATCCATTAAAATAACGTCAGCATGACTGCTTCTGCACCACTTGACGGCTTCTTCACCGCTGTCAGCTTCCCCTGCTACGTTCATACCACGGACGTCTTCAATAATACGTCGTATCCCTGTGCGAACCAGCTCGTGATCATCTACAAGGAAAACATTAATCAAACTTGTATCTCCACACTCATTTTTTGGTTCTAACTATGTTTTTAATTCACTATCCAGCGAATCATTCACATAAATATCAGATGAACTCATCATATCTCAATTCTGACTTAAAAATTACAACGATTATGCGTCCTAACGCAAACTTTAATCATAACTTATAATCAGAGTCGTTAAGTCGCCCACCGTTTGAACCAAATTCCACCGTTTGTTGTAGGAATTTTAGTCACCTATATAAAGAGAGCGCGAATTAACACTGTATTGATATTTCAGTAATACCAACTTAACGTCTTAAATTCCATTAAATTATTCGACGTAGACCTCATAAGTAAACATTCTTACCGATAATCAAACCGCCAACACCCAATACTTCTGATGTGATTTTTCTAAGTCAATGCAACTATGATAATAGCGAGCTTCTCCTGCAAAATGCTGATGGGTGGTATACCGTTAGTGGACTCAGGTATACTCCTTCGGTATCTGTATAGCCATTTACAAAGGCGTAAGGTTTGACCATTCAAGATGGATTTGTTTTAACAAGACAAGCACGTGATGTGTCTGGAAGGGCGCAGGTCGATTTATGGCTAAGTACAAACAATGGCCCCGTTCATGTTGTCATTCCAAACCAAAAGCCCGTCTTTTTTATTGAGACGGAGCATGGTGCCGTGGCTTCTGATCTTCTGAGCGACGCCGAAATTGAACACGACGTTAAGCCATTACCGCTTAAAACATTCGATCACATACCCACCTCTGGGGTTTACTTTTCATCCATCAAAAGCGCCAATGCTGCTTCTCAAATTCTTGCGAGTAATGAGCTGATGACGTACGAATCGGATGTTCGGCTTGCCGACCGATACCTTATGGAGCGTTTCATCCAAGGCAGTATTCAATTTCAAGGAAAATGGGTATCGAAGCGAGATCATCACCAATACTTAAATGCCCAGTGTAAGAGCGGAACCTATCACCCTAATCTCACTCAAGTGTCACTCGATCTGGAATGCAGCGAAAAAGGCATTCTCTATTCCATTGGATTGGACAGTGCTATGGATAGCCGCGTCATTATGATTGGAACGCCTGAACCCTGTGACACGGCGGTTCAATGGGTAGAAAATGAGTTTCAGCTTCTGCACGCTATGTGCGACTGGTTTACCCAATTTGACCCAGACATAATTGTTGGCTGGAACGTGATCGATTTTGACTTTCAACTGCTGCATAAACGCTGTGAATGGCACAACCTGCCATTAAAAATTGGGCGAGGTGGTCAAACGGCACATTTCCGACAATCGAGCGCCACAAACCAAAGTTTTATTCGAATTCCTGGTCGCGTTGTACTGGATGGAATCGATACACTAAAAACGGCAACGTATCACTTTCGCTCTTGGTCTCTCGAATCGGTATCCCAAGAACTGCTTGGTGAAGGGAAAGACATCCATAACGTCCATGACCGTATGGATGAGATCAACAGAATGTTTAGAGAAGACAAGCCATCGTTGGCCAAATACAATTTACAAGACTGCAAACTGGTGAATCGAATTTTTAAACATACCCATTTACTAGAGTTTGCGATAGAACGTTCAAAGCTAACTGGAGTCGAACTGGATCGAGTTGGTGGCTCGGTGGCCGCCTTTACTAACCTTTACCTACCCCAGCTTCATCGTGCTCATTACGTCGCCCCCAACCTCCAGCCAGAAAATTGGCTCGCAAGCCCTGGGGGCTATGTGATGGATTCCGTTCCAGGACTTTACGATTCGGTGTTAGTTCTCGATTTCAAAAGCCTATACCCCTCCATTATTCGCAGTTTTCTTATCGACCCGTTAGGGTTAATTGAAGGGTTAAAGCTCGATATTGGCAATACGCAAGATTCTGCCGTTGCAGGGTTTCGTGGTGGGCAGTTTCACCGTGAAAAACACTTTTTACCTAAGATGATCGAACAGCTCTGGGCGGCAAGAGACGTAGCCAAAAAGAATAATGAAAAAGCATTCTCCCAAGCCATTAAAATTATTATGAACTCTTTTTATGGAGTGCTCGGTTCCTCCGGTTGTCGTTTCTTTGATACCCGACTTGCCTCCTCTATCACCATGCGTGGTCATGAGATCATGAAACAAACCCGCACGCTCATTGAAGAAAAAGGTTATCAAGTTATCTATGGTGACACAGACTCCACATTTGTGGCCTTAAACAAACCACACTCTCAAAAAGATGCCGATGCCATTGGGCGAACTCTCGCTAACCATATCAATGAGTGGTGGACGTCTCATCTCAACTCAGAATTCGGTGTAACCTCTCATTTGGAGCTGGAATACGAAACGCACTATCGAAAATTCTTGATGCCCACGATCAGAGGCTCTGAAGCCGGTTCTAAAAAGCGTTATGCGGGGTTGGTTGGCGAAGGAAGCGAAGAAAAAATCATCTTCAAAGGGTTAGAAAGTGCAAGAACAGACTGGACACCACTTTCTCAGACATTTCAGCAAACATTGTACGATATGGTGTTCCATGACAAGGATCCAGAGGACTACATTCGTGACTATGTTGAAAAAACCAAAGATGGATCGTTCGACCACCAACTGGTTTACCAAAAAAGACTGCGTCGAAAATTGGCCGATTATCAAAAAAATATTCCTCCGCAGGTTCGAGCGGCTCGGTTAGCCGATGAAAGAAATGCCGCCCTTGGTCGACCGCTGCAATATCAAAACAAAGGCCGAATAGAATACGTGATAACGTTAAATGGCCCCGAACCAAACGAGTATTTACAAAGCGCCATCGATTACCAGCATTACATAGATAAACAGTTAAAGCCTGTCGCAGACGCCATTCTCCCATTTATTGGCTTAGACTTTGAAAGCTTGAATGCGCCACAGCTTGGGCTTTTCTAACGCTCTACCTCTAAAGAACTGAGCTGTATGAGTTCAGAGTCAAAAAATCCAAAAGAGCCAAACATTGTCTGGCTCTTTATATCATTGTGAATCATTTTCATTCAGTTTGAATACGTGGGCTGCTATGTGCCCACATTAAACTGTGCCACCAGCGTTTTCAGCTTCTCCGCTTGATAAGACAAGTCTCTCGCCGAAGACGCCGCTTGATTTGCTTGGGTGTTTGCATTTTTCGAAACTTCTGAAACCGTCTCAACGCTTTCACGCACTGCAATACTTGCATTTGCCTGTTCTTTCGACGCCGCCGCGATACTGTCTATCATAGTAGCCACCGCTTCTGCTCCGGCAACAATATTCTCTAAACTCATTCCGGCTTTACCTACAAGTTCGACCCCTTCTGCCACATGGCTAGTGCCGACACTCATTCTATCTACAGCCAGCTTAGTTTCACTTTGAATCGCTTGGATTGAACCAGCAATTTCTTCTGTCGCCGTTGTGGTTCTGTCTGCCAATGTTCTCACTTCATCCGCCACCACAGCAAAGCCTCGTCCTGCTTCACCTGCACGCGCAGACTCAATGGCAGCATTCAATGCAAGTAAATTGGTTTGCTCAGCAATGTCATTAATGACGTTAAGAATATCGCCAATTTCAGAACCTCGTTTACCCAATTCAGCCACACTCTTGGAAGAAGCCATTACCGCTTCGTTAATGGAGCTCATACCCTGTATGGTGTTTCGAACAATATCACCACCAGAATTTGCCGTAACCCCTGCTTCTTTTGCGCTGCTTGTAGCATCTGTCGATTGCTTAGCTACCTCGGCAACACTTTGCATCATGTCATCAATCGACGTAAAAATATGTTCCACTCGTTCGGCTTGAAGATCCAAGTCTCGTGCCATTTGCTCACTTGTCTGCGCGATGTCATGCGTTCCTTCCGCAACTTGATCCGTCGTTGAAAGCACTTCTCGCATCGCTTGTTTCGTTTTGTAAACCGCTTGATTGAAGTTTTCCGACATTTTGCCCAGCTCATCTTTGGAATCCACAGCAATCTTGACCGTTAAATCCCCTTCCGCTAGTTTGCGTAGCCCATTCGCCACTTCTTCTACAGGTTGAACAATACTTCTCAAAACCCCCAAAAAAACCACCCCGCCGATCAACACAGAAACCAACGTGCCGATAATAATGGTGTAAGCGGTATTGTCAGTCGCCGTTTCAGCAGCGGCCTGTTGTTGCGTTATCAGTTTTTGTTCTATTTCAATAAACTCAGCAATTTGTTCTCTAAACTTATCAAAGTAGACCTTACCACGAGCCTCCCTAACCAAGTTGGTTACGTCGGTCATGGTTTGGGCACGACCAATTCGAGAACGAAGTGCGATGGCCGGCTCCATCACACTCAATCGCCATTCTGAAATGGTTGTTCGTGTTTCTTCAAGCAACGCAACTTGCTCTGGGTTATCACTCACCGTCTCTTTCTGGGAGTCAATGGCTTTATTGAAATTCTTAAAGCCCTGTTCATAAGGCGCCAAAAAGGCCACTTCTCCCGCCAATAAATAGCCGCGCATGCCAATCTCCATCTCCATCGCCGCCACTTGAATATCGAGTACTTGTGATATGACCTTTTGCGTGTGTTCCGCCCATTGAGCTGATTCGCTCACTTCATTAATCACCGTGGTTATCTGCGCAACACTTTGAGCGGATTCTTCGCCTCTTTGAGCAATAAGCTTTTCTTCCTCAGTGAGGATTTCAGCTATTTGCGTTCGAAACCTATCAAAATATTGTATGCCTTGCCCCTGACCAATCAAACTTGCCATGTCATCCACCGAGAGCGATCCAGAGACCACTTGCTTTCTATCTGCTATAGCAGGCTCCGTCACATTTTTGTTCCAGTTTATGATGTTATTTTCAATCGCATTGATTCTGGAGACTTGAATGGGGTTATCACTTACTTTTTCCTTCAATGCTTTACTGATTTCAAAGAAGCGCGTTTTACCATTGGTATAAGGCTCCAAAAACTCAGATTGACCAGTCAGCAAGAACCCTCTCATCCCCGTTTTCATATCCACCGCCGCAGATGTGATCTCCAAGGAAAGTCGAATAACATCATGAGCACGATTAACCCATAAGTTATTTGTTTCTAAAGCGGAAGTCATTTCACTAGCATTAGCCGAGGGCTCGATACTTGACGCGCGTCTAGCTTGGAGAAATGTGTTTTCCCGAGAGATAAAAGTAGCCATTTGTTCTCTAAATTTATCGAAAAACACCTTACCTCTCGCTTCTCCGACCAAATCTGCCAAGTCATCCATCGTTTGGGTAGGAACAATGTCTCGGCGTAGTGAAATGGCGGGTTCCGTGACATTGGCTACCCAAGCATTAATATTGCTTTGCATGTCCGACAAACGTTTTACTTGGGCAGGGTTATCACTAACGGTCTGTTGCAATTCTGAAATCAAATGACTAAATCGAGTTCGCCCATTGATATAAGGTTCTAGAAAACCTTCCTGACCAGCCAGCAGAAAACCACGCATTCCGGTCTCCATATCCACCGCCGCCCCTTCAACTTTCATGGCTTGCTGGATGACCTTATGTGTTTGGTCTACCATGTAACCGGATTTACCGTGGTTATGTGTGCTATTCAGCGCAACGGCGGAAAGGGTGATCAGCAACAAAAGTGGGATACCAGTGCCCAATGATACTTTCAACGTGAGTGGTAAGTTCTTGAACATATCTAAACCTTCGCCTTACCTTTGAGTGCGTCGCACTCTGTGGATGTGATTTAATCCATTAAGTGATGTGGTAACGGCTCTAAGCTGGCTTATAAACGTTAAGTTAATCCATGCACTTTTGGTGGATAAGTGAGCTTACCAATAAAGATATAGCCTAAGAACCATGATTTAGACAGCCCTAAATTTATATCATTTATAGGGAATAAAACCACCTAACACCGCTTCATCGACTGATAAGATGAGCCCTATGTAATAGCGTTGAAATCTCTCTATTTAGTCATCACATTTTAATCTTCAAGATTAAAATGTTTGTATGACACACAGAATACGACCTGATACAATCAATGACACTGAGTATCTAAGAGGGCAATCACTCCCCTCTACTCAACACTGTTAACTGTACTGAAAAGCTCTATCGACTAAGTACATCGCTTCATGGCTGTTCCTAGCCTTTACCTTAAGTAATTGAAATGAATAAGAAGATCATCGTAGGGTGGCGAGAAGTGCTAAGCCTACCTGAACTTCGCTTAGATCGTATCAAAGCGAAAATAGATACAGGTGCGCGAACTTCATGCCTACACGCATATAAATTAGAAACATTTACTCGGAACAACACGCTCTGGGTACGATTTTGGATGCACCCAGAGCAAAACAACACTGAGCTGAGCCAGATTTGCGAAGCCAAAGTCATTAACAAACGAGTAGTGCGAGATTCTGGTGGTCATGAAGAAGAGCGATACGTCGTGGAAACACTCCTTTCACTAGGTGGGGAGCAGTGGCCGATCGAAATTACATTAACAAACAGAGAAAACATGAGATTCAGAATGTTGCTCGGCAGAACCGCCATGCGAAACCGAATCATTGTTGACCCAACCGAATCATTTTTAGTGCCACTTGAGGAGAAAAAATAGTGAAAATTGCCATCCTTTCTCGTAACGCGTCTTTGTACTCTACTCGTCGTTTAATTGAGGCGGCAGAGATTCGCGGTCATGAAGTTAAGGTTATTGATGCCCTGCGTTGTTACATGAATATCAACTCAGATAAGCCTGAAGTGCACTATAAAGGTGAGGAGCTCACTGGGCTTGACGCTATTATTCCAAGAATTGGCGCTTCCGTAACGTTTTACGGCACAGCGGTATTACGTCAATTTGAAATGATGGGTGTATTCCCTATTAATGAATCGGTTGCCATTACTCGTTCACGTGACAAACTACGCTCTCTACAACTGCTTTCAAGAAAAGGCATTGGTATGCCCGTAACAGGATTTGCGAGCAAACCAGATGACGTAAAAGACTTATTAGATATGGTGGGTGGAGCACCTGTTGTGATCAAGCTTCTTGAGGGCACTCAAGGTATTGGTGTGGTTCTAGCCGAAACGAAAAAAGCAGCCGAAAGTGTTATCGAAGCGTTTATGGGTTTGAAAGCCAACATCATGGTTCAAGAATTTGTAAAGGAAGCTGGCGGTGCCGATATTCGTTGTTTTGTTATCGGTGATAAAGTCATTGCAGCAATGAAGCGACAGGGCGCAGAAGGTGAGTTCCGCTCTAATTTGCATCGTGGAGGGACCGCGTCTTTAATTAAGATCACCCCAGAAGAGCGTAAAACAGCAGTCGCAGCTGCTAAAGCAATGGGTTTAAATATTGCTGGGGTAGACTTGCTACGCTCTGAACGCGGCCCCCTAATCATGGAAGTTAACTCGTCTCCTGGTCTTGAAGGAATAGAAAAAGCAACAGGTAAAGACGTCGCCGGGATGATCATTGACTTCATTGAAAAAAATGCGTCCACCAAAGGAACTAAAACTCGTGGCAAAGGCTAAAAGAAATCAAAACTTTGAACTGCTAAACCACATCATAGAGCCAGGCAAGCGCTCGACGTTTGAACTGGAAGCAGCGAAGTTGTATACCCATTCGCCCCTTTCTATTCAAATAGAAGTGATCAATGGTAAATACGCTGGTCCTGTTATGATGGTGAATGCCGCCATTCATGGGGATGAGCTGAATGGTGTTGAAATGGTGCGTCAATTATCAAAAACCATCGATCCAGCGAAGCTCAAAGGTACGGTTATTGCCGTCCCCATTGTGAACGTGTTCGGGTTTATTCATAAGTCGCGATACTTGCCCGACCGAAGAGACTTGAACCGCTGTTTTCCCGGTTCAGAAAATGGATCACTTGCCTCTCGAATGGCGTATTCCTTCTTCAATAAGGTGGCGACTCGCTGCAATATTATTTTGGATCTTCACACTGGTGCAATCCACAAAACCAATTTGCCCCAAATCAGAGCAAATTTGGAAAACAAAGAAACACTGAGGCTTGCCAAAGCATTCAATACCCCCGTTGTTGTGGATGCGGCTCTGCGTGATGGCTCGCTTCGCAGTGAAGCGGAGCGACTCGGTATTCCAACGCTAACCTACGAGGCGGGCGAGGCGCTACGTTTTGAACCGATCTCGATCAACGCTGGATTACTGGGTATCAAGCGAGTAATGCAAGCCGCAGGCATGTTAAGGGAAAGCCGTAAGAAGTATTCGGAGCCGGTCATAGCGAAATCGACGAACTGGATTCGAGCCAATAACGATGGCATGTTGCGCACTGTTGTTACTTTAGGAGAAAAAGTATCAAAGCTTCAGGTGTTGGCGTATATAAGCTCACCACTTGGCGATACTGAAACGTGCATCGTCGCCCCCAAGGAAGGCATCGTGATCGGGCAACAAACCTTGCCGCTAGTGAATGAAGGCGACGCCGTATTCCACCTCGCGTTCTTTACTCAAGATACAGAACTGGTGGAGCAAGCTGTTGAAAGTTATATAGACGAAATAAGCGACGTCGAGAGCGATATCATTACAACGGGTCAATTAGCGTATTAACTTAGAAATTAGCGTATTCACTTAGAAGTTAGCGTATTCACATAGAAATTAGTGTATTCACTTAGAATGCGTGCATTACTTAAGAAGAAACGCGAGCTAGGGGTAACACAAACTCTTTGAGGCGTAAATATGATACCCAGCTAATATGGCTGGGTATTTTTATTGGCTCTAGCTCTCGATCCAACTCAATGTTTTATCTCTAACTTTGAATATAGCTAAACTCAAAATTACACTTAACATACCAATAACAATTCCAGTGAGTAATGCATGCTTTCTATATTCGATATCTTCAAAATTGGCGTGGGACCTTCGAGCTCACATACAAACGGTCCTATGATTGCGGGTTATCAATTTGGTCAAAAACTAATACCAGATTTACACAAGATATCTCGAGTACAAATTGATCTTTTTGGCTCCCTTTCTCTCACGGGAGTTGGGCATCACACTGATAAAGCGGTATTGCTAGGATTGATGGGCAACGAACCCGCCAACATTAATATTACAAAAGCAAACCAACTGCTTGATGAGCATACTAAAAAAAACAAACTTCTATTATGCGGTCAACGTTCAATCGAATTCATAGAAGATAAGGATCTCCTTTTTCATCAACACGCTTTGCCTTTACATGAGAACGGCATGTCGATTACAGCATACGACATTGAAGGTAACGAATGTACCAAGGAAACGTATTACTCCATCGGTGGTGGGTTCATCGCGACAGAAGCGCAGCTGAACAACCCAAATAGCGAGGAAACTCTTGAAGTCCCCTACCCTTTTACCAATGCAGAAGAGCTTTTAGGTCAAGCAGAACAACATGGCTTGAGCCTTGGCGGTCTTATCCAAAAAAATGAGCTGACGTATCGTTCTCAAGCCGATTTGGAAAAAAAAGCCGATCAAATCTGGGAAGTCATGAGCCAGTGCATGGATAAAGGTTTTGAAACCGAAGGCATCTTGGATGGTGGGCTGAATGTAACCCGGCGCGCCCCAGCGCTACTCAAGAAACTCGAAGCCAATGCCTCAATAGAAACGGATCCTATGGAAATCATGGATTGGATAAACTTATTTGCTTTTGCTGTCAGTGAAGAGAACGCGGCTGGTGGGCAAGTCGTCACCTCACCGACTAACGGAGCAGCAGGTGTTATACCCGCTGTAATGATGTATTACCATCAATTTCTACGCCCTTTAGACAATAAACAGATCCGAGACTTTCTAGCCGTTTCAGGCGCCATTGGTATGCTCTATAAAATGAACGCCTCCATCTCAGGAGCCGAGGTCGGCTGTCAAGGTGAAATAGGCGTTTCCTCTTCTATGGCCGCAGCTGGATTAACCGCTTTACGAGGTGGCAGCAATGAGCAAATTTGCATTGCGGCAGAAATTGCAATGGAACATTCACTTGGAATGACCTGCGACCCAATCGGAGGGCTTGTTCAAGTTCCCTGTATAGAAAGAAATGCAATGGGGGCGATTAAAGCAATCAACGCATCGAGAATGGCACTAAAAAGAACCAGTAAATGTTTAATATCATTAGATAAAGTGATCGACACTATGTATCGAACCGGTAAAGATATGAATAGCAAATACCGGGAAACATCATTAGGTGGTCTTGCTATGATTCATCTCGCACCGCCATGTGAATAGCCATAAGCATAAACAGAAAAAGAAACAGTATGCCTATCGTTCAGACATACGCATCATTCCAATAGACGAGTAGCTGGCAGAGACGATAACAGAATCAAAAATGAGGTGACGCCCTCTATACGGGGAGAGGCGTGTCTCTCTTAACCAATTCGAAATTCTGTTTTTTCGTACGCTCTTACTAGCCACTTTCCATAGCCATCGAGTATTCCAATAATGGAACGTTTAGGCACTGGCTTACCTTGCAACAAAATGACAAGACGTTGAATTTCGACTTTTTTCTTTGGGTAATAGCGCAGAAATTGTTTCCCACACTCGACTGGGTTCTCTAGCCATTGCTTATCTTTGTACATAATCAACGAATAGCTTGCCCTAAGCAGTTTCTTTGCAATCACTTTTTGAAGGTAACGTATTTCAATATCTGCTTTCGCTTTTCCAATTTTTTCTCTGTAGAGCGTTACCCAGTCCCCTACATCCATGTTCCAATGCTTTGCAATTTCCCAGCTAGGTTCGAAATCACCAAAGCTTTGTGATAGATCCTCGCCATGAACACACACACAGCAGTGCCTAAGCATAAAGCCCCACGTGAAGATGCCATCTAAACTCAGAATTTCTGGCATCATACCAAACTGGAATTGAATTCCGGTGATCAAATGATTGTATTGTTTTGAGAATCGCCATTTGATGGTTTTTACTATGGTGTGTTCTTTATCAGAAAGCGGTCTTTGAGTCACGATAACGATATCGAGATTGGAATGCCCTACTTTTGCCGTCTTACGGGCAACACTACCGAAAATATAAACACTGTGCAGATTAGAAGTGAGCCCTCTGGTTAGGAAAGCAAGTACTTCATTAATGACCGACTGGTAGTCGGATTGAAAAGGTTGCGTAGGGTCGATAACCGGCAGTGAAGTGGTTGTGTTCAAAAGAGTATTCCGCATTTTTGAATGGAGTTTATATACCCAATCATCTTCGCCCAGCATGAGCATTCGATCAAGTCTACTCATGGAAATAATGCCAACTTACTCCCATCCCCTTAAACTGACGCGCTGAACCTAGCAATACACGCAGAAGCTAGCACCTTGAGGTAACTTGGGTATATAATTTCAGGCTATAGAAATAGTTAGGAATCCAATATGCCAAGGGCTAGCGAGTTAAAAAAAGGGTTTGCCATCATCTCAAACGGCAAAACACTGCTGATCAAAGACATTGAAGTCACAACGCCAGGTGGGCGTGGCGGTGCAAAAATCTACAAGTTACGTTGTACTGATCTATCCAATGGTTCTCGTGTTGATGAGCGCTTTAAATCTGACGATGTTGTGGATACAACCGACATCGCAAAACGCAATGTTCTATTCTCCTACATCGACGGTGATGAGTACATCTTCATGGACAACGAAGACTACACTCAGTTTAACTTTAAGCGAGATGACATTGCGGACGAGTTACTGTTTATCAATGAAGAAACTCAGGGGTTACAAGTCTTGGTCGTTAATAACCAACCCGTTGGGCTGGAACTGCCTTCTACCGTTGAACTGGTTATTGAAGAAACGGATCCTTCTATAAAGGGGGCATCGGCGTCTGCTCGTACCAAACCTGCCCGCTTTGCGACTGGTCTGACGGTACAAGTCCCTGAATACATTTCCACAGGCGATCGCATCGTTGTGCATACAACCGAGCGCAAATACATGAACCGAGCGTAATACTATGACCAACTTAATTTCTTTTGATGATGTCATCGATGCCGCATACGATATCTTCCTTGAAATGGCACCCGACAATTTAGAGCCAGCCGATGTCATTATTTTTACGGCTCAATTTGAAGAACGTGGTGCCGCGGAGCTCGTCGAAACCGGTGATGACTGGGCTAACCATGTTGGGTTCGATGTCGATAAAGAAGTTTACGCCGAAGTGAGAATTGGCTTGGTTAATGAAGAAAGCGACGAGTTAGACGATGTATATGCTCGCATGCTGGTAAGCCGCGATCCGGATAACAAGTTCTGCCATATACTTTGGAAAAGAGACTGATCGTTTCGGTGATAGTAAGCATTAACACAAAAGCCCGCCAACTCTATGTTGGTGGGCTTTTTTGATTACGTCTAGGTCAATAATCGATTGGCTTTAGAATTCTCTGTCACCCAAAACGCCCAGTGACTAAAAACCTCAGTGGCCAAAAACCTCCGTTACCAAAGCTTCATTAAGTTGACCGTTGCAGTGCTGCCATCTTCCGCTTGATCCACGACCTGAAGCACGATCCCATAGTGGGGGGTTAACCTACCCGTCGCTGGACGAATGGGGTTTGAGTAGTCTTCCCAATCTGCAAACATTGGGTTTGCTACAACATAGGGGTCGTCTAGCGTCAGTCCTTGCTTATCAACGAGGTGAATTTGCTGCCCTGTTTTAGAGTTAAACGCGGCATCCCGCACTTGGTAACGTGATGTCGCCGGTGTACCATCACTCCAGAACTGTGGATTACGATCCGCATCAACCACACCTAACCATCCTTCACCAGGGTGAGAGGCAACACCATTGTCTGTGTGAGAGGTATCGACATACCAAAGCACCAAACCTGGATCAAATGTCATGATATGGTTATTGCGGTTAATGTGTGCAAGACCTTTATCCACCCCTTCATGCTGACGCCACTCAGCAAGATAGTAATGATCGTGTTCAAAGCTGCCATCATTCCGTGTCATGCCATCTAGGATTAGCTCAGGCACACTAGACTCCGCATTGTAGTACGCCAAGGTTTGAGAATCTGCGCTAACCGTGACTTCATCAAACCAATACCCATTTTTCACATACCCACCATCGGTTAGATAGTTGAATGAAATGGTGACTGTTTGACCTACGTATGCGCTCAGGTCAAACGTAGCCTCTACCCAGCCGTTCGAAACGCCAGTAAACCCGATACCATAGCCAATTTCGTGCGGATCATAAGTGGTCGTAATGTTACCAGCAATAGGGGTTCCATTGACCAAAACACGACCAAAATCGTATTCGTCTTCGATGTCGTAATTCACCTTAAACGTCAACGCTGCCGATGCTGTATTTGGAATAGTCACATCAAAGTGCACATTGGTGTTTAGGTTGTCACCACGCTCAGAGTAGAACGACTGAGTCCCCACAACATCCATTAATTTCACGATTTTCGGCGGAAGGTTAATGCGCAAGTAGTCATGATTTGCGCCTTTTGAATTCGCCTGATCAAGTGTGACCGATTGTGGCACCGTATTAAGCTGGTTAAACTCCACCGTTTTACCGTGTAACCAATTCCCCCCTAAAGCGTTTTGTAGGAATTGTCTTGCCCATGGGCTAAAGCCAGTGGGTTCAGTACCAGGAATCAATCCCGCCCAAGAACCAGATGACATGATAGACCAGTAAGATACAGGCTCTCCTGGTGTGCTTCCCCACTCATCCTGACCATAAACCGTGTCATACTCATCTGGAAGACCAAGGTCGTGCCCATATTCATGCGCCGCAACACCTGCAGCCGCATCAATAGGCTGAATGGTGTAATCGTAAGCGGCCATTAAGCCACCCCAGTGAGGAACGGATGCTGACGTGCCTTTAATGGCAAAGACTTTACCCAAATTCCAACGGTGGGACCAAATGGCATCAGAACCAAGATGACCGCCTCCAGCCTCCTGCCCAACACCAGAATGGAAAATCATGATGTGATCGACTAAGCCGTCGGCTTCGCGGTAATTCCCATCGCCATCGAGATCGTAACGGTCTTCAAGATCATAATCGCTCAAGTTTACATTGGGATCAGCGGCAGCAGCCATCAGTGCTTCCCTAACCAAATCACGAGCGTTAACATCTTTCGTACTTCCCTGTTGGGCTCCGTAAAATGCGGCGGGATGCTGCGCTTTATACCATCCTGCAACCCCTCCAATTTGTGTATATGAACCCCCAGATTGCTGTTCATAAAATTGCACCATGGAAAGGAGGTTTTTGCCATTACTTCCCACATAACCACCTCGACCAAACAACATATCTTGGTAGTGTGAAGGCGTATAATCTTCGTAGTAATTTGAGGTTTCGTCTGGGGTCACCATATTGGCTGGGTAATCTGGGAACTCAATTAAAATCGCAAGAACTTTATCTTGAGTAATAGATCCCGCCCATTCATTTTCTGGTAATGCTCTCGCAATTGAAGGGGGTATATTGTGTGAAATATCAGAAGACATCAGCCCCAATAGTCGCTTATTTCTTTTTTCCTCGTAGTACGCTAATTCCCCTTTTTCAGCTTTTTGAACATGAATAGAAGAAAGGTATTGATAAAGTGCCCTTTCAGATTCTGTTTCATTGGCTTCTTTTGAAATAACACCGGTCTTTTTTAACATTGCGATCAATCTATCCTGATTAACCACGCCAAAATCAATACCGTGAGATGAAGGTGCGCTATGCGTGTTGGCAGAAAAACCAAGCAGCGAGCATAAAATACCTGCTACTACCTTTCTTTTTATTGGTAATACATGTGAACTCATTACAAGCCTTTTTTCCCTAATTATTTAAAACATATTTGCCAATTAATTTGGTCAAAATTCCATTTATTAAAAAGGCGATATATGGCCAACAAATCCATACCATTAAATTTATAGATTATTGAAAGTCCTATATATCTAAATCCTAAAATATAAATATAGAAATATTACAACCAGGATCTGATTTCATTAATTAATACAAAGGAAGAAAGCTGTCCACTTTAAATATTTCAATCATTTTCAATATAATCACACTATTAATTCAAATGTAATTATAAATATCAGGATTTATAATTGAGAAATGATGAATTTTTAGATTAAGCTATTTTTTATAAAAAGGCTGGCTATATTCACGGCGAGTTAAATATCGATTTAAATCATAGTTTTGAAGTAAAAAATCCTTTTATAATGACAAATTTAAATATAAGAAATGGAAAATTAAATACTGAACTACTATTTTTTTATTCACTTTTTACGAAATGCATGAAAAAGATCAGATTATTAAATATTCAATAGTGATCCCACTCAATTGAAATTAATAAAATAGTAATTCCAAATTAATAAGACAGGAGTTCTTACTGTCAAAGCTATTTAGCACCCCCTAAAATAGATATGTTATTACATAACATTTAATATTGAATGACTTCGTTGCAGTGAAATGCTGCCCCTGAAAAGCACTCGTTCGCTTTTTTGTCTCATTTCTAAAAATCTTCGATTTATCTCCAATTTGTATAAAAAAGTCAGTTGATCATTTTTTGTACAAATGATTAATATATCGTTAACAGTAATACTTATTTATTGTTAAGTATTACTTATTGATATGCATCAATATGCGTTTTGTGATTTAGCGGATGTAAGGAAAGCTCGTTAACAAAAGGAAATTTGAAATGGACCGTTCAAGCAACAAGTCGACTTCTTACCTGAAAGGTATGAACCGCAGAACTTTTTTAAAAACCTCTACAGCGGCAAGTGTCGCTTTGGCATTTGGATTACCCGGAATGACGTGGGCAGATGCCCAAGATCGTATGCTTTCGGCTTTCCTAGCCGCGGATGTGGATTGGAAGGCTCATGCCGGACAAACCATTGTTCTGGGTGCAATGGAACATCCTTGGGCACAAGCCATTGCCCCGATACTCCCTCTCTTCGAAAAACTCACAGGCATTAAAGTCAAACTTCAAAAACAATCCGAAACAGAATACGTGGGTGAAATGCCTGTGAAACTCGGAGCAGGATCGCCGGAACCAGATGTCATGATGGTGCATGCTTTGGGGCAATTCATCAGCTCTGGTTGGTTGGAGCCACTTGAAGACTACTACGCAAATACCGCGCTATTTGATGCCAGTTGGTATGACGCGGGGGATATCTTCTCCATGGCAAACGAATTCCCAGTTTGGTCTGATAAAGTTCGTTATAGTATGGCCGTTACAGCTGAAGCACAGACCCTATTCTGTAACACCAGCGCCTTCGCAAAAGCGGGGATAGAAATACCTAGCACGTACGACCAATTGTATAACGCTGCGATAAAACTCAAGTCCAATCAAATGGCGGGCATTGTCCTTCGTTCCAAATCTGATGGCACAGCGGGCACGTGGCCCTGTGGTGGTTTCTTGTTTTCTTATGGCGGTGAAGTCATCAAAGATGGTCGCTGCGTACTCGACAGCGACGAAGCCATTGCCGCCATTGATATGTACGGGCGACTACTCAAAGATGCCGGACCACTGGGCGTAGGAAATTACCATTGGTATGAAGTGTTGAATGATTTCTCGGCAGGCGCTGCCGCCATTGCCATGGACTCATCCAATTTCGCTACCGACTTCCAAAACCCAGAAAAAAGTCTGGTACACGATTCCACCACCTACGCGTCCATGCCTACGCATTTAAATAATCCAGCAAAAGCTAACATTTGGACATGGCAAGCAGGCATCAACCGACATTCCAAGAAAAAACAAGCAGCATTCTTACTGCTCATGTTCTTGAACTCCAAACCGGGGTGCGCACTGACCTCAGCCAACGGATTGGCGACCATCCGTAACTCCGCTTGGGATTCCAAAGCGTTTAAAGATCGTTTTGGTGCCGATGCCGCAAAAGCAGCGTTAGCAAACCTCAACTCTGGTGATGCCGAAATCTTCAAAGCCTGCTGGTTCCACCCTAAAGCCGCCCAAATTCTTGATGCGTGGGGCATCGCCATCAATGAAGTTGCAACAGGGGCAAAAACCTCAAAGTCCGCTATGACGCTTGCCACCAATAAGATCAACGATATTTTGTAATGCGCATAAGTCGCTTCAATTGGGTATGAAACACTGGAATATAGGATAAGGAAGGTATGGAAATGAAGGCAATGTTGTCAAAGGAAATGGCGCTGCCCAAGGCTCAAAAGCCGCCACGCTCAGCCAAAAAGCATCGAAGACGCTTCATTTTGGCGATGCTTTTGCCCGCTACTGCGGTTTTGCTTTTAACAACATTGTTTCCTTTCTTACTCAGCTTGTACTTATCCTTTACCGACTACTCACTATTGAATGCGGGTGAAAAGAGTTTTATTGGGTTCGGCAACTACAGTAAGTTGTTCCAATCCGATGAGTTCTGGTTCGCCACCAAGGTCACCTTGGTTTTCACCATAGTGGCAGTCTCTTTGCAAACCGTTTTGGGTGTAGGCATGGCTGCCCTTCTGCACCACGAATCCAAACAAGCGCCTTGGCTCCGGCTGCTGTTTTTGCTTCCCATCGCGATTACGCCCGTAGCAGCCACTTTTACCTTTCGATTGATGTTTAATCCTTCTTTAGGCGTATTGAACTACATGCTTACATCGATCGGACTCGAACCCAGCGCTTGGACGGCGGCACCTGAATCCGCACTGCTTTCTCTAATATTGGTCGACACCTGGCAGTGGACGCCGTTCATTTTACTGATCACCGCTGGAGGACTAGCCTCTTTGCCCTCGGAACCTGAAGAGGCAAGCGAAGTAGACGGAGCCAATGGCTGGCAAACGTTCTTTTATGTCACCTTACCTCAATTGAAACCCTACATTGCGCTCGCTTTATTATTCCGAGTGATCGACGCCTTCAAAACGTTCGACATTATCTTCGTTCTAACTGGAGGTGGACCGGGGATCACCACTCGTACATTGAATATTCTGGCCTATAAACAAGGCATCGAATTTCTTGAAATGGGGTACGCATCGGCTATTGCCATTGTCATGCTGCTCTTCACCTTACTCGTCAGTCAGGTTTTTCTCAGAAAGCTGGGGCTGTTCGACTTGAAAACAGGGAGCACATCATGAAAGAACGCAAAATGATCCTCAGTTCTATGATTGTTCGCCTTTTTGGCTCCCTATGGGCGCGTCGTGTTTTGTTGTATTTGTTTGCTCTTTGGTGCCTATTTCCGCTGTATTGGATTTTTTTAACTTCGTTGAAAACCCCAATTCAAGCCATGTCTCGCCCACCAAGTTTTTGGTTTGAACCCACACTGCAAAATTTTGAAAAAGTACTGAGTAATCCGGCCATTTTGGGTTTCTTCATCGACAGCGCCATCGTTGCCGCAGGTTCAACCGTGCTGAGCTTGCTGATCGGCGCACCAACGGCTTACATCCTTGCACGTTTCCATTTCAAAGGGCGTGGGGATTTTGGCTTTTGGATATTGAGTACTCGAATGACCCCTCCCGTCGCCATGCTGATCCCTTTCTTTGTTCTGTTTTATCAACTCGGACTTTTGGATACTCACATCGGTTTGATCATCGCGCATGTCGTGCTCAATTTGGCGATTGTCGTGTGGTTACTCCGGGGGTTCTTTTCCGAATTACCTGTAGAGCTGGAGGAAGCCGCCTACCTAGATGGAGACACGTATTTCAGTGCATTTTTTCGGATCACGTTACCCCTTGCCCTACCAGGGCTGGCTTCCGTTGGTATTTTAATTTTCTTACTGTCATGGAATGAGTTTCTTTTTGCCCTCGTGCTTGGGGACAGCGAAGTACGAACCGTGCCAATTGGTCTCTACGGCTTTATTGGGTACCAAACCATCCGCTGGGCAGAATTGTCTGCGTCTGCGGCACTGATGATTGTTCCAATCATTGTTTTCATCGTCATTTTCCAGCGTCACCTATTAATAGGTCTGACGATGGGGTCATATCGTTAATGTTTTAGGAGCTACTGATGACACAAGTTTCGTTAAATGCCGTCAAAAAAGAGTGGTCTGGAGTCAAGGCTGTCAATCAGTTCGACTTAGACATTGCGGAAGGGGAATTCATTGTTCTGCTGGGTCCTTCTGGGTGCGGTAAAACGACAACCATGAGAATGATCGCCGGTCTGGAAACGCCGACATCCGGTGAAATCCTCTTTGATGATACTGATATGACCGATCGTCTACCACGAGACAGGAACATCGCCATGGTGTTTCAGAATTATGCGCTTTACCCCCACATGACGGTAAGAGATAACATCGCCTATCCCCATAAAATCGCAGGCATGGATAAGTCAACTCGCTATCAAAAATCTCTCTACGCAGCAGAAAAAGTGGGGTTGCTGGAATACCTAGACCGCAAACCTAAAGCCCTATCGGGAGGCCAGCGTCAGCGGGTTGCACTTGCCCGAGCCATTGTTCGTAACCCATCGGTATTTTTGATGGACGAACCGTTGTCTAACTTAGACGCGCGGCTACGTGTCGATATGCGAGCCGAGATCAAGCGGTTACAGCGTGAAATGGCCGTCACCATGATCTACGTAACCCACGATCAAATTGAAGCCATGACCTTGGCAGATCGAGTGGTCATTATGTCTTCTGGTGAAATTCAGCAAATTGGTACACCTGATGAAGTCTACGACAACCCTGCTAACCTGTTTGTCGCCGGCTTTTTAGGTTCTCCTTCAATGAATCAAATTCAAGGTCGGATTCAAAACCAATCTTTCCAAACCAACGCCGGAAACCTGCCCGCGCATGGCATAGAAGACAACACCGCCGTGGTGTTAGGCATAAGACCGGAAGATTGCACCCTATCCACCGAGCCCTGTCATCTAACAGGAAACGTCTACGCTGTAGAACCCACCGGAGATTCCACACTCGTAGTGTGTAAAGTGGATGAGCAATCCATCACCTTAAAAGCCGACAAGCATTTCCGACCAGATTTGGACACGGATATCCATATTCAGCTCAATCCAGAACGCATTCTTTACTTCGATAGCCATACGGGGTTACGGCTACGTGGCAGTGCTAACACCAACAGCTTGGGAGCCACAACATGAAAAAGAGACGATCCCAAGCTTGGTTCGGACCAATGGATAAAGATGGGTTCATTCATCGAAGTTGGATGAAGAATCGTGGTGCACCAGACGACATGTTTGATGGTCGCCCTGTTATTGGTATCTGTAATACTTTTTCCGAACTCACCCCTTGTAACGCGCATTTTCGAGAGCTGGTTCAAGAAGTAAAAAATGGCGTGCTCGAAGCGGGCGGCTATCCATTAGAGTTTCCCGTATTTTCATGTGGTGAATCGAACCTTCGCCCCACTGCGATGCTGTTTCGCAACTTAGCTTCAATGGACGTCGAAGAATCAATTCGCGGTAACCCAATCGATGGTGTCGTGCTCATGGCGGGCTGTGACAAAACCACCCCTGCACTATTAATGGGCGCAGCCAGTGCCAATTTGCCGACCATTTTGGTGTCTGGTGGGCCAATGTTAAATGGTCGATTTCACGGAGAAACGCTCGGGTCAGGCACCGATGTCTGGCGTTTTTCAGAAGACGTCAGAGCAGGAAAGATCGACGTGAACACCTTTATGGATGCGGAGTCTGCCATGTCTCGATCCGCTGGGCATTGCAATACGGTCGGCACAGCGTCAACCATGGCCGTCATGGCGGAAGCTCTTGGTGTCACTTTGCCTTACAACGCCACTTATCCTGCTGTGGATGCCAACCGAGCTCGAATTGCTCGGCTTTCAGGCAGGCGCATAGTCGGCTTGGTTGAAGAAAATTTGTGCTTAAATCAGGTGTTAGTTCGAGACGCGTTCTTAAACGCAATTCGAGTCAATGGTGCCATTGGCGGCTCCACCAACGCCGTTATACATTTGCTCGCGATTGCAGGACGCGCCGAGGTTCCCTTGACTCTCCAAGACTGGGACGAATATGGTCGCGACATTCCTACCTTGGTCGACTGCTTGCCGAGCGGTCGCTTTCTTATGGAAGATTTTTGCTACGCTGGCGGTGTCCCTGCGGTAATGAAACGCATTGAAACCTCGTTGAATTTAGAGGTTATGACCGTAACGGGCGAGGCATTGAAACACAATATTGAATCGGCACAATGCTACAACGATGAGGTCATTCGCCCATTACATCGCCCTCTCGTTGAGCAAGGGGGCATCGCCATTTTGAAGGGCAACTTAGCCCCCGGAGGCGCCGTACTAAAGCCGTCTGCTGCCACACCAGAATTGATGAATCACCGTGGCAAAGCTGTCACCTTCTCGAGTATTGAAGATTTCAAAAATCGAATCGACTCACCTGATCTGAAGATCGATAAAGACGCCATTCTGGTGCTAAAAGGCGCCGGACCAAAAGGCTATCCTGGCATGGCAGAAGTGGGCAATTTACCTTTGCCTAAAAAACTTCTGGAACAAGGTGTAAGAGATATGGTTCGAATTTCGGACGCAAGAATGAGTGGCACAGCGTTCGGCACGGTAGTACTGCATGTAGTGCCAGAATCGTCGGCTGGTGGCGCTATAGGATTAGTGGAAGACGGAGACATCATTGAACTGAATGTCGAACAACGCACCCTGCATCTAGAAGTGTCGGATGAGGATTTGCAAAAGCGTCGAGAACGTCAGGTTATTGAACCTAGCCTGATAACCAGTGGTTATCAAAAATTGTATATCGACCATGTTTTGCAAGCGGATCAGGGGGCGGATTTAGACTTTTTATTGGGATGTCGCGGCGCAGAGGTGCCAAGGGAAAGCCATTAATTAGGAAATGTTGGTCATACGAAAGTAAGCCATTAGGAGAGAAAGCGTGACGGATTACATTATTGTTGGCGGAGGCAGCTCGGCTTGTGTCGCAGCCAATCGCTTGGTGAAAAAGTACGGTGCAAGCGTATTAATGCTAGAAGCAGGCTACCCAGATCATCACCCACTTTTTAGCATGCCTGCTGGTTTTATTAAAATGTTATCAGGTTCCAAATACCTGACTTTTCATCATACCCAACCGCAGCCACAACTTAACGAACGCGTACACGATATCCCACAAGGTAACGTGCTTGGCGGAGGCAGCACGGTGAACGCAATGGTCTACATGCGTGGATGTGAAGAGGACTACAGATGTTGGCATCAGGCTGTTGAAGGCGATGGCTGGAGCTATCAAGACGTTCTCCCCTACTACATTCAGCAAGAGGGGAACCAACGCCTTAATAACGACCTACACGGTATAGATGGGCCACTGAAGGTATCGGATCCTGTTCAAGTCTGCGACATGAGCTTTTTGTATCTGCAAACCATGCAAGCCATGGATGTTCCCCTGACACTGGATTTCAATAAAGGCGATCAATTTGGTACGGGGCTCATGCAAACCACAACGTACAAAGGTCAACGTTGCTCCGCATCAAAAGCGTTCCTTTCTGACATTAAACACGAGAAAAAATTTGAATTACGACTTGGTGCTAAGGTGACGCGAGTTCTCTTCTTGGATAAAACAGCCATTGGAGTGGAGTATCAATATAAAGGGCAAACCTACACAGTCAAAGCCAAGAAAGAGGTGTTGTTGGCCGCAGGGGCCATAGTGACGCCACAGCTATTAATGCTATCGGGTGTGGGAGACAAACAGCACCTAACCGAACACGATATTGATGTGGTGCACCATCTTCCTGGGGTTGGACAAAATCTGCAAGATCACCATGAAGTTCCCGTTGTTGTCTCAACCAAAGAAAAGCTGGGGTATTTTGGTGAAGATACAGGGCTAAAGATGCTCAAAAATGGTCTGCAGTTTTTGCTGCTGGGCAATGGACCCGTTGCCAGCAATGGGTGCGAAGCTTGTTCCTTCATCAACCCCATCACTCCTGAAGCCAGACCCACCATTCAACACTATTGTGTACCAACCGTATATTTAGACAGAGATGTGATGGATGTCGAACCCACGCACGGCGCTACTTTTAATGCGTGCGTCATTCGTCCTAAGTCTCGTGGTAGGGTTCAACTCGCTTCTAAACACCCGCATGACAAACCCATCGTCCATTCCAATTACCTCAGCCATCCTGATGATATGGCTGTGCAAGTCGCTGGCTTTAAATATTCACGGGAGTTACTCAAAAGACCACCTCTTTGTGACGCTGTGAAAGAGGAAATTTTCCCCGGTCCAAACTGTGTGTCGGATGAGGACATCATCGCGCACTGTAAACGAACCGTTAAAACGAACTATCACCCAGTCGGCACATGCAAAATGGGGGTGGAAACGGATGAAGCAGCCGTAGTAGACAGCCACCTTCGCGTGTTCGGTGTAAAAAACTTGCGAGTGATCGACGTATCAATTATGCCAATAATCATTAGCGCGAATACGAATGCCCCTGCCATGATGATAGCGGATTACGCGATTGACCGAATGATGGGCGGATCAGCAAGGAGTTCATCATGACGGTTGACTACCCTGATTTAAAAGGCAAACACGTTTTGATCACCGGAGGAGCAACAGGGATCGGACGTGCATTAACGTTGGCTTTTGACCAGCAACGCTGCAAAGTCAGCTACTTAGACATTAATATGGAAGCGGGTAATGCGCTTCAGCACGAACTCAAACAGGGTCGATTTGCTTGCGTCGATATTGGCGACGTATCCGCGATGAAAGAAGCCATTTCCAAACTGGAAACCTCGTTTGGACCGGTAAATGTGCTGATCAACAATGTTGCCAATGACCAACGACACTTATTGTCTAACTTAACCGTTTCCGATTGGGACAACCTCATGAACGTTAACCTTCGATCTTACTTTTACAGTGCACAGCATGTACAAGAAAGAATGAAAATAACCGGAGGCAGCATCATTAACCTGTCGTCAATCAGCCACTTGCTTGGGATTTCGGGGTATCCTGCCTATTCTACCGCCAAGGCAGCGATTCACGGACTCACAAAATCCCTTGCACGTGAACTTGGAGAATGGAACATACGAGTCAATACCCTCACCCTCGGCTGGGTAGCGACAAACAAACAAAAGCGACTCTGGCTCACCGAAGAGTTGGAAAAAGAGTGGCTGAAAAACCAATGCATAAAGCAAATGGTGACACCACAAGACATTGCCAATGCCGCTTTGTTTTTAGCATCAACCACCTCAGCAATGATAACAGGGCAGTCTCTGGTAATCGATGGTGGACGAACTTAGGATAACAAGACATTGACCAAAAAGCAGTTTTTACATGAGCACGTCGCGACCGAAATTGGCCAACGTGTTGTAAGTGGTCGTTACCCTCCGGGCGTAATGTTTGGAAATGAGCAAGATCTTATTGAAGAGTTCAAAGTTTCAAGAACCGCCGTCCGAGAAGCCATTAAGGTATTGAATGGCAAAGGCATGGTGGAGTCTGTGCCAAGGTTGGGGTTAAGGGTTCGCCCTACCTCAGAATGGCACATGCTCGACAGTGAAGTGCTCTCTTGGGTGGTGAAAAGCTCGTTGAATAGCGATTTAATCGTTGAACTTTACGATTTGAGATTGGCCTTTGAGCCTAGAGCCGCTTACTTAGCCGCGAGCCGATTTTCAAAAGACGACGACATTGCGATGCGTCGTACATTACAAGGCATGACGTTATATTTGGATGACGAAGACAGAGTAAGACATGACCTAGCCTTTCATTGCGCCATTCTCGATGCAACCGGAAATCGGTTTTATCGTTCTCTTGGTGACATGATATCCGTGGTGCTACAGCATACCTTTCGACTTGCTCAACAAGATCTGGATGACGAATCGTGGGTAGAGGAACACAAAAAGGTGTACGACGCGATTGTGGCTGGCAATGGTCCACTGGCGAGTGATTTAATGTCGTCTCTGCTGGAAAATGCCTTAAATGATCTAAAACAAGCGACGCGCACGACCTTAGACGCTTCCCCAAAATTATGACGACCTGTTTTATCAAAATCTCCCTTTTAGACAAGACAAAGAAAAGCCTCGCACAGTGGCGAGGCTAAACATTCATTGCAACCGAGGCTTAACCTTGGCGGTGAGTCGATTTTGTTGGCTTCACTGGCTTTCCAGGCTTACGTCGCTGGTTGCTTCTGCCTGCGGGCTTACTCACACGCTCTTCGTGACGCTTCACCGCACGTCGAATTTTCTGACTACGTGAGCGATCACGGTTACGAGATGAGTTATGTGGATCAATCAAGGAGGTTTTCTCTGGTTGAAGCTCTACCATTTCTCTCAAGTAGTTGACTTCTTTCAGCTCTAACTCCATCCAACCGCCACGAGGCAATTTCTTATCTAAGAAAATATCACCGTAACGAACACGCTTAAGTCGGCTAACGGTTGGTCCTTGAGATTCCCATAAACGACGAACTTCACGGTTACGACCTTCATTGATGACGACGTAGAAAGTGTGGTTCATACCTTCACCGCCAGCGTATACGACATCTTCAAAGCGAGCCATACCGTCATCAAGCTTTACGCCACGCACCAAGTTCTGAATCATTTTTTCGGTGACTTCACCAAATACGCGAACAAGGTATTCACGATCAACCTGACGAGAGGGGTGCATCAATCGATTGGCTAACTCACCATCTGTAGTAAATAACAACAAACCAGAGGTATTGGCATCAAGACGACCAACCGACACCCAGCGAGCACCTTGAATTTTAGGTAAACGGTCAAATACCGTACGGCGACCTTCAGGGTCGTGGCGAGTACAAAGCTCACCTTCCGGTTTGTAGTAGGCTAGTACACGACAAACCACTTCTTCCGATGCTTTTACGGATACGTTATGTCCGTCAATGCGCACTACCGCATTTTCATCTTCCAAGCGTTCGCCAAGTTTAGCAACGATACCGTTCACGCTAACACGCCCAGCTTTGATTAACGCTTCGATCTCACGACGTGAACCATGCCCAGCACGCGCTAAAATTTTCTGTAACTTTTCGCTCATTTATCTACCTATGTGTCGCCTTCACAGACGTCGAGTGCAAAATTTGATGCCACCGATTTGGTGGGCGCGTATTATCGCAGAAATCCACCATAAAAATCTAGAGGCCGTTTCCCTTACGAAATGGTTTCTTACTCAAATGCCGTCGGATCGCCCGCACCAATACGAGCAATAACAGGGTCGCCGTCGCTAAAATCAATCACCGTCGTGGGTTGCTCGCCCAGATAGCCACCACTGAGAATTACATCTACAACGTGTTCTAGCTTATCGCGGATGTCTTCAGGATCCGATTCTGCCACGTCGCTTCCCGGCAAAATCAATGTTGTCGACATTAAAGGTTCCCCTAGCGCTTCTAACAGCTCTAATGCAATCACATTGTCTGGAACACGGATACCAATGGTTTTTTTCTTTGAATTCATCAAGCGGCGAGGTACTTCTTTGGTGCCCTTGAAAATAAACGTGAAAGGACCAGGAGTATTGCTTTTCAAAAGTCGAAAGGCCGTATTATCAACTCTGGCGTAAAGTGATAGCTCTGACAGGTCACGGCACAACAACGTAAAATTATGTTTGTCGTCCAGTTTTCGGATTCGACAGATACGATCCAGCGCTTGCTTATTTTCAAGCTGGCACCCAAGGGCATAGCCAGAATCGGTTGGGTACACGACAACACCGCCATTGCGAATGATGGCAACCGTTTGAGTAATTAAACGTGCTTGCGGGTTGTCAGGATGAATGTAAAAAAATTGGCTCATTAATTTTCCTCGCTTACGAGCTCTTCGGCTCTTGAGTGTGGGGTGAGTCCCCAGTCTTTCCATACTGGCTCAACGCCAGCGGGCAGCCATAAATTTCTTCCCAGCTCCATCCACGGTGAGGGGTAATGGAAGTCAGATCCTTGGGAAGCTAATAGTTTGTATTGTATAGCATAATCTGCAAGATTGCGTCGCTCTTGTTGCGCCTGTCGCGGTTGAGCCACTTCCATGGCGTCACCGCCTACTTCGCAAAACGCGGTAATTAAGCGCTTTATCCATTTCGCCGTCAACTGGTATCGTCCTGGATGTGCCAGAACCGCTTGCCCGCCGGCTTGATGAATAACATCAACCGCTTCGGAAATTGAGCACCAAACAGGCGGGACATACCCCGGATTGTTGCGTGTAAGGTATTTTTTGAATACTTGCTGCATGTTTTTCGCGTAGCCGTTATCCACTAACCATTTCGCAAAATGAGCTCGCGTTAGTGGTGCGTCTCCAGCGATGGCTCTTACGCCTGCTAACACCCCTTCTTGGGTAACTTTTTCCAGTCTTTGTGCCATCAATTCAGAGCGTTCAACCCTTCTCTGCTTTTGCTCGTCGATCAATGTTTGGAGAGCGGCGTGTTCTCTGTTTACACCTAAGCCGACAATATGAATGTCTTTGTTTTGCCAAACCGTTGATATTTCAATCCCGTCAATCAACGTGAGTGGTAAAGCATTTTCTCGAATGTACTCATGTGCAATAGGCAAACCGTCAACCGTATCGTGATCGGTGATTGCAAGGGTATGCAGTCCAAATTCGATGGCTCTGTCTACCAATTGTGAAGGTGACAGCCTTCCATCCGATGCGGTGGTATGGCTATGAAGATCTATTTTCATATTTGTGCTTGACTTTTTTCCCTTGCACTAGTTAACTAGTACACTATGATGGATTACGCATTAAGGTTGCTCATGTTACAGGAAATTAACTCACAACATAACGACAAAGTAACAGCAGACAATGTTGCCGTTGCTTCGTGGTGGCGTGTGTGGTTAAAACCTACGCGGGCTATTGCGTTAACCTGATTTATAGAATCTTAAAGAAATAGCCCGCTCACTGAGCGGGCTTTTTCGTTTTGTCGACTGACTCACATTCAACCGAACAATAATGCAGCAAAACAACGCTTTCCAAGATTGGGGCGCAGAGTTGAATGTGCGAGTATGTATTTTGAGAAACGTGTTTAATCAAAAGGAGGTCTTGTGAATAAGGCCATAATGATAAAAGAGAAAGGGCAAGTCACACTCCATCCAATGTCCGTGCCTTACAGCGAAGATCCTACGCGCCTTTTTCAGGTGCTTTGCTCAGAAAAAACCAACAGCCTCTTACTTGAGTCTGCGGAGATCGATTCCAAAGAAAACCTAAGCAGTTGGTTGCTAGTGGACGCCGCTGCTCGCATTGTTTGCCGTGGTCATCAAGTGGTGTATGAAGCCCTCACGGAAAACGGTCGCCATTTGATTAAACGCCTTTCAACCAATTTACACCCTGATGTCGAATTTACCTTAAACAATGATAGCTTGGTTTTAGATTTCGAAGAGCCCGATACCAATTTGGACGAGGATAGCCGCTTACGCGAAGCGTCCAGCTTTGACGCGCTTCGTCTTGTTCAACACAGCTACGACCTTAAAAACAAAGATAAGCACACGATATTTATGGGTGGGTTGTTTGCCTACGATCATGTAGCCAACTTCGAACCACTCGGTCACGCGGAAGCCACCAATGCCTGTCCAGACTACGTATTCTACGTGGCAGAAACCCTTATGGTGGTGGATCACCAAACTCGCCAATGCACCGTTCAAGCAACGCAATTTGATGGCGACCGCTCAACAGAACAGACGTTAAAAGCACGTTTAGCGGATATTGCCGAAAAAAGTCACGAGCCTGCGCCGTTAAAAGAATCCCAAAAACTGACAGACGTCAGCGCTGTACCTAGCATCTCTGATGAAGAGTTCTGCCAAACCGTGACCAACTTAAAAGAATACGTCGTAAAAGGTGATGTCTTCCAAGTGGTTCCATCGAGACGCTTTACACTGCCTTGCCCTTCACCATTGGCGGCATACAAAGAACTGAAGCGCAGTAATCCAAGCCCGTATATGTTCTACATGCACGATGCGCTTTTCACTCTATTTGGTGCCTCTCCAGAAAGCGCTCTGAAATACGAAACCACCACCAACCAAGTCGAAATTTACCCAATTGCAGGAACACGTCCGCGAGGAAAAAGACCGGATGGCGGCATCGACTTCGATCTTGATAGCCGTATAGAACTTGAACTGCGTACAGATATGAAAGAAAACGCCGAACATATGATGCTGGTCGATTTAGCGCGGAATGACGTCGCCCGCATCTCTGAAGCTGGCACAAGGCACGTCGCCGATTTACTGAAAGTTGACCGTTACAGTCACGTGATGCATTTGGTGTCTCGGGTCGTCGGTCAATTGCGTGAAGATTTAGACGCCCTGCACGCCTATCAAGCTTGCATGAACATGGGTACGTTGACGGGCGCACCTAAAATTCGTGCCATGCAACTGATCCGTGATGTGGAAAAAGCACGTCGCGGTAGCTACGGAGGTGCCGTTGGATACCTGACTGGTGAAGGGGATTTGGATACGTGTATCGTTATTCGTTCCGCTTACATCGAAAATGGCATTGCGCAAGTACAGGCTGGCGCTGGCGTCGTCTACGACTCTAACCCTCAGGCCGAAGCCGATGAAACTCGTGGTAAAGCACAAGCGGTTATTTCAGCCATTCAAACGGCGCATAAGGAGTAAGGAACATGGCGAACTTAGTATTTGTAGACAACTTTGACTCCTTTACCTACAACTTGGTGGATCAATTTCGATCACTTGGTCACCACGTAACGATTTATCGCAATCACATTGCCGCTTCTGTCATTGAAGACGCCATTAGCAAATTAGACAAGCCCGTTGTCGTGTTATCACCAGGGCCAGGCGCACCTTCTGAAGCGGGCAGCATGCCAGAATTAATCCAACGCCTAAAAGGTAAAGTACCCATGATTGGTATCTGCTTGGGCCATCAAGCCATTGTTGAGGCTTATGGCGGCACAGTCGCTGGGGCGGGTAACATCGTGCACGGAAAGGTTTCCATGATGGCACATCACAATCATGCCGCTTACCATGGGTTGCCGTCGCCTATCGCAATCGCAAGATACCACTCTTTAGTCGCAACATCGGTACCCGATTCGCTGGAAATCACAGCGGAAGTCGACGGGCTTGTCATGTCCGTGGTAAATGAAGAAGATAAAGTCATTGGCTTTCAGTTCCACCCTGAATCGATCATGACCACTCAGGGCGCAAACTTGTTAGCCAACACCATTCACTGGGCGCTGGCGTAGTAAAAACAAAAGAACATAGTAAGAACAAAAGCCCGTGGCGAGAAAACAGCACGTAGCGAGAACAAAAGAAAATTACGGATATTCAGCCTTGCAGTCAAAGTCAGGGCAACATGAAGGAAGAATTTATGGAACACATTATAAACAAGCTCTACGACCAGCAATCACTGACGAAAGACGAAAGTCAGCAGCTTTTTGATGTCATTATCAAAGGCGAAATGGATCCTATCCTGTTGGCGGCTGTTCTTACTGCTCTGAAAATTAAAGGGGAAACGCCAGACGAGATCGCGGGGGCAGCGTCAGCATTGCTCGACAATGCCAATCCTTTCCCACGCCCAGATTATGATTTCGCTGATATTGTTGGTACTGGCGGCGACGGTTCTAACACCATAAATATTTCAACAACCGCAGCGTTTGTGGCTGCCGCGTGTGGGGTAAAAGTCGCGAAACACGGTAACCGAGGCGTTTCCAGCAAATCTGGCTCGTCTGACTTACTGGACTCCTTTGGCATTAATCTCGCCATGAGCGCTGAAGACACGCGCAAAGCGGTGGATGATTTGGGTGTGGCGTTCTTATTCGCACCCCAATATCACGGTGGTGTTCGCCACGCGATGCCTGTTCGTCAAACCATGAAAACTCGTACCATCTTCAATATTCTTGGCCCTCTGATTAACCCAGCTCGTCCAAACATCGAATTAATGGGGGTATACGATGCCGCACTGGTTCGCCCTATCGCGGAAACAATGGTGCAAATGGGCATGAAACGTGCTGCCGTGGTTCATGGCAGCGGCTTAGATGAAGTGGCAATTCACGGTGACACATTGGTCGCCGAAATCAAAGACGGTCAGATTGAAGAATATACTCTTTCCCCTGCTGATTTTGGTGTAAATACGCACCCATTGGAGGCCATTAAAGGTGGTGAGCCTGCTGAGAATCGCGCCATTATCACCGATATTTTGACGGGCAAAGGTACAGAAGCTCAAGTGTCGGCTGTTGCGGTTAACGTTTCTTTACTATTGAAGCTGTTTGGGAATGACGATCTGAAAGCCAACACTCAAAAAGCCATCGAGGCGATGAATTCTGGCAAAGCGTATGAATTAGTAAAACAATTGGCAGAGAGAGGCTAAACACAATGTCTGAGCACATTACCAAGCACAATCGAGACATGGCTCAAGTGCTAGCAAAAATTGTTGATGACAAGCATATTTGGGTGGCCGAACGTAAGAAATCTCAGCCTCTAGAGACTTTTCAATCTACGTTAGAACCCTCTGATAGAAGCTTCTACGACGCCTTATCGCAAGATACATCCGCGTTCATTTTGGAATGCAAAAAGGCATCCCCTTCCAAAGGGCTTATTCGAGCGGATTTCGATTTAGACTACATTGCCTCAGTGTATAACAACCACGCCAGCGCCGTCTCCGTTTTGACCGATGAGAAGTACTTTCAAGGCAGCTTTGATTTCTTACCTCAAGTCAAAAAGCAAGTATCTCAGCCCGTATTGTGCAAAGACTTCATGATAGACGCCTATCAGGTGTATCTGGCTCGCCACTATCAAGCAGACGCGATTTTACTGATGCTTTCAGTGTTAGACGACAACCAATACAAAGCGCTTGCCGAGGTCGCGGACAGTTTGAACCTCGGTATTCTGACCGAAGTCAGCAACGATGAAGAACTTGAAAGAGCCATTGCCTTAAAGGCGAAAGTGGTTGGGATCAACAACCGTAACTTGCGGGATTTATCCATCGACTTGAACCGCACAAAGGAGCTGGCACCCAAGCTACCTGAAGGCACCATTGTGATTTCTGAATCCGGCATTTATAACAATCAGCAAGTCCGTGATCTTGCACAATACGCGAACGGTTTCTTGATCGGCAGTTCATTGATGTCCGAAGACAATCTTGAACTGGCTGTTCGTCGAGTTTTACTGGGCGAAAACAAAGTATGTGGGCTGACTCAGGTAGACGATGCAGCAAAAGCTTACCAAGCTGGCGCGGTTTACGGCGGTCTGATCTTCGTTAAAAAATCCAAGCGATACGTCGATGCAGACAAAGCTCGCAGAGTCATGAGTGGTGCACCGCTTCATTATGTGGGTGTTTTTCAGAATCATTCCGTAGAGAATATCGCCTCCCTTGCCAATGACTTGGGGCTGGCAGCTGTCCAGCTTCATGGCAACGAAGACCAAACATTTGTGGATACACTGAGAACGACCCTCTCTGATCAATGCCAAATCTGGAAGGCATACGGTGTAACCGATGAAGCGCCTCAGCTTTTAACCCAACACGTCGACCGACACCTTTTGGACTCCAAGGTGGGCAATCAATCTGGCGGTACAGGGGTCACATTCGATTGGTCGCTCATTGGTAAAGAAAAGAACATTTTGCTCGCTGGCGGGCTTTCGCCAGAAAACGTAAGAGACGCCGCGAATCTTGGTTGTCTTGGATTGGATCTGAATTCTGGTGTAGAAAGTGCTCCAGGTTATAAAGATCAAACCAAACTAACCCAAGCATTTAAAGAAATTAGACACTACTGATCACAAACGAAAAACTCGTTTAAAGTTAAGGAATTATCATGGCAAAACTTGATGCCTACTTTGGAGAATATGGTGGTCAGTATGTACCACAAATCTTGGTGCCTGCGCTTGAGCAATTAGAACAAGCGTTTATCGATTCACAAGAAGACCCCGATTTTCATGCCGAATTTATGGGGTTGTTGCAGGAATACGCTGGCCGCCCAACCGCTTTAACGCTCACTCGTAACCTAACTAAGGGAACAAAAACCAGACTGTACCTTAAACGTGAAGACCTACTTCACGGTGGCGCGCACAAAACCAACCAAGTGCTGGGCCAGGCATTGCTTGCCAAGCGTATGGGTAAAAACGAAATCATTGCGGAAACGGGTGCGGGTCAGCACGGTGTGGCAACCGCATTAGCGTGTGCGCTACTCGGTTTGAAGTGTCGCGTATACATGGGTGCAAAAGACGTAGAACGTCAAAGCCCTAATGTGTTCCGCATGAAACTCATGGGGGCAGAAGTGATTCCTGTGCATTCGGGGAGCGCCACACTGAAAGACGCGTGTAACGAAGCGTTACGTGACTGGTCGGCTTCTTACGAAACCGCGCATTACTTGTTAGGAACGGCAGCGGGTCCTCACCCATTCCCAACCATTGTTCGTGAGTTCCAACGAATGATTGGTGAAGAGACCAAAAATCAGATCCTTGCTCGCGAAGGTCGCTTACCAGACGCGGTGATTGCTTGTGTGGGTGGCGGTTCGAACGCCATTGGCATGTTTGCGGATTTCATCGAAGACACTGATGTGGGTCTTATTGGTGTTGAACCGGCAGGGTTAGGCATTGATACCGATCAACACGGCGCACCACTGAAACACGGCAAAACGGGGATCTTCTTCGGTATGAAAGCCCCTCTCATGCAAGATGAACACGGGCAAGTGGAAGAATCTTATTCTGTCTCGGCAGGTTTGGATTTCCCATCAGTCGGTCCTCAGCACGCGCACCTTAATGCGACAGGCAGAGCTGAATATGTTGCAATCAGCGACGATGAAGCATTAGAAGCCTTCCAGATTCTAGCTCGAAATGAGGGGATTATTCCTGCGTTAGAGTCCTCCCACGCACTGGCTTATGCTCTGAAAATGGCGCACGACAACCCAGAAAAAGAACAACTTTTGGTTGTGAACTTATCCGGTCGTGGTGATAAAGATATCTTCACTGTTCACGATATTCTAGAGAAAAAAGGAGCGCTGTAATGGATCGTTATCAAGCTATGTTCGCCCGCTTGGCTGAAAAAAACCAAGGCGCATTGGTTCCTTTTGTCACTGTTGGCGATCCAAACCCAAAGCAATCTCTGAACATCATGGAAACGCTGGTTGAAGCAGGCGCAGATGCCCTTGAATTGGGCTTCCCGTTCTCCGATCCGCTGGCGGATGGTCCAACGATTCAAGGAGCGAATATCCGCGCTTTGGATTCAGGAACCACACCCGATATCTGTTTTGAAAGCATTGCGGCAATTCGCAAGCAGTACCCAGACTTACCCATTGGTTTGTTAATGTACGCCAACTTGGTGTACGCCAACGGCATCGAGAGTTTCTACAAACGTTGCTCAGATGCTGGAATTGACTCTGTGCTGATCGCCGACGTACCAACCAATGAAAGCAAAGAGTTTGTAGAAGCCGCGCACAAACATGGCATTCACCCTATTTTCATCGCACCGCCAACCGCATCCGATGAAACGCTTCAGCAAGTGTCTGAACTGGGCGGCGGCTACACCTATTTGCTTTCTCGTGCCGGTGTAACAGGAGCTGAAACCAAAGCAAATATGCCCGTGGGAGACATGATAAGCAAACTGTCTCATTTTAACGCTCCGCCAGCACTACTTGGCTTTGGTATTTCTGAGCCTGCGCAAGTGAAAGAGGCGCTGAAAGCAGGGGCGGCAGGTGCCATTTCCGGTTCTGCCGTCGTGAAGATCATTGAGGCAAACCTAAGTGACGAATCGGCCATGTTGTCGGCTCTTGCTCACTTTATTGAACCAATGAAAGCAGCAACGCAAAAATAGTCAAACGAGACAATACAGAGCAATTCGACTCACTCTGGCGGCAGCTCCCTCTTCATAAAACAAAAACGCAACATTTGTTCTGAATGTTGCGTTTCTTTTGCGCCATCTATAATGGTTTTTCTTACACTCGCTTAAACCCAGATAAACAACCTCTCTCACATTCAAGGCAATCGTTTGCTTTTGAGATGGGTTCAAAAGTCGCTGGACTCGTATTTTTCCTATCTTATTCACCCCCGTTATATTGATCGCATTTCCAATTCAGTGTAAAAAGCCCATCAACATTTTTATCTGTTTTTATTCATAAAGACAGATTCAAAATCTGATATTGACAACATTCACAGCACAGAGGTTATGGCAGTGTTAAAAGACAAGGGTTTAATGAGCAATATCGGCATTCAGGTTATGATTGCTATGATTTTAGGCACCATTGTCGGCGCCTATATGGGTGGCTCGGCATCAATGTTTGCACCGTTGGGTGCCATCTTTATTTCACTTATTAAGATGCTCGTGATCCCATTGGTAGCGGTTGCGCTGATTTCAGGTGCTGCCGGGCTAGGCGATAGCCATTCAGCAGGGAAAGTGGGCGTGTTCACTTTAGGCTTTTTTGCCGTGACCTCAGCGTTAGCCGTCGCACTTGCCTTAGTGATGGGCAGCATTTTTCAAGCGGGTGTGGGGGTTGATGTGTCTGGTGTCGAAAGCATGTTTTCAAACCAGTACGCCTCCAAGGGAGAGCTTCCCGCTTTCTGGGCAACCATTATCGGCATGATCCCAACCAACATTTTCCAATCTCTGAATGAAGCGAACATTCTTCAGATATTGGTCTTTTGCCTTTTCTTCGGGATCGCAGTTTCAAAATTAGAACAAGAAAAACGCACACCACTGATTCATGGCGTAAACGCCATTGTTGATGCCATGGTGTGGATGATCAACTGCGTGATGAAAGTTGCTCCTATCGGCGTGTTTGGCTTAATGGCCGATGCGGTCGGTACATTCGGGTTCAGTGCTTTAACCGTTGTGATTAAACTTTTCTTTGTTTACGTTGCTGCCATTCTGATTTTTGGCTTTGTGGTATACCCAGCGTTGGTCCATGTCTTTACGAAAACCTCTGCGAGAACGTTTATCTCCGCGATGAAAAAACCTCAGGCTGTTGCACTTTCTACAGCATCTTCTATGGCGACCTTGCCCGTGACACTTGATACTGTTGAGCACGAACTGAAAGTACGTAACTCAACCGCTTCGTTCACACTGCCGTTAGGTGCCACAATCAACATGAGTGGTAACGCGATTTACTACGGTCTCGTCGCCATTTTCTTTGCTCAACTATTTAATGTTGAACTTAGCTTTGTTGCGTATGTTGCCATCATCGTAACGGCAACGTTGGGCGCGGTAGGTCAAGCGGGCGTACCTGGCCCTTCTTTCCTTGTTGTTGCGGTTTTACTGGCTGCCGGTATCCCTATTGAAGGCTTGCCATTGTTATTTGCCTTAGACCGCATCTTCGATATGATTCGAACGGCTCTAAACATCACAGGCGATGCAGCGTGTGCTGTGATCGTCGATGCGCTGATCGACGAAAGCGAAAACCATGCTCAACAGAAAATGCAAGACGCCTAATTGAAAAATCACAACGTCTCATTGAAAGTAGAAAGAAGGAAGCCGCTTGGCTTCCTTCTTTTTAATGATTGGGTGCATTACCCAAATGGCCTCAGATGTAGGATTCAGAGCCAAATATAAGCCCCGCACGCCCACCTCTATTGAGCCTCTAATACGTTTTCTGAGCTTCTTTTGAAACGGTCTGTATGTGTTTGGCGATGAAAGGAATGTTTTGCCAAAGGACAAAATGCCCCTCATTTTGTGCCCAGACGAGTTTTGACGTTTCCGACGGGAGCTTTTCTATCGCAAACGATGCGTTGCCAGGATCGGCAATATTGTCTTCTTCACCATGCACAATGTGAATCGGCATCGTGAGCGTTTCCCAATTTTGGCTGGCTAACGTGTTCAGTTCTTCAGACAGCGACATCATTTCAATATTGGATTGGTTCCATTCTGCCGGTAACAAAAATTTTGCCAGCATGGTATCTGCGATGTAGTTATACCATTTGGGGCGCTCCAATTCCGGATCGAACGCGGGGGCAACCAACACCATTCCTTGCACCTTTTCTGGTGCGATTAACGCCAGTTGCAACGCAATGGGGCCGCCTAGTGAATGACCAACGAGTATGTTCGCTTTCTCGTTCGAGAGGTGAGGTAGAATGGCTTGGGCTTGGCGAAAAATTGACGGTTCGGGGACGGGGCTCGATGCACCATAACCTAACCGATCAATCGAAACCAAATCGGCTATGGATTGTAAAGCAGGGAGATCTAAGTAATCTAAATAGCCCTCTTTGGAGCCGGGAGAGCCGTGTATAAACAATACTTGCGTACTGGAATCGGCATTAAGACGCTTAATCACACCTAACGTACTGGGCATATCGCTGGGAGTGGTCGTTGTGCGAAGCTGACCAAATGTAATAAACGCAATCACGGTAATCAACACGACCGCTGCGATAAACACAATACTGAGTAAACAACCTCGGGTTTTCATTTTTCTCTTCACATCACTCCACCAGCCGACTTAATTAAAAAGTATAACCAAGCAGTGTGCCACTACGACCACACTACTTGTTTTTTCGTGCAACTGGATAGAAGAACGCTATTCACGTCCGTTTATTTCATTTTACGTGAGCTCGTTCTTCGTAAAGCAACTGGAGCATGAAATATGAACGCGAAAGTTGAACGAAGGCTAACGCTTTTTCACCCATTTTTTCCGCCATTCTGGCGCGTCGTAATCTTCTGGCCAATATTCAGTTTGCTTCGTGATTTTGCCATTAAAAACCGTGTGAAACGTTACGGCTTTCGCCACGACTTTTCCATCCGTCACCGTCACATCACTCACCACTTGCGTTCCATCCTCAACTAGGGTGTTAACCGTAAACGACCAGTCTCCATCAGATGGGTATTCAGAGTTGATTAATGCGAAATTCTCACGACCAGCAATCAACTCATTGGATTGCGGCCAAGTGCATTCAAAGTCTTTACTTAACCATTGTTGCGCTACGGCATGAAAATCGTTACCTGCCATGGCCTTCCAATAGTTTGCGACCACCTGCTTAGGTCTGAGGTACGAGGTTCTTTTCACGTAGGTGTCCTTTTTCATCGTTATAGGGTATACGTCATCACATATCACTCACAAGCCAACAGGTTGTTATTTGTGTACCACCGTTCCCTGTTTTTGCCCCGTCTGAAAAATAAGGAAGACTGCACTGCAAATCGTGCTGCCAAATATCCATAAATTAGACAAAAACGAATCGAATTCGTAATGTTCGTGAGTCATGAAAGCGGAATGCAATATGCCATGAATAATGATGAAGGTGACTATGGCTGTTTGTATTTTTTCGATCTTACTCAGAAAATAAGTGGGCAGCATAAACATCATAATGAGAAAGAGAGGGACATGAGCAAAGGCAAACACAGTCTGAGCATATTCCGAAGGTATCCACACCGTCAGGGGTAAAACCAACCAAGTATGATGCATCGTGGCATCAATTTCATGTGCCACGAAACAAAGTATTCCGATAAAAAAGCAGGCATTCTTCATGCTTTATTTCGCTATCACGTTAAATCCACCGACGTACCTGAGTTTTATATTCAGGGTATGTCTGTGGAAAGCGTTCAGCCAAGAACGCTTCTTCAGGCTGAATTTGAAAACGAGTCATGTAGCCGACAAACACCATGCAAAATAGGAAAGCCAACCCATTATTTAAGTAGAACCCAAAACCTATCAGTCCCTGTAACATACCGAGATACATTGGGTTACGCGTCAATCTATACACGCCAGAAGTCACCAGTGTCGTTGTTTTCTCTGTCAACGTTGGATGGAAAGTTGTGTGAGCCATTCGAAATGAAATCAGCCCCAGAATGGCAGTTGCGACACCTGAAATCGCCAGCAATAATGCCAATAGGTCAAGAAGGAACGAGTCATTGATTGGAACGGTAGGTAAGCCCCACATACCGAGTCCACAAATGGCGGCTACGAACGGAGGAGGTAATTTCAGTTCTAGTGCCTTCATCGACTTCCTTATCCTATTTTCAGATGATCGTAAACCCACCAAGACTAATGAATCCTGAAAAGTCTTGGGTATAGCCCTAATGGATTTTTTGGCATTTCGCATACCCATTATGATATTTTGGACAAACTGTGTTACAAGCATTAGAGCGGTAACAAGTACGATTTAAATCAGTTCTATCTAAACAACTAATGGATTTCAATGTGAAAAATTTTGATATCGCTTTCTTGCATACCTCTTCCGTCCACATTGATACCTTTAGCACATTAATAAAGACGCACGCTCCCGATCTAAAAATCACGCACTCTGTCCGTCAAGATATTCTCAAAGAAGCCACCCTTAACGGTTTGAACTCGTCTGTTTCGACATCAACAACAGAAGAAATTGAAAATCTTGTTAGCCAATCCGAGCTAACGATTTGTACGTGTTCAACGCTTGGCGGGATTGTGGAAAAACATGCTCAACACCGAGGTTTAAACGCCATTCGAATTGACAGAGCCATGGCAGACGCTGCGGTTAAATACAGCCATGTTCTTGTGCTCGCGGCATTGGAAAGCACGTTATTGCCCACTCAAGCGTTAATGGAACAGTCCTGCATTAAAGAACACGCATTGCCAAGTATAGAGTATCAGTTGATTCCAAATGCATGGGAACGCTTTATGGTGGGAGATTCCAAAGGTTATTTGGACCTAATTTCAAAAACACTGTCAGAAAAAGAACATCAATTTGACGCCATTATGCTGGCACAAGCTTCAATGGCGGGCGCGGTTCAATCCAAACGTTATTCTATTCCTGTATTCAGTAGCCCTGAATTAGGAATAAAAACCGCCATTCAAGATTACTTTCGCTAGAAAATTTATCGGTTAAGTACTGAATGTGTATGCCAAGACCCCAAAACTGGTTGAATCAAGACCTTACTTGCAAAAAAAACCATCGCGGTCGCGATGGCATGATACAGAATGGTTGTTTTTATGAAGGACTCTGTACTTATCTTGGGATTTTAAACTGTTTCCGTTATCTTTGGTTCGCTGTCTTTTACAAAACTGTACACTCGGAATGTGTAAGCCGTGATCATGACCAAAAGAACAGTACTTAATCCCCCGACAAAGAAATCGACGACCTTATTCTCAATCTCTAAAGCATTCAATAAGATTGAAATGAAATACGTCGGCATTGCCTGAAGTAACGCCACCAGTATGTAGCCTCCTAAAATTGGCCATTGATATTCCTTCGTGGCAGCCCAGCTTGATGATAAGGCTTGTGTGTACGATTTTTTCTCCAACACACAGTAAAATTCGGCCAAGCAGAACCGACCAATCAGGTAAACACCAGGAATGATCAACAGCATTAAACCGGATAAAATCGCGATGCCCATTAGAATGTACATAACGAGAAGCCGGACAAAGGCTTGGCTACCAAAATTATAACACTGCGAGGTGGTCAGCATAGCGCCATCAAAACGCGATTGAAACAATACAACTAACGCCGCTTGATACAAAGGCAACATTACAAAAGGAATAACACTTTTCATGATTTCCTGAGCATTGGACATCTCTTTAAGGTCCACCGGATTCAGTACGTAAAATAAATCCATAATTGCGATCACAGGTATCATGACCAAAAAAACACCTTGAATGTGGCGTGCGTAGTAATTCCAAGATTCCTGAATGATCTTAAAAATGTCCATCGTTTTCCCTAGCAAGTTAACCTTGCCTATAGCCTGTTATATAAATCCAGCCTAAAAATATAGTGTTTAACGCCATCTTTCAAACATTTGTCGGGGATAACTTTAGGAATTATCAAGATCTCAGACCTTTGTAACCGCTCGTTACACGATCCTACGAATTTAGGAGTAGAATGACGTTACAGGAAACCAAAAACGCCTCCGAAGAGGCGTTAAAGTAACATTCATTTAGATTGAGCGCCAAACACCCCACTTACCTGTTGTGCCGGGGATTTGGCCCTTTGTTTCCCATTTCGCCGTCCATGTTTTACCATCATGTGTGACAACGTCACCCCCCTTATAGAGTTTGGTCGCGCTCCATGTATCTGCTTCCGGAGGCGTAGGATCTGTTGCTTTGATCAAAGACAACTGATACGAAAGCTCTGAGTTCGTTGCATGGACTTTGTTCGCCAAAACATTCGAACTGTCATACATGTAGTGGTTCATGTCAGTATGCCAAATACCAATAAACCACTGCCCTTTATTTTGGTCATTAAATTGAGTTGCAATCAAACCCATCCAGTTCGACTGGTTGTTAGCAGTGATTGGCAATTGAATATCGCTGACCTCTTGACCATCAGGACTGAATGTGCGTAACCGAACAGTATCCCCAACGTCTACAGGCTCAAAGTCAGAAGAGACAAAATAACCAAGTTCAGTTAGGTTTTTCGTTGAAGGCGTTGGATCAACCGACGCTGGCTCTGGGCTCGCACCCCCACCACTCAAGCTGATATCGCTACAGTTGTAGAAACCCTCACCACCTGGATCTTTACGTTGCCAACGTGTGTACAGTATGGCATCGCCTGTTCTTCCTTCTGGAATTTTCACCGTGAGTCGATATCTTCTATCCTCCCCGAGTACCACTTTATCGCTCTTAACCAGCATATCAAGGTCAGCCCAAGTTAGTGGTGCATCCCCCGTGTATGATGCATTAGATAGATAGACTTCCCAGTAAGATGGATCATGAGGTGTTTTAGCATAAAAGACCAGTTCAAACTCGTTATTCTCATTGAGTTGAAGGGACGTCTTTTGCCAGTGTGGTGACGTTACATCCAGGCCAACCTTCGAGTTTGCACCTGCCGAACATAAGCTACCATCTTTAACTACCGCTTTGACATTTTCTATGTCTTCGTATTTAGAAACGTTCGCAGAAATTTCACTTCTTTGCACGAAAGGAAAGGCACCCGAAACATCGAATGCCGCCTGACACGCTTGGTTAGGAATCGCTTCAACCCAAAAGCCACCGTCCATGTAGCACGTATTTTGCCTAGCACTAGGGTATTCAACCCAACCATGTGCATTGGCAAGGTTAGGCAGCAAAACCTGCGACAAACCTGCCATGGCAATAGAACAAATAGCTCTCTTTTTCATCATTTCTCTCCGCTTGATTTTATAAAATACGTCCGCCTTAGCATAAATATCTACGCAAAATGGTCAGCGAACTCGCTAAGATTAACAAAGCGAAAATAGGTAGGCGTTGATTGTCAGTCTATAAATGAAAAGGATTCGTTAAAACGATAAAGTGATTCAATAATCAATCGAATATCGTGCAACGAATGCGGTGATTTTACGTATATAGTCAAAGTGATGTTACCCCTTTTAAGCAAGCAGACCAGAGAAGGTTGAGGTTAGAACCTTATATGGAATGACATTCTTACACTCTACTCAGATGAACCGTTCAAACGAATATGATGACAGAAATGCTGATCGGATCTGAACAGGGTGCTGGAAGCGATACCAACTTTGTATTGAAGCGCTTTGAAATGGATATCTTGGGCTAACGGTACGTCCCTCGTTACTCTTTTAGGGCTTCCTAAGGTCTGTCGTATCAAGCTCGAAACAGGCCTTTCTCGTTCGAATTCCCATCAAACCACCGAGGTTCTATTTTCTATTTGTGTAGAGACGCACCGAATCGTCACCTATGCACTAAAGACCAATAAAACGCACTCTCGGTAAGTTATCATTAGCATAAATGCACTGTACGAAATATATTGCTTCTGAAACTTGGCTAATTAGGTATATAGTCAACAAGAAAGCTTTCGTATAACGTCCATCAGACGATTCTGGTTCAGTTTCAAAGAGGTTTAAAGGAATGGAATTCAGACATCAACATATAAACGTCTCTAATTTTGCACGTGTTTTTGTGGTTGGCGATATCCACGGCAAACTTGGGCATTTAAAACACACTCTACAAGTCATCGATTTTAATCCCGACGCCGATTTGCTGATATCGGTTGGCGATCTCATCGATCGAGGCCCACAATCCGCCGAAACTCTCTGTTTTTACTCAGAAAATGACTGGTTTCTCTCCATTATTGGAAACCATGAACTCATGATGTCCAATGCCATGTCTGTTTGGGACCTCGACAATAAGAATAAAGAACAAAGAAAGTTAATAGAAATGTGGTGCAAAAATGGGGGCGATTGGGCACTTGAAAAACCCATAGGCACATTAAAACACTTGCAAGCAATTGCTGAAGGGATGCCAAGCGCGATGACTTGTCATCTCCCTGATGGCAGAAAAGTCGGTATAAGCCACGCTCAACCACACAGCCTTGATTGGACAGAAATGCAGAACTGGCAAGGCAACATGCTAGACAATCCAAGATGGATTTGGGGAAGAACACGTATCCAAGGTGAACCCTCTGATCCTGTGGCGAATGTCGATTTCACCATTCATGGTCACACAAGAAGTGACAACGTTGTCCGCATTGCAAACAGCTACTTTATTGATACGGCCTCACGAAATGACTACACGGGCGAGTTCACTCTTATTGAGCTCCTGTCAGGGGAATTTTTTTCAGGCATCACTTTTGAAGAATGGGAAGCTCTATAGTTCAACGCTTCCAACCCTTTGGCAAACTCCACCGCTTCCATAAGTGAATATGAGGCAACAGGATCGGACATCAGTGTGAAGTTCTCACCAACCGACTCGCGAACCGCTCGGTGAATCTCCAAATCGTCACGCATATTGTTGCCCGGAGGGTGAATTTTGTATGCGTGATACCCCGCCCTTTTTACTGCCAAGGCTTCTTTCTTATACGCTTCAATGGAGGGCAAAACCAGCGACGACATATAAACAGGTACACGCTGCCTTGACCCGCCAATGTAACGCCACAACGGCTGCCCTGCATTCTGCGCACCCAAAAGCCATAAACAGCAATCAAACGGACCATAACTGTACATGGGTAAATGATGCCACCAACGGTTCAGTGTTCGGTATTCTTGCCACAACTTTTCTCGATCAAGGGCGTTTTTCCCCACAAGCAGTGTCGGCATGCTCGATGCTGCAAGGTGACCCGCCCCTAACGCGGATTTCCCCGCAAAACCGAACATGGATGCACTGGATCCACATTCGGTTTTAAGGGTCACCACAAGGAAGTTCAGCGCCTCAGGTTTTTCCGACTTTTTCAACGCGTGGGCGTTCATGACCGTGTCTGTTTGACAACAACGTATTTCGACCTGTGTGATGATCATGATTCTTACTGTGCTTTGTGTGCCTCATTACTTATAGGTAATGAGACACTCAGCATGCCCCAAAGCCTCTGACTTGGTTTGCTGACCTTGAGCGACAGATATCACGAGATCGGTGATCTCATTGGCAACGGATTCCAGTGTCGCGCCTTCCAAGACCTTTCCCGCATTCACATCCATATCCCCCGACATACGGTGGTATGTCTCTGGGTTTGCACAAATCTTGATAACGGGAGAAATCGCACTTCCCACCACCGACCCTCGCCCAGTGGTAAACAACACCATATGGGCACCACAGGCAATCAGTTCTGTGATTTCTTCATTGTCCGCAATGTTGGGAAAGCCGAACCGCACTTCACCATCGGGCACCACGTCCAGCAGCCAAAGCCCTTTTTGATTAGGAAGTTCTGCTGGTTTTAGAATGCCTTTTATCGGGCGCGTACCACTTTTGGAATACGCCCCCAAAGACTTTTCTTCAATGGTTGTTAGCCCGCCATCCGCATTACCCGGTGCAAAGCTCGCAAACCCGAGTGTGCTGTAATAACGAGCAGCCTTATCGACAGACTCAACCAGTGCCTTCGAGATCTCAGGCGTCGCACCACGTTGGCTCATGTGGGCTTCACAACCGATCAGTTCACCTGTTTCTTCAAAGATACAGGTCGCTCCCATGTCCACTAATTGATCAAAACTTAAACCAACTGCGGGGTTCGCGGAGATGCCCGATGTGCCATCCGAGCCACCACAAATCGTCGCAATGGAAAGTTCACTGATGTCCATGCTTACTTTGGTTTCAGACGCCAAAATGTCCATGACATCCGTCACCCACTTGATACCAATATCAATGGCATTTTGCGTCCCACCCACCTCTTGAATGCTGATGGTGTGAGACGGCCTACCACTGGTACTGACCAACTTATCCAGCTTGTCTCGATTCATGCTTTCGCAGCCTAGAGAAACAAACAGAACCGCACCAACATTGGGGTGGGTGGCCAGCCCCGACAACACACGTTCTGCATGCGTATTTGGGTAACACCCTGGAAAACCCACCTCATGTACGATGCCCGGTGCTATGCCTTCAAAGTGGCGAACAATTTTGCTCACCACAAAATGACTGCACTCCACCAAATACGCCACCATGATCTGGTTACGAATGCCTTTTCGACCATCGCTTCTCAAATAACCTTGCAAGTGGACTTGGCGATTAGATATGGCTTCACTCATGAACATGCCCTCCCCTTTGATGCGATGGGATATATTGGCTCTGTAGGTTGTGAGTATGAACGAGCTCTCCCGCTTCTACATCGGCACTGCACCGCCCGATTGGCACACCATACTTAACGATCAACGATCCCTTTTTTAAGGCTAATCGCGCAATCTTAAACCCGACAGGCGTCAACTGTTTTACCTTCGTAGCTTGCTCAGAGCCTTCTGCTGTGACCACTTCTTGCGGGTGCAATTCCCGACAAGCAATGAACACGTTATCGTCCTCTTTTAACAAAATCACCGACGCCATTAGAATTTTCCGTATTGCAAATAGGCTTCCTGAGCATCCATTCCACCAAGAATGGCACTGCGCACTTTGTTTTCAACTTTGGTGGATGCGTAGGCCGCTTCGGCTACTGATTTAGCCGACGCCTTTGGAATTATGATCGCGCCATCATCGTCAGCCAATAAGTAGTCGCCAGAGGAGATAGTCACACCACCAATTTGAATCGGCACATCGAACCCTACCGGTTTCCAGTAGCCCACCACATCTTCGGGTGTGTAGAATCGGTGCCATACCTGAAAACCGATTTTACGAATAAACCCAGTATCTCTGGCCCCGCCATCCACTAAACAGCCCAGTACGCCCTTATGTTGTAACGTTTCTGCCGAAAGCTCACCCATGTGGGCAACCTTGTTGTCGTTAGGCTGACATACCCAAATATGCCCAGGCTTTGCCTTGGAAAGTAACCCTGTCCATTCCAGCAAGCTTTGATGACCATCCATGGATTGATCCACTTCTCCCTGAATGGTAAACACGGGACCGGCTAATACCTGATCGGTAATGAGCGGGCGCAGCTCACGGGGCAAAACGTAGTTCATCATGCCCTCTGCTCGCATAACATCATTGACTACGCCGGTATAGCACTGTTTGAGCAACGCCGTAATTTCGTCTTGTTCATTGATATAGCTTGTCATGATTACTCTCCGTGGGAACTCTCAGCCAAAAGGGACTGTTCGGTTCCTTTGTCAAAGAGATGAATGCGATCCAACCCGATGGCAAATTCCAACCGCTCCCCATTTCTGACATCTCTCGGGCTTAACATTTTCGATTGCACTTCCTTCTGACCGATCTGAATGAATAAAATCGTCTCTGTGCCTTGTGGTTCAGAAATGATGACGCTTTCATGAAATGAAGAACTTTGTACACCACTCTCCATACCGTGCCCCACGGGGTAGAGATCATCAGGTCGGATACCAACCACTATTTTTTGCTCGTTGGTCACTTTGCCTAAAAAGCGTTCCGGCAATTCAATCTCGTGCGCACCTTCTAAATGCAACAGCCACTTCCCACTTTGCTCATACGCAATGGCATCGATCATGTTCATGGGGGGGCTTCCAATAAAAGACGCCACAAACATATTGACGGGGGTATGGAAAATCTCCATGGGTGAACCGATCTGCTCTATGTGACCATCTCGCATCACCACCACTCGGTCGGCCAATGTCATGGCTTCGACCTGATCGTGGGTGACGTACACCACCGTCGTTTTTACGGTTTGGTGGAGTTTTTTAATCTCGGTACGCATCTGCACTCGCAGCTTGGCATCTAAGTTCGACAGTGGCTCATCGAACAAAAACACATCTGGCGTGCGCACAATGGCTCGCCCCATCGCAACACGTTGACGCTGCCCGCCAGAAAGTTCTGCTGGCATTCTATCCATCAAACTGTCTAGCCCCAAAATCTCGGCGGCGTTCTGCACTCGCTTTTCGATTTCAGATTCCTCGATACCGGAGATTTTCAACCCGAAACCTAAGTTATCTTCCACCGACATATGGGGATAAAGTGCGTAACTTTGAAACACCATAGAGATATTTCTGTCCCTTGGCTGCAAATCGTTCACGACTCGGTCACCAATAACAACGTCACCGCTTGTGATCCCTTCCAACCCTGCAATGATTCTTAAAGTGGTCGACTTTCCACAGCCAGATGGCCCCACCAACACCACGAATTCATTGTGTTTGATATCCAAATCGACACCATGAACCACTTCAGTTTTGCCGTATCTTTTTACTACCTTGTTCAGCTTTACGTCAGCCATAGATGTTTATCCTTTTACACCACCAAATGTCAGCCCTGAAATCAGGTGCTTTTGAACTAAAAACGTAAGAATCAATGCCGGAATAATAATAATTACTGCCATGGCACACATTCCCGCCCAGTCAATCGTAAATTGAGCCGTAAAATCCATTAGCCCAACGGGCAACGTTTTACTGTCTGTAGAACGTGTGAGCTGACTCGCTAATGCATATTCGTTCCAAGAGGTTAGGAAGGCGAAAATACCCGCCGACGCCAAACCGGATTTCGCTAGAGGAAATTCAATTTTCCAAAACGCTTGCCAACGCGTACAGCCATCGACTTGCGCCGCTTCCGACAGATCCTTAGGTATCTGCCTGAAAAATCCGTCAATCAACCAAATCGTGAATGGCACATTCAGTGCGACATACACCAAAATCACCCCAAATTGTGTGTCTATCCAGCCTAACCTGCTCCACAAGATGAAGACGGGTAAGCTGAGGGCGATACCGGGTATGGTTCGCGAGAGCATCAAGCCCAAAAACAGAGCGTCTTTCCCTTTAAAACGGTATCGGGCAAAGGCATACCCGCCTGCGATACCAATCAATATGGCGATGACGGTGCTGGTGACGGCGATGATCAGCGAGTTCATAAAATAACTGCCAACCGGAATCGCAATTTGGTCGACGCCAACCCCTAGTATCGACATGAAATTGGATAGCCCAAACTCTTGTGGAATCCATACTGGGGGCTTAGCCAAGATCTCCGAATTCGGACGAAAAGCAGAGAAAATAACCCATACCCCTGGGATGCACATTAGAGAAATCAGTACAAATACCCCAACTCTAATCGACATCTTCTGAAGCGTGACACGTGTTGATGCCATGATCATTGCGCACCTCCCATGAAGCGACGAGCCGCCATTAATTTACGAAAAAAGTAGAAGGTAAAGGCGATAGAAAGCAGAATCGATACATACGCCATCGCATTGGCTTGTCCCATTTTGGTGTTGTCGTAGCCGACTCGTGCGATCAACGTCCACAACAGTTCGGTTCGCCCTGCGGGACCGCCTCCCGTCATCACGTCGACAATATCAAACGCTCTTGCCACATCCAGTGAGCGAATCGTCATCGCAATGAAGATGAAGGGCATTAAAAAGGGCAACGTTATGTGTCTAAACACCTGGATGGGTGAGCATCCATCGACTTTCGCCGCCTCAATGGGATCTTGAGGCATGGCATATAGACCCGCCAGCAACAAGATGGCAAAGACACTGGTACTCATCCAGATTTCCGCAATCATGATGGACATCATGGCCAAGGTGCCATCAACCAACCATGGGATCGCTTGATCAGTCCAACCTAACGTTTGGAGTAAATTGTTTAAAATGCCTATGTTGTCGTTAAAAACATATTTGAACTGAAAGCCCACTAATATTGGGGAAAACATCATTGGAAACATCATTATGGTGCGTAATAATCGCTTCCCTGTAGTGATTTGATTCACCAACAGAGCGATGACCAGCCCAAGTATCAGTTCCACATTAAGTACGATGGTCAAGAAAAACACCGTTCTCGCGAATACCCACCAAAACTCCACATCGGAAAATATTCGGCCGTAATTTCTCAACCCGATAAACTTCCAAAGTGTTTCCGGGCGAATGATTTTGTATGGCGTAAAACTTGTATACAGCGAGAATAGCAGTGGTAACAAAACCACAATGAGTATGGTGACTATTGCTGGTAACAGTAGCAAATAGGGAACCGACTCTTCTCGGTGGACAAAACGCCGAATTGCTCGAAACATACCTATCCTTGTATTGGTTGAAACCATTCAAGCTGGGTGGGTTTCCCCACCCTCATATATAAATAACGTTATAGATAACCCGCGTCTTCCAACACTTCACGCCCTTTTTTGGCAGCATCATCCAATGCTTGCTTCACGGTTTTATCGCCAACGATTGCCGCCTGAAGCTCTGGCCAAATTAGGTTAGACACTTCGATCCATTCTGGGATCAGCGGTGGCGTGAAGGCATCTTCAGCCATAGACTCTCGGTAGGTTTCAAACACCTTAACCATAAAGTCATTATTCATCGCACGATTCGCTTCTATGATGTCTTCCCATACACGTTCACGAGTGGGAAGCAAACCACGGCGAGCTTCCAAGATCTGGCCTTCGTAGCTCGTTAAGAAGGTAATGAACGATGCCGCTGCCTGTTTGTCCTCACAAGCCTCCGTAATGGAGAAAGTATGAGAACCCGCCCAGCCAGTACGTTTACCACCCGAACCTTTAGGGGCTTTAACCAAACCAATGTCGCCTGCCACTTTAGAGTTTTTCGGGTCGTTAAAAAACGCGGCCCAACCAGCCCAATCCAAATTTAAGGCCACCGTGCCAGACGCAAATCCAAGACCCGTGTCATCCCATAGGTAGTTGGGTACACCCGCTGGAACGGCTTTGGCTTCATACAAATCCACAAACCATTGCAACGCTCTCTGCCCAGCTTCGGAGTTAAAGGTTGGGTTCCAATCCTTATCAAACAACGCGCCGCCTTCTGCGACGAGCATTTCATAGAAACGCCCTGTTATTGCCTCATCCTTACCGACATATTGGGTGCCATAGAAGTTAGGTGGATCAGCAAAGAAAATCGCCTGATCTTTCACCTGGCTCCATGTTTCGGGTGGCGCTAAGTCGTAACCATATTTGGCTTTGAACTTAGTCTTATTGCCTTCATCTTCAAACAGAGATTTTTTGTAATACAGGTTTGAGATATCACTGTGCCTTGGCAATTGCACTAAGCGACCACTAATGGTTCCCTGCTCTAGTGACAACGGCACAAACTCATCGAGTATATCCTGACTGATCAGCTTACGGAGATCGGTATAGATAGAACCGTATTGAGGAGCAAAACTGGTATGGTTAGAGGCAACACAATAATTTATATTGTTGGCGGCGATGTCTTGCTTGATTTCACGGTCTAACTCAAAATGATTTTTCCGCGAAAGCACATCCACCTTCATTCCTGTTTTCTTTTCCCACTTTGGAATCAAAGTGTAGAGAGGTTCATACTGCGCGCCACCAATAAGTTTAACGCGAAGTACTTTGTCGCTTTCAGCATTCGCAGTCGAAGCTGCGGCGGCTAAACAAGCAAAACTAATTGCTTTAGTGAGTGTGTTCGATCCTAATAAACGCTTCATCATGTCCTCCATGACGCCGTTCCCTGAATTGAGATCCGGCTATAGATTAGTCGTAAAGATTAAACTTACGTAGGTTACTTAAGTAAAAACTCCTTAATGATCGATGTGGTATGCTGACCGAGTGCAGGTGCAGCTACCTTGCTGTTCAAAACGTTCCCGTCAAACCTTATGGGAAGTCGGGTTGTCAGTAACTCTTCTACCTCTTCGTGTTCCAATTTCTGAAGCAGATTAAGGTGTTGAAAAGCTTCCGTTTCAATCAATTCGTCCCAGTTCAGTACTTCTGAAGCCCAGACATCGTGTTGCGAGAAAATCGACATCCAATGCTCTGTGCTTTCTTCCAATAACTTGGCTTGTATTTGCCCTTTGATTTCGTCTCGGCGGCTAAACCAAGTTTTGCTATCGGTGTGCTGAGCGATGTTTTTGTCGCCCATGAGTTTCCCAAGCTGGTCTACGGGTCCCATTGCAATCGCAATGTAGTTATCTTTGGTTTTGTAAATGCCATAAGGTGCTGACAAGTACGCATGAGCATTGTTCATTTGGCTACGTTCTTGCTTTCTCTTACCATTATTCAGATACGTGGTGAGCACCTCGAATTGAAAGTCAATCAACACTTCCATTAGGCTGGTTTCTACCTTGCCTCCTTCCCCCGTGGAATGACTTCTTACCAACGCGGCCAGAACACCTTGAACCAGTGCATTACCCGCCAACATATCCGCAACGGCTAACCCCATGGGTGTTGGTGGCATATCGTTGTTTCCAGTTAGCCATGTCAAACCCGATAACGACTGCGCCAACAAGTCCTGACCTGGGCGATTCACCCACGGACCCGCTGTGCCATAACCAGAAACAGACCCATAAATAACTGTAGGATTAAATTGGCGAATTGTTTCATAATCCAACCCTAACCTTTCAATGACCCCTGGTCGAAAGTTCTGCAAAACAATGTCGGCTTTCTTTAAAAGGCTCTTTACAATGGCAACGTCTTCGGGCTTTTTCAAATCGGCACAAAAGCTTTCTTTGTTTCGGTTAATGGCCTGAAAAAGCGAATTTACTCCACCCACGTCGGTGTCGGTTAAATACAGGTGTCGGCATAAATCCCCTGTGCCCGGACGTTCAATCTTGATTACGCGAGCCCCTAGGTCAGCAAGCTTTAACCCTGCCAAAGGACCAGCAAGAAACTGGCTAAAATCAACCACCAACTTCCCTTCTAGCGGCAATGTCATCTTTTACTCCTTGCGTATTCTTGCTGGATCTTCTCGACCGTTTTTTCCGGAGAAAGCAGCCCTTGCAAACACGCGCTCACCCAATCGCCCGCGACATCCTGAAATGGCATGTATCCGTTGTGTCTAGGGCGCAAATAGGCGTTTTCTAGCGTCGCTAATGTGTCTTTAAAAAAGTGATTGGATTGTTGATTACAGTGATCATCTTTCCAGGTCACCACATTCCCCGGCTGACCACCGGAATTAAAGAACAGATCTTTTTGCACTTCCGCAGAGGCAATCCAAAACGCGTATTTCAATGCGATCTCTTTGTGCTGAGTCGACGCGGAAATAGCGATACCCGTTCCGCCTAGTGTTGTACCACCCACGGCGTTATCACCAAATACTGGTGCGTCGCAAGATCGCACAACATGTTGTCGAAACCCTTCGCGGCCATAGTTGCTGTAGCCATACAAATAAGGGACGTACGCGGCATCGTCTCGGCTAGCGAGCCATTCATAAGCACCAATGGGGTTCATAGAGAAACATCGTTCATCCAAATGCTGACTCACGCGTAATAGTTGGTTGAGTGCGGCAATACCCTGTTCCGTCGCAACGCCATTTACATCTGTGCCAAAAGGGACACCTTGATTAGCGAGCACGTTGTAAAACGACATTAATGCATCAATCGGCTTTAACGGCCAGATGACTTTGCCGTCTTCTGCCAATGCCACCACTTCTTCCCATTCCTGTGGGATTCGGTCTAATAGATCTGGTCGATAAGCGGCCACGGGTGCCGCAGCATCAATGGCAAGTGCCCATTGGTGCTCATGAAAATAGGATGAGTGCGACTGCCCCACTGATTGTTCAGCGAGTATGTTAAGTTGGTCGTCGAACCCGTTTCCATCAAGAGGAAGCAACAATCCGGTTTCCGCTGCTACACCTGCATGTGGGTGATCGATCACCATGAGATCGAACTCAGAAGTCATTTCTTCAAGAGGGCGATCGGCAAATGCCTGCAACGAACGTTTGTGCCAAATGATCTCCACTTCTGGATGAAACTCGGCAAACTTGTTCGCTGTCGCGACCATTGGGTCGTACCCGCGGGAATGATCCCATGTCATACCATGTAGTGTTACTTTACTCACCCGCCGACTCCTTCTTGCTATCTTTGTCTTGGTTTTTGTCTTTATAAAGAACCGTTAGTAAATGCTCGCAATAAAGCACAAGCTCGCCTTCGCCCTTATATACGCTGTAGCTCACACGAACCAAACCCATCTCATCGTATTTAGGTTCTTTCGATAGATTTTTGCGCACCGTGTATATGGTGTCGCCAATAAACGTGGGTTTGATAAAGCGAAGTTTGTCGTAACCGTAGGAAAATGAATTGAGACAGTTCGTTGCGACCAACCCCAAACCGTAGGAAAAAACTTGCGCGCCAGCGACCAATCGCTTGCCGAAATGCCCTTCTTCCTTGGCAAACGTGTCGTCAGCGACATAAGGATGGAGATCCATGACCAAGCTATTAAAAAGCATGGCTTCACCTTCAGAAATGGTGCGCCTTAAAGACCGAATGGTATGACCAACTTCGAAATCCTCGTAATACCAATCTTCTGCATTCCAAACCGGAATATCGGCATGGTCATTGGGCATGCCTTTTACCGGACGTGAGGAAACGCCCACTGTCGGTTTTCTTTCCATGATAACCTCAACGTTAATTTCATATTCGAAATCTAATTTCGAAATCAACACTAGCACTTGTTCGAAAAATGATCAACAATAAATTTTAAATATAAATGTATATTGTGAATATGAAATTCGACAAGAGAACAACATAGGTAATAATTATGGAAAAAGCACGGTATTTTGAAGACTACGAAATGGAAGAAATGCGCCTTACTCTAGGGCGTACCATCACAGAAACGGACTTTGTGGTACACGCGGGTCACACAGGGGATTTTTTCCCGCACCATATGGATGAAGAATTTTGCAAACAGCAACCTTGGGGAAAAAGAATCGCACATGGCACCATGACGTTCGCCATTGGCATTGGCTTAACCGCCACAGAGATTAACCCGCTGGCATTTACTTATGGTTACGAAAGGCTGCGCTTCCCCAATCCGGTTTATATTGGCGATACCATTAAAAGCCGTATCACCATCAGCAAAAAAATGGACGACCCTAAACGTGAAGGGTTTGGACAAATTACCGAAACGGTCGAGGTCTTGAACCAGGACGGAAAAACGGTGCTGTATTGCGAGCATATTTTGTTGGTAGAGAAGAAGAAATAAACGCTGAACTTTTTCACGCGGCTCTCTTTGCTGCACAATGATCTTTACTAGGCAATGATCTTTAACCACAACACTGTTGACACAAACCCGTAACAAGGCACTAAATTTGAATTCAAGGAGTGAATAATGACAATGGAATTGCAGCAAACTTGGCCACAACCCAGCAACCCCAAACCGATCGTAATTATTGGTGCTGGCGGAATCGTGCATGATGCACACCTACCCGCCTATAAAAAAGCAGGGTTTCATGTTCAGGGGATTTTTGACATAGATGCCTCTAAAGCAGAAAAAATCGCCAGCGACTGGGGAATCGAAACCGTTTACCAAAGCTTAGAAGACGCAACCCAATTTACCGATGTAGTGTACGACCTTCCTCTTCCTCCTGCTGCTGCTCCCCAAGTACTCGAAATGCTACCCGATGGCGTACCCGTTTTGATTCAAAAGCCTCTGGGGTTAGACCTTGAACAAGCAAAAGTGATTCGCGACATTTGCGTACGCAAAAATCTCATTGCCGCCGTGAACTTTCAACTGCGTTTTTCTGCCATGATGCTGGCGCTCCGAGACGTCGTTCAAAGCGGCAAACTGGGGGAGCTAACGGATATTGAAGTGCACTTAAACATCCACACCCCATGGGAGATGTTTCCGTTTTTGCTCAAAATGGAGCGAATCGAATTGTTGGTTCACTCTATCCACTACATCGACCTTATTCGCTCAATCGCGGGTAACCCCAAATCGGTTTATTGCCGGAGCATGGCAGATCCTCGTTCGCAAGACTTCAAACAAACCCGCACCAGCGCCATCTTGGATTACGACTATCCCTTGCGCTGTCTAATGTCGATTAACCACAATCACGATTACGGTCGCAAGGCGCAAGACGCGAGTTTCCGCTTCGAAGGCACCGAAGGCTGCGTGATGATAAAAATGGGCGTACTGCTGGATTACCCCAACGGTGAGCCTGATGAATTTTTGTTTTGTGAACGCGGTAAAGAATGGCAATCCGTTCCACTAGAAGGCGGGTGGTTCCCCGACGCGTTTATCGGCACCATGAGTAACATTCAACGCTTTGCCACCGGTGAAGATGACACCCTTCACACAGCTGTTGCAGACGCCTTCCAAACCATGGCGGTTGTTGAAGCTTGCTTTGAAAGTAACAAAGCCAAAGGCATGGATATCCAGTACTAACTGATTTACCCTCACTCGTTTAAAAAGGCTGCCAAGTGACATTGGCAGCCTTTTTAATCAAGGTGAGATGAGTCGCACAAAAAATATTTCAAATCATTATGAATTCAATTGCACTTTATGGTTGCCTGTTATTAAAGACAATACTCGGATTGGGAACCGTCACCATTTGAGGAATCTTCCAAGAGGATAGTCGTTGTGGTTAGGGCGCTGTAGAAAAGTTCAACCCTAGGTGATAAGTCAATAGACAAATAAGATCGCAAGGTGTCATATTTTGGATGAAAACACACAAAACTGGCGAAAGTTCTACGAAAAAGCGTTGTCTCGCCCTCACTCTAAATGGACTGAATTGGCGATAGCGCTGAATCAATCTGGGGTTAACGTTGCCGTCGATTGCGGTTGTGGCACGGGTAGCGACGTTGAATATCTTGAGCAGCAAGGGTATCAAGTTCATGGCTTTGATGTGAATCCAGATTCGGTCGATATTTGTCGCGATAGATTCAAAGTGAAACCACTGGTGGACATCACCGAATCCTCGTTTGAGTTGTATGACTACCCTCGCGCTGGCGTTGTGATTGCCCATTCGAGCCTGTTCTTTGCCGACCCGACTCAATTCGATAGGACTTGGGAAAAAATCGAAAAGTCGATAGAAATCGGAGGCGTGTTTGCAGGGGACTTTATGGGTGTAAAAGACAGCTGGGCTTCACATTTTCGCCAACCCACGACTCCATTAAGTGAGAAGCAAATAAAGGCGTTGTTCGTTAACTTTGAGATAGTAAGATTTGCTGAACGCGATGAAACCGCCAAAACCACAATCGGAATCCTTAAACATTGGCATACGTACTCCGTCGCTGCCGTGAAACGCACCTAACGCCTCCCGATGGCAAAGATTAACGCGCCCTACCCTAATCAACCCGAGTCAGTGGATATCCATTGAAGCAATTTAGGGGAGTGAAAAGTGAGCCAAGTTACGAGTTTTCCGTTTTGGAATGGCTTTCGGATTTACAAGGTGGTTAGGTGTCTCGCCTTTTAAGGCTTGCATCACGCTGTAAGTGCATTGACGCCCCATGCTTAGCATACTGTCCATGCTTATCCCAGCTAGGTGAGGCGTGAACAGCACACCTGAATCCAGTAGTGCATTGTTTTCTTCAAGAGGGTGAACATCAAAAACATCCAGAACCGCTGTGCCAATGCTTTTCTCCCTAAGCGCGTTGAGTAAAGCTGGCGTATCGACGACTCCCCCTCTCGCAACATTGATTAAAATGGCGTGAGGTGGCATAGCTGACAAAATTTTCTCATCTATCATGTGGCGGGTTTCAGAGTTTAGGGGGCAGGTGAGTATCAATGCATCGCAACGGGCTGCCATTTCGTGTAAAGGCAGATACTCGATACCTTCCATTGTTTGGCTTCGGGTGTGCACCAGCACCCGAGTTCCAAAAGCAGAGAGCAGCGCATGTAACCGCCGACCAACGGCACCTAACCCCACCACGCCAACCACTGAGGAGGACAGCTCTTTACCGGAATAAGTATGCTCCCGCGCAGTAAACCAGCGATCCGTAGAATAAGGTGAAAGGTGGCGTTCTACTCGATGGTGGTTTCGAAACGCCCTTATCAACATAGATACCACGTATTCAGCCACTGCATTGGCATTGGCACCGGGAACATTGGTAACCAGTACACCCGCATTTGTCGCCTCGTCAACAGGGATCATATCGAGCCCGACACCATGCCGGGCAGCAATGACCAAGCGCGGCGCTTCTGAAAAAATCGTCGTTGGTAGCTGGCTGCGCACAATTACGGCATCGGCATTCCTTACCGCGAGCGTTAGCTCTTTACTTGACTCATCGTCAGGTACAACGATATTTGCCCATTGCCGCAATTCATCTTGCACGTCGTCTAACATGGGCTGAGTGGTCACAACTGTCGGCTTCATATACTCAATCCTCTCCTTGGGATGCATGCCATGCATCAAAATAGAGCCCTACGTCGGCTAGGTGTTCTTCTAGCAGTTCAACCGCCATTTCTTCGTTTTGGTCTTCTATCGCTTCATACAAACGGGAGTGCTGTCGATGCGATTTTATGTTGGTCTCCTTATCTGAAAAAAAGACTTCCCGACGCCGCTGAGACATACGATAAAATGACGCAGCAAGATGCGTCAGAAGTGGGTTATGCGCCGCCGCTATCAGTGCCAAATGAAATCGAGGATCATGACTGGCAAGGTTTCTGCCCTCAATGAGCGCTTTTTGCCCTTCACTTAACTCCGCATGAATACGCGCGAGATCTTTCGCTGTCCGGCGTTGACACGCTAACCTCACCGCCTGTATCTCTAACATTTTCCTTAGCTCTACCGCATGTTCAATCCGCTTTTTGTTTAATGGTAGATCGGCTTCTTCCATCAGGGCTAGGACATCGAGGCTGCATTGCATCGGATCGGAATGGATGTAAATACCTGAGCGGGCTTTGAGCTCTATCATCTGCAGTGCATCAAGCCGGTTGAGCGCAGCTCGCACTGACACGCGGCTGGAGCCAAACATGGCTGCTAACTCTCTTTCGGTTGGCAGCTTGTCTCCAGGGCTATAGCCTTCATTTTCAATTAAATGAAGCAGTTTGTAGAGGGGAGATAAATCTTCAGACATAACTATGCCACTTTTTCCTTAACATTATATTGATGTACGAATGACTCTCGGATGGTAATGCCAAGACCTGGCGCATCAGGGATCCGAATATGACCGTTTTTAATCTCAAATGACTCTTCAACCAAGTCATGAATAAGTGGGTTATCACCTAATGCATACTCAACAATGAAGCCTGCGGAGCTGGAAGCAATTAAGTGAAGCCCTGCGGTAAAAGCGGGGGCTCCAGTCCACAGGTGAGGTGCTAATCTTAAGTTGGCGGTTTCACACAATGCCGCGATTTTTTTTGCTTCGGTGATCCCTCCGCAAATCGCGAGATCCGGTTGAACAATATCAACCGCACGCGAGTCAATCAAATCTCGAAACTCAAAACGCGTACTCGCACTCTCTCCCGCTGCAATCGCAATGTGCGTGCCAGATCGCACTTCAGCCATGCCTTTTACGTCATCCGCCGTTACTGGCTCTTCAAACCAGCTCACACCTAAGTCGCGTACCAAATAACAAAACTCTTTGGCCTCATTTACCGTAAACGTTCCATGCGCGTCGCAACAGATTTCTATATCCGGCCCCAAAGCGTCCCTTGCTGCTTTGACTCGCCGAGCAGACGTTTTTGGATCGCCATCTTGAATACCAACGCGCATTTTTAATGTCTTAAAATTTCCCTTGGTGACAAACGCTGTCATTTGCTCACCGATGTGATCGACATCCGCCCATCCACCCGACCCATAGGTGGGCATTTCGCTTTTTCTCTTACCACCAAGCAATTGGTGAATTGGCGCATCCAAGGCTTTCCCCGCCAAATCCCATAAAGCAATATCGATAGCTGATATCGCTGAAATTGAGATGCCACGACGTGCCATTATTGGAAAAACGTGACCGCGATTGAGGGCATGGCCCATTCTGGAGCCATTATACAAGCTGTCCCATATTTTAGTGATCGCTCGGGCATCTTGCCCGATGAGGTCTTTAGCCACTTGATCAATAAATCGGCAAAGTACACTGTGGTCACCCATGCTGCCCGCCGATACTCTTCCCTCCCCCCAGCCAACCAAACCGTTTTCCAGCGTAATCTTAACGAGCGCCGTTTCAAATCTGTCCGCTAGCCCAAAATCACTGGTGTGCTGTTTTGAAGGAGCAATGGGCACGCACAAGTTGAATGATTCAATATTCGCGATTTTCATTCTCCTCCCTCCTGGTCTAGGAATTGATAACGAGCGAATTCAAACCATCTTTCCTTAGGTTGATATTGATGCCCCGCTCGTACGTCTGGCAAAGCGCATGGTTCAGAATCCATGTCGAACAGCAACTCAATAAGCACCCCATTGGGATCGTATACAAAGATTTGAGCGAGATGTGTATTCACGACTCGATTTTCACGCCAAGGCAAATTTAACGTTTGAAATCGATTCAAGAACTCACTGTACCCATAAGAAACAAAGGAAATGTGGTCCACCAATCCCGTTCCAGACAGATATTCACCATTTTCTTCCAAGGCCGCCTCGCCCGCATAAACATGAATGGCGGGTGCGGCGTCCACCAAGGGTGATTTGATCCACGCTCCTGGAAAATCAAATGGTGGTCGGTCTGCCAATGTCATTTTCATTACGTCTGTATAAAATCGGACCGTCTTATCCAAATGCTGTGTGCGTATCGCAACATGAAATAGTGAACCTAATAGCATGTTTGCCTCCCTTTACCTTTTTTGCATCCCTTCCTATCGCTCTGCTACAGCAGAGGATTCAAAGTTCTTATTGATGTGGTAAACATGGACGTGTAGAAACTGTCCGATAGTAAGTTGGATCCGTGATCAACAATGAATTGATACAATTCCGGTGGGCAATCTTTTGGATCTTGCTCTACCTGATCAGCGCCATAACGCTGTACAGATGACCGATCAATGGTTGGCATGAACTCCAACCCCAAGTTCGCGTCGTAATTGATGGCGTGAAGGGTTTCTAAAAGCTTGCTCCAGTTAATTTGCCCCATGCCCGGTGCAAAGCGATTATTCTCTGCAATGTGCACGTTGACCAATCGGTCTTTGCACTGAAAGAAAGGTCGGAACAAGTCCGCCTCTTCCATATGCATATGAAAGACATCCAGAGTCACTCCGCAATTCGGCCCAACTTCCTTCGCCAACGCGTACGCTTGATCGGCGCGGTTAATTAGGTAAGCTTCAAACCGATTTAACGGCTCGATTCCCAAACGAATGCCTTCTTTTTCCGCGTGTGAATAGAGTTCTCTCAACCCATCCACCAACCATGCCCATTCTTTTTCGGGGGTGCTGTCCGGCGTGATTTTTCCGACAGTACAGGGCACCACAGTGGTAAACGTTCCGCCTAGCTCCTTGCTCATCGTGACGACTTTTTTCATAAACTCTACCGTCTGTTCTCGTTGTGCGCTTTCCCCTGCACAAAGGTTTCGCTCGCCCAATGTCAGCGTAACGGTGCCTGCACAGCCGATACCATTCGCTTTCATGTGCCTAGCCACTTCCGTACTGGTATACCAATCGGGTTCCCCGGCCAGTTCCATAGCAGGTATACCGACCTGTGCCATACGTTCTATGCTTCTCTTTATGGGTTCGGGTCTCATCCACGTGTGCGCTGTCAGTTGCATCATAAACTCCTTCTTTGATGAATGTCTTCTCGTCGCGGTTCCGTTTACCGCTACCTATAACGTAATACTTTGATGGTTAATCGCTTCGCCTGTGACGCTGTTAAATCGGATGCAATCTTTGTCATCAGTAGTCACATCACAACGGGTTCCTACGGGAATCTGATGGTGAGATTCCACTACCACTCGAAGGTTGGTTTTCTCCCTAGAAAGGAATACCACCTGTTCCCCTCCAAGGTTTTCAATGGCTTGTATTTCAAACGTCTTTCCCGGTATGATTTTCAGGTTTTCTGGTCGCACTCCAATCATTGGGTGGGCAGCCTCGCGTTGAGTACGTTCAAGGGGCGGCAGGTTGTTTGGGTTCTTGTTTTCTATCAGCACGTACTTAGCCTCGTGACCAGACAAAAAGTTAATTGTCGGGCTTCCTACCAACTCCGCAACGAACGCGTTTTTAGGATTGAAGTAAATGTCTTCTGGTGTGCCGATTTGCACCACTTCACCGTGATTCATCACGGCAACCCGATCGCCTAAGCTCAGAGCTTCCGTTTGATCATGAGTGACGAGAACAATGGTGGCATTCAATTCTCTTTGAAGAGCGCGTAACTCACTGCGCAAGGATTCGCGTAGTTTTGCATCAAGGTTGGAGAGCGGCTCATCCATCAGGAACAGTTTTGGCGATCGAACGATCGCCCTTCCTATGGACACCCGTTGCATTTCGCCTCCCGATAAAGTTTGGGTTTTAGCCTCTAAGCGGTGTTCGATGCGCAGTGTCTTTGCGACACTTAGCACTCGTTCGGAAATTTGTTCTGCCGATAACTCTCTTCCTGGCGCTTTCAATGGGAACTCAAGGTTTTGTTTCACTGTGAGGTTGGGATACAGCGAATACTGTTGAAAAACGAAAGCCACATCTCGCTGGGCAATGGTCTCTTCCGACAGATCACAGCCATCCATTTCAATTCTGCCGCTGTCTAATGTCGTTAAGCCTGCAATGGTGCGTAGCAGTGTCGATTTCCCCGCCCCTGTCGGACCCAACACAACGAAAAACTCACCATTGTTTATGTCTAAGCTCACTTCTCTCAATGCCACGAGATCATCATATTTCTTACTGATATCCATGATTTTTAAGTCACTCATCTTGCCACCTCATCACAAACCGAGCCGTAGTGAGTAATGTGCCCAGACGATACCGTGTCCGGCTCAAACAAGTGCAAGTGCTCGGTTGAGAAACTCACCTTCACCAGACAACCTGCCTCATACTGACTTTGCGCGCTCAACCGTGCTTTGAGCGTCCTCTCTCCCATTTTGAATTCCGCTATTTTGTGACTGCCACACAACTCTATGTGATCGATCGTCACGGGCATTCCTTCGTCTGATACCTTTACATGCTCAGGGCGGATCCCAATTTGAAAGCGCTCACCCGACTTATCTTGAAGAAACGTCTTCCAATTGTCGGGCAGAGTAAATTGAAGTGAAGACTGATCAATCAGAAAAGTAAGGTCAGGCTCTATATGACCAACACTCCCAAGCAACGTGTTCATTGCAGGGGCACCGATGAATCGCGCCACATAGGTATTGATAGGGTAATGGTAGATATCAAATGGTGTCCCAACTTGCTGCAAGTGCCCTTGGTGCATAATGGCAATGTGATCCGACAAGGCCATGGCTTCTGATTGGTCATGGGTGACATACACGATAGTCGTTCCCCTTCGCTGATGGAGTCGCTTTAGCTCGCCTCTTAGCTCTTCTCTGAGTTTGGCATCTAGTGCGCCAATCGGCTCATCCATTAATAGCGCTTGGGGTTTTCTCACTAAGGCTCTAGCGATAGCGACCCGCTGCATATCTCCTCCAGACAACGCGGACGGCCTCTGATTCAACAGATGTTCTATTCCCAGCAATTGAGTCACCTCATTCACCCGATGCTCTATATCCTCCTTGGGCGTGTTCACTGCGCGCAGTGGAAAGGCAATGTTGTCTTTCACTTTCAGATGGGGATAAAGAGAATAAAGCTGGAAAACAAACGCAATGTCCCGTTGATCAGGAGACAGACGGCTTACCTCACGTTCACCAATGTAGATCTCTCCACTGGTGAATTGCTCCAATCCAGCAATGGATCTTAGGGTTGTGGTCTTTCCACAGCCCGACGCCCCCAGCAAAGAGAAGAAGCTGCCGTCCGGTATATCCAAATCTAGGCTGTGAATCACACGTGTTGTATTGAAATCTTTCTGGGCATTTTTGATGGCAATAGCGCTCATGTTATTCCCCTTTATGCTGCGGAAGTCGAGAAAACACATTGAACATGACAAGCCCAAGCAGCATAACCACGACGCTGTAGCGAAATGCGAAATGGAACCATGGCTGAAATAACATTCCGAACCCCAAAACCATGATAGACAGGCTTACCACTTCAAGTGAATAAGCATATTGATAAATACGTGATTTCATCGTCGAATTGCTCCAAAAGTCACCCCTCTAAGCAGATGCTTGCGAAGGAGAAAAGTGAAAACAAACACCGGAATTAAAAATAGTGTGGTACCCGCTGCGATAGTGCTCCAATCGATTAGACCCGACCCTAGTTGCGAGGGAATAAAGGCTGGTGCCGTTTGAGCCGTCCGATTCGTTAACATCATGGCAAACGCGTATTCATTCCATGCGGTGATAAAACAAAACACGGAGGTAGCCGCAATCCCTGTGGCACATTCTGGAAGTGTAATTCGAAAGAACACCTGAATTCGGGGATAACCATCCACCAAAGCGGCTTCTTCGTATTCCCTTGGGATTTCATCGATAAACCCTTTCATTAACCAAGTCGCAAACGACACATTAAACGCGGTATACAAAAGTGTTAAACCTAAGTGCGTGTCGATTAAGCCAACCGTTCGAAACATCAGAAATACAGGTATTGCGACGACGATCGGTGGAAGCATGCGAGTCGACAGAATAAAAAACAACCAATCTTTTTCGCCTTTTACACAAAACCGAGAAAATCCATAGGCGCAAAGTGTGCCAAGAGACACCGCCAAGAAAGTACTGGCTCCGGCGATAATAATGCTATTCATGAATCGTTCTGTGTAACCCGAAGAGCGCACCTCTCCTTGGCGGCTTTTTACGACTCGTTCACCATCGTCTAGGATGGCTTTTTCCCACCAACTGGCGTCGTCCAGCATCTCTTGAGTCGCGGGTTCTCGCAATTGCACCCTTTTCGTAAAGTTCTTTGCGTATGCCGTAATCTGAGGCTCAAAGAAAACCGTAGGGGGTACAGAGGTCGCATCCGTTCTTGCTTTGAACCCCGTACTTATGATCCAGTAGAGCGGGATCAAGGAGGCAATCAATAGAACCATCACCGCAGCAATGGCTAGACGATGTAACGGCTTATTTACTAGATATCGATTCGTTGCCATCGCTCTGTCCTCACCTTTCTTTCAGTTTATTAAGATATCGGATATAGATGGTCGTTATCACAAGGACACCAATCAGCATAATGTAGGCCAGTGCGCTTGAACGTCCGGTTTGCCATTCCTGAAATGCCATCTTGAACAGCCGAATTGAGACCAATTCGGTTTCCGCCATGCTGGCCATAACAAAGGCCAGATCAAAGGTTTTGAATGCTTCCATTGTTCGGAAAATGATCGCAATGAGAAGCAACGGTGATACCAAGGGTAACGTCACATGACGAAAAACAAACCAGCCCGAAGCTCGGTCAATTGCTGCTGCCTCGTACAGTGACTGAGGGATAGCCGATAACCCTGCCAAGCTAAGTAGCATGACAAAGGGATACCACATCCAAATATCCGTAATGGCGACGGCCAGTAGAGCGAGCTCTGGGTTGGATAGCCACACTAAACCGTCAGTCCCAATTAAATAATTGACGATCCCCCATGACGGATTGTAAAGCAGCTTCCAAAACAACCCGACGATTGCCATCGACATCATCATGGGCAACAGCATTAAGGTTGTTACCAAACCCTTTAATGGAAATTCTCGGTTTAACAGCAAAGCCGCACCAAACCCCAAGAACACTTGCCCACTAACCGAAATAAACGTATACAATGCCGTAAGCTTGAAACTGCTCCAAATACTGGCGTCACCTAACAATTCACGATAGTTTTGCAAGCCGACGAAGTTGGCTTCACCTCCTTGCGACGCTCGAAAATCGGTGAATGAATAGCCAAGCGAGTAGACAAGCGGAAATACATTAAACAAAACGAGGAACACTATGGTTGGGTAAACAAACCAGCTTTTAATGGTATCGTCAGACATCGACGCACCAAACCCTACCCGTCCAACCTTTGACTGAGTAATCGGCTTCTGTCTTATCATTGGAGGCTGTTCAATTTCCATAATCACCTCTTGTATCCCTTTCATTTTATGGGTGGGAAACGCGTCCCACCCAAAACAAGTTAGTACCGATTAACGACGACCATATTTTTTAAAGATCGCTTCCCATTCCTTAGCAATGGCGTCGTTGGCCTCTTTTGCCGTACCTTTGCCAGCGACGATATAGGGATGCCAGTGCTTGTTTGCAGCGGTAAGCAGTTCAGCGTATTCAGGCACAGACCAGAAATCTTTAACCATCGCCATGGATTGGAAAAAGGCTTCATTAAATGGCGTTGCCTTACGGAATTCTTCAGAACTCAATGTTTCTGTATGGGTGGTATATCCTCCTAACTTAGCCCAGCGTTGCTGTACTTCAGGTTGGATAAACCATGTCAGAAATTTCAAAGACGCTTCGATGTTTTTGCTGTAACTGACAACGGAAATGCCCTGACCCCCGAGTGCAGCATATTGATGCCCATTCGGCCCTTTCGGGATGGCGAAATACCCGGTATTTGCGGCATTTGGGTTGATGGATGAGTTTGCCAAAGCGGGGAAAAACGCAAAGTAGTTCATGCTCATCGCAACCAACCCTTCGGTGATGGCCATGTTCGCTTCCTGAAAGAAGGTCTTGCCCCAATCGGGTGGTGTGAATGAATAAAGCTCTCGGTACAGCTCTAATCCCTTGTTGGCGGCCTCGCTATTTACGATGCCTTCGACTTGGTACGTAGAGCGATTACCAATGTCAGCCCCCATCGAGAACAAAATGTTTTCTACCCCCATCACCAGTGCATCGTATGAGTTGTCTGTGTAAATAGACAAACCATATTTTCCCTCACTAGGTCGGTGAAAAAACTCGGCGATATCTCTTAGCTGAGCCCAAGTTTCTGGTACCGCTAACTTGTACCCATACTTCGACTTGAAGTTTTTCTGCTCTGTTGGGTCATTAAACCAGTCTTTGCGGTACGCAAATCCATTTGCATCCCCTTCCAGTGGTACAGCCCAATACGTTTTACTGCCGGATGGGTACTCTGCGTAACCCTCTACCGTTGCGGGCAGCATCACGTCTGCCACCGCGTTTTGTTTGAAGAATTGAGAGAGATCGTAATAGTGACCCGCAGTCGAACCTGCACCTAACCACTGTGAGTCTCCCACCACCATGTCATAAGCACTTCCCTTGGCCACAAATTCACGAAACGCTTTGTTTTGAAATTCTGGCCAGGGGGTTGTTTCTACGGTTACTTCTACGCCTGTTTCATCTTCATAATCCAGTACCAACTCTTGCAAGTAGTTCGCAGGATCCCATTCCGCCCAAAGTATCGTCAGCTTCTCTGCTGCCACTGCACCAGTGATATTCATCATTACAGTGAGGGAAGCCATTCCTATCTTAGTTAATGTGTTCACAGTATTCCTCCTTCCGTTGGATTACCTACAAGCTATAACAATACATTTTGGATAGTCCAATTATTTATTTTTTAATTTTTGGATGCCCTCAAAGAAAACGATCACTAAGTTTTTGATTCATCATGGCTATATGGTCTGATTAAAAATTAATCAATTTTTGAAGGAGATCACAACGTGATCGTGCAGAACAGTATTTGAAGTACACAATCGCCGAGTGCTTTGGTTAAGCGTCTCTGGCTCTGCACCTGTTAGTGGCGTGTCAGTTTGAGGAACGAAAATGATGCCTTTTACATGCAATCGTTGGGCAGAAATCGGTGAGCCCGAGTTCAGGTTAAATGCCTATGCATCGGATGTAGATGAGACAGAAGAACTGAGGGAGCAAAAATTGGGGTGAGCGCTCAGGGGATCCTAAACGCTCTACTTTTTCGATTTGGGCAGCAGAAATTAGAATTTTTTCGGGGCGTAACCCGTCATCACTTTCAGCTAGAGCTCTTTGCCCAACTTTGTCGTCGGGTGTACCACAACCAAGCCTTTTACTGATTTTTTCAGCTTACCCATATCCGCTTGTTCCGTTTTGGTGATTTCACGAGAGAATGGCATATCCAGCAAACTTTTACGCTCTTTGTTCATATCGTACTGCTGCTTGTGCTTCATTGAGTTCGCATTCTTGTTAATCTTTTCAATTTCATCGATGAACTTCGAAATCATTTCTTGATCGCCACTACCTTTCGCTGTATTCAGATACCCTAGTGATAAATGTGAGTAAACTATCAAGAACATTCGCACACGCCTTCTGAGCAGCCTTTCTTGATTCACGCTTTTACAAGAGATGACAAGAAACGCGCAATTCTGAAGCTCGCGTAACGAGTGACAAATAGACCTTAGCAATATCGTCTTTGGGTTTAAGGGTATGAGCGGTCTTTCAGGCTGAGAACGGTTCAAAAACAAACCCTCGATTCAATCGAGGGTTTGTTTTCTAAAGCAAGCCAACCATATAGGTCGTTACTGCCAATCTAATTACTCCAATTGCCCAAACCAAAGGTCAAGCAACGTTTGGTTGATTCTTAGCGAATATGAGGTCGTTCCATCACTCCCCTGAAAGCTTCTTCCACTAGGTGCAAATAAATAGCTAGGTTTCCCACTATCTTCAATTAATAGCTGGGGACGCTCAAACTTCCAACTACTACCATAGTGTTGTATTGGTGTGTGTTGCTCGGAAATTGATGCTGGAATATGACGCGCTGCTGGTCTAAACGCTTGTTCTTTTAAATAAAAACTTTCGCCGCCATCGTCTGATTGCCACAGAAGACCACCCCCGTATTCTATCGCGCCATAATTATCAGTGGTTATTAAGAAAACTTTACCCTTGTATTGAAAAACATAACCATCCTCTATCGCACGCCCTGCGTTAGCTACTGGTGTCTTATCTATCACGTACGGACCTTCCAGACTACTCGATTGCGCCAACCCATAAACGGTGAATGACTTACCATCGGGTGCTGTATACCCTGATTTGAAGTAAATATGATAGGGTGTAGTGTCATCAGGATTATCTACTTTGATAACCGCTGCATTGACAATGTTTCTTGAACGATATGTCCAGTTTTCAGGGTCATTTGGTGGTAGAACGATAGGCTGTCCATTGTTAACCCATTCCCAAGGACCGTACAAAGAGTCTGATAACATCATACCTGTGAACTGAGCGTAGCCGCCTATACCTGAATTGTTGGAGATAAATGTCAATACATATTTGCCATCTATCTTAGTGATATGAGGGTTATGACCACTTCGCATATTCCAGTCACCGCTAACCCCTGTGCCTGAAAAGACGACGCTTTCAAAATTAAATGGGCCTTCTGGACTTGTCGATGTGTAGTGAGCAACTTCACTGATTTCTTTCCAACCTGGATCAAAAGGACGCGTGGTAGCATATCTGGCGGCAAATATATGAACTTTTCCATCATCTCCCCAAATTGGCGAGCTTCCCCAAACATGATACCCATCTTGCTGAACTGCGATTGAGCGGTACTCAAGTGTGTCCGCAAATTTGAGGTCGCTAAGCACCTGACCAAAAACTTCTAGCTCAGCCAGTTGTAGATAGCCCTCTTCTGGTAATTGTACTCGTACATACCGCCCATTTTGTTCGACAGGAAAATCTACGGTGGTTCTTACAGACTCCAATTGAGTCGACCAAACTGAGTCATCTCCAAGCAAATCATTCAGCGTTCTATTTCCAAATGGCTCTGAAGATACTAGGACATAAACATTGTCTAATCTTTGCATGCAGCAATCAGTTCTTGGTGTAATTTGAATTGAATCAATATAAGCCGTACCCGCAAGATCCGCTTCAAGCCAAGGTTGATGTTGTAAAGGAGTATGGCTAACTGTGTCTTGATCAAAGCGGCTGGCAACTGTACCGTTGGAGTTGAGTTTACCATCTACGGCATGGGCAGCTTTTGTTCTATTATTGAACACACCAGACATACTTACGGAATTTGGGTGAATATTTAACTTCTCCCATCCATATACTTGTACTTCTGCAAGCTGTAAAAACTGATCCTGTCCGCCTGACGTGAGCTGTACATTAATAAATTGCGCAGGTTCATTAACTTCTATTGTAGTTTCTCGACTCAACTGCCCATCTATAGTTTGGCTAGACGTAGCAAGTGCGTTACTCACATCTAATGAGTTAACTCTATGACTCGTTACTGTTACATCTTTTAATCTATCTTGATGGCCGTCAGTACGGTTCCACAACTTAACATTTTCAACTTTATAAGTATTTCCCAAGTCAACCTGCCACCAAGGAGCCGCTTCTGCGTCGGTATGTGCGACAGCACCATCGGCTGCATTACCTGAAGGCTTTCCAGATCTATCTAATTGATTATCAACTGCGTTACTTGCAGATAAATCGTATACAGAGTTAAAGGTTGAGGATTGCTGCGCTATTTTTCCTAGCGCAACATTTGGGCTATCTACCGTACCTTCAACATTTACTTCGGCTAAAGCAAGTGGGTCTGAGTTTGACGTTAGTTGAACTCGAACGTATTTACCAACTTGGTTAATCGATATTTCGGTTTTCGTAGATGCAGTACCATCAAAGTAGATATTATGAACAGACGAGTCTGCTAACAACTCTGCAAGCGTCTTATTCGTCAAATCATCATTCGATATAAAAACGTAGAAGTTACTCAATCGATATTGAAAATTACCATCTGTTCGATTCCATAAGGTAATTTCTTCTATGTTGGTGATTAATGGCAATTCAAGTTGCCACCAGGGTTGAGCGTCTCCTACGGCCGTATGACTAACCGAACCGGATGCCCAGCTGCCATTGGTATTTCCATCATTTGCCCTTGAGGCACTTCCCGAGTTGTGTGTACTTGACTGGGTCGCTATTCCATATTTGCCAAACTCAGCCGCGTTTAAGTTAGACATGCCGAAGCACATTAACGCTAAACCTTTAAATATTAAATACTTCCCTGTTAAAAGCTTGTTAAAACAATTCATTTATACAACCTTAGTTTCATATTGGTATAACTACAAATAAAGGCGAAATCAAAATAAAAGCAGTAGCCAATGGAGCTCGTATCTTCCTTGATAGCAAAGAGTAACTACAACCTTTTCGGATTTCACTCTTTAACTGATAAGTCATTTTAAATATAAAATCAAATTTTATATACAATGAATAATGACTTCTTTGATCTCAGACGGTCATTAGAAATTAATAGTAAATACTAGAAACCCAAATTGCCTAACTAGATTTTAAGATCGTCGTTCCCGTGAACTTTATGGCAAATATGTGTGAAACCCACAAAGTCAGGGCCTGAAGTGCTATGCCCTTCCCCCAGGCTTTGGAGTCGTAAATCACCACACCAGATTCTAACCAACGAGTGTTTTCATCTTCCCAATAGCAGCTTACTGTACCCACTGGTTTGCCATTCCATTCAATTACCTGAATGTCTTCACCTTTGAGAAGACGCTGGAATGTGGTTGTTCGAAACATGTCTTTCGTTGGACGGGTGTAGCCAAAGTAAGGACCGTTGTATTTCGTCCATTCCTCGTCTTTGGTCACCAAGTTATGCAGAGCCTGACATTCGTCTGCAAACGCTTTTCTGATAATGACAGTCATAGAAAATGCCTCAAAACAGAGCTCAGGATAAAAAGAAGCTCCCCATATGGGGAGCATTCATTTTTATATCTTATATAACCAAGTGACCTCAAAATGCAGGATTCAGAGCCTCATAGCCTGTTCCAGTTCAAGGAGAAGGACGCAGTGGAATGACGAGTCCTTTCCAAGTTCTTTTACGATGAAATGGAACAGAATATGGGCTCCCAAGGGCGAGTTTAACTGGCTTTCATACTGCGTTACCGATTCTTGATTTAGAATAACTAGATCTTCAAATCGATGCCTTGCCTGAAAGCCAGTTAACTCTCGCTGAACCTAGCATCTTGAGGTTATTTGGGTATCAGCTTAACTTACTATTAATTAAAACAATTTCTTCTCGCCATTGTGACTGAAGTTGTGGTTTTTGATGCTTAGGCTTTCGAGCTAGATCGTCTTCAAGCCAGACTTCTAATTCCAATAGCCTTTCGAGCATGATCTCTTCATCACTTTCCGAATCGACAGAATTGCTTATGTCCATAGTGTTGCTTTCCTTATTGAGCTCAGAAGAACTGCCCATTTGGAGATCACCACTTTCAAAAGCCAAACGCTGGTACGCTTGATCAACGTCGAGGTACTCTTCCAGTTTTCCGTCGGACACTAGCCAGAATCGGTTGCAACTGGATTCGATAAGCCGACGATCGTGACTGACCACCAACGCGCCGCCTTGGAAATTTCTTAAGGTTTCGAAAAGCTCTTCTTTCCCTTCTAAATCCAAATGGTTAGTTGGCTCGTCCAGCATGAGCAAATGATAGTTTGCGAGCGTTAGCCCAATAAATAGCAATCGGGAACGCTCACCACCACTGAGTTCCTTTACCTTCTGTTCATGGCGGTTAAATGGAAAGCCGGCACTGATTAATGAGCGCTTTCGTACTTCTTCCGTTAAATTCCCGTAAGAATACAGCGCGTCGAGTAGGCTTTCCTCTCCGTTAAGCTGCTCTAAGCTCTGGTCGTAGTACCCGATGTTTGCATTTGGATGAAGAACTATTCCTCCAACACTCTGACCATAGGTGTACGCAGCCCAAAGCATGCGCATAAGAGAAGATTTACCACTGCCATTTCGACCCAATATCGCGACTTTATCGCCGCTTTTGATTTGCTGGTGAATGACATCAAATAGCAACGGAAGGTGAGGCTGTGCTTTCACTTGGGTGTTTTCGAGTTCTAACAGGCGATTCGCTTGCATACGCTCACCCGACAAGGTCAGCGTCCACGGTGAACCTTGCGTAAGTTCGGTTTGCTGCTCGACTAATCGATCTTTACGCTTTTCCATATGTTTGGCTTTACGGGCTAAGTCTTCGTTGTCGTAAACTTTGCCCCAAACGGCCAAACGTTTGGCGCTTTTTTCGATCCGGTCAATCTCCTTTTGCTCCGACTTGTGGCGTGCTTCATCAGCCATGTCTTTCTCTAAGAGCGCTTGCCTCGCTTCGCGACAAGGTAAATCAAAACTATAGAGCCCTTTGTCTCTCATAATCCAAGTTGTATTGGTGACGCTATCTAATAGAGTTTGGTCGTGAGACACTAAAACAAAGCTGCCACGCCACGCGTTAAGAAAACGCTCTAACCATAGCAAGGTGGGTAAATCCAGGTGGTTGCTGGGTTCATCTAAAAGCAATAGATCGGGCTGGGTAATAAGCGCTCTTGCCAGTAAGAGTTTCATGTGCTGCCCACCACTGAGGGAGGAAGCAAGCTGTTGCCATTGGCTTTCGCTAAAACCAAATTCCGCCAATAACGCTTCTACGCGCCATCGTTCATCGGGCTCTGGTAATTGCTCTGCCAATGCTTCAATCAAACTGGCGTGCTCAACTGCGGCAGGAAGGTGCTGCTCTACGCTGGCAACCACGCAGCGGTGTGCTTTGGTAACACTTCCTGTGTGAGAATCTGATCTGCCACTCAACACGGCAAGTAACGAGCTTTTTCCACAACCGTTGTGACCAATTAAGCCAATTTTGTTGCCTTTTTGCAGGGTGAAGGAAATCGCTTCAAACAAAGTGCTTGAAGGTTGTTCAATAGTAAGAGTTTGTGCTGATAATAAAGTACTCATAAGTTTCTCAAGAATTGCGGGCACGATGCCCTTGTCAAACTAAGCTGACAACAATCCAAGAGCTCAAGAGAAGAGCACTCTGAATAGAATGGTTTTGTATTCGCTCAAGCCTGGATTATCGCAGCACGATATCGCAATGTCTTGAGTGGTTCACTATAGCAAAGTGACGTGCGCTAAACGGGCGACACACAAACATAATTAATTCCTCCTTCTGGTTATCGGGTAATACCCTATGTGGAACATTGGAAGAATAATAAGACGTGGCTTGATAATAAGACAACTTTGAGGTTAATGAGACATAAAAAAAGAGAAGTTCGTCACTTCTCTTAATTCGTTTAGGGTATTCACATTAATTAATTATATCAAAAGGTTACTGAATGCTGTCCTCGTGGAGGTTACCGCCCATCTGCTCGTTTAGATATTCAGCGGCTTCCAGCATGGCTTCACGACATTCTTTCCTGATGGCGCGGTTATCTCCTTCAACACTTTCTATTAAAGGAATGGTCAAACAGGCGATTGCCTGACCAGAGTAATCCGTTAGTGGTACTGAAATGTTGACGACACCTTTAATCACGTAGCTTTTGCGCTCTTCGTATCCTTTTTTACGAACATTTGCCAATTCCGCTTTTATCTGATTAATGTCATCTTCAGTACTGGGAGGGTGAGCAAGAATAAACTGCTCTAACTCATTATCTGGTGAGTGCGCTAAAATGACGCGACCCGAAGAGGCTTTCCACACATCCAGCTTGGCTCCCAAGCGTACGCTCATTAAATGGTATCCCGGAGAATCAACCTGCCCTATCACCAACAACTTGCCTTCTGACACAATGGCAAGATGAACCGATTGCTGAAGCTTTTCAGCCAATGCATTCATCACCGGAACCGCAAGGGATGTTAGGCGTTTTATCTTTGGATAACGATGTGAGACTTCGAACAACTTCGTGGTAAGCGCATACCTGTCGGTGTGAGAATCTAGCGACAAATAACCTCTATCGCACAGCACCACCAGCATTCTAAAAATCTCTCCCACACTTCTGCCTAATTCTCTAGCAATTTCGACCTGAGAAAGCCCAGAAGCATGGTTTGAGAGCACTTCTATGATGTCTAAGCCCTTTTCTAGAGCTGGCGCTTGATACTTTTTCGATTCTTTCGTATCCAATGACTTTCCTTAATGGTGAATAACTTGCTTCCAAGCTGCCTTTGTGGCGCTATACCCAAGCAACCTTAAGATGCTTGGGTATAAGACTATCGCTTATTGGAACCAATACTACTGAATACTTTAACAAGTTTCATCTACAATGACGTAGCATCGTTCATGCTTTTTAGACTATGAGATCACATTTGCTACTTTCGTTGTTTGGCGTATTTTTTCCCAATCCCAATTTATACCTAAGCCCGCTTCAAAAGGCGCAATTGCTTTGCCATTATTTATTGAAAGTGTGTTCGATGTAACAGAACCCAGCTGTGGGATATATTCTAACCATCGACTATTGGGAATAGCACAACACAACGATACGTGCAGCTCCATTAAGAAATGGGGGCAAACCGAGACGTTATACGTTTCAGCCAAATGCGCGACTTTTAGCCAAGGCGTGATCCCCCCAACTCTTGCCACATCGACTTGAACGATATGGCAGGCACCTCGCTCTAAATACTCTCTAAAACCTCGAGTACCGTACATGGATTCGCCCACCGCGATGGGCAGCCCAGCGGCCGCGCACAATTGCTGATGTCCCGAAATATCTTCTGCTGGCATGGGTTCTTCTAGCCAGCTTATCCCCAGCTCTGCGAATGCTCTGCCCCGCCTTATCGCTTCATCACGGGTAAAGCTTTGATTGGCATCGACCATGATGTGATAGTCATCACCCACTTGTTCGCGAACGTATTCCAACCTACGAATATCTTCCGCTAAACTCGGTGAACCAACCTTGACCTTAGAGCCACCAAACCCTTGCTGTTTAACCGCAATGGCATCCGCCGCAAGTTGTTCTGCCGTAAGGTGTAACCAACCGCCTTCGGTGGTATACAGCGGGATCTCACTTTTCGCTCCTCCCGCCATTTTCCACAATGGAAGCTGAGCTTTGATCGATTTTCTATCCCACAAAGCCGTATCAATCGCCGCAAGTGCCAGAGACGTAATTGCGCCTACCGATGTAGCGTGTGAATGGAAATACAAAGAGCGCCAAATCTCTTCAATACAATCTGGGTCTTTTCCAATTAGCTGAGGCAAGAGGTGATCGTTTAGAAGCGCGACGACAGAAGAGCCTCCAGTACCAATGGTGTAGGTGTACCCCACACCCGTTACACCGTCACTATCGGTAATTTTAACAATGGGTGTTTCTTGACAAACAAATGCCTGAATGGCGTCAGTTCGTTTTACTTCAGGAGTCAGATCGACCCAAAAAAGCTCTGCTTTCACTATCCGTGTCATGGTTTTGATTCCTTAAACCCGATTCCATTCAGGCGTTCTCATACGCGACGGCAACTTGGCTAGACACACCCAGCCCATCGATTCCGAGTTCAACAACGTCGTTCTCTTTCAAATATCTAGGTGGATTGAATCCCAACCCAACACCAAACGGCGTACCTGTCGATATGACATCACCTGGCAATAAGGTCATGTATTGGCTGATGTAACTGACTTGGTTAGCGATTGAAAACACCATGTCGCTGGTGTTGCTGTCTTGCAGCATTTCTCCGTTAACCGATAACCATAATCGAAGGCTTTGCGGATCTTTACACTCGTCGGCTGTCACCAAGTAAGGCCCAAGCGGGGCAAAAGTGTCGCAACTTTTTCCTTTTACCCACTGCCCTTCTTGTTCTAACTGAAACTCACGTTCCGAGTAATCGTTGTGAAGTGCATAACCCGCAACATAATCTAATGCTTCATCTTCAGAAACGTAGCTGGCTCGCTTACCGATAATAATGGCAAGTTCCACTTCCCAATCGGTTTTCACGCTGTTTTTGGGAATCACCACAGGATCGTTTGGTCCGCAGAGTGAGCTCGTCGCTTTCATAAACAATACGGGCTGGCTTGGGATCGGCATGCCCGACTCCTCCGCATGTTTTTTATAATTCAAACCCACACATATGATTTTTGACGGGCGGCAAATGGGCGAACCATAGCGTTCTTTTTCACCAAACTCTGGGCAGTTCCCTTGGTGTTCGTCAAACCATTTTGCTAAACGGGTAATTCCATCATTTTCGAAAAAGGCTTCTGTGTAATCTTCACCAAAAGCGCTAACATTGATGCGCTTTCCGTTGGTTGTTTCAATGCCGGGCTTTTCATTGCCCAGCTCTCCAACACGAATCAGTTTCATTTTGTTGTCCTTAGAATCATTCTGTTTAACGGAGTTGAACCACGCCACCGTCTATGTCGTAGCTTACCCCTGTAATAAATTTGGCTTTGTCACTGCAAAGAAATACCGCGATATCGGCAATTTCTTCCGGCGTACCCATACGCCCGATAGGTTGATACTCGCTGAGCACTTTAAACATTTCGTTTTTCGTGTCTGGGTAATGCTTTTCTAAATACCCATCAACAAACGGGGTGTGTACCCGAGCAGGACAAATGCAATTGCAGCGCACGCCCTTATCAACGTAATCTCTTGCTACGCTGAGCGTCATGGCTGATACCGCACCTTTGGAGGCGGAATACGCAAATCGGTCCGCTATACCCAATTTCGCGGCAATAGAAGAAAGATTGAGAATGCAACCTCTTGCCGATTGAATCATTGGCATCAAGTATTTGGTGAACAGGAATAGCCCATTCACATTGACTGAAAATACCCGCTGAAGATCGTCCAATTCGGTACTCTCGACATTCCCGATGTGCGCAATTCCGGCGTTATTAACAAGAATATCCAAACGACCAAGTTTCTGTTCCAGATCGGTCACCAAACGCTTAACATCGGCTTCCGAAGACACATCGCATGCCAATGTTGTCACGCGATCAGACTCAAATTCTTCCGCGGCACCCTTCAGTTGATCGGCATTAATGTCCACTAGAACAACATGCGCGCCAGATTGATGAAAACCTTTGGCAATGGCCAACCCAATCCCAGACGCCGATCCGGTGATAAGGGCCACTTTTCCCTGTAGCATTGGTATCTCCTTAATTGAATTCAAAAACGTGTTCCATGTTTTGCCACCACGCTTCTCCCGCGTCGGGGAGTGGTTGCTGCATGGGTTTCATCCATGCCCACCATTTTTGAGTAATAGGGTCTGCCGCCATGGCAGCCATATCCCCTTCGAAGTCTTGACCGACATATTCGAAGTAGGCAAACAGCAAACCGTCGTGATGGAAAATGGAGTAATTTTGGATGTGCGACGCTTTAATTTGAGCCAACACTTCAGGCCAAACCTCAGCATGTGCTTTGACGTATTCGTCGTAATGTTCAGGCTTTAATCGGATGACTTGACCAAATTTCCTCATGGGCATTCTCCTAACGTAGTCGCGACAAATAAGCACGTTGCGCCGTCTTGTAAAAAAGGTGCTGGCGCTCTTCTTCTGACCAGTTTGAAACCATCGCGCTTAAGCGTTGTTGCCACTGCTGTGCCGATTCCACTAAGGCCACGACAGGCCAGTCGGACCCAAACAGCAATCGCTCGGCACCAAAGGAGGCTTTTAGCCAAGCAAGCACTTCACCCAATAGTGCTTCTGATTGAGAAAGATCCCCAGCTTGTGTAACCAGCCCAGAAATTTTGCAAACACTGTTCGGCATCGCTGCGATTGCGGCTATCTCCTCTTTCCATTTCTCGTACGCTTTTTTATCTTCTACATAAGAAGCAATGGCTGGGATGCCCCCGTGATCGATAACGAAATGCGTCTCTGGGCACTGCTTGATGAGTGCAACGGCGTCATTGAGCTCTTGAGGACGAATGCAAATATCAAAAGAAAAACCAGCGTGACCTATCACTTGCACACCTTTAATAAAGGATTCTTGTAAACAATACCCTTGTGGTCGCTCTTCGGTATGAAGCACTTGCCTGAACCCAACGACATGTTTCGCTTCGTCGTTAATGCGTTGTAAATAGGCGGCGATGTCGCTTCGAGTCACATCCAAGGAGGCAACCATTGCAACGAGTGGGGTGTGAGGATCTCGGCATAGTAGCCCTATCGATTCAATTTCTTTGCCTTTTTGGTTTTCAGCCACATCCACTTCAACGTAAATGGCGTGATCGACGGATTTAAAGTCAGATTGGTACATGTCCAAACTAAACGTTTTATTGAGCGCTTCAAATCCTGTGACCCATGGCAAATCGAACTCATCCAAATCCCATAGATGTAAGTGACTGTCTATGATCATGCTTGATCTCCTTTTCAGTTCGATATTTTAAATATAAAATTACATTTTAAATACGACATGTAAACCCAATTTGAATATTATTTGATCAATTTAACAGCTAGCGTGAAGTTGATCACGGTGAACTTCCTTTAAGAAAAGAACGTTTCGGAATAAAAGACCCTGAAAATGCAAAAAGACGCCACTTTTGGGCGTCTTTTGGGAACACGGTCACTTGAGAATACGATCTATTCGTCGTCCATTCTGATCATTTCTCCTCTCGATAAAGATTGATCTATTGCACATCCGATACGGGTCGAAATCAAGGCATCTTTCCCTGATGGATATGAGCCTTCCAACGAGATAAGCTCACAACATTGGGTAATGCGTTCACCACATCAATGAAATACGACATCGATGCAAACGTGTGCCCTTCTACCTTCTACTATGGCGTAACCAAACCTATAGTGTGACCAAATCTATAGTGTTACCAAACCTATGGTATGACCAAGCCTATAATTATAAAGTGACCAAACAGTGGGTGTTCTTGCTCAGGTGCACCATAAGGGTTGGCCTATAAACGAGATCGCTCGCTGCTGTACGCCAAGAAACCAAGAAGCCAAGAAACGAAGACGGCTCTGCGCTGAGGAGACTGGTTCTCTCATGGTTTTGCCTTTTACGCTACAAAAGTGATGGCAACCATAAGGTAATCGCAGGCAAATAAGTCACCAACATAAGTACAACAACCATCGCTAAGTAAAATGGCAGCATATGCCGAGCGGTGGTTTCTATTTTGACCTTACCGATACCACACCCCACCATTAAAGACGTGCCCACTGGTGGTGTACACACACCTATCCCTAAATTAAGCAACATGATGATGCCAAAATGAATGGGATCAACGCCGATGGTTTTGGCTATGGGCAATAGGATTGGTGTCAGGATCAGAATCAGTACGCCCATGTCCATTAGCATCCCTAAAATCAACAGCAGGATATTAATGGCTAAAAGCACCACATAAGGGTTATCGGACAGCCCCAGAATAAAATCAGCCAGCAAACTGGGCACACTGAGGAACGACAACAAATAACCAAATGCGGACGATGTCATGATAATGGCGATCACCATCGACAACGTTTTCATGGTGTCGCTCATGATTTTCTTCATATGGGTACGATTGACACTTTTGTACACCAGCACCGTTACCAGCAACGCATACGCTACCGCCACTGCCGCGGACTCTGTTGCCGTAAAGATGCCTAAAACGATCCCGCCGATGATGATCACAATGGTGAATAACCCAATAGAGGCCTCACTGGTGATCGCCAATCCTTCTTTTAATGAGTACTTTACTCCCTGAGGGTGACCATGCCGTACCGCCAAAAATCCGCACAAAATCATCAAGGAAACACTCAGCAATATGCCGGGTAAATAGCCTGCAACAAACAACTGGCTAATCGGTAAACCGCCCGCAGCCAATGCGTAGTAAATCATGTTCTGACTTGGCGGAATCAACACGCCTTGCACAGAAGAGGTCACCGTAACGGCTACCGAATATTCCGCAGGGTAGCCACTTCGCTTCATGGCAGGGATCAAAAATGAGCCAATGGACGCTACATCGGCCACCGACGACCCCGAAATGCCACCAAAGAAGGTGCTGGCGACGACATTGCCCTGCGCCATCCCACCTCTAAACCGGCCCACTAACACTTCAGAAAAGCGCACCAATCTATCCGAGATCCCGCCTTCCGTCATAATACTGCCAACGAGAATAAAAAAGGGTACCGCAAGAAATGTAAAACTGAACATCCCATTGACCATTCGCTGTGCCACAAGCAACAGCGGAAGATCCAACTGCCAAGCAGTCAGTACTGAAGAAATACCCAATGCAAAGGCAATCGGCACCCTCAGTAACATTAATATTAAGAAACTACCGAGTAGTACTGCTATCCCTACTTGATCCGCACTCATAACGTTCCCTCTTCTCTTTCCCTTACGTTGCCCGTCACAATATTGGTGAGCGCATTAATAAGAGTCAGACCAGCCCCGACGACGGCTGAATAATAAAGTAGCTGCTTAGGCAAGCCAGAAGCAGGAAGTATCTGTGCTCCTGCAATGTTAACCAGCGTTTGCGCATTCATCAGCAGAATGAAAGAAAAGGCAGCAATGCATAAATAGGCAAAGTAATCTAACGATTTACCAATTGGCACTGGCGCTTTGTCTCGCAGATAAGTGATGGCAACGTGAGAATGCGTTTTCACCCCCACAGCGATAGACAACATTCCATACCAAACCAAAAAAAGCATCGCGACTTCTTCTGACCAGCTGGTCGGTTTATTAAACACGTACCGCAGAATCACCTGCATTACCGTAATCACCACAATCAGTTCAAGTAGCCGATTGGCTATCCACACAACAATTTGATTTATTTTCGTTATGAGCAGACTCATCATTTTGGCTCCGTGAGCATTGTGCTTGCCCTATCCCTACGCTCGAAAGCGCACCCTACGTTCTAAGGCAAGCACTCCGCATTATTTCACTGCCTTAATTTTGCTAACAAGAGGTAACAATTTCGGGAACTCGTCATACACAGGCTGTACGGCTTCTTGGAAAGGTGTGTTGTCAATAACCGTGACTTTCACACCCGCAGCAACCACTTTCTCTTTCGCCTCGATGTTGGCGCGAATCATTAGCTCTCGCTCAAAGAGAGCCGCTTCTTTCGCTGCTTTAGAAATAGCCTCTCTCTGATTTTTAGGAAGCGCGTCAAATTTCGCTTTGTTCATGATCAGTATAGCGGGAGGGCTTAGGTGACCATCTTCCACGTAGTTAGGCGCAACTTCATAGTGACCCGACGTGAGATAACTGACGTAATCGTTTTCTGCACCATCGATCACCCCTGTTTGCAAACTCGAGAAAACTTCGCCGTAGTTCATGGGTGTTGCAACCCCGCCGACCAAGTTGACCATGCTGATCGAAATTGGCGATTTTTGCACTCGGATCTTCAGACCTTTCATGTCTTCAATGGATTTAACAGGGTTGTCTTTGGTGGTATAGAAGCTACGTGTCCCCGCTTCCATGTAGTCAAAACCCACCAAACCGTACTTCGCCAAATCTGCGCGGACTTCATCACCCACTTCGCCATCTAAAACGCGGTATTTGTGCTTCACATTTTTGAATATATACGGAAGGGTAAAGACACCAATGCTTGGTGATACATTCGCTAACGTTACACTGTTAACGCGAGTGAAATCGATGATTCCAGCCTGAGTTTGCTCAATGGTTTCAGACTCTTGCCCCAGCTGCGCACCCGAGAACACTTTGACTTTTATCTCCCCATTTGAGTATGTCGACGCCAGCTCCGCAAACTTATGCATCGCTACGGTAACGGGGTTCGATTCCGGTTGATTTTCTGCCAAGCGTAGCGTTGTTGCCATCGATAGACTCGGCGCCAATATTGCGGCAATTGAGCAGCTAATTAGCCCTTTTGTTAATGTCCATTTCATATCCTATACTCCTTGTTTACTTGGCTATTCCTAAGCCAAATATTGGGTTATTAAGCGGTCAAGTTTGTGTTATGCCGCCTTTTCCAGCTTTTCTTTAATACATTTCGTCCACGCTCTACTTAAGCGTCTATTTTGAACTCCGTTAAACGGCTTGGGCACAGCATCCGTTCACCTAAATACGCCCTCTTCAAATAAGGTCCATCCGGCGTTAAAGACCACTCAAGAAACTCGGCTCTATCCCCTACTTTAGGCATGGTGTTTGGGAATGAGAGTAAGTGCAGTGGATTGTGCCGCGTGACTTGAATCAATTCAGACATCGTTAACCCGCACCATTTCATGGTATCGCGCAGCATTTTGTCCATTCGTGCCGACGAGCCCGCAAAGTAAGGAGAACCTGGTATGCGTACCACGCCATCCGGACAAAGCTCAATTTCGGCTTCACCCAACCAGTAACGTCCCGGCTGTTGTGATAACCCTGCGGCCGCCGTTGCATCGGTGGTTAACACGGAACGAGACAGAGATTTTGCTCGTATCCACGTTTTCAGCATCTCTGGTTTTACATGCAGCCCATCAGCAATAAAGCTGGCGTATAAGCCATCGTGTGCCAATTGCGCCATCAGCGGGTTGTCGACTTTATGCAGTTGATGGGCAAGCCCGTTACCCAAGTGAGTCGAAAGAATCGCCCCCGCTTTCACAGCTTCGCTGATGGTTTCTGGGCTCGCATCGGTATGCCCTAAAGCAACGCTAATGCCTTCCGATTTGAGAAATGAAATCAACTCAATCACACCTTCAATTTCCGGCGCAACGGTCATTAACTTGATAGGCTTAGTTGATATTGACTGCATTTTTTTAACCACGGCAGCAGAGCCAGAAATCATCGCGTTTTTCGGGTGAGCCCCAACAAAGCCCTCTTTTGGAGACAAAAACGGCCCTTCAATGTGGTAACCCACGACCATCTCTTTGCCTAATGCGCTCTGATTGACGGCGTCATCGAGCTCTTGAAGGAGTCGGTAGAGTTTGTTTTCTTCGGCTGAAATCAATGTGGGCAAGCAACGAGTCACGCCGCACGCCAGCATGGCCGCCAACGCATTGTCTAACTTATCCGCTGTGACGCCGTAGGAATTAAAATCCAGCCCATTGAACCCATTGATCTGAATGTCCACCAGCCCTGGAGTAACGACGGATTCCTGTTCATTGCAGTCGAGACGAATCGCTGGCGCTTCATTGGTAATCCGAGTAATGATGCCAAGCTCATTGATGTCATATCGCATCAAAGGTCGGTCATCTCCCGAATACACAAGTAAACTGTTTAACGTCACGCTACTCATCTTGACCTCTTAGGTGCAGCAAACTTGCGGATTCATTGTCCAAGAACACCGAGGTTGAAGGGTGATTCTGCAATACAGACGCCGGATGGTGAACCGAAATGTCGCCCTCCAAACAGTGGCGAACGGCTTGTGCTTTTCTTTTTGAAGGCACCGTACAAACAATGTGTTCGCTTTTCAGAATCTGTTGGATAGACATAGAAATGGCTTGGGTAGGCACTTCTTTCATAGATGTAAACCACCCTTCACCCAACTGCTGTTCTCGGCAAGCTTCATCTAAATCAACCTGAATATAAGGTTCAGTCACGTCAAAGTTTGCGGGGGGATCATTAAAGGCTAAGTGCCCATTTTCACCAATCCCAACAAACGCGACGTCGATACTGACGGCCGCTATTTTCTCGTTTAACTTTGTTAGTTCTTCATGGAGGGGATGCACATCGCCATTCACGTAAGTAATGGCATGTAAGTTGGGTAGTTTTTCAACCACGCGCTCTCTAAGGTAACGCCGGAAGCTGGCAGGGTGCTGATCACTCAATCCAACGTATTCATCCAGATGGAAAACAGACACCTTCGTCCAATCAATACCCGCATCAACGATCAGATTAGAAAGCATTGAGAATTGGCTGGTTCCTGTCGCCAGAATGATGTTCGCATGCCCCTTTCTTTCAATTGCCTCACGAACGAGCCGCGCGCCGTGCTGAGCCGCCGCCTCCCCCATTGATGCTTCATCTAACCACCTAGATATTTCCATCGTTACTTACTCCAAAAATCGGGTTATGTGCGAACCACATGTTTATCTTTTAAACACAAATCTGTCATTAATTACACTTGCTGTAAATAACTATTTTTTACACAATGTGTAATTATATAAGTAAGCTTTTAGGTCAAGCAGAACGACATTAATTTCAACCATTTGTTTTTATTCAATTTAAACGCAAATATCCAACAAACACATTGTCGTTACCCACCTCTTAGTTGATTAGCAAAAATTTGAAGGAAATCACCATTTATGCCGTCTGAATTAGCCTCAAAAGCGTCGAATAACCTCTCTTTCTGTGAACGTCTCGCAACATTGTTGGTACAGTTCGATTCGCAATTGAGTCAACTTTCTGACAAGCGAAAAAATCAACTATTAGGTGCCATTTTTAGCCAACCATCACCCACGAGAAAAAGCTTAAGCCAAGAATACAGGCTGCGACCAGCGACGGTGACCGAATTGGTTGGAGAGCTTATTGAGCTGGGTCTTGTTATCGAAGACAAAACCATTAACCCGTCAAAGCCAGGTCGCCCTGAAGTGTTCTTGCGCGTTCAACCCAATGCGCTGTCGGGGATTGTTATCACCATTGATTCACTCACCATTTATGCTCACCTGATTAACTTGAAAGGCGAGGTGGTCAGCTCATCGTCGAAGACCCTCGACGACCTCAAACTGTCAAACCAACAAATATTGGAACAATTTGAAACACTGGCAAACACCCTGATTCAGTCTTCTCCAGAGTCCAATGTTGTGGGCATCACGTGTTCGCTCCCCGGATTAGTGGACGAAGAGAACGTGCGCTGGGTCTACGCGAACCGTTGGCCCGAAGTCACCAACTTGTCTTTCGAACCCCTTTCCAAAAACACGAAATTGCCCGTTAAGATTGCCAAAAATCTCAACAACGAATTGCGCGCACGTTTGCTACGACACCCCGAAAACAGAAAAGAATCGGTTCTGAATATTCACTGGGGATACGGAATCGGAACGTCCTATGCATTGAGAGGACAAGTGCTCCATACGCCTATCGGTGGCTTTGGCGAACTTGGGCAAACATCCGTTTTTATGGGTGACAAACTGGTTACAGTGGAATCGATCGCTTCCCTAAGAGCCATTGAAGGGGAATTGAAGGCTCACATTCAAGATGTTCCCGTCAACGAAGCGGGGTTCGAAGAAATGTTTACGAATAAAGAAATCGCCGATCTGCCTGTGATCGATCAGGCGATTGAATTGATGAGCGCGACATTAATGAATGCCTTTTTGGTTTTGTTTCCTCAGCAAATCGTGATCACCGGACCTTTCGCTCAAAGCCCAGAAATATTTAAACGACTAGAACAACGCGTCGCCGAGAAGTTACCACCGTTTGTCTCGAGAGAAGTGACACTGCACGTCGGTCAGCGCGCCAAAGCCGATGAGATCTTTGGCGCACTGTCACCCCTGTTTCAAACCGAAATTATAGGGCGACTAAAAAGCCGTTAAGCGGTTTTTTGACTCAGCATTCGCTGAATGCCCAGCTCCAGCCCTCGGAATTCCGCGAGCCCTTTTAATCGGCCAATACACGAGTAACCTGGGTTCGTTGATTTGTCTAAATCATCTATCATTTGGTGCCCGTGATCTGGGCGCATCGGAATAGAACGGTTGTCGCCATTCTCTCGCCTTCTGGACTCTTCTTGTAAAAGCGCGAGCACAACGGAATACATGTCCACATCCCCTTCCAAATGTGCCGCTTCGTGGAAACTTAGGGGGTTCTCTTCTCTCTGAGTCGATCGTAAGTGTGTGAAAAATATTCGGTCATGAAATGCTTGAATCATGTTAACCAAATCATTGTCTGCCCTAACACCGTAGGAACCCGTGCAAAACGTAAATCCGTTGTTTTCACTCGGAACAGATTCCGCCAACCACGCCATATCCTCACTGGTCGAAACAATTCGGGGCAACCCCAAAATAGGTCTGGGTGGATCGTCGGGATGAATCGCCATCTTAATATTGTGCTGTTCACAGGTTGGCATTAACGCTTCTAAAAACAGCTTGAGATTAGAACGAAGCGTGTCTTTATCTACATTATCGTAATGCGCTAGATGGGCACGGAATTCCGCCAAAGTATACCCTTCCTCTGCCCCCGGAAGCCCTGCGATGATGTTTGCCGTCAGCTTGTCGATTTCTTCTTGGTGCATCGTCGAGAATACGTCGCGGGCTTTGGATTTTTCCTCTTCACTGTATTGATGCTCCGCGCCTTCACGCTTCAAAATATGCAGCTCAAAGACGGAAAAAAGTGTATGGTCAAACCGCAGTGCTTTTGAGCCATCGGGCAGTTCATATTCCAAGTCTGTGCGCGTCCAATCTAGAACGGGCATAAAGTTGTAACACACGGTATCGATACCACACGCTGCAAGGTTTTCTAGGGTTTGCTTATAATTTTCGACCCACGTTGGCCAGTTGCCTTTCCTCAGTTTTATGTCTTCATGCACAGGCACACTTTCCACTACCGACCACGTTAACCCTGCGTGTTCAATTTGGCTCTTTCGGGTGCGGATCTCTTCTATGCTCCATACCTCTCCGTTAGGAATATGGTGCAATGCTGTCACTATCCCTGTTGCGCCTGCTTGCCTGATATGTTGCAAAGACACAGGATCTTGCGGTCCGTACCAGCGCCAAGTCTGTTCCATAACTCACTCCGTTTGAATGATCACTTGATTGAAAATAATTAATAACATAACCTGTTATTAATTATTTTGTAAAGACCATTGGTGAAAATATGAACATGAGAATCGACAAAAGTATACCGACAAAGATCGTTCATTTAGGTTTTGGGGCATTCTATCGAGCGCACCAAGCGGTGTATTCTCACAAGGCGATGGACACTGAAGATCCATGGGGGACTTGCGTGGTGAGCTTATTTAGCGGACAGCCAATGATTACCGCCCTAACCGAGCAACAATATCAATACGCTGTTATTGCCAAAGGGGACAGCGGCGCAAGTGTCACTCACATTCAATCCATTAGCCACGCCTTGCACCCTGAGATGCATGGCAGAGACACCATCTTAGAGACGATGGCGTCAACCGATACCCGTATTATCTCACTCACCATTACTGAAAAAGGATATTGCATAGAACCTCATTCAAGGCAGCTAGACACACACGATCCTCTCATTCAGCATGACTTAGCCAACCCCAACGAGCCACGCTCCGCAATTGGTTACATTGTGGCATCTCTCAGAAGGCGGTTTGAACGAAACCTTAAAGGTGTGACGGTTCTGTCTTGCGACAACATCCCAAATAATGGGGAAACCATTCGACACGCTGTGATGCAGTTCACTCAGAGGATGTCTCCAGATCTTGCCCATTGGATAGACCGAGAAGTCACTTTTCCATCCACCATGGTCGACCGAATTACGCCAGCGGTTACGCATGAAACTCAAGAAGAGATGGACCGCATTTTGGGTGAACACGATCCCTGTGGCATCATCACCGAACCTTTCAGCCAATGGGTAATAGAAGATAACTTCCGTTATGGCAGACCAAGCTGGGAAACGGCAGGCGCTCAATTTGTTGAAGATGTGACGCCCTATGAAGACATGAAATTACGCATGCTCAATGGCGCGCATTCCTTTATTGCGTATTTGGGTTACTTGGCAGGCTATAAAACGGTAGCAGAGACGATCCAAGACAAAGATTTCGAGATAGCGGTTCGACGCTTAATGGCATCGCAAGCGCAAACGTTGCGCATGCCTCAGCACGAATTAGACCAGTATCAAGAATCGCTCATTGAGCGTTTTCGCAACACCCAACTCAAGCACAAGACGTGGCAGATCGCGATGGATGGCAGCCAAAAGCTACCGCAACGAATCCTAAACCCCTTAGCGATTCGACTGAAAGCCGATCAACACTGTAACGATTACTATTTGGCGATCGCAGCGTGGATACGATACGTAGGTGGCGTGGACGATAATGGGGAAACTTTTGAAGTCAAAGATCCAAAATCAGAACCCCTTGCTCACATTCATAAAACCGCGTCGGCAAACGAGTTAGTAGAACAATTCCTCAACATTGAAGACATTTTTGGCACTCAATTCATGACTAATGATGCCGCTGTCACTGGGATAAAGAACGCTTATAACGCCATCGTACAACATGGCGTAAAGGGCACGCTAAAAATGTTCAACGAATCCTAGAGAGGCTGGAAAGGAATGGCAATGTACATGCAGATGAATGTGTAAATGCAAATGCAGCCCACTGCACTTGGCAAAGGCTTCTTGTCTTGTTATGTCGTGGGTTTCCTTTCCAACGCGTGGCAGTAATCAGCCTTTTCATCCGTTACCACTGTGGGCTCAGACACAAGCGGAGATGGGTCACCGATGAGTCCAACATCTGCAATATCTCCACCAATACACCAAACCCTTCGCCAATACCTCACCGGTTATGTGAGCACACCAATAAAGCCAACACTTGATCCAACGGCTGAACTATTTGTCTAACATCCCTTGTTTGACCAAAAGCGGAGCCGCCTATAAACCGCATTCCACTCACCATAATGAAATTTTGTGAAGCAATCGGCTTGCTATCTGAACGAAAATTTCGCATCATTTGTATAGTCAATAAGGGACAATATCTGTCATGTCAAGCGCTCCACTATATATACAAATCAAACGCTACATCCAAGAAAAAATTGATTCCGGTGTTTGGCCGGTAGGTCAAAGAATCGCAACTGAACTCGAGCTCACTGAGCAATTTGAAGTGAGTCGAATGACGGTGAACAAAGCCATTCGAGATTTGGTGTCTGAGGGCAAGCTAAAACGCACTCCTCGTCTAGGCACGTTTGTCTGTGCCATAGAAGAAAAAGCCGAATCTCCCCTACTCGATATCCGCAATATTGCCGAAGAAGTGTCTTCTCGTGGTAAACAATATCATAGCCAAGTACTGACTCAGAAAGCGCTTAAAGCCGACGACACAACCGCCATTAAACTGGGTGTCATGCTAGGCAGTCACGTTTTTTACACAGAGATTATCCACTTTGAAGACAAAACCCCCATTCAGCTTGAAGTACGTTGGGTGAATGCTGCCTACGCGCCGCACTACCTCCAACAAGATTTTTCAACCATCACGCCGAATCAATACTTATCCGATAACTGCCCACTCAGTGCTATCGAACACACGGTAGAAGCGATTCATCCCGAAACCACCATTAGGGACGCTTTAGAACTTAAAAACTACGAGCCCTGCTTATTGCTGAATAGAAGAACATGGAGTGGCGATAAGTTAGTCAGCTCAGCGCAACTTTATCACCCTGGCACGCGCTACAAATTGAGCTCCAAGATTGATATTTGATGCTGGGATCTCTTTACTCTTGCCCGCAACTGAAACTCTACGCAGCTTATGCACACATCGTTTGTACGCTACATCGTTTGTACGCTACGTCGTTTGTACACTACATCGTTTGTACGCCACATAGATTAACCGCATAGAAATTAAACACAATTTGACCCTAGCAGGTCAGCAGATCGTCGCCATTCGACCAAATTCATGTGCTCTGACCTATCTGTTCAAGCACATCAAAATCACTTCCACGATCACATTTTTCTAACATATCGCTTGCTCCATTTTCTGAATTCATCTATTTAATTGTATATACATTTGACTTTACAAGATGACATCATGCTTCGGAAACTCATCAACGCAAGATTGGTCACCATGGTGAATGGCACACAAGGGTATACCGTGTCTGCCCCCACATCGGTGCTGATCAGAAATGGAAAAATTGACGCTATTGGCGATTCAATCTCAGCGCAAGTGCCCAATTCCGACACGTTCAATTGTCAAAACAAATTGGTCACACCGGGGCTTATCGACTGCCATACCCACTTGGTATACGCAGGGAATCGAGCCAATGAATTCGAAATGCGTTTAACCGGTGTGCCTTATGAAGAGATCGCCAAACAAGGGGGCGGTATTCTTTCGACAGTGAAGGCCACTCGTGAAGCGAGCATTGAAGAGTTAATCGAATGTTCTCGTCCGAGAATGGAAGCGTTATTGCATTCAGGTGTTACCACCATTGAAATCAAATCCGGCTACGGGCTAACACTGGAAGACGAATTGAAAATGTTGCGCGCCGCTACGCTACTGGGCGAACAATACAACGTGCATGTTGAAACCACGTTACTCGCCGCCCACGCTGTACCGCCTGAATACCGTAACAACGCAGACGCCTACATCGACTTGGTGTGTAACGAGATCATCCCTGCCGCCGCAACGGAAGGGCTGGCTTCAGCCGTAGACGTATTCTGTGAATCAATTGGCTTTAACCTAGCGCAAACCGAGCGCGTTTTTGAGAGTGCGAAAGCGCACGGGCTTAACATCAAAGGTCACACCGAACAACTGTGTCACTTAGGGGGCAGCGCCTTGGCCGCTATGCACGGGGCGCTCTCTGTCGACCATATCGAGTACCTCGATGAAGCGGGCGTAAAAGCCGTGGCAAAGGCGGGATGTGTCGCTACCTTACTGCCCGGGGCGTTCTATTTCCTACGTGAAACACAGAAACCGCCTATTGAATTACTTCGCCAACACCATGTCCCTATGGCGGTTTCAACCGACATTAACCCAGGCACTTCCCCTTTCGCCAGCTTGACGTTAATGATGAATATGGCCTGCACTTTATTCAATTTAACGCCGGAAGAGACGTTAAGAGGAGTCACCATCAACGCCGCTCAAGCCTTAGGGTTACAAGACAGCAAAGGCAAAATACAAGTGGGTTTTGATGCCGACTTTGCGCTATGGAACATCGAACACCCAGCTGACCTGAGCTATCAGGTTGGCATCCAACACTTACATGCTCGTATCGTCAACGGAGAGTGGACCCATGTCTGAACAACGATTTGAATGGCAAGGTCGAAATGACATTGAAGATGGCGAACTTGGTCAACGGGTTCATCATATCATCCGCCATGGTACCCCCAGCAATGCGGGGTTAGGCGACGTAACCATTTTGGGGTTTGCGTGCGATGCGGGTGTGGCTCGCAATAAAGGGCGTATCGGCGCTCAAGCCGCGCCCAACAAAATTCGGGAAGCCCTAGCCAATATGGCATGGCACGAACCCACCCGATTGTTTGATGGTGGAACGGTGGTATGTGAAGACGACCAATTAGAACAAAGCCAGAATACCTTAGCGAATGTGCTTTGCTCCACCCTTAAACAGACTCCTGCCATTACGCTGGGTGGTGGTCATGAAATTGCGTGGGCATCCTTCCTCGGATTGGCAAAATTTCTAACCAAAGAGCAGAGCAAAAAAACGCAAGCGAATGCTGATGCAGAGGCAGAGGCAGAGGCAGAGGCAGACATCTCTCCACCTCAAATTGGCATTATCAATTTCGATGCACACTTCGACTTACGCGTTTTCGAGTCTAACGGGTTCGAATTCAAGAGTTCGGTATTGAGCGGAACTGAATCAAATGTGGCTAAAACGAGTATTCAGCCCAGTTCGGGCACGCCATTTAATCAAATTCATCGCTACTGCCAAAAACAAGGCTGGGCATTTAACTACGCCTGTCTTGGCGTAAGTGCAGCAAGCAATACCAAAGCACTGTTCAAGCGAGCAGACGACTTGGGAGTGTGGTATGTCGAAGACACTCAAATGCACGCTGGCACATTGACTAAACAGTTAACTCAGCTTCAGCGGTTTATCGACCAAAACGATGTGATTTATCTGACCATTGATTTGGATGTTTTCCCTGCTGCCACGGCTCCAGGAGTCAGTGCACCAGCAGCAAAAGGGGTGAGTATGGACACCTTCTCACCGTATTTTTCATTAATTTTGAACAACTATAAAAAGCTAAAAATCGCCGACATTGCGGAATACAACCCGAGATTTGATATCGATGGTCAAACCGCAAGGCTAGCTGCTCGATTGTGTTGGGATATCGCCAGATCGATGTCGCGTAACCAACTTTAATTGTCTTATCAAAAAACAAAGTCGTTTGCCTAAGCAGCAAATGAGTTAAGACATGCAGCTGTCTACCCAATAACGTGAATTCAGAAAGGAGTATCCAATGACGGATCCAAGGCTCGACACAACCAGAACCATTCGTGCCCCCCACGGAACACAACTTCGTGCAAAATCGTGGCTAACTGAGGCCCCACTTCGCATGTTAATGAACAACCTTGATCCTGATGTTGCCGAACATCCGCATGCGTTGGTTGTCTACGGCGGCATCGGTCGTGCCGCTCGAAACTGGGCGTGCTACGACAAAATTGTCGAGGTGCTAGAAAGGCTCGAAGACGATCAAACATTGCTGGTCCAGTCAGGTAAACCTGTTGGCGTATTCCCGACTCACAAGCATGCCCCGCGCGTATTGATTGCGAATTCCAACCTCGTTCCTCATTGGGCGAACTGGGAACATTTCAACGAACTCGATAAAGAGGGGTTGATGATGTACGGACAAATGACGGCAGGCTCGTGGATTTACATTGGCTCTCAAGGCATTGTTCAAGGAACGTATGAAACTTTTGTTGCGGTGGCTAAAAAGCACTTCGATGGGCAAGCAAAAGACCGCTGGGTACTCACAGGCGGATTGGGTGGCATGGGCGGTGCGCAGCCACTGGCCGCTACGATGGCGGGCTTTTCAATGATCGCTGTCGAGTGCGATGAAACGCGTATCGACTACCGATTACGGACGGGCTACGTTGATAAAAAAGCCACCAGCATTGATGAAGCCCTGCAAATGATCCAAGACTCCGATACCCCTATCTCTGTCGGATTGCTGGGCAATGCTGCGGATGTTTTCCCAGAATTGGTTAAGCGCGGCATTACGCCAGATGTGGTTACAGACCAAACATCGGCACACGACCCACTTAATGGCTACCTGCCACAAGGGTGGACAATGGACGAAGCTAAAGCTCGCCGCCTTGAAGATGAAGCCGGTGTGGTGAAAGCCGCGAAACAATCCATGGCGATTCAAGTTCAAGCGATGCTGGATTTGCAAAAGCAAGGTGCCGCTACGCTCGATTACGGTAATAACATTCGCCAAATGGCATTGGAAGAAGGCGTGGAGAATGCCTTTGATTTCCCTGGGTTCGTGCCGGCTTACATTCGCCCCTTGTTCTGTGAAGGTATTGGTCCATTCCGCTGGGCAGCGCTTTCTGGTGACCCAGAAGACATTTACAAAACGGATCAAAAAGTCAAAGAACTGATCCCAGACGACCCACATTTACACAATTGGCTCGACATGGCTCGTGAGCGCATCCAATTCCAAGGTTTGCCTGCACGCATATGTTGGGTTGGACTGAAAGATCGTGAGCGGCTTGGTCAGGCATTCAATGAAATGGTGAAAAACGGTGAACTGAAAGCACCAGTTGTCATCGGTCGTGACCACCTAGATTCAGGTTCCGTCGCCAGCCCTAACCGCGAAACAGAAGGCATGAAAGATGGCTCTGACGCGGTATCAGATTGGCCGCTACTGAATGCTCTATTGAACACAGCCGGTGGCGCAACGTGGGTATCGCTTCACCATGGTGGTGGTGTAGGCATGGGCTTCTCTCAACACTCTGGTATGGTGATTTGTTGTGACGGCTCGGATGACGCGTCTGAGCGTATCGCTCGTGTATTACATAACGATCCAGCAACGGGCGTAATGCGCCACGCGGATGCGGGTTACGACATCGCGAAACACTGCGCAAAAGAGCAGAAATTGGATCTGCCAATGTTGAACGAAGAACTAAGCCGTCTGAAATGAGTGAGAAACCCATGAACAATTTAAAACTAAACCCAGGAAACATCAGCCTAAGCCAGCTACGTGAAGTGAGCCGTGCCCCTATCCACCTTTCACTCGATCCATCGGCCATTCCAAACATCGAGGCGAGTACGCAAGTCGTGAATGAAGTGATTGCGGAAAACCGTGTCGTTTACGGCATCAATACAGGATTCGGGCTTTTAGCGAATACACGTATTGCGCCAGAAGATCTCGAAGTACTTCAAAGAAGTATCGTACTTTCCCATGCCGCGGGTATCGGCAAACTGATGCACGACGAAACCGTTCGCTTAATGATGGTATTGAAAATAAACAGTTTAGCTCGCGGTTATTCAGGAATTCGATTAAAAGTCATCGACGCGCTCATCAAACTGGTCAATTCTCGAGTCTATCCGTGTGTCCCTCAAAAAGGCTCCGTTGGCGCATCTGGCGACTTAGCCCCCCTCGCACACATGAGCACCATATTACTCGGTGAAGGGGAAGCGCGTCACAATGGCAAAATCATATCGGGTATTGAAGCACTCAAAATTGCCGGTTTAGAGCCCATCACCCTTGCCCCCAAAGAAGGGTTGGCACTACTGAATGGCACACAAGCTTCCACCGCATTTGCGTTAGAAGGGCTATTTGCAGCCGAAGATTTATTTGCGTCTGCTACGGTATGTGGTGCCATGTCGGTAGAGGCGGCCCTAGGTAGCCGTCGTCCATTCGACCCTCGTATTCATCGGGTTCGCGGCCATCGTAGCCAAATGGATGCTGCCACTGCCTATCGACATTTGCTGGATAACCGCAGTGAAATTGGCGAATCCCATACCGACTGCGAAAAAGTTCAAGATCCGTATTCACTGCGCTGTCAGCCGCAGGTCATGGGGGCGTGTTTACAGCAAATTCGCAATTCTGCTGAAATACTGCAAGTGGAAGCCAACTCAGTGTCTGATAACCCGCTCGTTTTTGCCGACGACGGCGACATCATTTCAGGAGGTAACTTCCATGCGGAGCCTGTTGCCATGGCAGCCGATAACTTGGCGTTAGCGATTGCGGAAATTGGGAGCTTGTCTGAACGTCGTATGGCACTACTGATAGATAGCGCGCTGAGTAAGCTTCCACCGTTTCTTGTGGATAATGGCGGCGTCAACTCTGGTTTTATGATTGCTCAAGTAACAGCGGCGGCGTTAGCGAGTGAAAACAAAACCTTGGCTCACCCAGCCTCAATCGACAGCCTTCCGACGTCCGCAAACCAAGAGGATCATGTTTCTATGGCAACATTTGCAGGCAGACGCCTGAGAGACATGGCAGAAAACACCCGTGGAATCCTCGCCGTTGAGTATCTATCAGCGGCTCAAGGCTTAGACTTCCGCGCTCCATTAAAATCGTCTCCTCGTATTGAAGAGGCTAAACAGATCCTAAGAGAAAAGGTGTCCTTTTATGATAAGGACCGTTACTTCGCTCCAGACATCGAACAAGCAAATGCCCTACTAAAACTTGCTGTTCACAACCACTTAATGCCAGAAAAGACATTAGCATCGGTTTAGCAAACCGCTTGGCTTTTAAAAACGAGGTGATTTCAAAGCACATCATCTAAACCGATTCTAAACAAACTGTCTTTTTGTGCACAAAACCATAAGATAACCTCCCCTCGGGGAGGTTAATTTTCACTGGATAGACCATTTCCCAATAAATGTCGGATATAATCGCGGAAGTTTTTGTAATTAACCGTGAATTATGTTTCTAACACCTTACTTCTCAATCCAAGGCAATCAATTTCAGTTCACTCGCCAGCAAGCAAGTCATTTTGCTAAGAAAGTGGCGGGCGATTACAACCCAATCCATGACGAAGACAATAAACGCTTCTGTGTTCCTGGCGATTTGCTATTTGCTGTTCTCCTCAATCAGGAAGGCGTGAGTCAAAAAATGAGATTTGACTTTTCGGGGATGGTATCAGAAGGCATTGCCTTGTCTGTTGAAGAAAAAGGAAAAACGGAAAGTGCGTTAGTCGATGAACATGGCAAAGAGTACTTGCACATGCACCATGAAGGTGATGTATCAAAAGACGCTAAGTTCATTGAATACCTGACGAAATCTTATGTTCAGTTTTCTGGCATGAATTTTCCTCACATCATGGTGCCTCTTATGGAGGACAAGCAAATGATGATTAATTGCCAGCGACCGCTCGTCATGTATGAGAGCATGGAAGTAGAGTTCACTCGCATCGATTTGTCTGAACCTGTAGTCGAATTTTCTGGTGCGACGTTCGATATTGAAGGTAAACGTGGTCTGGTTACACTTAACTTCCGTTTTATTGAGGATGGGGAAGTGGTAGGTAAAGGTGTGAAGCGCATGGTCGCGTCTGGTCTTAAACCTTACGAAAAAGAAGCCGTCGATGACTTAGTCGAACGTTTTAATGCTCGTAAAGATGCATTCATTGCCGCACAAGTCGAAGCCGCGTGATCTCACGCACTGATTTCTTTGAATCCCGAGCCTTGCTCGGGATTTTTATTTCTGCCTTCTTTTCCAAGTTTGTCGCCTAATTCACAATCCACTCAGTTTCTGTGCAATCCTATGACTCAATTTACCCTAGAGTTTGTTATACTTTTGTTAGATAACATCGCGCTTTGCTGGTACCTCAAACATGGAGATTCAATGTTATGAGTGCTGCCTCGACATGAGGTTTACATATGCTAAGAAAAAGAACGCCAGAATGGATGGCGTCAAATTACGGGTTATTGGAGCTAAACGAGCATCATAAAGTGCTCCGTTTTATTACCATTGTTTCATTGCTCACCTTTCTACCATTTTCAATTAAGAATGTAATACTGGGGGAATACTTTTATGCCGCGCTACTGATGACCTTTGAGCTTTCACTGTTACTCGAAGTGTATTGGTTTTACACCAGACAACGTTCCATGATCAGTTATTTGTTTCCTGTAACGTTGTTAATCGCGTGTGGAATTTTTGCCATCCCAGTATTAGGGATCAATGGCTCTTTTTGGGCCTTTCCTATCGCTGTCAGTGTTGTTTTTATTATGCCCACCAAAATATCGTTGGCCTTTAACGTTATTATGGTCATTGGTATCACCATCACAGGTTATTTCTACATCGAGCATTCCACCTTGCTTCGCATTGTTGGTGCACTCTCAATCACGGCTTTCTTTTCCCATTTTGTCACGACTTCGTTTCGCAACTTGCAAGACCGATTTAAAGAGCTGTCGATTACGGATTCAATGACGGGCGCCTACAATCGGGCTCAACTCGACGCGTTTTTAGGGACGGCACTTGAACTTCATCAAAAGACAGGGCTGTCTTCCACGATCGCGCTCATCGATATTGATAACTTCAAACAAGTGAATGACAAGTTTGGTCATGATATAGGCGACCTAATGATTCAGTCTGTGGTAAGGGTTTTCAAAGAAACGGCGCGCCCCAATGATTTCATTTTCCGTTTGGGAGGTGATGAGTTTTTAATTTTGTATAGAAAGTCTGGATTGAAAGACAGCTATATCCGGTTAGAAAAGCTACGACAACAAGTGTCTGAATTACGAATACACAATAATCTTACTGCATCGATTAGCGCGGGTATAACGTCTTCCAACGCAGATATCAATATCAGTCAATGGATGAAAAACGCAGACCTCTCGCTGTATACCGCAAAACACAACGGTCGTAATAGGATAGAACGCTATAAAGAAGAGTATGTCAGTTAACAGCCTGACTGCTTTGGGGGCGATGTTATGACCGTGTTAAAACGAAACAGTCTGTGAATCATATCTTGTGTAAGACCAAGCCTATCTTGTGAAACACCATTTATTGGCGTTATCGGAACGCAATTGGGTGGCAGACAACTACAATACATTGAGCTCTAATCGGTACTCATAACAATCAATCACACATCCGTTGATGCACGTAAAATCGTTAACCGTACCAATATGCTGAAACTGGTTATTTAGAAGCACCCTTTGAGAAGCGACATTTTGGGTTGCCGCATACGCCCGAAGGGTGGTCAAACCTCGGTAAGTTTTTGCGTAGTGAATCAATTGCTGTGTCGCCAATGTTGCTAGCCCTTGTCCACTTGACCGCTCAGCAATGCGATACCCCACCCACGCCTCACCTTTCTTTAAGTCGATACCATGTAGATTGGCACGACCGAGGATTTCACCCCGACCATTCTTGATCAAGATAGGTAGCATCGTCATGCTTTGGTAATCCTTCAAACACTCGCGAATGTGCAGATTGACGCCTTTCATGCAATAAAAGCCTTCCGGTCTGTCATCGATGTACGTTTCAAACCACCGTCGATTCGCACGTTCAAAACGCAGTAAATCTTCACAATCTAAGTAGCTGAGTACCGGAAACGTAAACAAATTATCTTGCACTGCAATGACCTTTGTCCAGATAAGAAAAATGAACGCAAATAGTGAACTCCATGCAGTGAAACCACAAATTTTGTAGTGATTATTTATTTAGATTATTGAGATCGGTAGCAAAAAAGATAAGAAACCTGAATCAAAAAAGCGAAGCCTGAGCTTCGCTTTTTTTAAATTAATGACGATCCCACAGCGCTCTTTTCCTTAGAATGAACCAGAATACAAGGCGGCGAATCTGGGGGAGTCATCGCTAAACTAAAGTCAGTAGAGCTTGTAACGGGTGTTGCAGTTTCTCGTTAGCAAATCGCTTTACTTGGCTCCGACAGGAGTAGCCAGTAACAAGGCAGCGGCTCTTATCAAGCGCATCCAATTTAGGTTCCCAACTCAGACCATAAATGTCTTTGGACATATTCAGCTTATCCACCTCATGCCCAAATGTACCCGCCATTCCACAGCACCCTACTGGAACCGTATTCAGTTTGGCACCGAAATGAGAGAATATCGCCCCCCACTCCTTTTCGGCATTCGGCATTTTGGTTTTCTCGGTACAGTGCGCAAACAAGTACCAAGGCTTATCTTCATTGCTATGAGAGAGGTTCAGTTCATTCAATCTTGGCAATAGCCATTCGTGAACCGTCAGCACATCAAAGTCGCCTCTCTTTTCATTCAGCACTTCTTGATATTCATCGCGGTAACAAAGCACCAACGCCGGATCAACCCCCACCATTGGAATGCCAGTATCCGCGACAAGGGAAAGAAAATCCGCGGTATTCTTAGCTGAAGCGGCAAATTGAGCAAGAAAGCCTTTTATATGTTGTGCCTTACCATTGGGTTTAAATGGCAATAAAACTGGCTTTTTACCCAACTTTCTAGCAAGCAGAATAAAGTCTTCAACCACTTCTGCATCGTAGAAACTGGTGAAAGGATCCTGCACAATGAGTACATAATCTTTCTTCTCGACGGCTGACAATCCGTTCAGAAACTTAAGATCAAATTTCGTGCTTTCGTAAGGCGTTAACCGCTGAATGAGTGTCGGCACACTCATGAGTGGTGCATCAACGTATCCGACGGTTTTCACCGTCAAGGACTGAACCCATTTTTGATTCAGTACGAAATTCACTGTTTTTGGCATTTTTGCCATCAGCGGCAGCATGGTTTCAATGTTAGCGACTAAATAATCTTTAGCCGGACGCTGATAGCGAGAGTAGTAGATATTCAGAAAACGAGAGCGAAAGCTGGGGACATCCACCTTTATCGGACATTGGCTAGCACACGCCTTACAGGCCAAACACCCATTCATTGCTTCGTAAACTTCGTGTGAAAAGTCATACTCATGACGTTTATTAATCGTGTTTCTCACTCGGTTCAAAAGCGTTTTAACGGTGGCACTGCCTTTCAAGGTTTGTTGCTCTAAATCCAGAATATCAATCCCGTGTTCAGTCAACTGCCTTAACCATTCGCGAACCATACCCGCACGGCCTTTAGGAGAGTGGCGACGATCAGCGGTCACTTTCATCGAAGGACACATTGGAGAGCTGGTATCGTAGTTGAAGCACAATCCGTTGCCATTGCACTCCATTGCCTGCTTAAAGCTGTCACGCACTTCCACAGGGATTTGTCGGTCATACATTCCGCGTTTGGCATCGGTCACCTTGACCAATTCGGCATCGCTGCCTAGCGGGGTGCAAATCTTACCCGGATTCATTTTGTTGAATGGATCAAACGCCGCTTTGACTCGGCGAAGCTCTAAAAACAGCGATTCACCAAAAAACTCAGGACCGTACTCGGAACGATACCCTTTACCATGTTCTCCCCACATCAGTCCGCCGTATTTGGAGACAAGCTTAACCACATCGTCGGAAATTTGGTGCATTAACGCTTCTTGCTCTGGATCGCAGAGATCCAAGGCAGGACGAACATGAAGAACACCAGCGTCCACATGACCGAACATTCCGTAGTTTAACTTTTTAGCATCCAAGAGCTCACGAAATTCCTGAATGAAATCCGCTAAATGTTCAGGTGGTACGCAGGTATCTTCTGCAAATGCGACCGGTTTAGCTTTCCCTTTGGTCGCACCAAGCAGACCGACCGCTTTTTTACGCATTCCGTAAATACGGCCGATACTCGCAAGATCACTGCACACTTGATACCCGATAACGCCGCCCTCTTCGCTCGCCAGCATTTGGTCAAGTTTACTTGTCAGGCTAGAGACTTGTTGATCGACCAGTTCACCGTCTTGTCCAGCAAATTCGACAATATTAATTCCAAGCATTTCTTTGCCAGGAACGTCCGTAAGTAACTCGCTCACGGTGTGCCAAACAATATCCTGCTTCGCTAAATTCAATACACGAGAGTCGATGGTTTCAACGGATAACGCATTAGCTTCAACCATAAAAGGGGCGTTTCTCAGCGCAGAATCAAATGTGTTGTATTTCACGTTGACCAGCGTTCTGGCTTTGGGAATCAAAGTGAGGTTCAGTTTGGCTTCTGTAATAAAGGCAAGCGAACCTTCTGCTCCACATAACACGCGGGTAAAATCAAACGCATCCTCTTCTTCATTGAAGGCATTTTTTAAATCATAGCCCGTTAAGAATCGGTTGAGTGGCGGGAATTTATCGACGATTTCGGCGCGTTTCCCTCGGCAGACTTGCTCCGTAACGGACAGCGCTTGATGAGCCAAGGTGCCTTCTTCAGGTTTAACATCACTAAGATCACTCTCAATGATTGAACCGTCTGAAAAAACAGCCTGAAGTGATAGGACGTGATCCGAGGTTTTGCCATAAACAAGCGAACCTTGCCCAGAGGCATCGGTGTTGATCATCCCCCCGAGCGTCGCGCGGTTACTGGTAGAAAGTTCAGGAGAAAAGAAGTAACCGTATGGGCGAACAACCTCATTCAGCTTATCTTTTACTATTCCGGTTTGGACTCGGACCCACCCTTCTTTCTCGTTAATTTCCAACACGTTATTCATATGACGAGAAAGATCGACAACAATACCTTTTGTTAAAGATTGCCCATTCGTCCCCGTTCCAGCGCCTCTCGGCGAGAACGTTACTTGTTGATATTCAGACTGATGACCTATTCGTCCAATCAGTTGAACATCTTCTGTTGTTTTGGGGTGAATAACGGCTTGAGGCAGCTGCTGGTATACGCTGTTATCGGTAGCAACCGCCAAGCGACTAGAGTACATAGACTCAATATCGCCAGTAAAACCTGCACTTTGAAGTTCTTCGAGGTATTGTTTAACGACAGGTTCAACATCCGACTGGTGTTGTAATCTTGGTAACATTATGCTTCCTGCTCCCTAATGGCTGATCCGTTCAACCGGGATAAAAATGGTTTAGACATTGCGATTTATTTTTTGATTTTCGTCACTTTACAACATTTCAGAGCTTGATAAAAACAGAAAGTACGCATGAAATTGAATCGTTTGCTTACTTTTTTGAATTTTTCGTCCACACTTCAATACAAGCAAACATTTTCTCCTATCGTTGTTAAGCGAAATCCATATGAAAAAAAGCAAAATAGTTACAACAGAAGATATTCTTTTAAAGCTGTGCCAATCGGTTTGTGGTGTGCTCCAGTCCGCTACGGATTCCAAAATCTCATACTCAGCTATGGTACAAAAGATCAATAAGACGAGCTTAAAACCTGATTTTGGGTGTTTTGTACTGTTCGATGGTGGGTTTTCAGGGCTGGTAGTGATCAACTTTACGGCTCAGTCTGCACTAGAGCTTTACCAAAATTACATGCGCAACATGGGTATGCCAGAAGAAGAACTCGCTATCTTGCATACGTCTGATGAAGTTGGTGATGTTCTGGGTGAACTGATGAATCAACTTGTTGGTGACTTTACAAATAAGATTCGTAAAGAGCTACAAACCAACATTACGCAAAACCAACCTAAAATGCTGGCCATTAACAAACAGGTCATGCTTTCCGTTGATACGAATTTAGATAGACCTCAAGCGCGTCGTGTCTCTTTCTCTACAGAGAAAAATAACATTTTCTATTTAGAGCTGGCGATGGACAAGACTGAGTTTATCCAGCTTGAAGAGTTTGAAGCGGAAGATGAAACCAGTGTTGACGACATTCTTGAACAAGAGCGAGCAAAATCATCAGCAAAATTAGAAGATATCCCACCAGCAGATGACATTGCCAACGATTTGCTTGATGAATTAGGCATCTAAGCCACATCCACTCATAACCTCCAAACGCCACAGTAATTCACTCGTGGCGTTTTTGCCTTCATCCCTTCCCCTCTCCTTTCTAACACGGTAAAATGGTCGACTTTTCAAATTGACTTGCTGTGGACATGGACAAAAAGAAAGCCCTAAAGAAAATTGCCAAATGTTTGGAGCTAGGTAACTCAGCTAACGTAAACGAAGCCGCTAATGCGATTAAAATGGCGCACAGTTTAATGCTCAAATACGGGCTTGATAAAGACGATATCGAATTTATCAAGATGGGAAAAACACAGTCCAGCCACCTGCTTCCCGCGAGTGTTTCTTCTACTCTGCTAAGGATCATTAGAGGTATAAACACCAAATTTGGCGTCGAAGCCGTTTTACTCAACCACAAAGGTCTCAAAAAATTAGAGTTTATAGGCGAAGCAGACAGAGCCATCTTTGCTGCATTCGCTTTCGATATTATTTATCGAGAAATGAATGAACAAACTGGTCAATTTCGAAATGGCTTTGCCGGTTCTGGTACCAGTAGTATCGAAGTTCAACGACGAGTGTCTTCTTTCCTTTCAGGTTGGATTGAAGGGGCGCTAGAGAAGTTGCCCGAAATTGCACCGGATGATGATTCCAACAATAAGATCAATAACTACATCGACAAAGAATTCCAAAACATTGACCGTGAAACCTTTAAGCAACAGTTAAGGGAAGCGATGAAGAACATCACTGCTGACTATGAAGTGGGGCTGAAAAAAGGCCGGCGCGTGTCCGTCAATCGCCCCGTCGAAGGGGCTCGGACAGCAAAACTCCTCAAGTAAGCTTTCCCCAAAACGCCCAATTGGGCGTTTTTTTGTGCTCAAAAAAGCGCAAAGCAAGCACGATCCGATTTTCGATAATGCGACAACTGAAGGACGCACTTGCAATAGACGTGTCGAAATTCAAATACTGCTGATGTAATTCAGCATAGTGCGAGAAGTTCAACTAAACTTGATGGTGAATTGCACTTATGGTGAATTGCGCTTAATGCTATACCCAAGTGACCTCAGTATACGGAGTTCAGAGCCTCATCGGCTGTTTCAGTTCAAGACTCTCTCTTTGAAGAGAAGTAACGCAGCATAAGGGTGAGCCCTTTCCAAGTGCTTTGACAAGGAAATGGAACAGAATATGGGCTCCCAATGGGTGTGTCTGCTTATCTATCATGCTTTGTTATTGATTTTTGATTTAGTTCGACAAGATCTTCAAATCAATGCCTCGCCTGAAAACCAAGCAGGGCTCACTGAAACTGGCATATTGAGGCGACTTGGGTATAAAATCAGCCCCTCTGGGGCTGTTTTTATCTCTATCGAATGGACTATATGAAACATATCTCAATTATTATTGCTGTCTTATTTTCATTCGTGCTCCCGAAAGCCAATGCTGCCTCTATTGAGGAATTGGAGTCAAAAGCAAACAAACAAGACCCCGTTGCTCAGTACTCTTTAGCTCAAGCATTCTTTCAAGGAAATGGGGTGCCTAAAGACCCTCAATCCGCCATTGTGTGGCTTAGAAGCTCCGCCGAAAACGGATACCCTTTGGCTCAGCTCAAACTCGCCAATGCGTACGACTCTGGTTTAGCCATTGAGGAAAACCGAGATAAGGCAGTCTATTGGTATACCAAGTCTGCGGTTCAAGGCCTCGCACGAGCTCAGTTAAAGCTTGGTGCCATCTACGAACGCTCATACCGTGATTCGAAAAACATTGCGGATTTAGAAACCGCGGAAGTGTGGTACAGGGTGGCATTAGAAAATAACAGCAGCCAAGCAGAGAGTGCCTATAACCGTGTACTGGAAACTCAATTCAATCATAGGAAAGCAGCGCAACTTAATCAACTTGATCAGTTAGACAAGCTCTCTTCTGAACCCCGAAATGCGCAAGGCTCATCCCCCACTCCCATTGAAAAAGACTTGGATTGGTATCTAACCAAATACCAGATAGAAATCATGTACGCCTTGGCAGGCTTAGCCCTATTCATCTTATTGCTCGTTGCTATGATACTTATCGGAAAGAATCGAAGAAACCATAAAAATGCGGCATTAGAAAGCAAGGTTTCGAACCAATCACTGCAATCCAAAATACTGAGAAGAAAGCTTGATCAAGCGCATCAACAAATACTAAAACAAAATGGAATGCTGGAAGAACTCCAGTCTGCCGCTAAAAATCAGAAGTATCATATCGCTTGCGCGGTATTTGGATTTAACCCCAAACGTTTGCCTAAAAAAGATGTGATCAAAAACCGTTACAAAAAGCTCTGTCGTGTATATCATCCCGACACGAATGGCAGTGATGAAGAGATGCGACGATTAAACACCGCACTAAAGCTCATTTTGCAACAAAATGTTAATAAAATATAACTTTCATTTAACATTTAAATCGTCGATATGTCATAATTCTCTGCCTATATTTACCCAAGGTCTTTACTCACTGAACACAACGCTCCATAGATGCGTGTGTTAGACCAAAATTGAGTCTCTTCTCGCGATATCGCCTAGGTATTTTGAGAATTCTGATGAACTCATTGGAATGTTATCGAATAGATGAATATTCACAGCTGTGTCGACACACCTAGAAGAGTAACGACCAAGCAGTTTTGAAGAGGGGGAAATGTGTTCGAAATTGAAGGAATTTGCGATTGGTGCAAAAAGCCAAGCTATCTTACTCGCCACAATTACATCGACGGCAAGTATCATCATTCATGCGAAAAATGCAATGACTTGGCGAGGCTTGATGTTCGTCAATTTAATCTAGCTGAACAGCAGTTAAGAGACCGACGCGAAGAATGACTCCAAGCAAAACGATATAGAAAGCGCCTTTTTATGGCGCTTTTTTCATTTTTCCCTACCGCCATTCCAACATACCCAGTTCCGTGCGTGATTTTCAGATTAGACCTCGACTTATCGTCCAACCCATCCTAAAACCAATACTTGACCTGTTTATTTAGACAGTGGTTTTGATTTTTTATTTTACTTTAAAATCAATTGTTTATAAAAAACCTTAAAAAATAAATCAAAAAAAATGCAAAAACATGCTTGCTAATTAACCAAAATGACATTACTGTTAATTCATACAGTATGTATAAGGAAACAGTACCCATGTATGACTTACAACGTGCCAAACGAAATCAACACACTTCACTTAACCGTTTTAACGCTACGTCGTTTGACAGAAGTCCGGCTCATTCTGGATCTAACGTTGATCGATGTGCTGAACTAGCCAAGCTCTCGCGAGGTTCAAAATGGGTACTGTTAACGAATGAATGCCCTAAACCACAAGCATCGACATTAAAGCGCTATCAGATTAATGCTCAGCACCTGCTGCAAATGATGCCATCAAGGAAGATGACCGAAAAAGAAGTCGTCTTAAAAGCACTTCAATCTGGCAATGCCAGCGCTGTCATTGCCAGTAAAAGTATCTCCGCAATCGATCAAAAACATCTATTACAACGAGCAGCTCAATTAAATTGCACCTTGTTCTTTGTGCACGACGCATCGGAGCTTTTTTCTATTGAAGATTCGCTAGTACACTAGATTTATGAGTAGACTATGTTCATGAGTAAACTGGATTTAAGAAAAGACGAAACTCAACAAAGACCAAGTGGCGTATGCCCATTCTGATAGGTAAGTAGGTTTCCCCTTTCTGTACGCGACCACTTCATTTGTACGTGACCACTTCTAATCAAATATCCATACTGCGCACATTCCACTGCGAGCCCCATTTGGGGCTTAGCTTTTTTAAAAGTCCGCCGAACTCGTCAGCTACGAAGCCTGACTGGTTGAATCTACGCTGCCAAAATAACCATCCAACACCTTTCATTGGCAAACGTTTGCTTTTTGTCTGGAAGAGTAAAAAAGTTCTGGTATCATGCGCAACATCTGCACTTTTCGGAGTGGGCATTGCCGCTCTGAGGTTAGTTTGGTCTCATCTCGTTCAACAACATCGACACCGCCGTCGCTGTCATTGATTCGAGCTTTCAAAACCATTTAGAGCAAACCAAACTGACTCTTTGTGCCCTCTTTGACGTTTGAAATTAGATAGGAATGTCGCAATGAGCTTAGCTGATCAAGTACTTGCCGTTAATGATGATCTCCCAATTCGTACGAACAAACCCGTCCATAGCGGTAAAGTTCGTTCTGTTTACTGGCTAACTGAAGAAGACAGCCAAAGACTGATCAAAGAAAAAGGGTATGACGTTTCACCAGATGCACCTTTGGCAATTATGGTTATCAGCGACAGAATCTCAGCCTTTGACTGCATTTGGCACGGAGAAGGCGGTTTAAAAGGGGTTCCTGGAAAAGGCGCAGCACTAAACGCCATCTCAAATCACTGGTTTAAATTGTTCAAAGATAATGGCTTGGCAGACAGTCACATTCTTGATATTCCTCATCCATTTGTTTGGATCGTGCAAAAAGCAAAACCTGTGATGATCGAGGCTATTTGTCGTAAATACATTACAGGGTCAATGTGGCGTGCCTATGCAAACGGCGAACGTGAGTTCTGTGGCATAGAGCTTCCAGAGCATCTCGAAAAGGATAAAGCCCTACCAGAACTGCTAATGACGCCATCGACAAAAGGTATTTTGAAGGGTATTCCTGGCGTTCCTGAAGCCGACGACGTCAACGTCACTCGAAAGAACATTGAAGATAACTACGAAGCTTTCAATTTTTCAAAAGCCGATGATATCGCCCATTACGAAAACCTACTGAAAGAAGGGTTCGAGGTGATCAGCAAAGCGCTTGCAGAGATTAACCAAATTTTTGTTGATACGAAGTTTGAGTTTGGTTACGTCACTGATGCTTCTGGCAATGAAAAGCTGATCTACATGGACGAAGTGGGTACACCCGATTCTTCGCGCATTTGGGATGAAGCGGAATACAATAAAGGTCGGATTGTTGAGAATTCGAAAGAAGGGTTCAGACAGTTCTTATTAAACTACTTCCCAGAACCCGACATTCTACTGAACAAAGAGCGCATGGACGAACGCTTCGCTCTCGCAAAGAACAACGTACTGCCAGAATCTGCTCTGATGGATATCTCCAAAACTTACCTCGACATCGCAGAAAAGATTACTGGCAAAGCAATCGTCCTAAGCGACAACCCAAAACAGGAAATCATCCACGTTCTTCGTAACCAGTACAACCTCATCGTAGATTGATTATCTCTACTCAATGTCCCCATACAGCCAGCTCAACATAGAGCTGGCTTTTTTGTTGGTTGTTACTCACTAAGCAGCTTAAAAAAGTGTGATATCGATCCTTCATTTGAACCCAAACGCACTGTAAACGGAACTAACCTCTCCTTACCATATCGACTTATTGCATCTTTGCAGCTAAATTCACGACGTCCAGCCAGCCCCACTAGAAACAGAAGTGTGTTTGTCTGAGCAAAGGGTGACTCCACCGTTGCGAAATAGGACTGGTGTGTCAATGGCGCTTATACCCAAATCGTGTGCAAGGATGAGCTTCTAGGTCATCATTACACACTATGCTTAGTTACCATTAGCACCAAGGAAGACATCCACATTACGGGCTGTTTTAAGACGAAAAGCGGATAAAAACCAGATTGGAGCGAAACATACTCCCTTTTTATTCATGGGAAAAATATTGAGTTCATGTCAATTATACGATTTTACGTATATTTACAGCCTTGAGCATTATATTACTAACGCAGTACATCTGAGCAATACTCGAGACGGCTTCGGGGCTCGTAATCCACTGCATTTAACCCCTTCTGAAGTACGTTTTTTCTGTACTTCAAAAAGCATCGAGCCTGTATAGGGTAACGAGTTAAATAGAAAATAAAGTGAACAATATTGGCATTTAGAATAGATTATTAATCAATATTAGTGCCATTTATTGCATTTCATTTTCAATTTATCGCCCATGATTTATAAAAGTAAAAGTTACTGAATCCTGGATATTCGGAAATCAAACCACCTTTTCATAATTAATTTTATATTTAACTTCAATAGATATCCTTAATTAACTATTTAGTCAATTTCAATGATTTGAAATAATAGAAAAATCAATAAACAAACATCCAAAGAGAAAAGATATTAATGATATAAACAATATTTAAATTTATTATTAAAATGCGACGCACTACTAATTCTTTTTATCATTAATAAAAGGAAGGGGTAATCTCACCCTAATGATTTACTTGATAAATAATTGTTTTACAAGACTTTTTTATTCATGCTAGAGTTTTAAAAGATGTTCAGATACACAGTAAAAAGGAAATAGAATGTTATTTAATGAAGTAAGTGAAATTCTTGTAGAAGTATTAGGTGTTGAACCTGAAGAAGTAACAGAACAGGCAAATCTCGTTGATGACCTTGCTGCGGAGTCTATCGATTTTGTCGACATCATTTATTCAATAGAGCAAAAGTACCAACTTAAAATTTCAGCTGGAGATATATTTCCGGCATTCTTGCAAGAGGGTAACTTTTTAAATTCGGAAGGTAAGGTTTCTGACGAGATAATTTCAAGACTTAGAAGTGATTATCCTCATTATTCCGATTCCGTTATAAGTGAATTTATAAACAACCAATCAGCCGATGTATTTTTCAGAGTTGATAGTCTCGTAAAATTCGTTTCTCACAAACAGGCAGCATAATATGAAACCTTCAGATGTCGTCATAACTGGAATGGGTTTATATACCTCATTGGGCAATACCGTTTCAGAGGTATGGAATCAAGTCTTGGATAATCAGTCTGGAATTAAACCAATCAGCCGCCAAGACTGGTTGTCTGGTCATGGCGTTCATCTGTTGGCTTCTTGCAAAGACTCATTCCATTTTTCCGATTTCTACGGAAGTTGGAACATAAGCAAAAAGAATTTAAGGAACATGGGCAGAATAAGCACCATGTTTTGCCATTCAGTACTGAGTGCACTGGAAGACGCAGGATTCGATTCTCCTCAATCCCTACCTGCACTTTCTTCAGGCATGATTGTCGGAACAGGTGTATCACTGTGCGATGAGCATCAACCCACGCCTCTCGCCTCTCGCAATCCCAAGTGGTTTCTTGATACCTACCCAAACATTGTACTGGCTCAATCCTCGGTCGCGACGGGGATCACCGGGTATGGCAACACCATCGTCAACGCGTGCACGAGTGCTAGCCTCGCTATCGGGCAGGCTTACAACATGATCCGTTCCGGTGAAGCAACCGTTATGGTCGCAGGAGGGGCTGACAGCCGGCTTTCTCCCTCTTTTCTCTCTGGTTTTAGCCAGCTCAACATGCACTCCAAAAGCGATGATGCTGTTCGCGCTATGAGACCATTCGACAAACTCAGAAACGGGTTTGTACTTGGAGAAGGAGCTGGAGCATTGGTGCTCGAAAGTCGGGAGCACGCGATTCAAAGGGGGGCGAAAATACTGGCCAGCGTCGCAGGTTTTTCCTCTTCCATGGATGCTTTTAGGATGACGGATCCCTGCCCTAGAGGTAAAGCGAAAGCGATGCGCGGTGCGTTAGCCGATGCGAATTTACAGCCACATCAAATTGATTACATTAATGCACATGGCACTTCAACGCTCTCCAATGACAAAGAAGAATCGAAAGCCATTAACGATGTTTTTCAAGATCGCTGCCCATTAGTGAACAGCAGTAAAGCCATGCTAGGACATACATTGGCTGCAAGCGGTGCCATTGAATCCATCATCTGTGTCCAAAGCCTACTCACTCAAACGTTGCACGCCAATCCAAACCTCGATCATCTCGATCCCTCATGCGATATCAATTTGGTTGGGAAATCCCCGATACCCCATCAGCTTCGTTACTGCATGAACAATTCAAGTGGTATAGGGGGCTCCAACACCACTTTAATATTTGAACGTAATTCAATTCCCGAGACAAAGACTGAACACGTTACTACGGTTCAATTTTAGCCTCGGAGCTATTCGACCTTGGAACAATTCAACCTTGGAACAATTCAACCTTGAAACAATTTGGCCTTGAAACAATTCGACCTTGAAACAATGCAACCTAAGAACAATGCAACCTAAGAACGATTCAACCTCGGAACAATTTAACCTCAGAATTATTCAACCTCAGGAAAAATAAGGAAATATCCATGCCAACACCTGTTGCGGTGATTACCGGACTGGGCGGGTTTACTCCGCTCGGAATCACCCTTGATGAACATTTAGCCGGGCATCAGCAAGCTGAAACGGGGATTCGATTTAACGACACCTATCCCTATCCACTTGGTGCTGCACCCGATTTTAATCCACGCGATTTTATCAAAGATAAAAAATCCATTCGCATGATGACGCTACAAGTTAAGCTTGGCGTTTCCAGCGCAACGTTGGCTTTTCGCGATGCTCAGTTGGATTCAAATCAACTTGCGCAATATGAGGAAACCAGTGGCGTTATCTACGGATCTTTTTTCTGCCAAGGTTTTCAAAACTGCACGTCACCTTATCTTGCCAGTCTTAACGATGACCTTTCCATTAACTACGAATCGTTAGGTTTGGAACATTATCGTCAATTCCCACCTCTGTGGATCTTACCCCGTCTACCGAATACCGCTGGGGGGCAAGTGTCCATTCAATATGGGCTACGTGGAATGAGCTACAGCATTGTCAATGGTCCGGCTGGCGCCGTCATGGCCGTGGGGGAAGCCATGGAAGCCATTCAAGATGGGCGGGCTACCCATATTCTCGCGGGCGCGGCAGAGTCTGAAGCTTCTTTGGATCATACGTTTAGGCTTGAACAAAAACACCCCGTTGCTAAAACATTGGAAGATGAAGGCGTTGTGCCCGCTGAAGCGGGAGTGAGCTTTGTCATTGAAAGCAAAGCGTTAGCAAATCAGCGCGGTCAAGACCATTATGGCGAAGTGGTTGCTTATCAAAACAATTACTTGCCTAAGTTATTTAAGCAATCAAAACAGAGCACCATCTCTGCCATTGAAGCGCACTTTCAGAAGCTGTTACACAAAGCCGATACCCACCCGTCGCACATCGATGCCATCCAGTTAGCTCTGTCCGGCATTCCAGAGTTAGACGAATGTGAAGCGCAAGCCGCATTCAACGTTTTTGGTGGCAACATTCCCGTTGTGTGTTCAAACGACTACACCGGATTTGCGTACGGTGCAGCGGGCGGTTGCTCGTTATTTTATGCCTGCTTGCAATTAAAGCATCAATACCTTGCGCCTGTTTTAAATATCGAGCGCAAACCACTGAATAAACAACTGAATTACGTCCAGAGCTTAAACAACAACCCATCGCTCAAACGGATCATTTGTCATCACATTGACTATCTCGGCAATGAAGTCAGCTTATTGATAAACAAGGAGTCAGAATCATGAAACGCGTGGTCGTAACTGGCATGGGAGCCGTTAGTGCCTTTGGCGCAGGGTCGGAAACATTATGGCAATCTCTATTAGCGGGTAAGAATGGCATAAGCCACATTAACCACCTGCCCATTAAAGGCGACATTGTCTCGATTGCTGCCACGATGCCTTCAATGGAAGAACACATTCTTGCCAACCGCAAATTGGCCGCCATGTCCACGGCAGACCCATCCATCAAAAAGTTCTTCCTTGCCATTGAAGAAGCCGTCAATCAATCGGGCATCGATTTCTCCGATCCTGTCTACCAAGACACCGCCTGCATGATTGCTGATCGCCCCTATAGCCCAACAATGGATGTTGATACCTACTTGCCCACTTTTGCAAAAGCCATCACTGATGGTGAAGTGAACCTCAAGGCTTGGCTAAACGAGCTTAGGAAATGCCCTACCCTTGCTACTCGAACACAAGTAGATGATGCAGATAGCATTAATCATTTCACCTCACGTTATTACGATCTTACTGGTCCGAGCTTGAGTATCGGCACCGCCTGCGCGTCAGGTAATAACGCCATTGGCGAAGCGTTTGAGAAAATTCGCCGTGGTCGAATGACCTCCGCCATCGTCGGTGGGGCATACGATTTCGACCTTAATGCCATGATCGGATTTACCCGTATTGGGGCACTCACAACCAATCCAGATATCGATACCGCATGCCGACCTTTCGATGCAAATCGAAGCGGCTTTGTGATGGGCAGTGGCTGCGGAGTCCTTATCTTGGAGGAATTGGAATCGGCACAGAAACGCGGGGCGACCATTTTAGCCGAAGTGACGGGATACGGTTCTTACACGGATGGCTATCGAGCAACAGATCCGGATCCAGAAGGAAGAGCCGCGTGCCGAACATTAGCCGGTGCATTGAATACCGCGGGGTTAAAACCTGAACAGATTGACTACATCAACGCTCACGGCACGTCAACCAAAATGAATGACAAAACAGAAACCAATGCGATTAAAAAAGTGTTTGGAGAACAGGCTTACCGCGTTCCCATCTCTTCTACTAAGTCCATGATTGGTCATGGAATTATGGCAGCAGGGGCATTGGAGGCTATCGCATGCATAAACGCGATGCGTGATGGCGTGATACATGGGACTCGTAACTACCAAACACCCGATCCCGAGCTCGATTTGGATTACGTTGGGGAAGGCAAAAGAACGCTACACGTTCGCCACGCGATGTCCAATAACTTTGGCTTCGGTGGTCAAAATGCGACCGTCATATTTTCTAAGTTTGGAGATGAAGAATGACCTCTAGCCTTATACAACATAGCCTTGATTCACAAGAATTTGAGAACCAAACACTGCGCAGCGTTCTGAGCATCAATTTAACGGAACATCGCTACTTATATTCCCACAAGATCAACGGTAACGTCGTTATTCCGACCGTCTTTCTGATGGAATACGCGGTTGCACTTCTTCAACAAAGCCCCTTTGTGGAAGAATTCGAGAACGGGAAACTCGATATTCAGAGCTTCTCACTGTGCCACATTCAGTCTAGGCGCTTTATTCAGGTTCAGCCTGATATTGATAACAAACTGTACATCGAATGGCGTAAGCAAAACAACGATTACGCCCTATCGATAGGGTGCGACAAACTGTCTAAAAGCGGAAGCGTTATTCGAATGAACGTTCTTGCGCTTACCGCGATGCTCGAATTCAAGCGAGATGACGCCCCTACGCATAAAAAACCGAGCGATGTTACACCCATTAAACTGTCGGTGTTACACAATTTCCGCAGGAAATCTGCAGCCATCATGGGGTCACTATTTGGCACAACAAATTTTGACTATCAATGGTCCCCAACAGAGCATTGTTTAGATGGACACTCCGATCTGAAAGACAGCCTTAATTACTATCTTGGCAGCAGTGCGGAAATCTCGTTTGCCACACCCGCTCATGGTGCCATTTCCGGCGTGCAATATCTGGTTTTTTATTCCTACCTAACACACCGCCCTGCATGGCCGGCGGATATCGAATCGTTACGATTTTATGGTCCCGTAAAAGAGTCGCACCTCATCACACAAGTCTCCCGAGGAAAAAATGAGGGTTACGTAAACGTCACGGTGTGGAATAGCTCAGACATGAGCCTGATCGCGGAATTCAAGAATTACCAACTACAGGAGAAACGCAACTGATGACGACTTCAACGCCTTTTTTCATTCATTGGGCCGACTCAATCCAAAAAACGGACGATCGAGTACAACTCAACATCACCATCGACCCGAATAAAATGGTGGCGCTCAAACACCATGTGTTTGGTGGTCTTTGCTTATTTCCATTTGCCTATACAACGGAGCTGCTTGTTCAAACGGCGGCACACTGTGCCGATGTCGACACCCCTTTCCCGCTCTACATAGAAAAAGTAGAACAGCTTCGAGGCATTGCGATTCCGTTTGGCAAAACGCAATCTCTCTCCGTTGAATGCACCAAAAACGCGACGGGGCAATTTGACCTCCGTTTAACGATGGACTTGACCAACAAAAACGGAAAAGTGATTCGTAAGGATTGCGTCGTCGCAACGGCTACCATTGATGTTCAAAGCCAGCACGCAAGCACCCATCACACCAATAAACCGAAAGCGCTAAACCCACTGCAATTGCCTCAATCTCTTTACTACCAAACGTTCCACCCAACTCATGGACCACTGTTTCAAACGATTACCGGTGACATCTATTTGGATGATGAACTGGAGGGCATCGCCGGAAAATTCAATTTGGCACAGTTAGAACATTGGCAATCCATCCAACCGGGGCTGCGTTTCTGGTTATCGCCTTTGGCTTTCGATTCCGTTTTACAGCTTTCCGTTTTGAACTGCATCCAAATTGAAAGCACGACCAAACCTCAATTCCACGCCAAACTCCCTGTTCGAATGGAAGGGGCTTATTTCCCTACGCCTTTTGTTGCCGACACAGACTACACAGTACGTGGCTTTGTGAATAAGGTGGACGACAAAGACCAACAATCGCGCTTTTGCGTAGCGAAAGACAATGGCGAACAAGTGGCATGGCTCTCTAACGTAACGCTGCGCCGCGCGCCTCATAAACACTTTGAAGCGCGTAACCTCCTTGAAGATTTCGAACACTATCGGCAGGAAGAGGTCATCTTGTGAAGTACACCACCCCTGAGTTTGAGCTTAACTACACAGTAAAAGGCAACCAGAATGCACCGAACACACTGGTTTTCATGAACGGTATTTTTCATGGAGAGCCCTCTTGGATAAAGCAAAGCCGTTTTCCTTTCTTTAAGACAGCGCACAGGCAAGTGTTCATCGATTACCCTGGATGTGGCGAATCACGCGTTTTTTCTGAATTCTCGTACGATCAACTGTGCGACGCCATCGCAGGTTTACTTCAAGAATTGACCCTGCCTAACATCACCTTAGTTGGGTATTCATTTGGCGGCATACTGTCATTGGAGCTGGCGAAACGAAATCCACACCTTATTCGTCAGCTTGTGATGGTGAACTCGGCAATCGACATCTCGCTAAAAGGCAAAAAAATGATGGCGAACGTAAAGCACATGCTGGAAACCGATGTGCCACTCGCCACCATATTCCAAGGCACATACTCTTGGTTCTTTAGCGACGATTACTTGGAGCAATTAGAGGACTTCCAAACGCAAATTGTCCAACGGTATGTCGAATATAACCACAATCGACATTCCGTTATCTCCTTCTTAAACGCGATCGGCGATCGCACGAGTGCCAACACACTGCCATTAACCATGCCTGCATTGTTGGTCGGCACAGAAGGCGATGTTATTTGCCCACCCAAACTGCAAAAAGCGCTTATCGATTCGAACCCGACGTTCGAATGGGCTTGTCTGCCGCTCGACACCCATGCCGCGAACATCGAAGCACACGCCTTGGTAAACCAAACCATTCGTGCCTTTCTGGAGCCCCAATATGCATAATCCATTTAATTTGTACGTCACCAACGCTGAACATCAATTGCAGAGATTTCCTCTCTCGAACGAGCAAACGCTATCTGACGAAATCAGCAAAACACTGGCTGAGTCAAACCAGCCGATTGTTTTAAGCCATCAAGGCAAAAGCAACGCCAATGCCTTGGATGAGTTATTCCAAATTTTCCACCAGCTATACCGACCATTAATGCGAAAGCGCGGCTGTCAAGTTTGGGTGCATTGGCAACAGAGCGATGACACCATCATTCAAACAGGGGCCCAAACGCTCTGTCAAATTGCCGCAATGGAACTGGCTGGGAAAAAGGCTCGGATCAATTTCATCAGTAGCGAAAAGGCCATGGACAAAAACACCTACCTTCAATTACTTGAACTGAAAGGCTGCGAATACCTTACCGCGCAGTCAGTACAATGGAACATGGCAAACCGCCATGCGCTGTAAATAGCAGTGCGTTGTAAATAGCAGTGCGCTGTAAATAGCGATTCATTGTCAATGGCTTTTCGTTGTAAGTAGCCATTTATTGAAGTCACCATTTGGATTAAAGGCATAAAATGAAAACGGTATTAATTACAGGCGCGGGTCAGGGGATCGGAATGGCCATCGCGCAGCAGTTTTCCCAACGGGATTACGCGGTATACCTAAATGTCAGAACACTGACACCGGAAATAGAAGCTCGAATTGCCTCGCTGCGAGTCAGCGGTGCTGTCGTGCTTCCGATTATTTTTGACATCAACGATGAAGCACAAACACGCAAGGCACTGGAATCAGTAGATAAGCTCGATGTGTTGGTGAATAACGCTGGAATACTTCGAGATAACCTCATCCCACAAACATCAATGGAAGACTGGCAATCGGTGCTTCAAACCAATTTCTATTCTGCCCAAGATCTGTTTACTCGATGTTTACCCTTACTGAAAAAATCGGATGCGCCTTGCGTTATCAATATGGCCAGTATTTCCGGTGTGAGACCGAGAGCAGGTCAAGGTGCTTATGCTGTTGCAAAAGCGATGATGATTGAATGGACGAAACAACTCGCCGCGACACCCCCAGCCGAGCTAGAAGCGTTGACCGCTTACGCTATCTCCCCAGGTCCGGTCGCCACTGAGATGATAAAAAAGGCACCTTGGTATAAACAACCGGGCGCGTTTGACCGTATTCCTCTAAAGCGATTCGCCCACCCTAATGAAGTGGCTGAATTGGCACTGAGCCTTGCGCAGTATCAGCCGCTAAAAAACGGTCACAATATCGTCTTAGATGGCGGGTTTACTCAGACCACCAAAACCGCATAGCCATGCCGTTAAGCATTCACCCTATGCCGATACCACAACCAAACTCGGTCGATGTTTGGTTGTGGATACCCTGCAAGAAATGGACGCTCTCAAAACTCGATGATCTGTCCAAGTCTGAACACACGCAATTTCAGTTGAAGCCAGACGTCAGCCGATGGCAATTCGCTGCCAGCAAATTGTTTCAACGCCATGTGTTAAGCCTGTACATCGATAGGGAGCCCAACCAACATGTTATCTTGAAGAAAACCTTCGGAAAGCCCTATTTGGATAAGGACTCACTGCAATTTAATGCGTCGCACAGCCAAGGCGTCATGGTGGTCGCCGTCACATCTATCGCCGAAATTGGGCTCGATATTGCCGTTCATAATCATGCGTCCAAATGGAAACGAAGAGCAAAGAGTGTCTTACATGACAGTGAACAGGTTGAGAATGCCACGCAGTTTTACCATGTGTGGGCACTGAAAGAGTCGCTGTTAAAAGCCACGGGCGAAGGGCTGATTCATGGCTGTCGTCACTTATGCCTTAACCCTGAAGGTTTAAAAACAAGCGATATCAGCAACGACTCACTCATTATTTATGCTAAGCAGACTCAACATTGGTGGAGTTATTTAATTCGGTCACCGATTCGACATGCAAGTTTGGCGTTGTCGAGCAATTCGCCCTTCAATGACGTCAGAATCATGAGTTTTCTTCCGCCATCGTTGAGCTGAAAAAACGCTCAGGTAAAACGTTCTATTTCTAATGAGCTCTCCATTTATTGGGTGGAGCTCATTTTTCTTGCTCATCTAAAAGCATATTTGATAATGTTCATTACTAATTAGAAAGAAGAAACATGAAGATATGGAAATCAAAATCGATAAATTAGACAGCAAAGAAATCATCGCGCTTCTCAATGAACACTTAGATGATATGTACGCAACGTCTCCTCCGGAAAGTGTCCATGCATTAGATCTGGTTGCACTAAAAAAGCCCGAGATTACGTTTTGGTCGGCGTGGGACAACGGCGAACTTCTTGGCTGTGCAGCCTTAAAACAACTTGATTCGTCGCATGCGGAATTAAAATCCATGCGTACCGCAAGGGTGGCTCGCAACCGTGGTGTGGCTTCACGCTTGTTGCAACATGTGCTTACGGTGGCAGAAGATCGCAAATACGAAAAGATCAGTTTGGAAACAGGCTCCATGGATTTTTTTAAACCCGCCCGCACCCTGTATGAAAAGAATGGATTTGTTTACTGCGGACCCTTCGCTGACTATCAACCGGATCCCAACAGCCAATTTATGACAAAGAGTTTGCTTCAACCATCCTCTTGGTCGCCCAATACACTCTAAGGAACAGGTATGAACAAGGTTGTAATCGTGACTGGTGGAAGCCGGGGTATCGGAAGAGCCACCTCTATCCTATTGGCTTCCAAAGGCTATCGGGTGTGTGTCAATTATCGAACTCGCCAAGATGAGGCTATCAAAACCGTAGAATGGATTGAAAAAGCGGGGGGCGAAGCCATTGCGTGCGCCGCCGATGTGTCTGTTGAAGCCGATGTTATTCGTTTGTTTGATACCGCAGAAAAAGCGCTCGGCACGCTCACTCACTTAGTGAACAACGCTGGCATTCTGTTTACCCAATCCCGTTTGGTTGACATCGATCTTGAACGCTTTAACAAAGTGATGGCTGCTAACGCCACCAGCTGCTTCTTATGTTGCCGAGAGGCAGTAAAACGCATGGTTGGAGGAGGCGCGATTGTTAATGTCTCTTCGGCTGCATCAAGGCTGGGCGCCCCTTTTGAATACGTGGATTATGCTGCCTCAAAGGGCGCGGTCGATTCATTAACTAAAGGCTTGTCTTTAGAAGTTGCCGCTCAGAACATTCGCGTGAATGCGGTAAGACCTGGGCTCATCCACACAGACATCCACGCGGATGGTGGTGAGCCTGGTCGTGTTGATCGTCTTGCCTCTTCTTTACCTTTACAAAGAGGTGGTACGCCAGAAGAAGTCGCCAATGCGATAGCCTGGTTGCTGTCTGATGAAGCTTCTTATGTCACTGGTTCATTTACCGACATTGCGGGCGGTCGATAGACCTCTATTGAGAATATCTCCCAAGAGAGATCTCGACATGGATAGTCAGTGCGTACACTTCAACACCATATGTCGCTAATATTGTAATTTATAGCCCCTAATAAAAAACCCCTGAATTGAATTCAGGGGTTTTTCTTTCCAATGCCTGTTGGTCAACAGTCCAATACCTACAAATCAATCCTGCTCCAGCACGATCAGAAATTCATCTTCATTCAGATCCGTGATCACTGAGTGGCTCTTCTTGCCTATATTGGTCTTCTGATCCTGCTCTAATTCATAAGGCATGATGAGGGTGATTTTCTCGATTCCTTCTGCTCTTGCCAGTTTGACTAACCTAACTAGATTGGTTTCATCACTGTTTTGAGCGGATAACGCAGATAAAGCCTGATCCCAGATTCTATCCTGCGGAGTTTGCATTTGACTCAAATTATCTTTCCAAACCACACCAAAGATCGGTGCGAAAGATTGAATCGCCTCCAAAAAGGTCCATTTTCTGCGGCAAACTACACCTAAAAAAGTCGTGTAATCAAAAACAATGTCTGCCGTTTTTGTTTCATCCATAATGCCCCCCGACATTGAGAATAGCGAAAAATCCGAAGATTATTTCTTAAAACACAGCGCCTTTTCTTTGTTGCTTATTGCCTTTGGGCTTGTATAACGAAAAGGCTTTGGCAAGGTCAAGCGAACCCTAACGCCGTATTTGCAATACCATCAATCGAACGATGAGCTTGCATATGAACTCACTATATAACCACAATTTGCCATATAGCAATATGATATAAAACAATCATCTGTTATGTCCTTAATTCACAAAAAAAGGCTATAAAAAACTAGGGTTATTTACACACTGTGAACATAGTTGAAATGAATCAGACGCTTAAGACTTGGGATCCTTGCTCTCGACATCCGATGCTTTTACTTAACGATGCCCTTACTTAAACAGGGATTTATTGCCATACCAAGGAATTTAAGACCCATCGCCACCTGAGTATTTCAGCCAACACAATCCTTCATATATAGGGCCTATGCCCTGCTTCAAATCACTTCTCTCTATATCGAGAAAACGCTCTTAATTCTTAATATCAACAATACGGCTGGCTTTACGGTATTGCACTCGCCATCCACTCCAGCGGGGTAACTCCCAACGCTTCGGGTCGCCTTTTCGTAAGCCTCGAAGGTATACAACATGAACAAGCTTTTTACTTGGGAAGTACTCTACCGTCAGTTGTAAATCGCCGATATTGAGCAAGGTTGGGAATTTTTCATCAAATTCTGCCCTTTCCCAGTACGGAATGCCTTCAAATTGAATATCTTCCGGTTCAAGTACATCCAAATCCGCTAAGGTTTCTACGCCAAGGTCGTGCAATTGCTGTTCCAGCCAGCACTCTGCATTTTCGACCCTACCTTCTGTATGGACTTTTTGCAGAGCTTGGTAAAGATTCCAAGCAGCAATATCGGCTTTCAGTGTTTCAGCAAACCCCTTCCATGCTTTGTCTTGCAATAGCGCGTTCACAACCGATTTCACACCTTGTGGTTCGTTCAAGCGCTCGGCGATCACGCGACCAGCATAAACATATTGAGAACGAGTCAGCCACTCCCCTGCCTTTTCTAGCGATTCGCCATCTATCCATTCCCCAATGCCCAGCGCTTCTATTTGATTCATCGCCATTGGCATCATCATGGTCGCGAGGTTTAATGTTTGTTTGACGCCTCTTCCCGGTAAGCTGTGCTGGTCTAATACCACTGCCGCGTCTGCCTTATCAGGAAATCGAGAATCTCTCCCAACCGTTAACTCACTGTACCCATTACCTAGGGCTTGCCTACGCTTCTCTCTGCGAACGAAAACAAGCTCGGGATGAAGCTGAGCGATTTCGTTAACGAGCGCGTTTGAATCAAACCGCGAAGCGACATCTAAATCCGGTAACGATAACGCATCCCGCATTTGCCTTGCGAGTGCTTGTGCTTCACCCAGAACCTGAGCATCAACACTAAGCACATCGCATGGCTCACCACGAATGAGTTTAATCAATGTAAGTGCATCACAACCTTTAGGTTCCCATTGGTTAAGTTTTTCCAGCTTATCTTCACTTTCTGGAAGTTTGAAGAGTCGCGCTGGCGTGCATAAAGCCGCGCTCAAATCCACCATGGCTTCTCGCAGTGGTTTGGTGGGTAGACGGGTCAGCAAATCGGCGTACAACGCATCAATAGGTAGCGGATAGAGAATCTCACCATGCGGCGTGATTGCACCTTGCTCATCGATTGCCCCCATCTGAGTCAGCCGCTCAATGGCCTGTGCTACTGACTTTTCTGGCAGAGGATCAAGAAAGGTTAATGAAGCTAAGGGATAGCCACAACTGGCACTGGCGAGCATGGCCTCTGTGAGAGCTTCACGATGCAATTCAGGTGGGGTAACGGCATCAAGTGGCGCGTGCTCCCCGAACAACCGCACACAAACCCCATCTTGAACACGCCCAGCTCGCCCAGCTCGCTGCTTCGCACTTGCCTTTGAAATGTGCTTTAAACTTAAAACTGTTCGACCATTTCTTTGCATGGTTCGTCTTTCCAACCCACTGTCTATCACCACAGAAATGTTGGGAATGGTTAATGACGTTTCAGCGACGTTGGTTGCCAGCACCACTTTTTGCTGGCGCTGCTGCTGTAAGGCGAGCTCACGTTGCGCATCAGACACAGAAGCATGGAGAGGCGTAACCAGCACATTGTCTAAACTGGACAAAGATTGTTGGCATTGGGTGATTTCTTTTCTTCCCGGTAAAAAGACAAGAATGTCACCTTCCGTTTCATGCAAACAATGCTCAACCTCTGTGCGCACTTTTTGCTCAAGCCCTCTTATGTCGGGCAGGTGCCTCGTATCTGTTGCTCGATAGCCTACGCTAACGGAATACACTCGGCCTTCCGCGTAAAGTCGCTTTCCACCAATGTAATCCACCAATCTTTGCGACTCTAGCGTCGCAGAGGTAACGATCAAACGGTGCTGATCTTCACGGCGTAAAATAGAAACGAGAAGATCCGTATCCCAGCGCCTTTCATGGAATTCATCGACCATCACCGTATCAAAATTACTCAGCTTATTTTCCGAATACCAACGCAGTGCCACGCCCGGGGTCACAAACACCACCTGAGTATTGTCGGAATAAAAACTGTGTAGTTTGATGGCATAGCCAATCTTGTCGCCAAGTTTTGTCCTGTCTTCTTTGGCCAGATACTCCGCCAACGAGGTACAGGCTATTCGCCTTGGTTCGACAACCAATACTCTACCGTATTGTGCGGCCCATAACGGCAGCCTAGTCGATTTTCCCGATCCTGTTTCTGCTTCAACAACTAAATGATGTTGACTTATCAGAGAATCAAATTCAGGTTTTATCGCGTCTATTGGAAGCATGGAAAAGATTTGTTTAGATAATTTGGGAAATGTGGCGCAAAGTATACCCCTAAACTGAGTCGATAGGCATGGAGAAAGCATTTTGCACTATTGTGAGCGTCAAATAGCCGTTTGAAACATACAAACGTCAAACTATCACTAATTAATTAGCGAATGAGAGAAGTTCAGTTTACAAGAATGTAACCAACCCGCTATCATTTCAATCTATACCCGACACATGTCTTACCGAGTCATTAATGAATAACGATAAACGCCCTTTATACATCCAATACGCGGGCCCAGCTCTACTAAGTACGCCACTTTTAAACAAAGGCAGTGCTTTTTCCGCAGAAGAACGCATTTCTTTTAACCTTGAAGGTTTGTTGCCTGAATCGACCGAGACGATTCAAGAACAAGTTGATCGCGCTTATCAACAGTATAAAAACTTTGAAAGCGATATGGATAAGCACATCTACCTGCGCAATATCCAAGACACAAACGAAACCCTTTTCTATCGCTTAGTTCAGAACCACATTAGCGAGATGATGCCCATCATTTACACACCAACTGTTGGGGCCGCTTGTGAGAATTTTTCGAATATTTACCGCCGTGGTCGAGGTATTTTTATCTCCTACCCGAACCGTGACCGAATTGATGATTTAATTAACAATGCAACCAATCACAATGTAAAAGTGATTGTAGTGACGGATGGTGAACGAATTCTTGGTCTTGGTGATCAGGGGATCGGCGGCATGGGGATTCCTATCGGTAAGCTAGCACTCTACACGGCGTGTGGCGGTATCAGCCCAGCGTATACCTTACCTATCGTATTAGATGTGGGAACGAACAATCCTCAACGCCTTGCTGACCCAATGTATATGGGTTGGCGTCATCCTCGAATTACTGGCGCTGAATACAACGCTTTTGTTGAGGAATTTATGCAAGCCGTCCAGCGCCGCTGGCCAAATGTATTGATTCAGTTCGAAGATTTTGCACAAAAGAATGCGATGCCGCTCCTTGATCGTTACAAAGATCGCGTGTGTTGCTTTAATGATGATATTCAAGGCACTGCTGCCGTTACAGTGGGTTCTTTGATTGCAGCTTGCCATGCCGCAGGGAGCAAACTCTCTGAGCAACGCATTACCTTCTTAGGTGCCGGTTCCGCAGGTTGCGGTATCGCCGAAGCCATTATTGCTCAAATGGTTTCAGAGGGGCTGTCCGATGAACAAGCGAGATCGCAAGTTTACATGGTCGATCGTTGGGGCTTACTCCAAGAAGGCATGCAAAACTTACTGGACTTCCAGAAGCGTTTGGTTCAGAAAGATGCGAATACGAAAGATTGGGAGTCTGATGATGCTGGATTCTCACTGCTTGAAGTCGTAAAAAATGCGAAGCCAACGGTATTGATCGGCGTTTCTGGTGCGCCGGGCTTGTTCAGCAAAGAAGTCATTCAAGCCATGCATGCGGGTTGTGAACGCCCTATTGTGTTCCCGCTTTCTAACCCTACAAGCCGTGTTGAAGCCACACCAAACGACATCATTCGCTGGACGGATGGCGCAGCGCTGGTTGCAACCGGAAGTCCATTTGATCCTGTAATTCATAACGGGAAGACGTTTGAGATCGCCCAGTGTAACAACAGCTACATTTTCCCAGGCATTGGCTTGGGTGTGCTCGCTGTTTCTGCTTCTCGAGTCACCGATGAAATGCTAATGGAGTCGAGCCGAGCGCTGGCGGAATGCTCACCGTTAGCACAACAAGGCACGGGAGCCCTACTTCCTCCGTTGGAAGAAATCCATATGGTTTCCAAAAAGATTGCATTCGCTGTTGGTAAAAAAGCCATCGAACAAGGGGTTGCACTCGAGATTACGGACGATGCGCTGGAAAAAGCCATCAACCAGCATTTCTGGCAACCGGTATACCGGAAATACAAACGCACCGCATTCTGAAGTAGGTTTGAGCAGTTTCCAATCAAATTATCGGAACAAATGCACGTTTCATTCAGAAAAGCCCTTTATGGGCTTTTCTTTTTAGCACGAAACCGTAAGATTAGTGGTTATGTTAGAGATACTTACCACGCTAGGAACGAAACTGGTTCCCTACTTATCCGAAATTTCCACAGCCGTTATTGCCTGTGGATTGGTGGTGTTTGGTTCAGATATTAATCGGATTATGCGTCGCGTTCTTTCCGGTCATCACTTTATCATCCGAACTTTTGCTTTTATTGCTATCAACGCATTTGGCTTTGGCTTTTTTATTGTGAAAATGTCTCCTATTCTTTCGCAATGGCTGCTGCAACTTGATCACGATTGGTTAGTGATAGGCTTACTGTTATGGTTTACTCTTGTGGGTATCTGGGCACAGCGAAATCGGCAGGTTTGATGTTGGAATTGGCATGCTGAAACTCTCTCTACCGTCTTCACTTATCTTATGGCTTCGCAGAGCTGCGCTGGTCATTCTTCTTTCTGCCCTCACTTTGCTTGGCACGCTCCTTTTCGTTGATCGTTGGATAAGTTGGCAAACCAAGTCACAAGTGTATTTCGAACCTGAAGCGCTTCCCGATCACGATGTCGCACTGGTTCTTGGCACCAGCAAATACCTAGGCAGAACGCTTAACGACTTTTACACTCACCGAATCAACACCGCTATTCAATTGTTTCGGGATAAAAAGGTATCCTCTTATTTATTGAGCGGTGATAACGCGCACCGCTCTTACAACGAACCGTGGACCATGAAACGGGATTTGTTAAAAGCTGGGATTCCGGAAGATGCTATCTATCTCGACTACGCGGGCTTTAGAACGCTCGACTCGGTAGTAAGGGCTAAAGCCATTTTTGATGCTGATGATTTTATCATTGTGACACAGGCATTCCATTGTGAGCGAGCGTTATATATTGCCAACTATCATGGAATCAATGCCGTATGCTTGGCGGTACCAGGTCCTAAAGGATCGGGAGGATGGTTTGTTCGTATAAGAGAAGTGCTTGCCAGAGCCAACGCCTTAATTGACTTATATATCATTGATAAGCAACCCAAATTTCTAGGGCCCAAAGTGCCAATAGGAAACATCGAAGGTCCACCTTTCCCCCCCTCGCAGTTAAAGGAACATACTGAAGGGGAAACAGATCGGGCGCAAGAGACAGAAGAAAGCCGAGAAACTGAAGGCGTCGATAAATCATCCAGTCATCATTAAGATTGTTACAAAAAAAGGGCTCGATGAGCCCTTTTCTGAACACTGACACTTCCAACCTGGATCTACGCTAACGAGCCTGCTCTTTTGCTGCTAAGTCACAACGGCGAAAGTGCACTTCCACTCTGTCTCGACCTAGGTGTTTAGCCTGATATAAAGCTTCGTCTGCTCTCGCCATCGTTTCTGTCATTCTTTCATTTTCCATCTCTGCAACGCCTGCACTGCACGTTAAGGGTTCATGATGAAGCCACTTATGCTCTCTCACATTACATAAGATGCGTTCGGCAATTTCATGTGCATGTTCCAAATTGGTATCTCGACAAAATACAATGAATTCTTCTCCCCCCCATCTCACTAAATGATCGCTAGGACGGATGACAGCACTAACCACAAGAACGAACTCTTTCAATATATCGTCACCCGTCTGATGGCCAAGGGTATCATTGATTTTTTTGAAATGATCGATGTCTAAGTAAATCATCGACAACTTGTCTAAGCCCGCTTCCGTCTGCTTGGTCGCGTTATCCAACCAATTTCTGACGGAGTGACGATTCCTTGCTCCCGTCAGCGCATCGACTTGTGCCATTTCCGCAAAGCGCATATTTTGTTGACGTAATCGGTCATTGACCGCCTTCAAATGAAGATGTCGTGCATTCGCCTGACTAATGGCGGTCATACTTCTTCTGTGATCAAACCAAAAGAGTGCTACACCAAGTACTGTCCAAATCAGTACTAAGGTAAGCATCAGCTTTTCTCCATTAACAAAATGCCCTTCGAATTCTATGCTGTTAATTAATATGTCATGGCTACCAAGCTCGGCACGTGAGCCTGTAGCAATCTCAAATAAAACCACATTGCTAAATTCTGGCGCTGCGTGTTCAATATCGATATCAAAATCAGCTAACCACCAAGTCATCACTTGAAAGTTTTTCATCGAAATGGCAAGCGTACCTAGGTCTGGCCTAGGCGCGAACTCTAAACCGTTATATTTAATGGAATACTCGTTGTCCTCCCTCGAATAGGCTGAGTTATAGTTTCTTAAATACACTCTTAATCGGGCTTTTGGGTCGTTAGTATGGTAGTCGATATTCAGCCTAACCGTATGATAGTTAGATAAATCGATTCCCTTCGTTATATCATTAGAAAGCTGGATAGAGACCGAGCAATATGGCCACGCATATTCACTCTGATTTAATTGACATTGAAGATGCGCTTGATGTCCTTCCACCTGCAACTTAGACTCCGACGAACCACCAGATTGCCTATCGTCAGTAGACAAAAAAGTAAAGTGTTCAGGCGAGATGACTAAACGCTGCGTATCTCCAAATTGGTAATAAAGCGTTATCACCAACAATGTACCAAATAACAACACCAAAAAAACTTTTCTCATAAAGCTCAATTGATGTTTTCCTCTCATGTTAGACCTCATTTGACATGTCTATAATTTTAAAAAATGGGACTAATATCACACAATAATGTATATGTGCAAAATACCATAATCATGAATATAAGCACAGTTTTTCTATGAAAATAGGACCGTTAATTAGTAAATAAAGATGTACACCTGTACAAGTCGGCAATAAAACAGAAAAATTACATTATTAGCTCAATTTATTTATATCAACAATTCCTCTCTGGGATAATTAATAACTTTGCTAAAATCGAGAAACAAAACAAACACACCTATTTAAGATGTGAAAAAATAAGAGTAATGTCATGTCAATCACCATCAAAGGCACTCTGAAGAAGCTGAATTCGCAGCTATCTGAAAGTGTCGAGTATTCTCTGTCTGTCAGTGAAGACCGTATTGGGTTAAACGCGCTGATTGGAAAACCGATTAAACTCACTCACACTGGTAATATTTTCTGCCGTTCCTGTGGTAAGAAAACCAAAAAAAGCTATTCACAGGGTCATTGCTTTGTTTGCATGCGGAAACTAGCGAGCTGCGATATGTGCATAATGAAACCCGAAACCTGTCATTACGAGCAAGGAACCTGTCGAGAACCACAGTGGGGTGAGGAAAATTGCATGGTCGAGCATTATGTCTACCTATCAAACACCTCAAGTTTGAAAGTCGGCATTACGCGTCACACGCAGATCCCAACTCGGTGGATTGATCAAGGTGCCACTCAAGGGTTGCCAATCTACAAAGTAAAAAATCGTCATATCTCCGGTCTTATCGAAGTCGAACTTGCCAAGCACGTCGCTGACAAAACGAATTGGCGTACGCTACTAAAAGGTGACGCAGAGCCGCTCCTATTAGAAGCGCTTGCAAAAGAGTTGATGCCTCATGCGAATGAGGTCATAGCGCAGGTAAAAGGAAAATATGGTGAAGATTCGGTTATCCCTCTGGTCGATACCCTAACTGAAATTCATTACCCCGTACTTGAGCACCCAACCAAGATCGTCTCCCATAATTTTGACAAAAACCCTGAAGTAAGCGGAGTACTTAAAGGCATTAAAGGTCAATACCTTATCATGGATACTGGCGTAATAAACGTTCGGAAATTCACCTCATACGAAGTGACATTTGAAGCCTAGCCAAGCAGATAAGCTGGCGTACTATACTCCAGCTTATTTGGCGAACTGAAGGCGTTACACTCAGATCGGATACCACGCTGTTCCAGTGAAGAAGTCTGTCCCTTGATCATTCATCTTGAACAGCATGGCAGCCATCGGTTGCCGTTAAAACAAAGACATCCATGTGACCTTCGTTATCACGAATGACAGAGCGGATCGGTTGCGCGTTATGCCATAATTTGTGGTCATCAAGAATCGCGATTTCCCCATTTTCCAAAACCTTTCTGAAAAAAGGGGCTTCGTGATCTCCTTGATAAAGCATGATCTCACCGCCAACAATGTTGTGCCTGTCGATACCGACAATCGCAATATGATCGAACCCGTCTTGATGAACACCTTCTGGCGCGACTGGCGTTTCATCAAAGACTGTCGCAATTCGTATTTGATGAATTTCGATTTCTTGCCCGTAAGGCAATGCGTTTGCTTCGACAAAAAGCTGACACATTTCATGCAGGGCATCTCCGGTTAAGATATCCGCTTCGATGCCCTCAAACTGACGAACGACATCTCCCTGAAAATGATTAATATTTTCTGGCTGCACAAAGCTGTGCCGGTTCACTTCCTTCAAGCTACTTCGCTGGAATTCAACTACAGAATACCGTCTTAGTCGATACTGACCGTCAGCGTGTTGTGTATGTGGTAGAGAATTAAACGAAGGGGATAACTGGGCGATAGCGTTATGGCTCAGTTGGGTTATTTGCAATGTACTTTCATGCGAAAACATAGTGGCGCTCCTAGAAGCATTTAGCTACACATAATTCACAAATCATTTACATTAAGAGTCGACCACTTATTCTGTAAAATCAATTTTATCTTGTCATATATATCGAATAAATAACAAACAAAGAATGTATAACCAATAAAAGACTCATAACAAGATACATAAACTACTATTCGGCTTGGTATCTTATTAATAACAACATGCTCTACTGCGTACATTGGTAATACCATGATTTAAATAGCATTATTTAACCCCTTCAATTCAAGCCCTATCTATTTGATCCCTCTTCACTTTATTCACACAACAGATTGTTATTTAGATCAATAAGTTCTATTCTCGGTCATCATATTTATAAAGGAGTAGGCTAGTGAATAAGTTAGTCATCGCTGCGGGTATTGCTGCAGTGGGAGCGGGTGGATATCTATACACCCAGCAACAGGCATCTCAATCCGTATCTGTTTTGGATCAAATCCCATCAGATTCGGCATTTGTTTCCGCACAATTAACACCACTGGAACTGGATAAATTTTTAGGTTCTATGAGCAGTGTCCCTTCTATGGATGAGCTTCTAGAACTCTCAGAGACCGATCGTCAGCAAATGACAAATCGTGAAACTTTCTTTATCACGCTTGGCGATACTTACTTTGAAGCCATCCAAACTGGCGAAGCATACAAAGCAGCATTTGGCGCACCTGATACAATAAAAAGCTACGTATACCTTGTTGGGTTGGCTCCTGTCTTCAAATTTGACGTAACGAATGAACAAGCATTTTGGGCAACGTTCGACAAAATAGAAAAAGACAGCGATTTCAAACATGTTGCTAAAAAAGTTGGCGATATCGCTTATCGTTCATACAGCATGGTTGAAGAAAACAATGAAATAAAGCTTGAGTTTATTGTCGCCGTTCATCAAGGCATTGCAACCATTACACTGGATTCACCAGACTTCGGTGAGACAAGCCCTCTCAAGCTGGCTTTAGGTGTCGAAGCACCTGCTCAGTCAGTGGCGCAAGCTGACATCATTAACAAGATGCTCGCGACACACCCAGAGCTCGGTAAGGACTCTGTTGGTTACCTCGACCACCAACAGTTCGCGACGGGTTTCACCACCACTGATGGCAACTTACTCGCAAAACACGTTGCAAAAATCAATGCGTTAATCAAAACAGAAGATCCTTCTTCCGAGAACCCATTCGCAGCTATTCAATCGGAGCAATGTAAAACCGAGATTGCTGGCATTGCTGCAAACTGGCCAAGAACGGTATTCGGTGCAACCCTCAATGAAAATTCAACGATGGACCTAGACATGTTGGTTGAGAGCAACAACTCTGTGGTTCTAGAGGCACTTAAATCCATTCGCGGCTTTATTCCAGCACTGAGTAGCATGCAAAACAGTGCGCTGTCGTTAGGGTTGGGTATCGATGTGAATAAATTGGCTCCAGCGCTGAATACGATATGGCAAGACAGCCTAGCCATTCAATACACCTGTGCGCCTCTTGCAGAAATGCAAGCGGGTCTTCGTCAAGCAAACCCTGCGATGATTGGCATGGCCGCTGGCTTTGTCAATGGTCTGAAAGGGGTCAGCTTAAACCTGTTTGACTACGGTTTTGGCGAAGGTGAATACGGCGAAGAGTTGAATATGCTGGATGCGTCGGTCTCGATTTCAGCAGATAGCCCTATCGCACTGTTCCAAGCGGCTCAAATGATGGACCCGTCTCTCTCACAGATCCAAATCCCAGAAGACGGAACGCCTGTGGAAGTTCCACCTCAACTTACCCAGCAATTCGCAGACATTGGTACAGTCTACGTCGCCTCGAAAGGCAACCACTTATCATTCTATACTGGCGAATCGGCAACGAAAGCAATAACGAATTTATTCGGTCAAGCGCTTGAATCCAATGGCTTGTACAACACTTACATCAACTACAGCAAATTGTTTAACCCCTTTGTTGAAATGATGAAACGCAGTGATGAAGCTGTCCCTGCGGAATTAGAACCATTCATTCAAGACGGTGTTGAAGCGAGCATGACGTTTGATGTCACAGACAAAGGCTTGGCTTTCGATATGAACAATATTCGCTACTAATCAAAAGACGATTCTTACAGCAAGATGTCTCGTTAACTGTACAAGAAGCCACCAAATTTAGGTGGTTTCTTTTTTGCTCGATACAAACAAGATCCCCGACCAAGTAAAAATAAGCACTACGTTCTAATCTATAACCATTTAATTGCTTTAACTGCATTGCAATACCTTTCTTTCGTCCCCACTATTTTTTACAATCTAATCCAAATAATTATTCAAATTTCGGAGTCCAAATGAGCGACGTAAAGCACTGTAGTCTTTTAATTCTTGGTTCTGGTCCTGCGGGTTATACCGCTGCCGTATACGCTGCCCGAGCAAACCTTAACCCTGTTCTTGTTACTGGTATACAGCAAGGCGGACAACTAACCACCACGACAGAAGTAGAAAATTGGCCAGGCGACGCAGAAGGGTTAACCGGTCCAGCTTTAATGGAACGAATGAAAGAACATGCTGAACGTTTTGAAACTGAAATTTTGTTCGACCATATCAATGAAGTCGATTTTAGCGAGCGCCCTTTCCGCTTGAAAGGCGATTCTGCCGAATACACATGTGATTCGCTTATTATTTCTACTGGCGCCTCTGCAAAATATTTAGGCTTAGACTCAGAAGAAGCGTTTAAGGGTCGCGGTGTGTCGGCCTGTGCGACTTGTGACGGTTTTTTCTATCGCAATCAGAAAGTCGCGGTTATCGGAGGTGGTAACACTGCGGTAGAAGAAGCGCTTTACTTATCGAATATTGCTTCTGAAGTACACTTAGTGCATCGCCGTGACACGTTCCGTGCCGAGAAAATCCTGGTTAAGCGCCTGATGGAAAAAGTGGAAAATGGAAACATCGTCCTTCACACGGATCGTACGTTAGACGAAGTTCTGGGTGACGATATGGGCGTAACGGGTGTTCGCATCAAAGATACACAATCAAACGCAACTGAAAACGTAGACGTAATGGGCGTTTTCGTCGCGATTGGTCACCAACCAAACACGGCGATGTTTGAAGGTCAACTCGACATGAAAGACGGCTATATTGTGGTTAAATCTGGTCTTGAAGGAAACGCAACCCAAACCAGCATTCCAGGTATTTTTGCAGCGGGTGATGTAATGGATCATAACTATCGTCAAGCCATCACTTCTGCTGGTACAGGTTGTATGGCAGCGTTAGACGCAGAAAAATTCTTGGATGGTCTCACTGATTGATTCTCTGACTAACCGATCGGCTCACTTCGATTGATTGATAATCCGGCTTCATAGCCGGATTTTTCATTTTTATTTTCAACTCTTACGTAGCTTACCACTGCATCTTCGGGGCACTTAGGTATATAATCACCCTTTCAAAAATCAATTCTGAATTTAAAGCCTCTTACATGGACAAACATAAGCAGCGCGCCTTAAATAAATGGCTCAAGCAACAAAGCAAACTCGCCAAACGCTGGTTAATGATTACCATCGGACTGGGCGTCATATCTAGCCTTTTCCTTCTAGCCCAAGCTGCCCTATTAGCGACCATACTTCATCAACTCATCATCGAAAACGCAGACAAATACGATTTGCTTCCTCATTTTGCTGGCTTAGTGGGTGCGGTTGTTGGCAGAGCCGCCTGCAGTTGGGGTCGAGAATTGGCAGGGTATCGCTGTGGTGAACAGGTCCGCATTTACGTAAGGCAACTTATACTCAATCGCCTTCGCGAGTTGGGACCGGCGTATGTAAAAGGCAAACCAGCTGGTAGCTGGGCAACACTATTGCTTGAACAGGTAGAAAACCTTCAAGATTTTTTTGCTCGTTATTTGCCTCAGGTGTCGCTGTCTATTTTGGTTCCTTTCGTTATTTTGGTGGTGGTTTTCCCAACAAACTGGGCAGCGGGGTTGATCTTTTTAGTTACCGCTCCCTTAGTGCCTTTATTTATGGCGTTGGTCGGCATGAAAGCCTCCGACGCTAACCGCAAGAACTTTAAAGCTCTCCAGCGCTTATCTGGGCACTTTTACGACCGACTGCAAGCCATGACGACTATTCGCCTGTTTGACAGAGCACAGTCTGAAACCGATGTTATGCGTGGTGCTTCTGAAGTATTGCGCTCACGCACCATGGATGTCTTACGTGTCGCATTTCTTTCTTCAGCCGTTCTAGAGTTTTTTACCTCCATCTCAATCGCAATCACTGCTGTTTACTTCGGCTTTGCGTTTATTGGTGAATTGAACTTTGGTTACTATGGTGCTGCCATTACGCTGTTCTCTGGTTTGTTCATATTGATTCTTGCTCCAGAGTTTTATCAACCTTTGCGTGATCTAGGTACCTTCTATCATGCCAAAGCTCAAGCCATTGGCGCAGCAGAAAGTTTAGTTGAATTCCTTGAAACGGAAGTGGATAGTGTTACCTCAGGTACGTCGGTCATTGCCAAATCTGAGCCGATATCTTTGAAAGTGAAAAACGTCACCGTATTCAGCCCAGAGGGCAGTCAATTACTTGGTTCTGTCTCATTCGAATTAAACGCAAACCAAACAACGGCGATTGTAGGTCCAAGCGGTGCTGGAAAGACCAGTCTTATTAATGCCATTTTAGGTTTCTTGCCTTATGAGGGGCGCATAGAAATCAACGGCATTGATTTGAAAGAAGTCGACTTAATCAGCTGGCGTAAAAATATAAGTTGGGTGGGTCAGAACCCTCTGCTACTGAACGGATCTATATTGGAAAACATTACGTTTGGTCGTGAAACATCTGAAGAAAATCTAAATCAAGTTTTAAAAGACAGCTATGCCAATGAATTCGTTTCTAAACATGGTTTGGATTACATGATCAGTGATCGTTCGGGTGGTCTTTCTGTTGGTCAGGCACAACGACTCGCACTCGCAAGAGCCATGCTACAAAATGGCGAATTTTGGATTCTCGACGAACCCACCGCCAGTTTGGACGCCAGAAGTGAAAAATTGGTACTGGAAGGCTTAACAAGTCAGATTCAAACCAAAACAACGCTGATGATTACACATCAACTTTCTCCTTTAAAAAACGTCGATAATATTTTAGTTATGGCTGATGGAAGAATCGCCGAACAAGGGAGTTTTGACGCATTAATTCAACAAAATGGCTTGTTTGCAGAAATGCTGAAGTCGAGTATGGAATCACACAACGATAAGGGGAATCTAGATGCGTGATTTACTGCCTTATCTGAAACTCTATAAGAAGCATTGGTTTGGGCTATCGCTGGGAATGTTGCTTGCCTTTGCCACACTGTTTGCGTCTATCGGGTTGCTTACACTGTCTGGCTGGTTCATTGCGGCGTCTGCCGTAGCCGGTTTATCCATTGCTCGTGAAACATTTAACTATATGTTACCTGGGGCTTTTGTGCGTGGTTTTGCCATGAGCCGGACGGCTGGTCGCTGGGGTGAACGCGTTGTTAGCCACAATGCAACGTTCAAGCTCCTTACCGATTTGCGCATTTTCTTTTTTGAAAAGTTAACGCCGCTGATCCCAGGCAACGTTGCCAACATTCGCGATGCTGACCTACTCAATAGATTGGTCGCGGATATCGATGCCATGGACCACGTTTACTTGAGGCTTATTAGCCCACTCGTGGTCAGCACACTCGGCATCATTTCACTGACGATTTTTCTTTGCTGGTTCGACCCTGTATTGGGGCTAACCTTGGGTGGTATCTTACTCTCTCTCGTGTTCATTTGGCCCATCATTTTTTATAAGTTGGGTAAGCTAAACGGCCAGCAACTGACATTAAATAAATCAGAACTTCGGGTCGCTACGCTCGATTGGATTCAAGGTCATGCTGAACTGGTGCTGTTTGGGGTTGAAGAGCGCTACCGACGCAACATCGCGGAAAAGCAAGCCGATTTAATGGTAAACCAAGCAAATCATGCTCGAATTACCGGGCTGGCAAGTAGCCTACTGATGCTTGCCAGTGGTTTGACGTTGGTGCTCATGATTTGGTTAGCAGCAGACGGCGTCGGTGGGCGAGCACCCGATCCCTATATCGCAATGATTGCTTTCGCGACCATGGCCAGTTTCGAAGTACTGATGCCTATTGCTGGTGCGTTCCAATATTTGGGGCAAACCGTGACATCGGCTAGACGCCTTAATGAAATTATTCATGCTGATCCAGAAGTTACATTTACAGAACAAAGCACCGCGCAACCGGACCACTTCTCGGTGGAACTGTCTGACGTCACCTTTGGCTATGACCCTTCAGCGCCAGTCGTGAAAAACATTAACTTGTCCATTGAACAAGGTCAGAAGGTAGCGATTGTTGGTCAAACAGGCTCAGGAAAGTCCACCTTGCTGCAATTGGTAACACGCATTTGGGATCCGCAATCCGGTTCAGTACTCATTGGAGGGAAAGATCTCACTCGATGGAATGAAAGTGCACTCAGACAATCCACATCGGTTATTAGCCAACGTGTCGATATTCTAAATGGTACCTTACGAGACAACCTGACCATCGCTCTACCCGATGCTGAAGATGCACAGCTTATTGATGTATTAGTACAAGTCGGGCTGTCCAAACTGAATGAAGATAAAGGATTGGATGCTTGGCTTGGTGAAGGCGGAAGACAACTCTCAGGTGGCGAAAAAAGACGAATAGGGATCGCCCGTGCGATTTTACGTCATTCCCCTATTGTTCTGATGGATGAGCCAACTGAAGGTCTCGACAAACAAACCGAACAACAAATGGTTGCTCTATTTGAAAAGCACTTCAGCGGAAAAACCATGATTTTCATTACACACCGTTTAGTCGGTTTGGAAAACATGGATAAAATTTGCTTAATGGAACAAGGCGAATTCATCGAGTCAGGCAATCACACTGAGTTAATGGCAAAGAAAGAACGCTACTATCAACTTTGCCAGACGCTGTAATGCCTTTGTATATTTATACTTTTGTAAATTAAAACAAATCAGCGACAGTGGGATAATATGAAGCCAGAGTTCGAAACTCTGGCTTTGTTGTATGACAAAGAATGGAAAGCGTTCCTTAACCTACACGTTACATCTTATCTCGTCAGAAGTTTATGTTGATCACAAGGCAGGCTTACGCGTCACTCACGAACCTATTGCAGGTGAATTCAACGCCGTCAGCAGCACCAATGATGAGAAAGGCCTTCTGTTACGAATTACTAAGCTGAGACGAATTACTAGGCTGAGATGAATTCCTAGGCTGAATAGCTTACCAGCCCGAAAATTCACGATAGTTAGACGCATTAATAAATTCAGGCTGAATTAAGACAAGTTCTTTCTCGACTTTTCCACCACGTATAAGATCAAGCCCAATTTGCACGGCTTTTCGGCTCATTTGCGAGGGAAACTGTGCAGCCGTTCCCAGCCAGTTATGACGATTCTCCTTGAGTGCTTCTACCGCTAATGGTGCACCATCGACTGACGTAATCCACACTTGAGCACCAGATTGAAGCAATGCCTGCTCTGCCCCTAAAGCGGTCGGATCATTAATGGCAAAAACGCCATCTATTTTTTCATAGGCATGAAGTGCATAGGCCATGGCTTCTAAACCACCATCGTAGCTTCCCGTACCGTTGAGATCCGCCCCCAACAATTCAATATCGGGATAATCATTCAGTACCGATTTACAACCGGCTACGCGATCTAAACTGGCAGAAACAGGCGGACCATTTATGATCAGAACTTTGCCCTTTTGGTTTAGCTTGTTCACCAGATTCAAACAAGCCATCTCACCAGCTTGAATATTGTCTGTTGTAATGGTCACGTCTGCACCCGATGCTCGGACATCCACGGCGATTACACGAATACCAGCACGCTGTGCCCGACTCACTGCGGGAGCAATCGCCAATTCATCGGACGCAACAAGCAAGATTAAATCCACTTTCTGTTCGATAAAGGACTCCATCTGCTGGATTTGTCGATCTAAATCGTAGGCGCTAGAGCGAACAATGACGTCGATGCTTTTACTCGGCAATTCCGCCACTTCCGACTTAATGCTTTCAATCATTTTGACAAAATAAGGGTTCGTGAGATCAGCCACTGAAACCCCAATAGAATAGTCAGAATTGGCGAAAACTCTGGAAACCAGAGCAAAACTCACCATCCACCAAAGCACTAATTTACGCATATATGACACCTTGATATCCAAATTTCCCCTTTGAGTAAGCCTACTATTGCGGTTGCCACAGCAATAGAGACCATAAAATGGAGGATAGATTTTATGAGAATCAGGCGGCAGTGCCCGGTTCTACTGCTCCTGTCATAATAGCAACCGCGTCAGACATAGAGTGAGTTTTCGGTGTGATGATATCGGCACGCTTACCCAATCGATGAACATGAATTCGGTCAGCGACCTCAAAGACGTGTGGCATATTGTGGCTAATCAATACCACAGGGAGCCCCCGATCTCTTACCTGACGAATCAAATTCAACACTTTTCTCGATTCTTTTACACCTAAAGCAGCGGTAGGTTCATCCATAATCACGACTTTACTGCCAAACAGCGCTGATCTTGCGACAGCCACCCCCTGCCTTTGACCGCCCGAGAGCGTCTCTACCGTTTGTGTTATGTTTTGAATGGTCATCAAACCCAAATCCGCCAATTGCTGTTTTGCCCTTTCGTTCATGGCTTTCTTATCCAGCATACGAAAAACGGAACCCAGTATTCCGGAGCGTCGGATTTCTCGCCCTAAAAATAGGTTATCGGAGATATTCAAAGCGGGAGCCACCGCCAAGTTTTGGTACACCGTTTCTATGCCCATATCTCTTGCATTCATAGGGCTTTTAAACGAAACCGCTTGCCCATCTAATTTTATTTCCCCCGCATCCGGAACCAGCGCTCCCGAGAGTGCTTTAATTAAACTGGATTTCCCTGCACCGTTGTCGCCAATTACCGCCAGAATTTCACCTTTATAAAGGTCGAAATCCGCACCATCTAAGGCGGTGACCCGACCGTAGCGTTTCACTAGCCCTCTTGCTTGCAATACGACATCGCTCATACCGATACCTTCCTGATCCAGTGATCCACACCAACCGCGACAATAATTAATAACCCAACCGTAAACTCTTGCCACAGCACATCCACCCCCAGCAGAGCTAACCCATTTCGAAACACACCCACGATGAGCGCACCAATTAAAGTGCCGAATATGGAGCCTCGCCCTCCAAACAAACTGGTTCCACCGATGACAACCGCTGTAATGGAATCTAAGTTAGCCGTGTATCCAGCTTGGGGGCTTATCGACCCAATACGGCCAACTAACACCCAGGCCCCAATGGCACAAATGAACCCAGCAACCACATAAACCGACATCAATATCTTTTGAGTTCGAATACCCGCTAATCTTGCCGCATCTGGGTCGTCACCTGTAGCGTATACATGCCGTCCCCAAGCCGTCCAGTTCAGTGCGTACCAAATCACCGCGAACAACACGATCATGAGCATAGAACCATACGTTAACCTTGCACCAAATACTTCTACCGTTTCACCCATCCATTGCAGTAAAGGGGCATTTTTGGCAATGGCTTGAGAACGAATGGTTTGGCTATTGGAGTACCACAAGTTCAGTGCAAAAAAGATGTTCCATGTACCCAGTGTTGCGATAAACGGCGGCAGCTTAAATCGAGAAACCAGTAAACCATTAATCATCCCAGCCAGTGTGCCCACCAACATGCCAATACCAAACGCCACAATAGGGGGTAAACCAAAATCCATCGCCATACGACCCATAACCACGGAACACAGCACCATAATGGCACCCACCGACAGATCGATTCCGGCAGTTAAAATGATGAGTGTTTGCGCAATGCCTAGCACACCGATAATCGTGACTTGCTGCAAGATCAATGACATGTTGAACGGGTGTAAAAAGCGGTCACCAATCAGAAAGCTAAAAATGGCTACCGCCAAAATAAGGACTAAAAATGGGGCGGCGGTAGGCTGATTGTGCAAAAACCGTTGCACGTTTAAGCCAATCGAAGTCGGTTCCTTAAATTCAGCAAAGCTTTTGTCTGTGTTTTGCTCCGCTGCTTTTTCAAAATTGGGCTCTGATGACGAAGGGTGTGTCATAGCGTTGTCCTTAACTTTATACATCTGACCTGATGGAGCTCGACGTCGCTCTCAGGTTGGTTCCCCATTCACCGTAATAGGATGTTGCCCTATGAGGTGAATGAGGGATTACGCTCTCATTAGTGAACTCTAAACACTACCCCCAACACTTACTTAACCCTTGTGCCGATGTTGAAGATTCAACGCCATTAACCGGTTCATCGGTAATCAACTCAACGCCTGTATCAAAGAAGCCTTTGCCTGGAGTGGCTCCCGGTTTTACGCCTGATTTAGCGTATTCCGCAATCGCCTCTACGCCCAAAGACGCCATTTTTAATGGGAACTGCATCGACGTTGCGCCAATCACCTTGTCTTTAATGTTTTCTACGCCTGGGCAACCTCCGTCAACAGAAACAAGAAGGACATCTTTCTCTTTTCCAACCGCTTTCAGAGCCTCATATGCGCCTGCCGCAGCGGGTTCGTTAATGGTGTAAACCACATTGATATTTGGATCTTTTTGTAAAAGGTTTTCCATCGCACGGCGCCCCCCTTCTTCAGAACCTTGGGTCACGTCATTGCCGACAATACGAGGGTCGTCTTCATCACGCATCTTATTTGCGTCCTTCACATCGACACCAAATCCTTTCAAAAACCCTTGGTTACGAGCAACATCAACCGTAATACCCGCGGTACTTAAGTCCAATAGCGCAATTTTGGCGTCTTTCGCTTTTGCACCCAGTTTGGCTTTTGCCCATTTACCAATCAGTTCACCAGCCAGAAAGTTGTCGGTAGCAAACGTGGCATCGGCCACATTGGCTGGAGAAAATGGTGTATCTAACGCAATAACCACGATACCCGCTTTACGAGCGCGCTCGATAGAAGGTGTTAAAGCCACTGGATCACTGGCGACAATTAAAATGCCTTTCGCACCGGATGAAATAAGGTTTTCGACCGCTTGAATTTGTGAGTCGTTATCGCCATCGTATCGCCCAGCGAAAGAACGCAGTTCCATTCCCAGTTCATTCGCTTTGGCTTCGGCCCCTTCTTTCATTTTCACGAAAAAAGGATTGGTGTTGGTTTTAGTGATCAAACCCACAATGGTTTTTTCTGCTGAAAATACTTGAGGTGCACTGAACATGGCAGCCGTTAATGCCGCGATGGTAACTATCTTCTTCATGGTTTACTCCCTTACAAGTTATATGTCCAAGGCCTAATCCTTCCTTGGCTTTACAAAAATGGCAGGGAAAAACTAATGAATGATTTCAGAATGCAGAAAACCCATTAACAATTGAAATAAAACTCTCATTCCTTTGATTTAAAAAGAGAAAATTACACGACATTAATCATGGCTTTTAGCCGTTCGTATTGAAAAGGTTTGGCGATAAACCGCCATTCAGGATTGAAATGGTGGTGTTCGATGAGAGATTCTATCGGAAGCCCAGACATGAGAATAACCGGCAAATGAGGAAAGGTTGACGCCAAAATCTGGCGCAACTGAACGCCATCTTCAGTTGAGCCTAAATTCACATCGGAGATAACCAGTTCACATGCCTTTACCTTCAAATGTTCCAATGCCTCTTTTACCGAAAGGACAACACTGACTTCGAGTTGCATTAACGCAAGCTGCTCACGAATAACGCTCGACACCTCGATGTCATCTTCCACCAGTAAAACTGCGGCATTGGGCTTAACCGAAATCGCGTGACTACTCCGTTTATGTTGCCCGTCTTCCCACTTGGGTTGCTGACCAATCGGAAGCATTAACTTGACATGCGTACCTTGCGATGGCTCGGAGTGGATGTCTATCTCTCCGCCACTTTGTGTCACAAACCCATAAACCATACTGAGCCCCAAGCCACTCCCTTCACCAGTTTGCTTCGTTGTAAAAAATGGCTCAAGTGCACGTTGCATGGTTTCCTTGCTCATTCCTTCGCCAGTATCAATCACTTCAAGAAAAATATGCTCACTCTGGGATGACTTGTAAGTGGATAGTGTGAGCTCCCCACCTTTAGGCATAGCCGCAGAACTGTTTAAAATTAAGTTTAAGAGTGCATTTTCTAGCTGAGACGGGTCAACATAAATACACTGTTCCCCCAACGTCAGATCGGTGTTGACCGTGATATTCGGTGTCACGCAGTACGCCGATATATCAAGAACACCAGCAACCAAGTCGTCCACGAGAACCCACTCAGGATAGAGCTGTTGCTTGCGGCTAAATGCCAACAGACGCTCCACCAACTGGCTGCCTTTTTCCGTTACTAATAACGCTCTGGAGAGGTATTTTTCTTGGCTCTCATTGAGAGTTGGTCCCATTTCGAGCAGTTGCAGGTTCCCCATTAACGAAGCCAACAAGTTATTGAAATCGTGCGCAACGCCTCCTGTCAGTTGCCCTAACATTTCCATTTTTTGAGCCTGTTGGAGTTGCTGCTCTATGGCTTTTTTTTCAAAGAGGTCACTGTAAAGTGTTACAAAGCCGCCCTCTGGCATAGGCTGACTCCGAAATTCGATGATCCTTCCATCATCAAAATAACGCTCAAACACCGCCGAACGCCCTTTTCTTTCTTCATTTAACGCTTGTAGCTCTAACGTTTCCTGCATTAAGTTTCGCGTACGAAAGGGGGTTCTTGCCATAAGGTTTTGCAACTCATCTAACGGCATACCCACCATGACTTCGTTAGGCTGCAATTTAAATAACGTTAGGTAACGTTGATTCCACGCCACCAGCTTATCTTGGTCATCAAACACACTTAATCCATCTTGAATGTTATCAAAAATGGCTTCGAGTAAATTCTTTTGAACCCGCAGATCTTCTGTCACTCTGACTTTTTCAATGGCTTCCGTTTGAAAGGCTTCGAAAGTACGAGCCAGCTCCCCTATTTCATCGTTACGCTGAATATTTGCGACGGCGATGTTGGTTTTGCCCTGCGCCAAGCTCGACATTTCTTCGGTAACGGTTTTGAGATCCCTAGTCAACACTGAGTTGAAACGGTGGAGATAAACACCACTCAGTAACAACAGCAAAATGATGATTGAGATGAACATGGTGGCGCGATCTATCGCCCTTTCCGATTGTTTTTGCTGAGACCTTAAATGTTGTTGCAAAGCAATCACAAACTCATGCACCGACACGGTCATTTGATCAGACTGCGCACGGATAGAAGAAAGAACATACGCATTGTTGCGGCGAACCTCTGACACGTTCTTTTGTTGCGCTTTCAGCTCCGACAACATACTTGAAATATTCGAAAGCGCCTGCTCACTTGCAAAGCGCTCCATTTCCTCAATGAGAACATGAGGCACTGCCATGGGATTGCGGGTAAAGGCGTTAATGAATACCTTACCTTGACTGTGAGCCATCAGAGGATACAAATCAAACTGAAGTGAAAGAAGGTCTTCACGAGTGAACAATTCTTTCGTTACATTGGCAAGCAAGGCTTGAATTGACGTGTCCAGCGTTTCCACCTTCTTCAACAAGGTATCTCTCGCTTTCGCATTGTTCAGTTGACCTGCAACGGATTTTAAATCTTTGATTTTTTCTTGCAGCCTTTGGCTTTCGTTTTGTACATGGAAGGGCCGAGCAAAGTCAGCGGCATAAGGAGCCATTGCAGCTACTTGAGCAACGCTTTCCGACAGGCTGAGAGCGGTATTGATATCTTCGAGGGTCTCGGAGGCAATGTTCTCAATAAGCGCCTGATTCTGCTGAGTGGTATAAACGAAAACACTGGCAAGAGAGAGGGTTAATAACAAGGTACCAACAACGGAAAGCAATAACTTTGTTCGGATACTTCGCAATCGAATCACAGGCTACCCTATCTTGACAACGTTGCTACTAAACATATACCCCACCCCTCGTTCAGTTTGGATGAATTTGGGTAATCTCGGGTTACTTTCTATTTTCCTTCGTAATCGAAGAATAAGAACATCGACAGTTCTGTCACTTGAATCTGAGGCAAAACCATGGGTCTTATCCATCAATTGATCCCGTGACAAAACGCAGTTTGGTGAACTGATTAACGCCTGGAGTAATGCAAATTCTCCATACGTCAAACTGACTTCTTCACCCGATTCATTAAGCAGTTGCCGTGTAGACATATTCAGACGCCAAGGTCCAAAACAATATTGAATATGTTCTGTTTGAACGGGCTTTATGTGCGTTAAGTCCGAGCGACGAAGTAACGCATTCACACGGGCGATCAGTTCCCGAAGGTTAAACGGTTTCATCATGTAGTCATCGGCAGCGATTTCTAACCCGATGATGCGATCGGTTTCATCTCCTTTACCGGTGAGCATCATAATAGGAACCGCGCTTTGCTCTCGAATCTCTTTGGCTAGCTGCAAGCCATCTTCCTGCTTCAACCGCAAGTCCAGCAAAATGACGTCGGGATTATCTTGTTCGAACGCAGACATAAGCTGAGCACCATTCTCAGCCAAGATGACATTATGCCCATGCTGAGACAAAGCATCTCCAAGTATCTCTCGAATGTCTTGATCGTCATCCACGACAACAACCGTGCGTGTGCTCTTTTCCTTGAGTTGCAAACTTTCGCTCCAATAAATGGTAAATTTTATTGTGATAGCACTCATTTGGTCACTTTGACGAACAAATACTCAAAATTTGTGACTTGAGTAAAGTCTATACCCTGTGAACCTTCCTTGCGCTGAACGTAGACCAATAGCCCAAGTTGCTCCTACTTTTCAAAGATTCACTTCACCTTAAGGTACCTAGTTCAGAGAGCATTCTCCGCATCCCAGACAAAATAACGAGATTAAAAAGCAAAAAACCCAGCACTCGGCTGGGTTTTTGAATTTAGACTTGCTCGTTATTATGCGTATTCGATTTCGAACTGCTTCATAAATTCAATCAAAGCTTGCACACCTTCAAGCGGCATTGCGTTGTAAATAGAAGCACGCATACCACCAACAACTCTGTGCCCTTTTAGCGAGTGCAAACCAGCTTCTTGAGCCAATTCCAAAAACTGACTATCTAATTCCGGTTTCGCCAGATGAAAAGGAACATTCATTCGCGAACGGCTGCTTGGGTGAACCTGATTACGATAAAAATCAGACGCATCAATGTAGTTATACAACAGATCGGCTTTTTCTTTGTTCACTTGCTCTATGGCCTCAACGCCGCCTTGATCTTTCAACCATTCAAACACAAGCCCAGATAAATACCACGCGTAGGTGGGCGGTGTGTTGTACATGGAATCCTTTTCTGCCAGTACGTTGTAATTAAGAATACTTGGAAGCGCATCCGATGCTAAGTCCAGCAAGTCGTCGCGAACGATAACGATGCAGATACCCGCTGGACCAATGTTTTTCTGAGCGCCGGCATAAATAACGCCGTATTGAGAGACATCAATTTTACGAGACAAAATAGTGGATGAGAGATCAGCCACAATGGGTTTATCTGTTACAGGCAGTTCGGTAATTTCTATGCCATCAATGGTTTCATTTGGACAAAAGTGTACATAAGCAGCCTTTTCATCGATTTCCCACTCGGAAGGAGGAATAACCGCAACTTTTCCATCGATTTCCGTTTTGGCGTTGATAACACGTGGCTGGCAATATTTCTTGGCTTCCGTTACTGCACTTTTCGCCCAATAACCTGCATCAACATAGTCTGCAGTCGTTTTATCGCCAAGTAGATTCAAGGGTACGGCTGCAAACTGCGCCCGAGCTCCGCCATGGCAAAACAACACTTTATAGTTGTCAGGAATAGACAGCAGATCTCGAAGATCTTGTTCTGCTTTATCAGCGACAGCAATGAACTCTTTACTGCGGTGGCTAATTTCCATTACCGACGTGCCAATACCATTCCAGTTGATGTATTCAGCTTGTGCTTTTTCCATTACCGCTTTAGGTAAGCCCGCTGGACCAGCACTGAAATTATAAATCGGTTCCATGATGAAGAATGCTCCTGCGTTAAAATACAAATCGAGATTAGCATCAGTAATACCACCTTTTAAGATCTGGAAAAAGAAAAAATCGGAGAAAACACAAAAAAAGAAGTCTTAAGACTTCTTTTTTATTTCAATTCGCGATTTCCAGTAAAGAACTCTAGTTACCACCCGCCATGAAGGGCATAAATAATGCTAAAAGTGGTATCTGTTTGCCACTGGAGAAAGTTACCTGACCTTCGACAAGTTCTGCCTTCAACTCAACCCCTTTGTTGTCTTCGTTAGCCAACTCCATGATTAATAGCTCATCAATGTTTTCTCGTACAAATGGATAGGATTGAATGAGCTCGTTAGAAACAAACGCGTCTAGACTTCCTTCAACAACATTCAACAGTACCGTCACATTTTGAGAAACATTTTTTTGTCCAGAAGGCACGGTAAGCTGCAACGCCGATTGGACATCCCCCCCATTTAGATTGAATGCAAACTTATTGAGCCGAACTGAGAAGCCAGTTTCGATCAGTCGATCCAGCAGCGGCATACTCTCGTTTATTCGCTCTTGTGTGAGATTTCCACTCGTACGATAAATCGAAATAAGTTGGTCTAATGCTTTACTGTTAACGCCATTAAAAGCAAAGTTGATCTCCAAATCTCTCGCTTGATTGTCGCCGGTGGTCGCACTTTTAATGGAGAGCGTTTGCGCACTATCAAATTTTTCACCTGACTCATCTTTGTTGGCTTTCAGTACATAGTGCAAGTCTTCAAGTTGGAAATCGCTTTCCCCTGAAACTGATGACAACTGCAAACCTTTAATGCTCAAGTCTTGCTGACCAACCCACAAACCATCTTCACGTCGCCCTGTACCTTGCCCAATAAAGCTGTCCAACACGAATTGGTCGCCATTAACAAAGTTGACCGCCGCTTCTGGCACCGTAACGGTCGCCTCTACCTCACCAGTGACAGAGGCAACGCCTTGCGCTGTGTATTGACCGACAATCAACTCTGCGCCTTTGGCATCAGTAAAGTTGAATTTTTGTCCAACCAACTCAAAGTAAGTGTCTCCATTCAATTTTGTCTGCGTTGCCAGTTCAAATTGAACAAGTAACGAGTCTTTTACATAAGAGCGCGCATCAATCTCAAGCAAGCCATGGCTAATGTCATGTACAACGTCAATTGAAGTCGGTAAGCCGTCGGCTTCAAGGTTTTTGGCTAACTGCGGATCGATGATTGTATAGCGGGTAATTGCGGTAGTAGAAAAGTAGCCTCTGTCGTATTCGGCTATCTCTGCTTTTACAGAGCGACTATTTAAATTTCGTACACCATCTTCGATGATTTTTTGCGCTATCTGACCTACCGCAAGTGGCCAGCACGCTGCCAATAGAATAGCACCGCCGATCGCGCCCATTTTTTTTAGAGAATGCATGCTTGTATTTAATATGAAGGTAAAAACGCAGTCTACATCAATTGCGCCTAGATACTCAAACTGCCTCAAGGTGCAAGATTAAGGGCGATATCTTCCAATCAAGAACACATATGGAACAATACGGAACTGTTTTGAGAGAGGCATTCTGTTCGACACAGTCGCCTTCAAACTGACAGCCCTAAACACAACCGAATTTGGCGAATAAAGTGTGATTCCCAGCACATTGGTTAAAAAGTCTCCACAAAAATGGAATTTCTTTCAAATTTTTAATGAATCCTAGGTTGGATGCATTATCATATTCCCTAGTCACTTAAGAAACTTAACGGTTTTGCTTATTTAGCATTGCCCGTACCAACTACATAAGGTTTGTCTAAATTATGCGTAAGACACTGTTAGCCATTGGTTTGATGGCAGTATCGGCTTCTTCATTTTCTGCCGAAAAAGACGAAGTCGCGTCTATGAGCAACTTTAACTACGACTATGCGGAAGCGCGAATTGGCGCTAGCCCAATGACGTTTGGTGGTGGTTTTAGTAAATCCGTTCACCCAAATGCCCATATGGTTGCCACCATTGACTCACAATTTAAAGGTGACTTTAACCTAGCGGCAGGTTTTGGTTTCCATGCTCCAGTCAACAACTGGGCTGACCTTACAGGTGAAATGCTTTTCCGCGCAGTGGATAACGATAGCCAAGATATCGACACTGGCATGCAAATTAATCTCGGTGTTCGCCAATGGCTTGGTCCACAATTTGAGGTGGGCGGTAAAGTGGGTTACGTATCCATTAAACAAAAAGACGAGTGGGCAGGTTCGGTGTACGGTCGTTTCCATTCAACCGAGCTATTCTCAATGGGGATAGAAGCTCTAATTAATGACTTCTATGGCGATCAATTTATGATGACGGCAAGATTTAAGTTCTAAACTTATCTCTAATTTTAAAATAGAAAGCCAGAGATGTGAGTCTCTGGCTTTTTTGTTGGGGTAATAAAAAACCCCAACCGATTGGCTGGGGTTACACATAGTTAATTATGCTGCGAAAGTACTAGAAATTAGAAACTCTATCATTTTCATCAATGATAATTAGATTTCGAAGTCCGGCACTATCAATTGCCTTCAGACGCATAGACTCTCGTTGTAAAGGAGATGCAATGTATTCCTGTAACTCTTTATCACTCGTTCCAAAAAGTGAACCATATGTGCTGGAAAGGCGAGAAAGTTCAGAGGTATAGCGTGTTAGATATTGGACAGTTTCATTTGCTAGCTCTACATCAGCAATCCAAATACTCTTGAATGCAACACCCGCATTTATAGCTGGTCTGTGGAACTGCCCTTGGCTGTTTCTCAAACAACCAAAACCTTCCAGATTGATACATTCGCCATTATCAGTCGCATCACCGCTCACTACAAGTGCATCAATTGTTGCATTTAGTTCACCGACAGTAAGGAATAGCTTTTCATTGTTCAAATTTGAAAGCATGGCATTAGCAAACTTATCAATACCTAAACCTAAGTTATGGAGTGTTTGAACATTAGTAGAAGCTCTAAGATCATCACCTCTAGCAGATGTACCTACTGCCACATCAACAATTCCACCTTTACGTTCAACGTACTCAGCGAGCTGTGCACTAGTAAACTGTCCAAACTTAAACACATCACTATCATTGACTGAGTTAAGCATTGTTTTACCCAACGAGATAGAGTCTTCCCTTGTATCGACGGCATAGGTTCTACCTAATATTTCAATGCCTTCAAATCCATTAGGAATGTGCCCATTGTAATCATATACCGCAACCTTAGCTCTCATTGCATATGCTTCAGGCTTATATGAGTCTGTACGAGAACTGTCATATTTCGCCAAAACACTATTCATCACTTTAGGGAATGGTGTTCCAGCATTTAAGTTGGTTCCATAGAAGTAATTCAATACCCACGCTAGTCGACTAGGTGTTGACCAAATTTCTTTTGTTTTCCATCTAGGGGACCAGCGCGCTGCAACTGGGTTACCCGAAGCATTAACAATTTCATAAGGATTCAACACATTGCTGAACTCATTAGTCAAAGCGCTGTTTGTTGGTAATGGCGTGTTTAGATTCCAATGATCAACTAAGGCAGTTAGTTCTTCACGAACTCCAGGTAAATCAACCAGAGCAAAGTCGACACCACGAAGGCCTGAAGGTTGAACTAGATATTCAAGTGCAACCAGTTTGTCCATCCAAGAACCTAAGTGATCAACTTCATATCCGATTGAAGAAGCGCGCTCTGAACTAGCTCGCTGACTTAAGCGTACTTTATTGAAGAATTCACCGTGAGTAGATTCACCTTTAATACGATAAGAAATCTGATAACGTACACCTGTAGACGGATTTGTCCAATTTTGAACGCCGCTTGCTAGTGCTTCACCTAGGTTTGTGTCAAAACAACTTGTAGGCAACTTCATTTGCCCTGTGTAAGACTGACCTCCAATGACACCAGCTAGATAGTTCATTGTAGACAAACCATAATAAGTATCGCCAGCATAGCTTTGCTCGAACTTAGAATCAGTATCATTCCATTTATATTCAACAAGCTCAACTTGACAAGACTTCTCTGGTGCTCTCAAAACATCTAGATAAAAGTACGCTTGCTTATAGGCAGCCTGCGCAGCATCACATTTCTTTTGCTCCACAACAGAAAGGTTCGCTATGTTGTCAGGACAAACGCTAGAAGGTAATACAGGGTTACTTCTAAACTCTTGATAATAATCGTCTAGGACCATGTTCATCTTTGCAAAAGAACGATGTAGATTCAAAAACTTAAAGATATAACGTCGGTTTTCATTAAATTCAACGCGTTCTTGTCTTTCAGAATAAACATCAAAACGATCTTCAAATTGCTCTGCATGGTAATCCGTAACCTGTGTCAAGCTACTGCCTTCGTCAAAGATTAAACAGCCAGTTTCTGAAGGTCTGCGTCCTTTACCGTCCGTACAATAAGCGTAGTCACGTAATTCCTGACCAGAATCAGCCAGCTCAGTTGAATGTAGTAATTTAGATAGACCTGATTGCAGTTTAAGGTTTTCTCTTTTTTCACTATCGTTGTGAGTTAGATCAACAAAACTTACTGCATCTGGCTGTCTGTATGTGCGAAGAGCTGTAGCCACTTCAGTATCAGACAGTACCTCTTCATCAACAATGTCATGCGACTCAACTTTACGTTGGTATGCGAATCTCAATGCAGCTCTATCATAGTGACCAAACGCTGGTTGAGTATTTAATGCTGAAGGGTTGTAGTCCATTATAGAAGAAGTTGCATTGGTACCTTCGAGCCCCATTGAGGCTAGCTCAGAGCTGGTATAAAAGTTATGACCATCATAACTACCTGCAAAGTTGTGTCGCAGCCCTAGGTTATGTCCAATCTCGTGAACTAATACGTTCATGTAGTAGTGAGTCGATATCTCGACTGTAACTGCATTACGCTGAGCTTCATTCAAATCAGCCCAAGACTTTAGAACTGGCTTAACACCTGAATTTATTTCATCTTCAGTTTGCTCGAAATAGAAACCTTGATTGAAAAAGTCTAACTCTGTGATATTTGATTTTTTGACCGCTGATGAAACTGAATAAAGATCAATTGGGTAGATGTTATTCTCAATCATCTTCTCCAATTTAGTCTCTTCTTCACTTTTAACCTGCTGTAGATCAATACTCTCTTCATCACTATATTCGTATGTGAAAACAGAACTTGAAACTTCATCAAATGCTTTTTCTCTAGATATTGCGCCATCATTAACTTGAACGGCTAGTTCTAGCGATTGAGTAGAAGCCTTAAAGCCAGCACCTTCCGACACAACACCCGCATCGTCAGTTGAACTATCAGTATTTTCTGGTTCTAGCGTTCCTTTATTATAATGTTTCACCAAAGTGTCCCAATGTCTATTAGTCGACATCATTAGGTTACCTGGAAACATTATTGTATAGGCATTAAGTATCTCACCAGTTAGAGGGTTTGCATAACTTGGACCTAAGCCACCGCCACCGCCATCACTTGCTTCTGGAACGATGTGGACAACGTTTTTACGAAGGTCACCGACATGCACACCACTTGGGGTTGTATCGTTCGCATTAACTAATACTAGCTTAGGGACAATTCTTCCATTAGGAGAGAATTTATCTTCAAGGCTCTTATTGATTAGCTCAAAACCTCGAACTGTTGCGTCAAGCCACTGTTGATAAGCTAGATTCCCTGATTCATCTTTTACAAAAAACTCATCACTTAAATAGTATTCAATTTGCTCTTTTTCAGGGTTGAATCGATTAAGGAAATAGCCTTCGTACCCAATTTGGTTTTGGATGTAATTAGGATCAAGCTTTTCGTAAGGTGTTTTGAACATCCCAAACTTATCGTGCTCAGGAAGATCATAGTGCACTGGAGTGTAGTCTTGTGAAGCTACCGTATCAAGTCGCACCAAAGAGTAGAACACAGTATTTTTCTCTGGCTCTCCATAAAAGCCATCACCAACTGTGTTATGTTCAAACTCAATATTTATAACACCATTTTTTGGATCAAAATCAACATGCGTTACATTTTTATTGATCAGATTATCGAAATAAGCTTCAAATATTGTTTGATCATCGTGAACAGTTAATTTGTCGTATTCTGGGGTAAAGTGTGTTTTCTGCCACCAACGAATGGCTGGATCTGAAACTTTTTCTTCTTTATTCGTACAGTCGCCATAAGAATCTTCTTTACACTGATAAGCTTCGTATGAGCCTTCTAGGGTTAAGAGCCTCGGTTCATTGTGACTTCCTGGAAAACGTGTAACTTCCCCTTCGAACGTAATGTCACCTTCTAGTTTTTCCGCTACTAGACCGTCTTCAGTAAATTTAAGTTTTACTAATTTTTCCGAATTCAGAAAATCATACATGTACGGATGAACGTCAGATGTGCGGGTTACATCGCCAAACGTCTGTTGGAACATCCATATACCTTCTAGTGGTATCTCATAACAATCTGCACAGCTGCCTACTTTTACTGGAGCACTTCCTGTTAAGCTAGACAATGCTGACTGGTTTATGTCTTTATCGACATAATCATATGCCTGATCATCAGCACCACAGCCTACTAGTGCCGCACCTACTGCTGTGACCAAACTCAGTTTCTTAAAATTCATAAGTAACTACCTGTTGTTGTTTTTATTTCCTAAAAAGAGAATGTTGCTGTCGCAACATAAATGGCTTTCTCGCTATTAAATAGGTCGATATTGCCTAAAGTGCCTCGCTCTGCATCCGCATAAACACCATTAGAAGATGCGCTTAGTGACAGAGAAAGGTAATCTGTGGCTTTATAGCTCCCGTATAAGCTACCGCCGTAGGTAAAGCTGCTACGTCTTGTACCTTGGTAGCTAATACTGTTCCCCCCAAGTAAAGAAGCTCCAAAATTGAACTTATTTACTGAGTAATTGACGCCAGCAGATATAGAGTAGATCCACTCACTCAAAGAACTGCCACCAGCCGTCTTATATGAGTGAAAGTTCTTCCGAATACGAGGACTGAATGACAAGCCCACTTCAGAGATCTTAAAACTGATCGGCAGCGCCAATCTGAATGCGGTATTCAGACTCTGTTTACGAGAGGTTTCGGAGGTCGGTACGGTCAACTGACCACTAATACCCACGTTGCCCGTTTCCCAAAACTTCCCAAGACTTGAATAAGACAGACCCATTGCGGTGTCAGTAAAGAAGTCTCCTGTTCTATCCTCAAGAGCTCGATAAGCCCCCGTTGTTATGAACGCTGTTAATTTTCCTTCTGTTGCTGAAAATATAGCGCTCCAGTTTAATGCTCGTGAGGAACGATAATCATCGGGATGATAAATATTGGTTTGATAAGCAAACGAAAGGCTACCCCCATATTGCGTTTCGACCACCTCTTCCTGAACGGCACTGTTCGCTGCTTCTTCCTGTTTCATTTCCTTTTGTTCATCCGCCAACGCATTACACGAGGCTAAAACGCCAGTCATTAAAACAAGCTTTGGCAACGCAAATTTATTTGTGTGCTGCATAAACGTTTCCGTTTTTCCTGTTTAGTTTCCCTAAATTTGAAGTGCACGAGACCTTCCCTATAAATGAAAGGGATAAAAAGGCTTACTGAAGTTAATTCAGCCGCTACTCTTCAAAATATCAACAGTAATCAAAAGGCATAGAAATCCCACACCCATTGAAGGGTGTTAGTATTAATATAACCAACATTAACTACTGATATTTTATTCAGATATCCATCATAAATGGTCGTGGTAGCTATGAGATCTTCATAGCTTTAATTTATGAAATATAACTAAATAATTCGATTATTAGATTTGATGTTTATTCATATGCTGCCTGTCCTGTAATTCCTTTTACAATATAAATGAGTATTTATTCTCAGTTAAGCCCAGCCAAGACTTTGTTAGTATAGATATGCTATATAGTTTGATGATTATCCGTATGAACAAACTACATTCAATTTGATAGGTATTGAACCTAATGCTTACTATCTCTTAAATTGGGATAAAGTTCATCTTTTAGAGTGTATCTATTTATTAATATTCGAGTCACTTCATCCTTTAAATGTAAACATTTTTAACCATCTATTAATAATTTTTCATTTCCACTCTTTAGAAACGATTTTTTGTTTTTGTACTCACGATATTTAGGGTGTGTAATTGGTATGGCAGATAAAAGCGTTTTAGTATAGTCCGCTTGAGGGTTATCATATATCGCTTTTACATTACCTAACTCAACAATTTTGCCAAAATACATGACCGCTACTCTGTCCGATACATGACGAACCACAGAGAGATCGTGTGATATAAAAATCATGGCAAGATTCATTTCTTTCTGTAATCGGAGCAATAAGTTCAAGATCTGAGCTTGCACAGACACATCCAGCGCAGATACGGACTCGTCACAAATGAGGAGCTTTGGCTTTAGCGCAATCGCTCTAGCAATACCAATACGCTGTCGCTGTCCGCCTGAGAATTCATGAGGATAACGTTCTATTGAGTTCGCTGGCAATCCTACTTTTTCAAGTAATTCCAATACCCAGTTTTTACGTTCCTCGCTTGTTCCCACACCATGAATAATATAAGGTTCTTCCAAAATCATACCGATAGTATGTCGCTGATTAAGAGATTCCATCGGATCTTGAAAGACTATTTGCATGTCTTTACGCAAAGGACGCATTTGTCGTGAACTGAGCTTAGTAATATCTTCCCCTTCAAAGAAGATTTTTCCTTCCGTAGGTTCAAACAGCTTTAATATCGTTCGACCAAGCGTACTTTTCCCACAACCAGATTCTCCCACTAGCCCCAAAGTTTCACCACGAGCAACAGAAAACGAGACACCATCTACCGCTTTAACGGTATAGCCCTTCTTCAAAATGCCTTTTCCAGACACAAAGTGCTGCTTTAGATCTACAATTCTTAGTACTTCATCCATCACAGCCATCAGCCTCTAAACTCAGGAAACGCATTGATATCAATGGGTTTTATTTCAATCGGTTGCTTTGGTTCATCATCTAAGCTTGGCATTAAACCCATCAATCTTTCAGTGTAAGGGTGCTGAGGATTGTCGAATAGATCGAACACGTCGGCATATTCGACAACTTTTCCACCATACATGACGGCTACGTCATCGCATATTTCAGCAACAACACCGAGGTCATGGGTAATGAATATCATCGCCATTCCCGTTTCTTCTTGAAGTTCGCGCATAAGTTCAAGTATCGAAGCTTGCACCGTTACATCGAGTGCTGTAGTTGGCTCATCGCAAATCAGAATGTCGGGTTTACAAGCGAGTGCCATTGCAATCATGACACGCTGCCTCATTCCACCAGACAGGTTATGTGGGTATTCATTTAACCTCTTTTCAGGCATGGGAATGCGTACTTTTTCAAGCATTTCAAGCGAGTAAGCATTCCTTTCTGCTCTAGAAAGTTCTGGACGATGCAACTCCAGAACTTCATTCAACTGCCTACCAATCGTATGAACTGGGTTTAGCGCGGTCATTGGGTCTTGGAAAATAATCGAAATATTATCCCCACGCATTTTGTGCATTTCTTCAGCGGGAAGCGTCACAAGATCAGTTCCGCGGTACAATATCTTACCTTTAGTAACTCGACCATAAGGCTTCGGAAGAAGCCCCATGATGGACATGGATGTGACACTCTTGCCACACCCAGATTCACCAACGATACCGAGTGTTCTACCCGCTTTTACATCAAAATTGACCCCATGCAAAATCTTGACAACACCATCGTCGGTCGTAAATTCCGTTTCTAGGTCTCTGACACTTAATATTGTTTCCGCGGACATACCACTTCTCCTGACTAAAGCTTGTAGCGCGTATCCATGACCGTTACTGGCTCGAATGATTTTCCGCTTTTTGCGGCTTTCTTTGTCGCTTTCTTTTCTTCTTCATCAATCCAGAAAGTGTGAAGACCTACCACACGATCGATTGGGAATATGCTATCGGTAAAACGATTCATCGCTTGCTCTGGGTATTTCAGGTAACGCCAGTACGCCTCACGAGTATAAGGAACCATGTATCCCGGTACGATTACGTGAGCGTCGGTAATCTTTTGCTGAATTTGATGAGAGAGCTCCTGCTTCTTAACAACATCGAACTCTTTTCTGTACTGCATGATCAGCGTATCTAGCTCGGGCGAACTAAAGTTTGTATGATTGTTCGTTTGAGGTTTATTTGCATTAGCGGAATGGAAGTATTCCCAGTAAGCTGGAACCTCTCCCCCTCCCATATTGATAAACGCTAGTTCATGCTTTTTCTCTAAAATGAACTTAAATGCGGATGATCCGTCAACCAAATTTAACGTAAAGTCAATACCGGCTTTTTTGCCTTGCTCTTTAAGAAAAGCGATTCGAGGAGTCCAAGAGTTGAAGCCGTAAGTAATGGCAAAACTCAATCGTTCGCCTTGTGCATTAACGCGAATGCCGTCAGCCCCTATTTTGTCGAATCCTGCTTTAGCAAAGAATTCACCTGCTAACTCAGGGTCAAATTTAGGCGGCATGGGATTTGGCATATCGTACTTTCCGTGACCAAAGCCCATCGCATGAGGTTTGCGGGAGTAATCACCACGAGTAATTTTTTCGATCATCCCATCATAATCAGTTGCATACATTATGCCCTGACGCAGATTGATGTCATTTAAGTGATTTTTTGCTGAGTTAATCCACAAACCACCAGCACCTTGAGGCAATTCATTGAAGCCCCAAAAACGGTGTATATAACCTTTTTGGTAGGGTTCCGTATTGGTTTTCTCGTGCCAAATTCCAGGAAGAATGACACTAAATGCGTCTAAATTTCCTTTTTCAAAGTGTTTGCGCGCAATATCGATATCACGAATCACTTTGAAGCGAATTTTGTCTACGTTAAAACGGTTTTTGTAATACCGATTGCTGTATCCCCACCAATCATCACCAACATGTTTAAAGGTGAGGTTTTTCCCTTTCTCCACTTTGTCTAAATAATAGGCGTAGGTAGTAGGCTCACTTTTAAAGTTATATTTTCGGACAAAGTCATCGTCAATACCATCGCCGTTTTCATCCTTGGAAGGCTTATAAAAGTGCTCTGGTCTAGGGCGAAGGCTACCGAGCATACGCAGTAGTTCATCTGGATTTTTTTCTATGGCAGATACCGCAGCGATTGTGTGTTCGTCAATCTTAACAACATCAGCAATTTGCTCTGTGTAGTAAGTATTGTACCAAGGCGCAACAATATCTTTTGAACGGAAGAACTTTAGCATGAAAACAAAATCGTCTGCCGTTACCTTTTCACCATCAGACCACTCAGCTTCTGGGTTCAACTTGAAATAGACCGTTTTGTTCTCACCCGCAAACGCCCATTCATTTGCTAAGTCAGGAATCCACTCTAACGTGTCGGGGTGTTGCCCAACCAGTGACGGAACACTGTCTAGAAAGTATGAACGCAACCCTGAATTGGAATCGGGTCCGACACTACGTAACGTTTGTGGAAAACTGAGAAGGTGCGTTCTATAGGTCCCACCTCGCTTAGCTTCTTCTGAACCAATCAAAGGCTCATCCCAGTTTGTTTTCCATGTTAACCCTTCTGGCAGCGTGGCTGCTTGTGCTGCAAATCCTGTTGCAGAGAGCAACGCAGCCATGACTAATTTTTTCATAAACATTCCCTATTTCATTATTCTAGTTATACGTAACGAGTAAATTTCTTCGGATCAAAAGCAGCACGAATCGCTTCTCCAATGAAGGTCACCATGATAAGTACTAATACTATTGCCGTAACAACCGACGATACAATCCATGGTGAGTCCAAATTAGATTTGCCCTGCTGCAGCAATTCACCCCAACTTGGTGTTGGCGGGCGCAGTCCCAACCCTAAATAATCCAAAGCCGTAAGAGCGGTAATGTTTGCTGCAATGGTAAACGGAGCAAGAGTAACAATCATGACCATTGTGTTTGGTAAAATGTGCTTAAACAGAATTCTTGAAGTACTCGCACCTAATGCTCTTGCAGCCATGACATATTCACGAGCAGACTCTTTATACGTCATGGTTCGCATATACCACGTCAAGCCCATCCAACTGAATAAAACGTTAATGGCGACAAACAATGTAAAAGTGGGCTGAGTGATCGATACCAATATCATAATGACATAGAGAAAAGGAACCATCGACCAAACCTCAATAAGGCGCTGAACAAAAAGATCAAACTTTCCGCCAAAGAAGCCCATTGCACAGCCAACAGCCGTACCAATCGCGTACGAAATAGACATTGTGAGTAATGCAAAGCCCATAGCGATTCTAAAACCGTAAACCAGCCGAGCTAGAATATCGCGCCCAATGACATCGGTTCCTAAGTAATGCTTTGTTTCTGCATTAGGAGATGTTGGTGGGAAATCATCACTGAAGTCTTGTTCATACGGGTTCCAAGGAACCATTGGCATCAGAACAAAATCGCCATTATCGGACGTTGAAAGAGATTTAGCCAACTCTCTGTAATTGGCTTCACCTGAGTGGGTCTGCCCAAACGTTTCAGCAAGGTGAACATCGCTAACAACAGGAAAAAACCATTCTCCCTGATACTTAACAACCAGTGCTTTACTGTTAACAAACACTTCCGCGAATAGAGACGCTACAAGTAATACGGATAAGATTAGGAATGACCAATAGCCACGTTTAATCTCTTTAAAACGTTTGATTTTCTTTTTTGTTAAAGGCGTTAAATTCAACATGATCACGCTCCAAACTTCACACGCGGGTCGACCAACGCAACACAAATATCCGACACAATGTTACCAACCAAAAGCATTAAAGCATTGATGGCGACAATTCCCATTACGACTGGATAATCACGCTCCATAATGGATTCATACCCAAGCAAGCCAATGCCATCGATGTTAAAAATCACTTCAATCAAAAAAGAACCAGACATAAAGAACAACAAGGAGTTACCAAAATGGCTGGCTATTGGAATCAAACTATTGCGTAACGCGTGCTTTCTTACCGCTTTTTGAAACGGTAAACCTTTGGCTATCGCTGTGCGGATGTAATCTGAAGAAAGGTTTTCCATGAGGTTGTTTTTCATGGTCATGGTGAGCGTGGCGAAATCACCAATGAGATAACAGATCAAAGGTAAAATTGCATGCCACATGATGTCTTTGACACGCTCGTATACCGTTTCATAATCGTCAAAATCATCTCCAACGAAGCCCCCCATCGGAAACCACTCTAAGTTGTAGCTAAACCATGTAATCAGCAACACGCCCACTACGTATCCTGGTAAGGCGTATCCAAGAAAAATAAGAATTGAAGAAGACGAATCAAACACACTGCCATGCTTGAGAGCTTTGTAATAACCTAACGGTATCGATATAAAATAACTTATGAAGAACGTCATACCGCCGTAAAACAGAGATACTGGCAATCTCTCAGCGATCATGTCGGTGACCGGTTCGTAGTAACGAGTTGACTCGCCAAAATCTAGGGCAACAAGCTTACTCAGCCAATCAACGTAAGCTTCTAGTACAGGTTTGTCCAATCCATAGAAGGCGTTCAATTCTGCCATTTGCGCTTCCGACAAGGCAGAACTGTCACCCGCTACCGATGTTGACGCACTGTCTCCTTGTGGTTGCATGTTCGCAAGCATTCGCTCAACAGGACCACCAGGAACAAACCGTGTAATCGCGAAAATTAAAATGGTTATTCCTAGAAAAGTTGGAATAACAAGCCCTAAGCGACGTAAAAAATAAGATAACACGTACCGACCTTCTCCGAGTCTTTTGCTTCTCCGTCATAAAAATGTCATTCACGCACTATAGTATGTCGTTAGACGGAGCTAAATTGAACATCAATATCCCAGTACCTCCTCACTTCAGCGAGCAGCGAGGCTGAGCTATTCTTATAATGGTTCCTACTAGACTAGATCTGAAACTACCTTATTCGATTATATTTATATTCTATGAATGGGATACTTGGTATCAAATTCATGAATAAAGCAAACGTTCCCCTAAACTCAGAACAACGCAAAGAGATTAAACCCATTGATTGCAAAAATTAATAGTTAAAAATCCAATATATTGAATAAATGCAGGATTTAACACTAATTTAACATTTGAAAACAGTGAACAACTTCAAGTTTCAAACAAGCGTTTAACTGTATCTTTTCTTTTGTAAATATGTCTCTTTGTAAATACGAAGAGTTAAAATCCAATTTGGATCTCAAAACTAAAACTTATCACCTTAAAATCTTAAATTATCAGTGGTAGACATTACCTCATAGAATCCGGCTCACTTATTAATACCCTATTGACAAAGAAAACAGAAATAAGTATAGCTGTCATTATTTCAGTAATATTAAATGATAGAAACGAATTATTGGTCTAGATGCGGTCAGTCGTTTAGATAACGCCATTAATAAACTATCTAATTGATACTCTATCTAAGTGTTACTTTTCTTATCACACATTGAAGCCACTCATGACACCATTAATAATAACTAAGATATTAAAAAGGCTCGCTGGTGCGAGCCTTTTTGCTAATTCAATTTTTATATTTCCTGACACAATGCAAGCAATTCATCCTTTTGCTGCTCTTGAATCAGTTTCCAATGGCAGCCTTTTACTGCACCAGCAAATTTCCATAACAAACGAATATCCACTTCGCCGCCATACGTTTGCTTAACACGTCTAAATACATCAACAGGACCTAACCGCATAAAAGTACTGACGTCTTCTACGCCAGCTTTTTTCACCATTCTTTCTAAGGTTAATTGCATATTTGGAAGATCACGCAACCTTCTGCTGTCTTTAGACTTTTGAAACGCTCTTTGCTGTTTAGAGAAATTTATAGATGCTCGAACGATGCTTTCCAGCTCCTTGTGCATGGTGTCAAACAAGTCAGTAATATCATAATAGTTAACAATTGCTGTTGTTTGCTTTTTAACATGCTTATATTTTTCACATCCAAGCTCTGTCAATTTCTTGTCTAGGTTTCCGCCGCCTCGAATAAAAATTGTTTCATCAGTAATTAGTGCGTACATCGCTCCTTCATTGAATAAGCCAATTCCACCGAACATTGATCGTTTCTGATAACTACCAAACTGATCAACAAAATCATAGAACATTGATTCCTTCATGTTCTTTAACCTCCAAACTTATGTGTTAACCCCCCGATCAATACACAAGCGTCGAATATTAAATAAATACCGACTTTAGAGATGCAACCAAATATACGGTCACAAAAAACACTTCAAAATTAGAAATGTGACCCGAAGTTTATGATGAAATTTACCTTTATGAAACCGCATACTTAACCGAATGAAATAAGTTAAGATGTTGCTCACAGTAACTCTGGATCAATAAGCAAAAAAGCCAACATGCATCACATTTTAATGCAACTAGTATAGTTAAGTGCATTATAAACATCGTAGGTGCTCGATTTATTCAACCTTTATATACTGAAATACTGGACTTTTTTTCTTGTTCGTTTTGTTGCGCGACCTATGGATAGCACGCTAAAATGAGGTTCATATTAGACTGTTCTAAGTACCCAAATGAATCATTTATCATTTTACTGGTTACCTCATAACAACCAGTTACTGCTCCAAGGGCTTGAGTCCGAATTTGCTCAATTAGTGGAACAATCCATAAATACTGGCAAGATCAGTCTTCCGCCCATTCCAGACGCTGTCTTGAAAATCCAGCAACTTTGTACAATGGATACGACGGGTATTCCAGATATTGCTGAGTGCCTAATGGAAGATCCCAGCCTTACCGCCGTGGTTATCCGTGTTGCTAATTCCGTCGTTTTTAATCGCAGAAATATTACCTGTACCGACTTACAAACGGCGGTATCTCGATTGGGGATTCTTCGTGTTCGAGATATCGTGACAGCACAGGCCATCGAACAACTAAAAAACTCGGTTAATCTTAATAAAGAATGTAATCATGTTTTGACGAATAGCGCATCCGTATCTCGTAGGTTAGCAGCAACGATGGTTCTGGTCGTTCGTTCATTCCAAGCGACAGAAGACGGCGAAAAATACGCATACATGGAAGCAGAGAAGGCCCTGCTAATCGGTCTTCTTGCCGATATCGGTGTGTTCTGTCTGGTTAACGAATATCACTTATACCTCGACCGAGGCAATTACCTTGACTACGACATCGCACTTCAAATCTTCCAATCTCGCTGCGCTGTAACCAGTCAGCTTGTGTTACAAAGTTGGGGGTTTGATCGAGATTTTATTGAGGTAGCGACGAACAAATCTATTGAAGAACCACTTCATCCCATCACTTATTTGGACATTGCTCGTATCGCAAACCATCTTCTAATGTTCCGAGATGAAGACGATGGAATAGACGAGCACGAAGTGGAATTCGATGTTGATGGAGCGGAAGTACTCTATGAACTGAGCAACCTTTCAGATTCTGACTTCGAAAGTCAAATTAAAAAGATAATGAATTCAACCGGATTCTGAACTCTCTGACATTTCGAGGATTTTATGTATTCAGGGATGATTCTGATATTCACACCTTTGGTGATTGGATACCTCCTTCCAGTCACCAAAAAATCTCACTTAGATTACGTCAACCGAATCACGCATTACTTAATCTATTTTATCCTTTTCTTGATGGGGTTGAGCCTCGCGGCGCTGGATAACCTTTCCAGTAACCTCCAACTCATTCTTAAAATAGCAACAACCTTTTTCATTGTTATTGGACTCGCCAACCTTTTAGCTCTGCCTATTTTAGATAAATACTTACCAGTCCAAACCGAAAGTACCGCATCGGCATTGCCTCTACATAAGATGATGATGGAATCGGTCAAGTTAATGCTTGTTGTTTCTTTAGGTTTGGCTGTTGGCTTAATATCGCTTTTCTCACTTCAATGGGTCGATCAAACAAGTGAAGCTGTTCTTCTATTACTTTTGTTCTTGATAGGAATACAACTTAGAAACAGTGGATTAACGCTTAAGCAAATCTTGATCAACAAACACGGAATGCTGATCGCCTCGACTATGATTTCAACCTCTCTAATAGGTGGTTACATCGCATCGCTACTGCTAGAAATCGCCCCTTTCCAAGGCATGGCGATGGCTTCTGGATTTGGCTGGTACTCATTAGCCGGCATTTTAATGGGAGATGCGTATGGTCCCATTTATGGTGGTGCTTCATTTATTTTGGAGCTTGCGCGCGAGCTGATCGCTCTTGCTTTAATACCCATGTTAATCCAAAGGTTCCCTTGCACTACAATAGGCTACGCAGGTGCAACCGCAATGGACTTTACCCTTCCTATCATACAGTCGACTGGTGGAATACGGTGTGTCCCCATCGCCATTGTGAGTGGATTCATTTTGAGTCTTTTGGTCCCGGTATTAATGCTTTTTTTTGTATCTTTGACTTAAACAGAACAACTGCCTCAAATAGTTAGAGATGAAACATTTACCTAAAGCAAACCAACGCTTAAAATAAACTAATCGGGCACCAAAAATGTTAACAACACCATATAGCCTGAAGTCAGACCTTAAAGGAACTCGCAATGAAACGCTTTGCCTTCGCCCTACTTTTAGCTAGCTCATCCACTTTTGCACAAACGGACCAAACACAAACGGACCAGACATTGTGCTTAGAAAAAAAATACGACAGTTATGTCGATGCTTCTTTAATTTGGTATGAAGATCTTGTCTCTTTTACCATACAAGAAAATCCAGCGCTTACCGACGTTGGGCAATGGTTTTTGAACGGACGAAGGAATCACTTCGAACTCAACAGAGAAGCGGTACATTATTATTTGAGCAATGACCCAAGTAAAGTTGCCACTGATAGACCTGTCGAGGCATGGTTAAATCTTGAGCAAAAAGAAATTAAGGTACTCACCTCAAGAAGTGATAAGCTCGGTCAGCTCGCTAAAGTCACCTTCGATGATCGTCAATCTCAACCTCATTCCCAAAACTACGAATTAAGAACTGCGTTTGCCGAACTCTTAAGTCATCCCAAAAAGATCGACAACGCTTTGAACAAGTACAATCAAAGCATCAATAAACTTGAGCAGGAACGATGCCAGTAACATACTGGCACGTCAGGTTAAAGTTTCAACAAACATGCAAAACTGTAATAATAAAGACGGGACTTTGAGCCCATTTTCGTTTAGATTGACCCGCTTGCGAATGTCGAAATATAAGTAAATAAGGTTATGGTATCTGAGAATAAGACAGCAGATGTAAGCTTTGAAAGTTTGCTGAAAATATTTACTGTGCCGGAAGCACCAGACTCAACACTTGGTCACATTGAAAATAAGCTATCGCAAAACTTAAATCAGTTTCTGCGAGAACATATCGTCGCTGAAGAAAAACCCTTAGCCGACATTGAAAAGCAATTCTCTAACCCCTATTTGCCAGAACACCCTCAGTTTGTATCTGAACACACGCAAAGCTTGCTAGACAATTTGGTCTCTCAATCTGTTCATACCTCGGCACCAAGCTTCATTGGTCATATGACCTCAGCACTTCCCTATTTTCTGATGCCGCTTTCAAAGATCATGATTGCGTTAAACCAGAACTTGGTAAAAATTGAAACATCGAAAGCCTTTACCCCCCTTGAACGCCAAGTGCTTGGTATGCTTCACGGGTTGATTTACCAAGAGACGCCTCACTTTTATCAGCAATGGATGCACAGCGCGAACCATTCCCTTGGCGCATTTTGCTCTGGTGGCACCATTGCAAACATCACGGCATTATGGGTGGCAAGAAACAACGCTCTAAAACCGAAAGGTAATTTTACGGGGGTAGAAAAAGAAGGGCTCTTCAAAGCGATGAAGCATTATGGCTATGAAGGTTTGGCTGTTTTGGTTTCCGAACGTGGTCACTACTCCTTAAATAAGGCCGCCGATGTCCTCGGCTTGGGAAGAGATTGTTTGGTTACGGTTAAAACCGACAATCAAAACAAGCTTTGCTCTAGTGATCTCGAACAAAAGATTGCCGACCTAAAACAACGCAACATTAAGCCATTTGCTATTGTTGGGGTAGCCGGAACTACGGAAACAGGCAATATCGACCCATTAGAGGATATTGCTCGGATCAGTCAGGCACACGGTTGTCACTTCCATGTTGATGCGGCGTGGGGAGGGGCAACATTAATGTCTAATAACCACCGCCATTTACTCAAAGGTATTGAATTAGCTGATTCTGTCACGATTGACGCCCACAAGCAGCTTTACATTCCGATGGGTGCGGGAATGGTACTTTTCAAAGATCCAAGTGCTATGGCAGCCATTGAACATCATGCTCAGTACATATTGCGTAAGGGATCAAAGGATTTAGGCAGCCACACATTAGAAGGCTCCCGTTCAGGAATGGCGATGCTGGTTTATTCAAGCATGCATATTATCAGCCGCCCCGGTTATGAATTGCTGATCGATCAAAGTATCGATAAAGCAAAATATTTTGCTTCTCTAATTTCAAAGCAATCCGACTTTGAGCTGGTAACAGAACCCGAGCTTTGCTTGCTCACATACCGGTACGTACCAGAAGTGGCAAAACAAGCGCTTGAAGCCGCAGACGACAAGCAGTTAGACGAGTTGCACGAAGCATTAAATGCGTTAACAAAACAGATTCAGAAGAAACAACGAGAAACGGGCAAAACATTCGTTTCGAGAACGCGATTAAACCCCGAAAAATGGGGCTTTAGACATACCATCGTGTTTCGTGTAGTACTCGCCAATCCGCTTACGACACAAGACATCCTCCAATCGGTTCTTCAAGAACAAAGAGAAATTGCGGCTAAGTTGCCAAATTTGATGACTCAAGTTATTGAGCTTTCAAAGAAAATTTTAGCAAAATAGGGCAAGACAGAAAAATACACAACTCCACACATATTTATTTGAAATTTACAGAAATGAAACTTTCTTTCCACTATTGAAAGTTGATCACAGTAAAATAGGCGTGAATAGCGCTATCTGAGCGGTTTCTCCAACAATTTGATTTCGGAACTGAAATTAAGTTTGAGGCTTGTCATATTATAGACATTTAATTCCCAAATTGCGGGTCTTTTAGTCAACCAACAGACCACCTTAGTTTATACTCGTCTGTATACGCCATTGACCGTCGGCGATCGTTCTGACTCGCTCCTTGAGAGTCCCAGTTTACAGAATAAATGGAAAGATCGGGTCAATGAAGATGTTCTCTATACCTTTGTGAACGCGATGAATACATTAGAAAAAATACAGAAAAATTTGGAGAACTTCAGCAAGTCTGAACGCAAAGTTGCCGAAGTGATCATGGCCTCTCCTCAAACCGCCATACATTCTAGTATTGCGACGCTTGCGAAAATGGCAGATGTGAGTGAACCGACCGTTAACCGATTCTGTCGCCGTCTGGATACCAAAGGTTTCCCAGATTTCAAACTCCACTTAGCTCAAAGTTTGGCGAATGGTACGCCTTACGTAAACAGAAATGTCGAAGAAGACGACGGGCCCGATGCCTACACGCATAAGATTTTTGAATCGACGATGGCGTGTCTGGATGTCGCCAAAAACAGCATTGATTCCATGCAAGTGAATCGAGCTGTCGACCTTCTTACCCAAGCAAAGCGTATCTCATTCTTTGGCTTGGGCGCATCATCTGCTGTAGCCAAAGATGCGCAAAACAAATTCATCCGTTTTAATATCCCAATCAGTTGTTTTGAAGACATTGTGATGCAACGCATGAGCTGCATTAACTGTACAGATAACGACGTTATTGTTTTGATTTCTCACACTGGGCGAACAAAAAGCTTAGTTGAAATAGCCAATCTAGCCCGAGAAAACGGTGCAACCGTCATTGCGGTTACCGCAAAAGATTCTCCACTTGATCGTGCTTCATCACTGTCTATTTCATTAGATGTGCCAGAAGATACGGACGTATACATGCCAATGGCGAGCCGCGTTGTTCAAATGACGGTGATTGATGTCCTTGCTACTGGCTTTACACTGCGTCGCGGCTCTGGGTTCAGAGAAAACTTAAAGCGTGTTAAAGATGCATTGAAAGATTCACGTTACGACAAAATAGCGCAATACTAAGCTATAGGTCCTTAGACAAGGTCAGCAAGCCGCTAAATCAACGGTAGCGACGACTCTCTATTAACTGAAAACGGAGCCTATGGCTCCGTTTTTTATTCTTCTCTTTCAAACTTATCACTTAGAAATTCCACGTTATCCATTTGGGAAGTCCTATGTTGTTCAGAAGCTCGTGTTATTGGGTGAGGGATCCCCCCTGTACATGGGCATACTTTTGACAATATATAGATCAGCCTATCGTAGTTAAGTGGTATTGGGCTGCCTTTTATCGCAACCGAACGCAACGCGTCTTCCGCCACTTGCTCAAACGAAGTATTACATACTCCGAAAGTAGACAGCTTAGGCACTTTGAGTTTATCCAGCATTGCACGAACCCAAATCACACCATCTTCAACATGCGCATCATGCTGTTTCGTTACTATTTGAGCGATTGTTTCGTAGCGAGATAAAATATCGTCTCGCCCAAGCAATTCAGCCGCATGAATGTTTTCTAACATGACGTAAGGGGCTAACTGAGCGGTAATCACGCTATGTGGTGCTTTTAGCTTACCACCCAAAGCAAATGCCAGCCCGTGGGCTGCGCCCAGCTTGGCATTGGTGGTTGCCATTCCACCTAACATTGCAGCAAAAGAAATATCGGATCGGGCTTCTGGATGGTCATCTAAACACGCGGGTAAAATCGCACCTGACAATCTGCGCAGCCCCTCTTCACAGATCATATCCGTTAGAGGGTTCGGATCACCGCAAACGTAGGCTTCCATTAAATGGGTAAAAGCATCCATGGCGCCTCTTCCCGATGTTTGTACGTCCGTACCATACGTTAGCTCAGGATCGACAATAGCAAGATCTGGCAGCATATCGGCGCTTTTTAGGTTCACTTTCACTCGATCTTGCCCAGATCGAAGCACCGCATTTTTGGTCACTTCCGCGCCAGTACTGGCAGTGGTTGGGATGGCGATAAATGGAATCGGTTTCGATTTTAACGGGACATCTCGCCCTACCACTTCAACGTAATCATAAAGATTACCTTGGTTAGGAATAATGGCTGCCAGCGCTTTCCCTGTATCAATGACGCTACCGCCACCAATCGCGACCACCATTTCTGGACGAAACTTTCTTCCTTGCACCGCAATTTCTTCTATCATCGCAATAAAGGGCTCACTTGAAATAGCAACATGATGGAAGCGAATAGATTGCGAATTAAAATATTCAATGATGGGTAAAGCACGTTTTCGGTCTTCACCCGTCACAAGTAACGCACTGTAGCCGTATTGAGAAATAGTAGACAAAGACGATGCAAGCGCACCTTCACCAAATACGATTTTTGTCGAAGTCATAAATTGAAACATATCACCACCTCGAAATATGCACAGTCTTAACGGAGTGCCCGCGATCACCAGCTTGAACACTGATTTACTTCAACTAGCCTTAAAGAATCTTGACCTTAAGCGTTTCGCAACCAACTTTGATTTTAGCAATCCTTTAAATCAAACCATATTAGCCCTATGGCATAATTTGATCTTTGCCGAAAATCACAACTGTACTCAATAAAAATTGATAGACAAAAGCTATTAAAGCAAATGGTTTTTCAAGCTTTATTTCCCTAGGCTATTCAGGCATAGTGGCACCATTAGAACAAAGGAGAAAAATATGTTTGTAGTGATTTTTGGTCGTCCTGGATGTCCTTTCTGTGTTCGTGCGAAAGACCTCGCTGATAAATTGAAAGAAGAGCGTGACGATTTTAACTATCGTTATGTTGATATCCATGCTGAAGGCATCAGCAAAGCTGATCTAGAGAAAACCGTCGGTAAGCCGGTTGAAACTGTGCCTCAAATTTTCGTTGATCAAGACCATGTGGGTGGCTTCACCGACTTTGAAGCCTACGCAAAAGAAAACTTGGGACTTTACGATTAATCTCAAAGCTCTGATTTTATTCAATTGCAGCTCGTTTCGACGAGCTGTTTTTGTCGATATGAATAACTAACAAAGAAATCAAGAAAAAAGGGTATAAAACCCTTATTCCCTTTGACACTTTCAGTTACACTTCACCTTCCTTTTCTATTCTGTCACAGCGATTCCGAGTTAATAGAGCAGTGAACATCGATATCGTCACGTTATTAGAGCAAAACCCTATTTTGCTTATCTTCGTCGTGCTTGCCATAGGGTTAGGCATCGGCAAAATTCAATTTGGTCGTATGCAATTAGGCAGTGCTATTGGGGTATTGATTAGCGCCATACTCATGGGCAATCTTGGTTTTTCCTTCAATGCCGATGCATTAACCATTGGATTTATGCTGTTTATATTTTGTGTTGGTATTGAAGCAGGACCGAACTTCTTCGGTATTTTCTTTCGCGACGGCAAGCATTATTTCATTTTAAGCCTTACTGTACTGAGCTCCGCTCTCGCCATAACGTATTTTGTGAGCCGTTATATCGAGCTTGATTTCGGATTTTCTGCGGGGATGATGGCAGGCTCTTTAACATCAACACCTATTCTAGTTGGTGCTCAAGATGCGTTAAAAACGGGTTTAGCAAGTGTCCCTGCCGATATCACAATGGATAAGGTTCGTGAGAACCTCTCCGTTGGGTACGCCATTGCCTACTTGGTCGGTCTAACCAGTATGATCATACTGGCTAAGTTACTACCCAAATTTCAGAGGCAAAACCTTCAAGATTCAGCCACTCAAATTGCCCAAGAGCGCGGGCTCGATACTTCCGCCCAGAGAAAAGTCTATTTGCCGATAATTCGAGCCTACCGCGTAGGGACAGAGTTAGTGGACTGGTCAGATGGGAAAAACCTAAGGGAATTGGGTATTTATCGCCAAACTGGCTGCTACATTGAACGTATTCGCCGCAATGGCATCCTCGCGCACCCTGACGGCGACGCTATCTTGCAAGAAGGGGACGAAATTGCCCTCGTCGGTTACCCTGACAGCCATGCCCGATTGGATCCCAGCTTTAGAAACGGTAAAGAAGTGTTCGACCGGAATCTATTGGATTTACGTATTGTTGAAGAAGAGATCGTCGTTAAAAGCGACAGCATCGCAGGTAAAAAGCTTTCCGACTTGAACTTGTCCGAATATGGCTGTTTCTTGAACCGTGTGGTACGCGCACAAATCGAAATGCCAATGGACTTAAATATCGTACTTGCAAAAGGGGATATTCTTCAGGTGAGTGGAGAGAAAAGCCGTGTCATGGGGCTGGCTGAGCGAATCGGTTTCATCTCCATTCACAGCCAAATGGCAGACTTGTTGGCGTTTTGTAGCTTTTTCATCTTAGGCATTTTGTTCGGTTTGATCACCATGACGTTCGGGCAAGTTACGTTTGGTTTGGGCAATGCCGTTGGGCTTTTGCTTTCGGGGATTACTCTGGGTTTCCTACGTGCTAACCACCCTACTTTCGGCTACGTTCCCCAAGGTGCTTTGAACATGGTCAAGGATTTAGGCTTAATGTTCTTCATGGTGGGGATCGGGCTAAGTGCCGGTGACAGTATTGTTTCGTACATGTCGAAAGTGGGCCCCCAAATCTTAGGCGTCAGCTTGCTCGTGAGTGTCATCCCCGTCATGATGGCTTATCTGGTGGGTGCGTATGTGCTGAAAATGAACCGAGCGTTGTTGATTGGTGCCATTGTTGGCGCAAGGACATGCGGTCCAGCAATGGACGTTGTTAATGAGCAAGCGAAATCCACGATTCCGGCTCTGGGTTATGCGGGGACTTATGCCATCGCCAATATCCTGATGACTTTGGCAGGTACGTTCTTGATCATCATTACCTAGAAGCTCTTCATTTACACAGTCACAAAAAAGGCGCTCACTGAGCGCCTTTTCTTTAATACACAACTGCTTAGATATCTTGAACGTCGAATTCTACCGCTGGATTGACATCCGCTTCGTAATCCACACCTTCACAACCAAAGCCAAAGAGCTTCAAGAATTCCTCTTTGTATTCAGCGTAGTCCGTCAGCTCTTTCAGGTTTTCTGACGTAATTTGTGGCCAAAGTTCACGGCAATGCTGTTGAATGTCGTCACGAAGTTCCCAGTCATCCAAACGCAAGCGGTTCTTATCATCCACTTCTGGGGCAGACCCGTCTTCTTTGTACAAACGCTCATTGAACATGCGGAAGATTTGCTCCATGCAACCTTCGTGTACACCCTCTTCACGCATCTTCTTGAAGACCATAGCAATGTACAACGGCATAACCGGAATCGCAGAGCTTGCCTGAGTCACAACCGACTTTAGCACAGCAACATTCGCGCTACCGCCCGTTGCATTCAGTTTGTCGTTTAACGACGTTGCGGCGCGGTCGAGATCCATCTTCGCTTTACCTAACGCACCATCCCAGTAAATAGGCCAAGTGAGCTCAGTACCAATGTAGCTATAAGCTACTGTCTTGCAGCCATCCGCCAATACACCCGCTTCAGATAGAGCCTGAATCCACAGCTCCCAATCTTCGCCGCCCATAACGGTAACGGTGTCTTTAATTTCCTGCTCCGTTGCAGGCTCAACACTCGCCTCAATGATTAGATCTTTGTTTGTATCAACCGCTGTCGACGTGTAAGTATTACCAATAGGCTTTAACGATGAGCGAATCACTTCACCCGTTTCAGGAAGCTTACGCACTGGAGAAGCCAGTGAGTAAACCACCATATCGATCTGACCTAAGTCTTCTTTGATCAAATCAATGGTCTTTTGTTTTGCTTCGTTTGAAAACGCGTCGCCATTTAAGCTTTTCGAGTACAAGCCTTCTTCTTTCGCTAGCTTGTCGAACGCAGCAGAGTTATACCAACCGGCTGTGCCTGGTTTTTTCTCTGTGCCTGCTTTTTCGAAAAACACACCAATGGTTGATGCACCACCACCGAAAGCAGCGGCAATGCGTGAAGATAAGCCGTAACCGCTTGAAGAACCAACAACGAGTACGCGCTTAGGGGCATTCTTGATAGGACCTTGTGCTTTCGTATATTCGATTTGTTCTTTTACGTTTGCTTCACAGCCTACTGGGTGAGTAGTGGTGCAAATGAAGCCACGAATTTTTGGTTTGATGATCATATTCATTTCCCTTTAAAAAACGTTGCTAGGATAAAAGTTTACACACCGTTTCGCACCTAATTTCTTACAAAATGAGAAAGTGGTTGGAGCTGTTTGATCAAAAAAACGCTGCATTTCTGCAGCGCTTTTCTAATACAGGGTAATTCGAAGCTTACGCAACGCTATTGAGCGAAATCTCATTGGTTTTGTGGGTGCGCGTTTCGGTCATATCATGGCTAAAGTGATCCACTTGGATTGCCATGTAGCGAAGTTTATCCGCACTTAAGATTTCATCCACTTCGACTTTATTCAAAATCTTATGCTCGAGTGCTTGATCCAGTCGAACATTGAGTGGGGCTTTCTTGTCGATTTTGCCTTCTCTTATGCCTTGGATAACCTTGCGCTCATGCCCTCTTACTTTGTACATCGCCATGAATGCATTTTCCATTAAACCAACAGGATCGTCGTTGTCTTTACCGACATAACATAAGTGAGTCAGGCGATCTCGATGGGCTCCAGGCGTCATAAGGCTGTTCGCAATAGCCATGGCATTGTCGTCCGGTGCTTTTTTGAATCGGTTCCCGAGTGGGAAGACTAGGAAATTTAAGAAATTACCTGCAACCTTAGAGGGGAAGTTGGCATACGCTTCTTGCAACGACTGTGCGGCATGGTAAAGGCAATGAGCCATGGCGTAATGGACGTAATCTAGATCTGACTGCTGTCTACCATCATCCTCGTATTTCTTCAATACGGCTGATCCCATGAATAAGTAGCTCAAACCATCTCCCAAACGAGCGGAAATCATCTCTTTTCGCTTGAGCTCCCCACCAAGTGTCAACATGGCAACGTCCGCGCTTATAGCTAGAGCACGGCTTAAGCGAGTCATGTGCTGATAATACGCTTTCGTTTCACCACTCATGGACGCCGATACGAGCTTAGACCCAGTTAAAGCAGCGCCAAAAGCACCAAACGCATTCTTCGTTGCGTGTCCTATGTGTTTAAAAAGCAGGTTATCAAACTCTTTTGCCCCTTCATTTGAATCTGGATTCGCGGCCGCTTCCATTTCTTTTAGTACATAGGGGTGACACCGTGTCGCACCTTGACCAAATATCATCAGATTACGTGTCAAGATATTCGCACCTTCCACCGTAATCGCGACCGGAATGCCCGAGTAGTGATGCGCAAGATAGTTCATTGGCCCTGTCTGAATCGCTCGACCTGCGTGAATATCCATAGCATCGTTCAAAATATCACGTGCTATTTCGGTCATGTGGTATTTGGCGATGGCGGTGACAATGCCCGGCTTTTCCTTCATGTCCAACGACGTTGTCGTTAACGTACGCGTTGCCTCAAGAAGGTATGTAAGCCCCCCTATTCGCCCCATGGCTTCTGCAACGCCTTCAAACTGACCAATTGACATACCAAACTGTTTACGAACATACGCGTACGCACCCGTCGTGCGAGCGGTTAAGTGCGCAATTGATGTACCTAGTGCTGGCAATGAGATTCCACGCCCCGCGGATAGGCATTCCACCAGCATACGCCAGCCCTTTCCGGCGTATTCGGAACCACCAATCAACCAGTCCATGGGGATGAAAACATCGTTTCCACGCGTCGGTCCATTCATGAAGGCAAGACCGAGTGGATCATGACGCTCGCCCAATTCAACACCTTGGTGATCGGCTGGAATCAGCGCGCAGGTAATCCCCAGATCTGGGTTATCTCCTAGTAATCCTTCTGGATCTTTCAGTTTAAAAGCCAAGCCCAATACGGTCGCGACTGGTGCGAGGGTAATATAACGCTTATTCCAGCTAAGCCGAATACCAAGCACTTCTTTCCCATCATGCTCGCCCATACAAACGGTTCCCTGATCAGGAATGCCACCCGCATCAGAGCCCGCTTCGGGGCCCGTTAACGCAAAACAAGGAATATCACGACCATCTGCCAGACGCGGCAACCAGTAGTCTTTTTGTTCCTGTGTTCCGTAATGCGAAAGCAACTCACCTGGGCCAAGGGAATTTGGCACCATGACACATACTGCGGCACTGATGCTCTTGGTGGCAATCTTGGTCACAATGGTTGAATTGGCTAAAGAAGAAAATTCCCGTCCACCATACTCTTTCGAGATAATCAGTGAAAAGAAACGCTCTTTCTTTAAATAGTCCCAAACCTCTTCAGGAAGATCCCGATCATGTCTGACGATTTGGTCATCGTTCAACATCGAAAGCAACGTTTCCAATTCGTTATCAACGAAGCGTTGCTCTTCATCAGTCAATTCCGGTTTAGGGTATTGGTGCAACATATGCCAGTTTGGCGAGCCGCCGAACAGCTCGCCATCCCACCATACACTGCCTGCTTCCATTGCCTCTTTCTCGGTGTCGGATAGTGGCGGCAGCACTTTTTTGAAGAATTTGAACGCTGGATCACTGACCCATTTTCTTCTTAGTTGTTTTAGAGAGCTCATGTTTCAGTCCTTTTGTTTCTTTATATAACTGATATTTATTCTTGTATTGGGTTAGGTTCTGATGACCTGATTGTTACTTTACGGCAACACCTGCCGCTAAATAGGGTATGAGTTGGTCAATGATGGCTTCTGAGTCCACCTGTTTATCAAAATCATTAAAGGCAATTTCGGCTAATGCCTGGCTTGAAGCCATGGTGAAAACGCACGTTCCTAGAGTAAAGTGTAGCCTCCAGAACAGTGTTTCCGGAGTCAGGGAAGGGTTTGCTTGGCTGACCGAAGAGGTAAACTGAGTCAATACCTCGTCGTAACGCGTCGTAATGAACCAACGTAAATGCCCTTGCACATCGGTATACCCACGCCCAATCAATGACATAAAGCGGCTCGCACCGTTTGGACGTAGCGTATTTAATGAAAGAAGGGGCTGTTTTAGCGTTTGGAAGACGTCCTCCATTGAATAGTCCGCTGTTTGATTTAACTCCGATAGCGCCTTTCCCAAAGCAGGCATGAACGCTTCAAGGTAACGGTTGAGTACCGCTCGGACTAACGTTTTCTTGTCTCCAAAATGATAATTAACAGAAGCCAAGTTCACGTTTGCTTTACTTGTTATGGTTCTTAACGAAGTATCATTAAAGCCATGTTCAGCAAAGAGCGCTTCCGCTACATCTAAGATTTTATCTTTGGTTTTATTCTTTGCACTCATTTTAATCACTCGTATTAAACGCTTGTTTGAAAATATACTCCTCTACCACTAATTTAACAAGACGATAACATCACAAATTCATCACCTCATCATTAAACACTTTTAGATACTGGAGAAATTTAAAAATAATTTGAACTAAATGAAATTTGGTCAGTCCTATCTTACGTAACAAGCAGAGCATTTTGAGTTTAAGGCCGTATTAGACTGATTTTATTCCTGCAACTTGTTACAAACGCTGCTTTTTTCTTTAACTCCTATTTGTATCCGCCCAAACCCTCGTGGTTTGGGCTTTTTTTATCCTCCATACTGGGTTAGTCGCTCCGCATCTAAATATCCACTTATAAGCTCAATAGAACTTTACGAAATCAACCCAATCATTAATTCAACAACATTAAAGCCACAATAATGCATTGTTTATTATATTAAATTTAATTAATTGAGTTTTTGTAATGCCTTCTTGCCACGGCCTTCTATATTTTATTTTGAGGCTTACATTAGGGAGACATTATATGGAAAAAGTCATCGTTGGCGGCTTACTTACCTTAGTTATGGCATTAGGGTTAAGTGGCTGTGACAGCAGCGGTTCCGCAGCTCAATCCCAAACCACTCCGACATCTCAGTTGGTTCTTCCAGAACAATTAGAGGTTGTCACCAATGAAAATAATTAATTTATTACTCGCAAGTAGCCTGACTTTTTCAGGGGCAGGTATGACCGCTTTTGACGATGCAGGAACTGATTATTCGAATGCTAACCAACGCTCACATGTGTGGGTTGAAGCGTTAGAACCCATAGAGCTTGTAAACAGCATTTTGTGTTTTACCACTCAATTCAAGGCAACGAGTTTTGCCAATCAAGGTCCTTATCTTGTTTTAGCGGATGAAGCCGCCTGTTTTGAAAATGAAGATGACGGCTCGACAGGTCAATCTTCTGGTGCTTCGAATACGCCTTCTTATCTAAAAGCCGTCGCCAATGTGACAAGAGCATCCGATAGTGACCCGTTGATAATCAATGTTTGGATACCCAAAATGTCCGGTGGTGGTGGTGACCAAGCCATAAAATTTAAGGCTGAAGTGACCGCTGGCGCTAGCGACAGTAATCCATTTGGTGCATTTACTTTTAACTTCGAACTTTTTGACCAATTGGAGGGCACACAAAACGGAGCGGGCGAAATTGTGGCTACGGATTCACTGGAAAATTCAATCGGGTTTACCTTGTATGAGTCCAGCACAAGAGGGGTAGATACGTATGTTCAAAGTGCAAGTGTGGTGATGAGTGCCGATCGCTCAACAGGAAGTGCCATTACTTCAGCCGATCGCGGAAGCAACAATGGACGTGCATACGCCTTAGCATTTAATGCCAACAATGTACTTATTCAGGATGCAGCAGACATAGACAGCCTCCCCTTTAAAACAGGGAGCAACTCAGGGCAATGTCTGGATAGAACTCAGTTCACTGATTCCGTTCATCGCTATGATCTCTTCAACGCGTCTACTGGAGCAAGTGTTTCGTTAAACAGTGGCTTTTCTTTCCGCTACGATAGCAATAACGATACACAGGTGGATGCCTACGGACATGTTGGATACTGGGGGGTTTGGACCGAAAGCGATACCACGTTACCCAATGGCACAACCTTGGTGGCCGAAGATCATAACACTGGTGTAAACCAAAGCTACACATTGGTTACTGCGCCAGGTCGCTTAATTAAGAATGAAGCGAAAACGCTGGCGTTAAGCAATGCCCGCGGCGTTTTATTTTCATATTGGGATTCCAATGTATACAGCTCAGAATACAATCAATGGGTTGTTAATTACCTAACGGTGAATGAGGACTCTGTGGGGGCTGATGGCTTCTATATCACTGGAGGACTGACTTGGGGAGAAAATGGACAACAAATCACCAACTTCGACATCCAACAGTTAATATCACTATCGGCTGGTGAATCCATTTATATGTGGTCTGACCAACTTGGTGGTAACGTTCAGTATCTCTACGGTAGCAGTGCGCTAACCTTTTTCGAACGAACTTTCATTAACGGCGGTGAAGTAGGGACAGGGGATTTACTGGAATCCGGATCTGTTGCACTTAAGTGTTTTGATCGATGCCCTGTTGGTACACTGAATTTGAGTGACTTGGCAAACTTTGACGGTTCTGGCAGCCCTTATTCTGCGCAAGTCACCAACGTTGCTTCTGCGATTGATTACTCATTCTCTGATTCAGGCAACAATGCACTCACACTCGTTCGGTCAAGTAACAGTGAGCCCGTTCAATACCACTCATCCATTACTCAGCAGCAGCTCAGTAGCTCTCCGTACAGCTGGGGAGTGAGTTCAGGTCCCATGGTTACTAGTGATATTGCTGCCACTTTGACCAATATCTGGGATATTTACGATCCTAGCGTTGTAACAACCTACTACGTATGGGAAACCGGCATCAGTCAGTGGAACCAGCTTTCCACCGTTCGTAATAGCCAAAATAATATTGTTACCTTTGATAAACCAATTCAGTTCAGTTATACGCACAGTGATGGTAATGACCGTTCTGGTAACGCTGGAAACTATGCTGGGCAAACGTTCATGCTGAACTATGGCGGAAACGGCGATTTATGGGGAATTCCTTATGAGAAGCAAGGTAACCAGTATCGTCCTAAGTTCTCTTTGAAAGATGGATCGCTTGTGGGTCCAAACAATATCTATGTTGTCAAGGCAACGGAAATTGAGCAGAAAATGCAAGACGCCACTGGTCAATGTACTGCGCTTACGTTGGAAGATCCGACCGTACCTGTTCCAACCTCCATTTCTGGCAATGCCAATATTGGGGTGATGCCAACGGTTTCGGGTGAACCCTCCGTTATTGCAGGAGAGATTGTCGAATAAACGAAGAGATCCAAACTGAAAAAGCTCAATGCTTGGTTTCTTTACCTTCTGCATTGAGCTTTTCTAATGCGGCTTTTTTGACAGGGCGTGAATAGAACGAATTAGGACAGCGGACGTAAATAAGCCAGAAATTTTTTCTCTGCGACTTTAAAACAACCCAAAATAATAAAGGTCAGACCCATATAGAAGAGCCCTGCCGTTAGAAATGATTCAAACGGAGCATAGTAGCGTGAGTTCACCAATCTTGCCGCCCCCGTTAAGTCTAAAATAGTTACAATGCCTGCCACAGCCGAGCCATGAAGCATAAAAATCACCTCATTACTGTATGCTGGCAATGCCCTTCTTAACGCACTCGGTAAAATGATTCTTCGGTATGTTTTCCAAGCACTCATTCCATACGCTTTTGCCGCTTCAACTTCGCCTTTAGGAAGTCCATTGATTGCACCACGTATGATTTCAGCGGTATAAGCCGACGTATTCAACACAAAGGCAACAAGCGCACAGAACCAAGCGTTTTCCCACAGCGTATCTTTCACAGGGAAGAACTGATCCATGCCATAATAAATCAGATAGAGCTGAACCAAGAGCGGGGTTCCACGAAAGAAATAAATGAACCCCCAAGAAGGCATACTGATCAGATAATTCGCGCTGTTACGCGCTACCGCTAAAGGTATCGCGACCATCAACCCAATAATCAGTGCCAAACCTACTAACCATACTGTGGTCCACAAACCTTCTAAGTAAACCGGGAAACTTTCTATTATCAATGAAAAGTCCATAGGATTACCTCGCGTGAATACTGAATTTTCGCTCTACAAGCTTAAGAAAGCCCGTAGATATGCTCGTAAAAATGAGGAAAATAACGGCAACGGTCATGTAAAAAGTGAACGGCATTTTGGTGGAGCCTGCGGCCAAAGAACTTACTCGAACCATATCTTCTAAACCAATAATCGATACCAGAGCCGTCGTTTTAAGCAATACGAGCCAGTTATTACCAAATCCGGGTAATGCGTGGCGAATCATTTGAGGCAATAAGATACGTCGAAACGCCAAAGCACTGCTCATACCATACGCCTTGCCGGCTTCAAGCTCCCCTTTGTCTACTGCCATGATGGCGCCACGGAATGTTTCAGCCATGTAAGCCCCGAATATAAACCCTATCGTCAATACACCAGCGACAAACGGGCTGACATCAATATAATCGGGCAGGTAGGACACCCATTCATGCTCAGGATTGCTCGACGTCATCCACTCATTCAGCCATTCATTGATCGAATATAGGCTATTGTTAAGCAGAATCTGACCGCCGAAGAAAATCAACATCATCAGTACAAGATCGGGGATGCCGCGGATGACGGTTGTGTATAGCGTCGCAATAGTACGCGCCCAGCGATAAGGTGCTAGTTTGGCGAGCGCCCCTAACATACCTAATACCATAGCGAGAATCAGTGATAGGATCGCGACTTCAATCGTGAGTAACGCGCCCTTTAATATCGAGACTTCGTATCCTTGAAGATCCAGCATATTTACATCCAGTAATACAGCGAGCTGAGAAGAAAGAATTAAGACCGTATTTTTTGAAGTAGCAGAGGCGAAGAAACCTCTGCTTTTATCGTCTCACTTTCTTGAATGAAGAGAAAAGTGAAAATTAGTCGCCGTATACGTCGTATTTGAAGTATTTAGCGGCAATATCTTGGTAAATGCCTTTTTCACGCAGCGACTTGATTGCATTATCAAGTTTAGCGGTAAGATCTTTATCTTGTTTGCGAACAGCGATACCAAAACCTTCACCAAACCACTTAGGATCGGTTAGAGAGGGGCCGACAAATTCATATGCATCGCCACCGTCTTTGTTGAGTACGCCTTCTTCCAGTGCAGATGCATCACCCAAAACCGACGCTATTCGACCGTTCGCCAAATCTAAATACGCTTCATCAAATGAGCCGTAACGCACAATCTCAACCGCTTTGTAATTGTCCGTTAGGTATTTGTCGTGCGTTGTCGCGCGCTGAACACCAATCTTCACACCATCAAGATTATCAAAGTTGATGTTGGCACCTTTTTTGGCAATGAATTTATTTGGAATCAGCGCATATTTGCCAGTGAAGTCAACTTTCTTTCTGCGTTCATCAGTGATCGACATCGCCGCAATGATTGCATCGTACTTACGTGCGAGGAGAGAAGGAATAATGCCATCCCAGTCTTGTGGAACGATTTTACATGTAACCGCCATTTCTTTACACAGAGCATTGGCCATATCCACATCGAAGCCCTTCAAGGAGCCATCGGCTTCTGTCCAACTAAACGGAGGATACGCGCCCTCAATTCCAAAACGGACTGTTTTCCAATCCTTTGCTTGAACAGTACCTGCAACAGCGGTTGCTGCTAATGTCGCAGCCAGTAACCATTTTTTCATTTCCATACTCCTGTGAATGGTTTCAAATATTGTGTTTACTTACTTTGGTGCTTAGTGACCAATTATTCTTAAATCAATACTTAAGCAAACAATACTTAAGCAAACAATGCTTAATAAATTGACGATATAAACTGCTGAAGCCGTTCGGACTCAGGGTTTGTAAATAGTTTAGATGGATCTCCCTGTTCTTCCACTAAGCCTTGATGCAAAAACATGACATGATTGGAAACATCACGGGCAAAAGCCATTTCGTGCGTAACGACGAGCATGGTTCTGCCCTCTTCGGCGAGATCACGCATCACCCCCAACACCTCACCGACAAGCTCGGGATCCAGTGCCGATGTTGGCTCATCAAAGAGCATCACTTCTGGGTCTACAGCCAGTGCTCTGGCGATTGCCGCGCGCTGCTGCTGCCCACCCGAAAGGTGACCAGGGTAATAATCTTTACGTTCGTAGAGACCAACTTTCTTCAGCAGTTCTTCTGCCTTGTCTTTCGCTTCTGATTTTGGAATGCCCAACACATGAACAGGTGCTTCCATGACATTTTCTAATACCGTCATGTGCGACCATAAGTTAAACCCTTGAAAAACCATCGCTAAACGAGAACGGATTCGTTGCACTTGTTTTTCATTTGCAGGCAGAGACTCGCCACGACGATTTTGCTTCATTTGGATCAGTTCACCATTTACCCATATTTCGCCGGCAGTAGGTGTCTCAAGCAGATTGATGCATCTAAGGAAGGTGCTCTTTCCTGAACCGGAAGAGCCAATAATTGAAATGACATCCCCTTTATAGGCTTCTAATGAAATGCCTTTTAAAACTTCGTTCTGACCGAATGTTTTGTGCAGTTCTTTTATATCCAGCGCGATTACGTCCTTCATGCGCTTTACTCCCTGTATTTTTTCGACTGCAAGGTACTCCGACCTCTCATTATGTTACAAGCTAGCATTCCAGAAACCTTCTTGCAACATATTATTAACCTTGAAAATTTCATTATTCAGACAATATAACTGAATAAGTATTCATCCACCAGACTTTATCTTCAACAAATCTGGATAATGATGTAAAAAGAGCCTCAATGATGAGGCTCTTAAAAATTAACTTGAGTCACACTCAAAATTAACACAGCACATTAATTAGCGATAAACACTATCTCATTTAGCGATAAGCACTATCTCATTTAGCGATAAGCACTATCTCGACACTTTCGTATAAGTTGAGTGGCTAAGTGTGTTCTTTTCATCGGCTAATTGATTTGGTAAACGCAATTCTCTTACTACATCAGCCTTACCAGTATCTGTCATGGCATAACGGACAAATTTGGGGGTGATAGAATTCACTTCAAACAAAGTGGTTTTGACATTTACGGCACTTGAAGGACCAAGGTTAGCCAAATTCAATTCAGGAATTTTAGTGTTGCCATGAGTCGAGTTCGAGTAAATAACATGGCTCAGTGTCGAGCCTGACGAATGTGTTTTGTCGTAGCTTGAACGTACAATGAACGTCTTTCCTGAGGTGGAAACCCCTTCATTAACGAAACTGTACCCTACACTGTCCTGTTGAATGGCGGGTGACGTATCGTTTAAGTTTAATGAGCTAGGGATTTGAATATCAAGCGAACTGCCAACAATACCGTTTACAGCAAAATCCCAATTAGTGGATGTCCTTCCATTGGCTCGATAGTTAAAGGTTAAGTCAGAGTTTGACTTTATATCGAATGAATTCGAAGAAGTCGAAGGGCTTTCCCACAAATAGTTATAGGGCGACTTGTGCATACTAATATCTATAGAAGACAGTGTATGTCCCGTTGTTAGTATCGAACCTGGAATGGTTTCTGTTAATGCCTCTATTTGCTTTACGTCCTCAAATGCATTAGGCGTCAAATTATCGACCATTGCATAACCAACTAAATCTGTGTTGTTGTATGCCCGCACCAACACAGCCTCTGTATTTAGAGATTGAGTTTCAAATGCATCTGAATTGATTCTTCCACTTGACTGAAGAATGGAATCATATTCGTAATCTGTAACAGTCAGACCAACTTTACCAACGGAAGCGTAACCTGTTTTATTATTTTTCGGAGCTTGGTTTGCAACGTAGCAATTTACCGACCCTTGGTTTCTTCCCACATTAATCACTTGGTTATTGATCAGGTCTTTTTGAATAGAAAGAACCCGATAATATGGATCCGCATTACTTGGTGAATCAATAATAGTCACAAAGCCTCCTGCAGGAACCTTGTTTTTGTCTAGTCGAAGAAGACCAGAGGAAGACACTGCAAGCTGGGTACTAATGGTGCCATCCGCATTATTGATTTGCACGCGAACATCGCGCGCTAAATTAGCATACGTATATTGCTTAGGAGACGCATTTTCATCTTGAGCAAATAAAGTACAGCCCGCTCTCTGAGTCGCCTGAGGGGGAGCGAGCTGGACAAACTGCAGATTAACGTAAGATGGTGACAATGGTTTGGTATTACTTCCTGTACTGCTCTTACTGCTGGAACCACAACCTGACATCACCATTGCTGCTGCGAAAGCAACAGCAGTATATTGAAACTTCTTCATGTTCTCTCCTAACAAAGCGGCAATTCGTTGCCACCTATTATTCCATTTCTCTACCTTAGAAAGTAACAGCAAGAACCGAGCCAAAAAAGTGTCACTGAAAATTGACAGGAATAGAGTGTGTTGCAACATTCAATATGTCCTAATGCTCATGCATGTGACTGTTCACTTTCTCATCCATCACATCACGTTAATGATAAGGATCATATTTTTATTCCCCAAGCTGATAGATGCTCGGCGTAACTTGTATTTTTCCGAAAACAACTGTAATTCGCTTACATAATTTGGTGCATGCACACGCATTATTAGCGCTATGATGTAGTTTGATTTCAACAATAACCTTTAAGTGATCAAGATCAATCATACTATATAACCCCATTGATAAACTCGGAACAAATACAAAAAACAACAACTTAATCAAGAAAAATTTCATATTGTGTAACACTAGCTCATATAGCTCGTGCCACAGATTAGCGAACACAACTGCAAGCAGTTGTTTCAGTGTTTAAAGAATTACTAACTTTAAGAAAACGAGGATTCTATGTCCGACGCCGTCCAAAAAGACAACTCAGATGCGATAGATGAAAAAAGCTATAGCGAACTGCATAGACCAGCTTCAGAATTCAACAGCCGCTCCGACTACCTAGATCACGAACTTCAAATCATGAAACCTCGCCGCTATGGTTTGAACCTACCTGGTCGCGACTTCCGCTTTGAACTTGAGGATCTTGTCCCTGCGTTAGCTGGCACCATTGGCATTATCGCGATGTACTCGGCTGTAATGATGTCGTGGGCAGATGGTCTTACTGCTGCTTGGGACCATGTTAATCTCGGTAAAGAGTTTGCCATTGAAGTTGCACGAGTAGAAATGCTCATTCCTGCTCTTCTTTTTTGTATTCTGGCCTCGGGGTTTATCAACCCTAGGGCAAACTTAGCTGGCAACCATGGTCCAATGATTCCGCTAATCGGTACGATTGCTCTTGCCGGTGCCCACCCTCTTGCTCTCGCTATTCTTCTCGGTGTCTTTGGTCTCCTTCTCAGTTACTTCAAGGGGGGGTCAAAACTGGTTAACCTCACCTCGCAAGGCACCGCCGGAGGGTTGCTCATATTTCTTGGTTTTACTGGAACCATGAGCCAAATTGGCTCAATTCAAAGTTGGGCGACGGGTTTGCAATCGGCAGAGGTCGCGGCTGGCAGCATGGGCTACGTTGGCTTAGTTGTGCTAGCCGTTACCATCGTTATTTACGCGTTTCTTGCCAAAATTAACATGCGTTGGTTAGCGATACCTGTATGTGCCGCTGTTGGCTTGGTGATTGCGTTAGCCTTAGGCGCGAGTTTTGACCTTAAATTTGAAACGGAAATGGGCTTACCTAATCTGAATCCTGTATATTGGTGGGGAAGCACAGAAACAGGTTGGCAATTAGGTTTACCTACCCTACAGCATTTCATTGCTTCGCTACCTTTCGCCATTCTAGCGGTTGCGATGTGGTCACCCGATTTCCTAGGACACCGAATTTTCCAAGAACTGAACTACCCAAAACGGACGAATAAAGTGCTGATGGATGTCGATGACACCATGACGATGTGTTCAATTCGCCAAATGGTAGGTACAGCAGTCGGTGGCGGAAACATCACTTCTTCTTGGGGTACGTACATGATCCCAGCCGCCATTGCTAAACGACCAATCCCTGCTGGTGCTATCTTGCTCGGCTCGTTGTGTATTATCGTTGCTATTCTTGGCTTCCCAATGGATGTTGCTGTATGGCCCCCCGTTATGCGAGTCGCATTGTTAGTTGGTGTATTCCTTCCACTTCTTGAAGCAGGCATGCAAATGGTCAAAGACACCAAAGATTCACAAGCGGCAGGTATCTGTATTTTTGGTAGCGCGGTTGTTAACCCTGTTCTCGCATGGGCGATCACCATGTTGCTAGATAACAACGGGCTTATTGGTGACAAAGAACGCTCAAAAAAACTTTCTTTTATCGACAGAGTTGTGATCCCTGGTGGTGTACTCATTATATGTCTAGTTGCTATGCTTGCCGTTGGTATGCTAGAAAGCCAGTATGGGCTTAAAGCTTGGTTATAAATTCAAATATTTTGTGGGTAGCAAGCTTTGCTACCCACTTTTTATTAACTTTTTTTGATTTTTATTGATTTAGTTTAAGGTTTTCAAATTTTTTTTAACCTAATCTAAGAAACGAAGTCAGCAGAATCTTCAATTTCTGGATGTGTAACTAGAAAAGAATAACCAGTGACAACATGCATGGTTTCACGAGAAAAAATAGAGACTATTCATATTGTTATTAATTAGAGTGTACTGCTCCTTAAGAAAAGGATCGCTGACTCAACGGCGAAGACAGTACGGTTTTTTACTACTAAAAAGGTAGGTATGTCATGGCAGAGCAATTTGCTAAAGCTTGGGAAGGTTTTGCTGAAGGTGACTGGCAAAACGAAGTTAACGTTCGTGATTTCATTCAGAAGAACTATACACCATATGAAGGCGACGAATCTTTCCTAGTATCTGAAGGCACTGAAGCGACTAATCAGCTTTGGGCTAAAGTAATGGAAGGCATTAAGCTAGAAAACAGCACTCACGCTCCTGTTGATTTCGACACTTCTGTTATCTCTACCATCACTTCACACGATGCGGGTTACATCAACAAAGATCTTGAGACTATCGTAGGTCTCCAAACAGAAGCTCCGCTTAAGCGCGCAATCATGCCTAATGGTGGTGTGCGTATGATCGAAGGTTCTTGTAAAGCATACGGTCGTACGCTTGACCCACAAGTTTCTAAAATCTACTCAGAGTACCGCAAAACGCATAACCAAGGTGTTTTTGATGTTTACTCTCCAGACATCCTAAAATGTCGTAAATCGGGTGTTCTAACTGGTCTTCCAGATGCATATGGTCGTGGCCGTATCATCGGTGATTACCGTCGTGTCGCTCTATACGGCGTAGACTTCCTAATGAAAGACAAAGTCGCCCAGTTCCACTCTACTCAAGAGAAACTAGAAGATGGCGACGATCTACAGATGACGATGCAATTGCGTGAAGAGCTTCAAGAGCAGCATCGCGCGCTAGGTCAAATGAAAGAGATGGCAGCCTCCTACGGCTTCGATATTTCTGGCCCTGCGACAACGGCTCAAGAAGCGATTCAGTGGACTTATTTTGGCTACCTAGCTGCTGTTAAATCTCAGAACGGAGCCGCAATGTCTCTGGGTCGTACTTCTACGTTCCTAGACGTTTACGTTGAGCGTGATATCGCAGCGGGTCTCATCACGGAAGAACAAGCTCAGGAAATGATCGACCACTTCGTAATGAAGCTGCGTATGGTTCGCTTCCTACGTACCCCTGAGTACGATGAGCTATTCTCTGGCGACCCTATCTGGGCGACCGAATCTATGGGTGGTATGGGCGTCGATGGTCGTACGCTGGTTACACGTACTAACTTCCGTTTCCTAAACACACTGTACACGATGGGGCCTTCTCCAGAGCCAAACATCACTGTACTTTGGTCTGAGCAGCTACCTGACGGCTTCAAAAAGTTCTGTGCGAAGGTATCTATCGATACCTCTTCTATCCAGTACGAAAATGACGACCTTATGCGTCCAGATTTCGACAACGATGATTACGCTATCGCATGTTGTGTTTCTCCAATGATCATTGGTAAGCACATGCAGTTCTTTGGCGCTCGTGCCAACCTTGCTAAGACACTTCTTTACGTAATCAACGGTGGTGTTGATGAGAAACTGAAGATGCAGGTTGGTCCGAAGAGTGAGCCAATGACCGAAGAATACCTAGACTTTGATAAAGTGTGGGCTGGTCTAGACAACCTAATGGATTGGCTAGCTAAACAATACGTGACTGCGCTAAACGCTATCCACTACTCGCACGACAAGTACAGCTATGAAGCCGCTTTGATGGCTCTTCATGATCGCGATGTTCGCCGTACTATGGCTTGTGGTATCGCTGGTCTTTCTGTTGCTGCCGATTCTCTGTCAGCAATTAAGCACGCTAAAGTTAAACCTGTGCGTGATGAAGACGGTGTAGCCATCGACTTCGAGATCGAAGGTGATTACCCTAAATTTGGTAACAACGACGCTCGCGTTGATGACATGGCTTGTGCGCTTGTCTCTAGCTTCATGGGTAAAATCCGTAAGCTGAAGACTTACCGCAACGCAGTGCCGACTCAGTCTATCCTTACCATTACCTCAAACGTGGTATACGGCAAGAAGACAGGGACTACGCCAGATGGTCGTAAAGCAGGTGCTCCTTTTGCACCAGGCGCAAACCCAATGCACGGTCGCGATGAGAAAGGCGCAGTCGCCTCTCTAACATCTGTAGGTAAACTGCCGTTTGCTGATGCGAAAGATGGCATCTCTTACACGTTCTCTATCGTGCCAAATGCGCTTGGTAAAGAAGAAAGCTCTCAGCGCGCTAACCTTGCAGGTCTAATGGATGGTTACTTCCATCATGAAGCCGGCATTGAAGGCGGTCAGCACTTAAACGTAAATGTTCTTAACCGCGAAACATTAGAAGATGCGGTTAAGCACCCAGAGAATTACCCTCAGTTAACAATCCGTGTATCGGGTTATGCTGTTCGTTTCAACTCTCTAACGACTGAGCAGCAGAAAGATGTTATTGCTCGTACTTTCACTGAATCTCTGTAATCACTGAGTGAAAAAATACCAGCCCCCGCAAATGCGGGGGCTTTTTTTGGGTCACAGTCACTTAAACCAGAAAAATCATGGTCAATAAGGCGTTAAGCTCCCCAATTGCGAATTCCCTAAACGGCAAATTGGTTGCATTCTTTAATTAATACATCAGAACGTTCATCTACTCGGCTGCTTACCTCTCTAAGCTGCGCGTTGTTTTCTTCTATCGTTTTCATTGAGGATGATATTTGAGACATGCTATCAGCCATAGATTGACTCGTGGTAGCAAGTTCTTTGATGGACAATGAGATTCGTTCGGTTTGCTCGGTTGCCTCTGACACTTGTTCAGTAATCAGCTTCAACGCCTCCATCGCTTCGTGACCTTTTTCTCTGCCTTGCTGCATGGACGTTTCAGACTGCCCAATATATTGGATCACTTCTGCACTCTCTTTTTTCATGGTCTCGATCGTACCGGATATTTCTGCGACGGCATCAACGGTTCTCACCGCAAGGCTTCGTACTTCATCTGCCACAACAGCAAAACCTCTTCCTTGCTCTCCTGCCCTAGCGGCTTCAATTGCCGCATTTAACGCAAGCAAATTAGTTTGTTCCGCAATACCATTAATAATATCCATTACAGAATCGACCTTCGCCGAAGCATCTTCCAATGCTTTTATGTGTGTCGAGGCACTCCCAAGAATTTTCCCAATATCCTCAATAGAATCAATAGCACTGGTAATGACTGTTGCGCCCTGTTGAGCTGAGTCGCTGGATTTTTCACTCACTTGTACGACTAAATCCAAACTGCTCGATACTTCTTGCGTAGTCACGCTTACTTCTTCGGTTGCTGAAGCCAATACTTGAGTTTGACCTACAACATCATGCTGGCTTACGACCAATTCATCCAATCCGGAATTCAGTTCATTTGCGTTAGATGCTAGAGCATGACTGCTGTGCTGTACGCCTTTAACCAACTCACCCAAATTTTCACAGGCTTGGTTAATGTTAAGTGCTAAACGATTGAATTCATCATTCTTATTGCTTGAAACGGGCATTCTTTGGGATAAGTCCCCGTTAGAGATAAGCTCTAATATCGCCGTTACCCTTTTCAACGCTCGTGATATAGACATGTTCTGCGATACAAAAATAAATAGAGTAAACAGAGCTAGAAATAAACAAGCAACCAATGTAGAAAATCGCACCGTAGAAGAGGTCTGTTGAGCTGCCTGCCCAAATTCCGCACTGATCACATTCATTTTCTCGCCTAATTGCCTTACCACCGCTTGCACATCTCTCTGCCTTTGAAAGAGTGATTGCTCTACGGACTCAAGTTCAACGGACAATTCGCTGACACGGGCAGAGTACTCTTTAAATAACTCCACTTCCTTTTCATAAAGATCGAGCATGGCGTATGAATTTGACATATTGATAAACATCGCCAAAGCGCGATTGAAGAATTTGAGGTTCTCTTCGTTGGGTTGTAACAGATAAGTTTGCTGGGTTTTTACCATATTCTGAAAATCAGAATTGATGCTCACCATTCCAGTTTCGGCAATTTTTGCCTCTATAGTGCTGGCCAATTGCTTGAGATCACCCAGCTTTCCGTCATCAACATTAAACCCCATCTCTTGCCTGATCGCTAACCACGGAACTAATGCGTCTTGATATGCCGATATAGATTTAATGAAGTTTTCCGCTCCATCGTGTAGCCCAACTTCGGCTAAAATTGCCTTTTTCCTCGATGCCTTTTGAGAGATATCATTAAGCATTGAGTTAATCTCTTCGACCTGCTCTCCGGTCATATTGTTTAAGCGAGCGGCCAGCTCCAATAAACTGATTTGAGTTTGACCGATTTCGGCAACACCTTCATGGATAAACCCCTGATTTTGATACTGTTGCGTTACTGAGCCTATCTTTATCGAAATAAACACCAACAAACCAGCAAAACCTACCATCAATGCCGCTAGGTACATCCATACTTTTTGTTTTTGTGAGAGCGCAAAACTAGTCATTACTCCCTCCTCTTTTTGGGAAATTGACACCAACCAATTAAATATTGGCACTTGTGTTGTTCGGAAAAACTGTCGGGTATACGACGATACTGTAGTTTAAGATACTGTAGTTTAATTTACATTTTTCTAACATTTGGCTAATGATAATTTCATCATTAGATATGCAAAAACTCAACACATGTCTCTTTTTACAAAAAGATTTTCCCATCCACTTACTTGATTTATTGCATAAAAATCCGAAAAGTTTCACATTGCACACTTTGAGTTTATTCATGTAGGAGTCGACATTGATATGAAGACTGTTTGGCTACCCATTACTTTTGCGCTGCTGTTTACCGTGGCTACGCAAGCTAAGACGCAACTATCACTCACCATGGACAACGATTCTCTTGTAAGGAGTGATGAAGATTACAGCAGTGGTATTCAGCTAGGTATCCTGTCTGAATTGAATTCAAACGGATCCCGTGAACAGAGCCATAACTTGGGCTCTATCGGCTTTGGGGATGAGGATGCTCGCTACTATTGGAATCTAAACCTTGGACAGAAACTATGGACTCCCATTGATATTGAATCCGCCACGCCAAAGATGGATGAGCGCCCCTATTCTGGAATCAGTTTCATTAGTGGTTCTTTGATCGCAAGAACAAGCGAAAAGCACCAAACCTTTCACGTTATGCTCGGAACAATGGGAAAAAATGCCCAAGCAGATTCAGCTCAAGTTTTTGTTCATGACCTGATAGGCTCTGCTCGCCCTCAAGGCTGGGCATACCAAATTGAAGAACCTTGGGTTTACCAATTGAAGTACACACAACAAAACTTGCTTCATAGAAATGCTGGTTATTTTGAATCTCAAGAATCCGAAGTCAGCTGGATTAACAGAATTGCATTAGGAAATTTTCGATCCGAACTAGGCAGTGGCGTAATGTGGCGGATGGGTACGGCACTGACCAATACTTTTGGTTCTGCCGACATTCAATATGACAACCCAGCGCATCGGCTCCATTTAGATTATGACCACTCAGGATGGTTCGTTTTTACTGGATTAGAAGCTCGATACCGCTTTAATGACATCACCATTACAGGTAAGCGTCCTCCGCAAGTTCCACCTGTTTCTGTAACTCACTTACAGTCCACCGCAGTTTTAGGTGCTCTAGCACACTATAAAGAGGTGGGGATATCGCTCACTTATGCCTTAAAAACGCCAGATTTTAACGAGGATCAGGCACGTTTCCATGCTAACGGTTCCGTTTCTTTGTTTTGGATATTTTGATGTTTTTTATACCTTTATCATTGAAAATCATTGTAAACAGCTATCATTTCTATTGGTGATATTTTACGAAATGATAATTTTGATCTTCAGACCAAATAACCTCAGTTTTTCCTAGGGCACACTGTCATTTTGTAATAAAATGACAGTAATTTATTCCTAAGAGATTAGCTCATGTCTACTACTGGTCGTATTCATTCCTTCGAATCTTGTGGCACGGTGGATGGTCCGGGAATTCGCTTTATTGTGTTTCTCCAAGGCTGTCTAATGCGCTGTAAGTATTGCCATAACCGAGACACGTGGGATACTCACGATGGCAAGGTGGTGAGCGTAGATGAAATCATTAGTGAAGCAAAATCCTATAGGCATTTCATGAGGGCTTCTGGTGGGGGGGTTACCTGTTCAGGAGGTGAAGCCATGCTTCAACCTGAATTTGTACGTGATTTTTTCCGAGCAGCTCAAAAAGAAGGGATGCATACTTGCTTAGACACTAATGGGTACATCCGTAGGCATACCGATGTTGTCGATCAGGTGCTCGAAGCCTCGGATCTTGTCATGCTCGATATCAAGCATATGAAAGATGAGATTCATCAAGACCTTATTGGCGTTTCAAACAAACGTACGTTAGATTTCGCACGTTATCTTCATAACATTGGGCAAAAAACTTGGCTCCGATATGTCGTTGTGCCTGGTTATACAGACGACGAAGAAGCCGCACACATGCTCGGTGATTTCATTAAAGATATGGATAACATCGAAAAAGTGGAGTTGTTGCCGTACCACAAATTAGGCGCTCATAAATGGGAAGCATTAGGTCACGACTATCCACTCGAGGGGGTCAACCCTCCACCTAAAGAGACGATGGAGACGATCAAAGGAATACTTGAACAATACAACGACAATGTGAAATACTAGTTTTCATAGAGACGTTATGCTTCAAGCATTCGCAAACAAAGCCAGCATAACGCTGGCTTTGTTGTATTTAGGGTCGGCGCTAAACCTGTTATTTCGAGTTCAGGTTATTTAAAAGCGTTTGGAACAACAGCCGCCCCCAAATTTGTCACTCTAGGAATCAGCCAATGTCGATATTTCAGTTTCTTTGTCTCGCCATCGTCGCACTTGTCATACAGCGAAGCTGGGCAGATACCGTAAACGCGTTCATTCCTAAATTTCTAAGCGAACGGTCTTTTCAGAATCTCACTATCATTACCTTAGCAATACTCTTTTTTCTTTGGCAAACCAAAGCCGGAGTCAAAAGCGGTTTAGACATCCACTTCCTTGGTGTCACCACTTTTACCATGATGTTCGGCTGGCGAGTAGCCTGCGTACTTACCTTACCTGTCTATGGGATACTCGCCTTTTCCAACCAGTGGCCGTTAACCGAATTACCCACACAGATATTGATTTCCGGTTTCATTCCTATCCTCTTAAGCTATTTCATATTCACTCTGAGTTACCATTATTTACCCAAAAATATCTTCGTTTTCATTTTCGTCGCTGGCTTTTTCAATGCCATATTTGTTGGAAGCACTCACCTTCTGTTGAAAGGCAGCTACTATCTTTGGCAGGACTGGTATGACTTCACCACAGTAATGGAGAATCTGTTCATGCTAATCCCATTGATGGCATTCCCAGAAGGTCTTATCAATGGAATGGCATTAGCGGTACTTTGCGTGTATCGACCAGAATGGTTACGCGTATTCTCAGATAGACATTACCTTTTTCCAAGTAAATAACCTTCACAAGAAAAACTCTAGGCTTGCATTAGCCGTAGCAGTAGTAGCACGAATAAATCCGCTCATTACTCAACCAAACCTTATGAAACATGTGTTGAGATCATGTTTCGGTAGAGATATTTACTGTTACTCTGTTTCGTAGATTAAGTAATAAAATTTAAGAGACCATGCTATGGAAATGACTAACGCTCAACGACTCATTCTGTCTAATCAATATTACCTCATGTCGCAGATGGACCCGCAGAATGCCAAAAAGTATCAACGTCTTCAAACGATTGTAGAACGTGGATATGAGCTACAGATGTTGGAGCTGAATAAAGACTATGGCTGCTTGAATGAAACGCAGTGTCGAGAAATCCTCGACATAATGGAAATGTATCACGCGATGCAAGAATCGAACAAAATGCTCGACCACGATGAAAGAGAAAACGTTGATCAGCGTAGGCTCAATTTCTTAGGTTTTGATATCGCAAGTGAAGCACAACTTGTCCACTATGTGCGTTTTCTAGTCGATTCGGAAGGGCTGTATACTCAATTCGACAAAGGTGATCATCACTTCAACGCGCAAATGCCAATGCTTGAAAAATACCGCAGAATGTTGGCATCTTGGAAACGCTGCCCACGTCAATATCACCTTTCTGCGGCCGAGTTTCATCAAATCTTCAACGCTTAGCACTATTTTTTGCACCTAACTCTTTCACATCATTTGATATTTTTATCAAAGCACCACTGTAATGTGGTGCTTTCCCATTACCACTATAGTCTGAACAGTACTCCAGCCAGTTTGAATCACTTCTAGCACACTCATACAAACCCTTACTTGCTTCATACTTTTTTCTCAAAAAATCGAAATAAATACCGAATTAATAAGCAGAATTCAAAATCTGGGTCTAACCTTATTTAGTGAAGGACGTGACATTTTCGCTGTTAATTAGTCGATTTGACAGGCTTAGAGGGGTATTCGCTATGAGCATTTTTGACCACTACCAGGCTCGCTATGAAGCAGCCAAGGACGAAGAACTATCGCTACAAGACTTTTTATCGCTATGTCGTGAAGACAAAAGCGCCTACGCCAATGCAGCTGAGCGCCTATTAATGGCGATTGGAGAACCTGAAGTCATCGACACCGCATTAGATCCGAGACTCAGCCGCATTTTCTCCAATCGCGTGATATCCAGATACAAAACCTTTGAAGATTTCTATGGCATGGAAGACGCGATAGAGCAAATCGTGTCTTACTTGAAACATGCCGCTCAAGGGCTAGAAGAACGAAAACAAATTCTGTACCTTTTGGGTCCGGTTGGGGGGGGTAAATCATCACTCGCAGAGAAATTAAAAGCCTTAATGGAAAAAATGCCAATATACGTCCTTTCGGCTAACGGTGAACGAAGCCCAGTCAATGACCATCCGTTTTGTTTGTTCGATGTTAATGAAGATGGGGATTTGCTCAAAGGCGATTATGGCATCGAAAAGCGCTACCTACGCTCCATCATGTCTCCTTGGGCAGCTAAACGCCTCACTGAGTTTGGCGGTGACATCTCAAAATTTAAAGTGGTGAAAGTAAGACCGTCGATTTTAGGTCAAACAGCGATTGCGAAAACAGAACCCGGCGATGAAAACAACCAAGACATTTCATCACTGGTGGGTAAAGTCGATATCCGTCAACTTGAACACTTTTCACAAGATGATCCCGACGCGTACAGTTATTCAGGTGCATTGTGTCGAGCTAACCAAGGCTTGATGGAATTTGTAGAGATGTTCAAAGCCCCCATTAAAGTTCTGCACCCATTGCTGACTGCAACGCAAGAAGGTAACTATAACGGTACGGAAGGGCTTTCAGCCTTGCCATTCGATGGCATGATTTTAGCGCACTCAAACGAATCAGAGTGGCAAACCTTCCGCAACAATAAGAACAACGAAGCCTTCCTAGATAGGGTATACATTGTCAAAGTGCCCTACTGCTTACGCGTTTCGGAAGAAGTTAAAATCTACAAAAAACTACTGGACCACAGTGAACTGTCGAAAGCACCATGCTCTCCAAGCACATTGGACATTTTGGCTCAGTTCAGCATTCTTTCCCGCATGAAAGATCCCGACAACTCATCCATTTTCTCGAAAATGCGTGTGTACGACGGTGAAACTCTAAAAGACACCGATCCTAAAGCGAAAAGCTACCAAGAGTATCGAGACTTCGCGGGTGTTGATGAGGGCATGTCGGGTCTTTCCACTCGTTTCGCATTCAAAATTCTTTCTCGCGTATTCAACTTTGATCAATCCGAAGTGGCAGCAAACCCTGTTCATCTTTTCTATGTCATTGAGCAACAGGTTGAACGCGAGCAATTCCCTCAAGATACGGCTGAACGCTACTTAGAGTTCTTAAAAGGCTATTTAGTGCCTAAATATGTTGAGTTTATCGGGAAAGAAATTCAAACCGCTTACCTTGAGTCCTACTCTGAGTACGGTCAAAACATTTTCGACCGTTACGTCACCTACGCCGATTTCTGGATTCAAGATCAGGAGTACCGCGATCCAGAAACAGGGCAACTATTCGACCGTGCTGCGCTTAACAATGAGCTAGAAAAAATTGAGAAAACGGCAGGCATTAGTAATCCAAAAGACTTCAGAAACGAGATCGTTAACTTCGTATTACGCGCTCGCGCAAACAATAAAGGGCAAAACCCTGTTTGGACGAGCTACGAAAAACTCAGAACGGTCATCGAGAAGAAAATGTTTTCAAATACGGAAGAACTGCTACCTGTCATTTCCTTCAATGCGAAAACGTCAACGGATGATCAGAAAAAACACGACGACTTTGTCGCTCGTATGATGGAAAAAGGCTACACCAAGAAACAAGTTAGATTGTTGTCGGAATGGTACCTACGAGTGCGTAAATCCTCTTAGTACCCAGTGTCTTAGATATGAAGGCTGGCAAGTGCTGCCAGTCATTCATGGCACACAGTTCGACACTTTGACGTTTCAGAGGGGTTAACGTATGGCGCAATTTATCGACAGAAGGCTCAATGGCAAGAATAAGAGCACCGTCAACAGACAACGCTTTTTACGCCGCCATAAAGAGCAAATTAAGGAATCGGTAGCCGATGCCGTGAATCGTCGATCTATCACCAATACAGAAACCGGTGAAGACATATCGATTCCACACAAGGACATCAAAGAGCCTATTTTTCATCAAGGACAAGGTGGCGTCAGGGAGCGCGTTCACCCAGGTAATGATCAGTTCATAACGGGTGACAAAATAGAGCGCCCTAAAGGTGGGCAAGGAAGTGGCTCTGGTGAAGGCGACGCAAGTGCCGATGGCGAAGGTCAAGACGACTTTGTTTTTCAGATTTCAAAGGACGAATATCTCGATATTCTATTTGAAGACTTGGAGCTGCCTAACCTTCAAAAAAACCAAATCAATAAAATCACAGAATGGAAAACCCATCGCGCTGGCTTCCAAACGGCAGGGATTCCAGCCAACATCAGCGTGGTACGCTCTCTTCAACAATCACTCGCGCGAAGAACCGCATTAACCGCGAGCAAAAAACGCCTTCTGGCAGAACTGGAAGAAGAGTTAGCGCGCATCGAAAACAATGAACCCGCTCAGCCTTTGGAGGAGAAAAAACTTCAAGAGGAAATCCTAGAGCTCCGCCAGCGTATTGCGCGAGTTCCGTTTATTGATACTTTTGATTTACGTTTCAAAAATTACGAAAAGCGCCCCATTCCATCCAGCCAAGCGGTCATGTTTTGTTTGATGGATGTATCAGGGTCTATGGACCAAGCCACTAAAGACATCGCAAAACGGTTCTATGTACTGCTGTATCTTTTTTTAACAAGAACTTACGAGAGTGTCGAAGTCGTTTTCATACGTCACCATACTCAAGCAAAAGAAGTCGATGAGCATGAGTTTTTCTATTCCCAAGAAACGGGTGGCACAATCGTATCCAGTGCACTGAAATTAATGAATGAAATCGTGAAAGACAGATACCCAACCAATGAATGGAACATCTATGCAGCACAAGCTTCCGATGGGGATAATTGGGCAGATGACTCCCCTCGCTGTAAAGAGCTGCTCGTGAACAATATTTTACCTGACTGCCAGTATTACTCCTATATCGAAATAACAAGAAGAACCCACCAAACCTTATGGCATGAATATCTCAAACTTGAAGAAGCATTCGACAACTTTGCCATGAAAAACATTCGTACTGTGGATGATATTTTCCCAGTATTTAGGGAACTGTTTCAAAAAGAAACGGCATAGGGAGGCGCGCTATGGCGACTAAAGCAGCTAAAAAAACAGCAACAAACAACAAGCGCTTGCCAGATGGTCCGGATTGGTCATTCGAACTGCTGGAGCGTTACCACAAAGAAATCAAAAGGGTGGCAGAGTACTATCGTCTAGACACCTACCCTAATCAAATTGAAGTGATCACAGCAGAACAGATGATGGATGCGTATTCAAGTATTGGTATGCCCATCAACTATAACCATTGGTCATTCGGCAAAAAATTCATCCAAACAGAACAAAACTACAAGCATGGTCAGATGGGGCTGGCGTACGAAATTGTCATTAATTCAGACCCATGTATTGCTTATTTAATGGAAGAGAACACTGTCACCATGCAAGCTTTGGTTATGGCTCATGCGTGTTATGGTCACAACTCTTTCTTCAAAGGCAATTACTTGTTCCAAACTTGGACGGATGCTAGTTCCATTGTTGATTATCTATTATTCGCCAGAAACTACATCACTGAGTGTGAAGAAAAGCACGGCGTAGAAGAAGTCGAACAACTCTTGGATTCCTGTCATGCCCTAATGAACTTCGGTGTCGATCGATATAAGCGACCAGAAAAGATCTCCATTGTTGAGGAAAAAGCGCGACAAGAAGCTCGGGAAGAATACTTGCAATCTCAAGTAAATGAACTGTGGAAAACCGTTCCTAAAAGCGAGGAGAAGGAGCAATCGCAAAAAATTCGCTTCCCAACGGAACCCCAAGAAAATATCTTGTACTTCATTGAAAAACACGCGCCACTTCTTGAGCCTTGGCAACGAGAAATCGTGCGTATAGTTAGAAAAGTCAGCCAATATTTCTACCCTCAGAAGCAAACACAAGTCATGAACGAAGGTTGGGCTACTTTCTGGCACTACTCCATACTGAACCATTTGTATGATGAAGGTTTGGTATCAGAGAAATTTATGCTTGAGTTCTTACACAGCCATACCAATGTCGTCGTCCAACCTCCATACAACAGCCCTTACTTTAGTGGCATCAATCCCTATGCTCTGGGCTTTGCGATGTTTCAAGACATTCGCAGAATGTGTGAAGATCCAACCGACGAAGACAGAGAATGGTTTCCAGACATCGCGGGCGCAGATTGGTTAGATACCTTACACTTCGCCATGGCAAACTTTAAAGACGAGAGCTTCATCAGCCAGTATTTATCACCCAAATTGATGCGCGACTTTAAGCTATTTGCAATTAGTGATGATGATAGGAAAAACTTCATTGAAGTCAGTGCCATACACGACGAAGTCGGTTATCGACAAATCAGGGAAAAGCTTGCGGCACAGTATAACTTAAGCAACTTAGAACCCAATATTCAGGTGTGGAATGTTGACGTACGTGGGGATCGATCCTTGGTTTTACAATACATACCCCATGATAGGATTCCATTAGGTGAAAGCTATCAGGAAGTATTGAAACATCTATATCGTCTTTGGGGTTTTGACGTCATTTTGGAACAGCGAAATGAGTCTGGAAGAAAAGAGATTCTTGGCAGTTGCCCTGAGCGTGAAGACTATAATTCTGAAACATAAAGCCAGTATCTCTAAACCATCCTCCTATTTGCCCACGAAGTCTGTGGGCTTTTTTACGGTTCAAACAGGAGAAGCCAACGCATTGATTGCTTTTCCGTTCCATCTTTAGAACGAACACACCCTCTATATCCGAGAAAGCAACAATATACGAGAAAGCGACAATATTTGGGAAAACCGAAGTATGTGGGAAAACTGCAATATGCAGGAAAACTGCAATTTGTGGCACCCGATTCGCCGGCTTTCGCCTGAGGTCTTCCTCCGCATAAACACTTCACGTTTGAGGCACATACAGTATTCGGCGTTTACGGCTTTCGGTATTCACAGCTATAGGCAATGTCCAAAGCGCGAATGTACAAAAGCGCGAATGTACAAAGCGCTATTTCGTCGGCAAAAGAGGAACTTTATATGAATAAAACTCGGAAGTTACCTGAACCATAAACTGGAAGCAAAACGAAATATCAAGTTTGTGTTTATTTCTTACTAAGGTCAAACCTGTTTATAATGGCGCGTTGTTGTCCTTTAGGTTAATTACCCAAAGGTAAATCTAGATTGGTGATAAAAATATGAGCGCTTCAAACGCCCCTCTCGCAGAAAGCCAACACCGTCGTGACCTTCCTAATATGATCACGTGTTTGTTACCTGCATATAATGAAGCGGAGAATCTTCCGCATGTCGTGCCAAAAACATACAACTACTTGAAGCAGTTTTGCCAAGAAGTCGAAATCCTCATTGTTGATGATGGCAGCGCGGACAACACAGTAAGTGTCGCTCAAGAACTTGCGAATAGTTACCCTATTTCTGTTGTAAAGCTCTCCAGAAATTTTGGTAAAGAAATTGCGCTAAGTGCGGGTTTGGACAGCGCTCGCGGTAATGTCGTCATTATCATGGATTCAGATGGCCAACATCCGCTATCTGTCATCGAACAATTCATTGAACACTGGCGTGACGGCTTCGACATGGTTTATGGCGTGAGAGCGAATAGAAACGATGAGTCCTTCGCGAAAAGAGCGTTCACAAAACTCTATTACGGGCTTTTAAATCGAATCTCGGATGTGGATATCCACCCAGATGCCGGTGACTTTCGACTTTTAAACAGAAACGTTGTTGATGCATTGGTGTCGTTGCCCGAACGTACCCGAATGATGAAAGGTCTTTATGCGTGGGTTGGTTTTAAAAGTAAAGCCGTATCGTTCGATGTTGAAGACCGATTGAGCGGAGCCAGCACCTTTCGCTTTAGGGATCTCACCTCCCTCGCGATAACCGGATTGACATCATTTAGCAGCATTCCTTTAAAAATATGGATGGTGATAGGCGCGATTATCTCAGCCATGTCATTTGGCTATGGCATGCTCATTTTACTTAGAACGCTGATTTTTGGTTCAGACGTACCAGGTTGGCCAACGCTGACCGTTTCCATCTTTTTCCTTGGTGGCATCCAATTATTATCCATCGGTATCATGGGAGACTATCTGGCTCGTGTCTTCTCTGAAGTAAAAAAGCGCCCTCTCTATATTGTTGAAGAGTACCAGCAAAGCGTAGACAAAGGCATCGGTGGTCAAGACGCTGATGGCAATATCGATGACAACAAAGTAGAAAGTTAATTAATGAAAAGCATCATAGTGTGTGCAGACGATTATGGTATGTCTGACGACGTCGATGACGCCATTCTAGAATTAATTGAGAATCAGCGTATTTCCGCCACCAGCTGTATGACATTGATGCCTAGCTGGAAAGCGTCTGCTCGCAGATTGAAAGAACTTGAAGGGCAAGCGGCTTTTGGCTTGCATTTCGATTTGGGACACTTTGCAAGTCTGAGTAACTTAATGCTTGGGGCGATGACACGTACGTTGGATCAATCGGCGATGAAAGTCACACTCAATCAGCAGCTGGATAACTTTGAAAATGAAGTGGGCAGAGTCCCCGATTATATTGATGGTCATCAGCACGTACATTCGTTTCCCGTTATTCGTGATGTCTTAGTGTCCGTCATCAATCAACGCTACTCAACGAACCCTCCGTGGATTAGAACCCCCTCGGTGCCACTTAGTGGGCACGATTCAGCCCTAAAAGCCTTGGTGATCAAAGGTTTAAATATTGGCTTTAATTCAATTATTCGTGAGCGCACCAGCGCTAAAACGAATACCAGTTTTGCAGGGTTGTATTCCATTAGTGAAACCGCGAACTTCCCGGCACTCATGGAAGGCTGGGTCAACAATCTCGATCATCATGGGTTGATTATGTGTCACCCAGCGATCAAAAGAACAAATGTTGATCACGGTTTAGCGAGGGTGAAAGAGTATGAGTATCTTAGAAGTGATCGCTACATCGCACATCTAGACACGAATAACGTAACACTCATCACTCATCCCGAATAAAAAATAGCAGCGAATTCGCTGCTATTTTTTCTGCCTTAGATTGGCTGACACTCAAACAAGCTAGCTAGACAGTATCTTTCTGACGATCTCTAAATCTTCTGGTGTATCGACCCCTGCTGCAGGTGTTTCTTTAGCCACATCAACATGAATCTTCTCACCATACCAAAGCACTCTTAATTGCTCTAAACATTCAATTCGCTCTAGCGCGCTCGGTTCCCAATTGACGTAGGTTTTTATGAACCCCGCTCGGTACGCATAAATCCCAATATGGCGCTGTAATGGCTGACGAATAGACGGCTTTGACTTGGAATAATCATCCCTATCCCAAGGAATCGAGGCTCGGCTGAAATACAGCGCATAACCATTTTCATCTGTCACCACTTTCACGGCATTCGGGTTAAACACTTCATTTTCGTCTTCAATTTCTACCGATAGCGTCGCCATAGGCGCTTTGCTTTGTTGCAGGTTTTGCGCAACTTGCGAAATGATGGAAGGAGGAATCAAGGGCTCGTCACCCTGAACATTCACAATAATATGATCCGACGGAATATTCATTAAATCCACCACTTCGGCCAAGCGTTCAGTGCCCGATTCATGTTTATCCGATGTCATGCAAACCGTCGCACCAAACGCTTCCGCAGCTTGCTGAACACGCTTATCGTCAGTAGCAATAATGACCTTTTCAGCCCCAGCTTGAATCGCTTGTAGGTAAACCCATTCAATCATAGGTTTACCCGCTATATCAGCAAGAGGTTTGCCCGGTAATCGCGTTGATTGGTATCGAGCAGGAATGACAACCGTAAAGGTCATTTACCTTCCCTCATCCATAGAAATACTGCGAGCTTCTGACTCAAGTAAAACGGGAATGCCTTCATTAATTGGGTAAGCAAGGCGGTCGAATTTACAGATAAGCTCTTGCTTATCCTTATCAAAAGTCAGTTTACCTTTACAAACAGGGCACGCTACAATTTCAAGCAGTCGATGATCCATATTCTTTCATTACCTCATGTATTCTTTGTAATATTTTATCCGCGTCTTGAGCTGGCAAGGTTGCGGAAACCGGTAAATACCACCAGTTATCCTTTGCAAAAGACAGGCATTTGACTGCGTCTTTTTCCGTCATAATAAGCGGCTTGCCCGCCATTTCAATGGCACTAACCTGTGGTTCCGTCATTGCTTGATGATCGGCAAAACCCTGTTCTGACAACACCTTCAACCCCATGCTCTTCAAGGTTTCAAAAAAGCGAGGAGGGTGACCAATTCCTGCCATTGCAACCACATTTTTAAGCTCAACGGCATCCTTCTGTTCATTCGTCATCAAATTGATGGCTTTAGAAGGCTCCAATGTCATTGGACACTCGTTTGCATGTGCACTGCCACCATTAGTGATCACAAAATCCACGTCATCTATCCGAGAAACGGGCTCACGCAATGGTCCCATAGGAATGAGTTTTTCATTCCCCATACGCCTAACGCCATCAACAACGACTATTTCAATGTCTCTGTCCAATGCGTAATGCTGCAACCCATCGTCAGTGATAACGATATTAACTCCAAATTCCAAGAGCGCTTTCACAGCGTTACTGCGATTCGGGTCAACAACGACGGGCGCATTCGTTCGGCGGTGAATTAAAAGGGGTTCATCCCCGCAATGTGCAGGGCTGGAGCTCGAAGTTACCGAAAACGGATAGCTCGGCGCTTTGGCTCCGTAACCTCGCGATACCACCCCAGGTCTATACCCTTTCGCTTGCAACATTTCCACAAGCCAAACAACAACGGGCGTTTTGCCATTCCCACCGGCAGTAATATTGCCCACCACAATGACGGGAATAGGCGCACGGTAACGTGGCTTTTTTTGACTCAAAAATGCTTGTTTACGCTTCGTGCTGATCAAGCCAAACAATAGGCTGAGCGGCCATAGTATTGGCCAGAGCAAAAAGCTCAACCAATGCCGCTCATACCAAATCTTTTCCACCATCAATGTGACTCGCTAAATTGAATCGAGTAAAGCGAAGCGTATGCGCCATCTTGCGCCATCAGTACGTCGTGCTGACCACGCTCTATCACTTTTCCATCTTCGATAACCAAAATCTCATCGGCATTTTCAATGGTAGACAAGCGGTGCGCAATCACCAAAACGGTCTTGTCCTTTTGAAGCACATCCAGAGCGGATTGAATCGCGCGTTCAGATTCCGTATCCAGCGCAGACGTTGCTTCATCAAGAATCAGAACGGGCGCATCACGCAGCAAAGCACGCGCAATCGCAAGCCTTTGTCGTTGTCCACCCGATAGGTTGGCGCCATTTTCACCAATCACCGTATCGTAACCGTTATCCAGCGCCTCGATAAACTCGTGCGCATACGCAAGTTTAGCCGCTTCAATGATTTGTTCTCTCGTATACATATCCTCTGCGGCATAAGCAATGTTGTTTGCCACCGTGTCGTTAAACAAGTGGACATGCTGAGAAACAATCCCAAAGTGAGTTCGAAGGTTCTGCAAGTCGTACTCGCAAATGTCATGCCCATCGAGCGTGATAGAACCTGAATCTAAGTTATAAAAACGCGTAAACAGGCTTGCAATCGTGCTCTTCCCTGAACCAGAACGCCCAACCAGCGCCACCGTTTTGCCCGAAGGGATACGGAAACTGACGTCACATAACGCTGGGGTATCTTTGGTGGGATACGTAAAGATAGCGTTTCGTACTTCTACATCGCCTTTCACCTTCTCTTTAACCAACTTCCCTTCATTGTTTTCGGTTGGCATATCCATCAGGCTAAACAACGTTTGGCAAGCCGCCATTCCTCGTTGGAAGTCAGACATCACCGACGTTAACCCGCGAAGAGGTCGAAGCATACTTAGCATCGCAGAAAAGACCACTGTAAAAGTACCAGCCGTCAACTCAGCACGAATAGAGTCAACAGAAGCGAGAAATAACACCGTAACCAACGCCGAAGAACCTATCATTTGCACGACAGGGCTAGACAGTTGCTGGACCACAACCATCTTCATATTTTGTTGACGCATCGCATTGCTGACGTGATTAAATCGCGCTTCCTCAACCTGTTGACCACCACAACTCAACACCACTTTGTGTCCATTAAGCATTTGCTCAGATGACGACGTCAAGTTACCCATTTGTGTCTGCATATTTTTAGAAATTTTTCGGAACCGACGAGAAACAACCCCAATAGTGATAGCAACAACGGGACCAACAACCAGCAAGACCAAAGACAGCTGCCAACTGCTCCATACCATTAACCCGATCAGCCCTAGCAAACTCGCCGTTTCACGAACAATATTCACCAAAGCCTGACTCGTCGCGCCCGCGACTTGTTCTGTATCGTAAGTAATGCGAGAAAGCAGTCGTCCAGTCGATTCCTTATCAAAAAAGGAAACAGGCATCTGCATGAAGTGATTAAACACCTGCCTACGAAGCCTCATGACAACATTGTTGGACACCCAGCTCATAAAATAGGCAGACACAAAGCCACTACCACCACGAACGATCATCAACATAATAATGATGATCGGCATTGTGCGTAAAAATTCAGAGTCTGACTGACCAAAACCTTCATCTAACAAAGGCTTGAGTAAAGAGAGCATGTAGGTATCACTGAGGGCATTAATCACTAATGCAATAATCGCAATAACAATACCGGCTTTGTATGAGGAAATATAAGGCCATAAGCGCTTAAAGGTTTGAAAGGTCGATTGATCTAATTCTTGCGACATAAGAAAGGTCATTGTCAAAAAATTCCGCTTATTCTACTCCTTTCCTTAGTATCTGCCTATACCAGCGAGGGGAATGTTCAGCTCTAGCGGTTTCAATAGACCATGCATTCTCATAAATCAGGATAGAGATTTGCCCTTCATCCCCTGTATCCATCCACTTTATACCTTTTGACTCATATGTTTTGCGCACTTGTGCAGAAGGTAAATTCCATCGATTCCCTTTTGCCAATGAAGCAATCGCAATGTCGGGATTCACATGGTCAACAAACAAGCGTTTGGACGACGAGCTGGAACCATGATGCGGAACCAACAGAATGTCTGAGGCTAACTGATCACCTTGCTGCTGAGCCAAAATGAATTCGCTTATCGCATCAATATCACCGGTTAATAACATTGATGTTTTGCGGTCACTGACCTGAATCACACATGAATGAGGGTTATACGCTCGACGCGTTAATCGAGGCGGCCATATCGCTTTAAACATCAATCCCTGCCAATGCCACTGCTCTCCTCGTATGCAAGGCTGATAGCCCTCAATGCTTTGGCTTGCCCGGCGCCAATTCGGTTGCAGCATGGATTCAACATACTGTGTCCCGCCAGCATGATCGGCATCTAAATGACTCAGAACCAAGCCATCCAACTGATTCATCCCTCTATTCCTTAGTATTGGGTGAATCACACTGTTCGCATAACTTCCCCCTTCCCACCCCATTCCGGTATCGTACAACATGGCTTTACCCCTTTTCTCAATGAGAACCGCCAACCCATGCCCCACATCCAATATGTCCACTCGCCATATGGGTTTGGGTTTTTGAGGAAAAAACCATAACACCACAACCGCCAAAAACGTCACTGGGGTAACCGAGCGAAATTGAAAAGACAAAACACCTAAGATAACCAAGGAGAAAGCGGCAAAAGCATAGCGAGAGGGAATATCCAACCAGCCATACTCTCCCCATTTTAGCGCCCACAGGATCGGGCTTAATGACCAATCAGCGACTTGCCAAAGAGGATAGGCCAAACTAGGTGCAATTGCGGTAAGCAACAAAGCGATACTGATAATAGGCAATGTCACTAAGCTTACCAAGGGGACAAAAATAAAATTGTATGCAGGAGACAGTATGCTGAAACCTGAAAATACAAAAATAGAAACTGGTATGAGTGCGATAAGCAACCAGAATTGCATCTCAAGCAAAAAACGAACTTTTTGCCAATGGTTACGTTGTGTCGAACGTCGCAACCCAATAAAGATAAAAATCACGGAAACAGCAGAAAACGAAAGCCAAAAGCTGTTTGAAAGCACAGAAAAAGGATCAAGAAATAAAAGAATCGAACAGACAATCAGCAACAGACGCCAATTGCTAAAATGGACACCAACCCATTTCACAGCAGTGAGAATAAAACACGCGATAAGTGCACGCTGAGTGGGTATAGAAAACCCAGCCAAGCCAGAATATACCAATGCGGCTAAGAGCCCTGAAACGATCGGTAGCCAAACTTTTATGGAAGGCATGGGCAGAAAAATTGCCAATACCCTACCGAAAACCCACCCGAGTCCGAATATTAATCCAATATGCAAACCTGATATCGCCATGAGATGGAGAAGCCCAGTGCTTTTCAGCTGCCGCCAATCACTTTCACTAAGCCCCCTTCGGTCGCCAAAACTGAGTGCAAACAGGTATGGCGCACTGTTAAACGCCTTCACAAGATGGGTAACATGACCATGAAGATTTTGTCTGTAATGCGTTGTTTTTGAGAGAAGTGTTGCTTGCCTAACCACCGCTTTCCCATGCCAACGATTGGCAACGTAATGTTTTTCTAGATCTCTGCCAGCCTCATTTAGCCGACCATAAACCGGCTTGAGAACCGTTTCCAACGTTAAAATCTGCCCCAAAAAAGGCCGTTCGCCCTCCATAGACCATAGGACTCTAACGGTCGGTCGAAGCAAATATGGAATTTTCCTGCCGTTAAGTTGATGCACCACAAAAGACGCTTCGTATCCATGGCTTATTTGTTGAAAAAAGCTGTCAATCTGCCCAGTTATGGTAGTATTCTCACCTTCAGAAAAAAGCAAACGTTGCTGGTGTTGAAATAGATTGGAATGGACGACCAACACTATGAAACCAAGCAACATGCCTTTAAGGCAATCAGCATAAGGTCTGTTCCAAACGAGCAAGCATAGGATAATTGCAGGAAAGACCCAGATAACACTCGGCATTGTTGTCCAAAGTGCGGACGAAGCAACCAATGTTGTGAAAGTAGTTAGTGTCCAGTTAGATAAGTGAGTTTTCATATCCTATGCCGAAAAAATTAATCCGACGTTTCTTGCCTGATCACGAATTAATCAAACGTCAAAAAGCGCTTAAAATCTTTGGCAACGTCCTATATAACCCAAATTTGTGGTGCCTAAATCGTCGCTCGGCTTCAGGCGCTTTTGCCGTTGGTCTATTTATGGCATTCGTCCCTCTCCCCAGCCAAATGATTCTAGCGGCCGGTCTTGCTATCGCATGTGGCGTCAACCTACCGTTATCGGTCGCTCTCGTATGGATAAGCAATCCGATTACGATGCCTGTTTTGTTCTACTTCGCCTACAAAGTAGGTGCCGCTGTCATGTCGGTTCCACCTCAAACCTTTCACTTTGAGTTATCTTGGGATTTTATTGCGGCTCAAATGTCGACAATCGGTCCACCATTCCTTCTAGGCTGCATAATCTGTGGGGTAGTGAGTGCAATGGCGGGCTACTTTGGAATCCGCGGAATTTGGCGCTACTCCGTTGTACGCAGCTGGCAAAAACGTGGCGTACGAGTACGGTAGATGATTTCTCGAATAAAAAATAACTGGAATTCAAAGGTTCCGAGACAAGATGCAGCGATATGTAATTACGCTGTTTCTCACGAAAGAATTTAGCTAGTGCCATCAAAAAAGGACTCCATTCGAGTCCTTTTTTGTTTCGTAACCTTATCTTCCCATTCAAAACAGATTATTTAACCTGAATAGAGATAAGAGGTTAACGAATCCATTCAAATACAGACAGGTTTTCAATTGGCGAATTCTCATAAGCCCTTTTTACTTAAGATAAGGCAAAACCACGAGCCAATAACGGGTTATTGGGAGGGGAGCAACGCTGTAATAAGTAAAAAGGACCACTAGAAAGCAATCTGTTATCCCGAGTTGACGTTACTTACCACTCAGTACTTTCGCGGGATTCGTTTGACTGGCTCTAGACGCGGGATAAAGCGTAGCGAAAAGGCTTAACACCACCGCTGTGCCAGATACCAAAGCCACATCTTGCCAAATGATCTCAGAAGGTAAGAAGTCGATGAAATAGATATCGCCCGACAAAAACTGGTGCCCAACAAGCCTTTCTAGCCCTTTAATCAAAAAGGTTAAATGACTCGACACGAGCAATCCCAAAACACTGCCCGCAACACTTCCTGTTATGCCAGAAAATACGCCTTGCCAAACAAAGGTACGACGAATAAGCCCATCCGTTGCCCCCATCGTTTTTAGAATGGCGATTTCGGATAATCTGTCTTTTACCGCCATCATCAAAGTAGACACGATATTGAAGCAAGCCACGCTAATAACCAAAACCATAACTAAGTACATGATGGTTCTCACCAATTGGATATCTCGATACAAGAAACCAAATTTTTGCTGCCAGCTTTTCAGATAAACCTTTACTTGCAATGTGTTTCCTACTTCACGCACAATCATTTGAGCATTAAGTACATCGGTCGTTTTAATGGAAACGCCCGTTACCCCCTCTTTGATGGCGGCGTACTGTTGTGCATCGTCCAAAGGCAGCAATACCAATCCATGATCGATTTGCCCCCCTAAAGACAACAGCCCAACGATGTTCACACGAACACGCTTTGGCGAACGCACTTTCAGTGAATTACTCGTTTGAGGAATCAACAACGTAATGCTTTCACCGACCGTTGCGCCTAGATAATCGGCAATCCCCTTCCCTAATATCACCTGATTGCGCCCAGAGCGGAAATTCTGCCACGCTTCATCACCGATGTATTCCGAAAGATTTGACACCCGTGATTCCAACTGGGGGTCGACCCCTCGAATCTCCACCGCCTTTAATGTTTGCCCTTTTTCCGCTAAACCGGTTAGCCGAATATAAGGAGCAGCGGCGGTCACTCTTTCATGTTCTTCTGCTTTTTTTGCTAACGTTGACCAATCTGAAATGGGGCCATTGAACCCTTCAAACTCACCATGCGGAATCACGGCAAGCACACGATTTTCAAGTTCACGTTCAAAGCCGTTCATCGCAGATAGACCGATCAGTACGACAGCCACACCAACCGCAATGCCAATCGTGGAGGACAATGAAATAAACGAAACTAGTTTGTTCCGTTGCTTGGCGCGGCTAAAGCGGCTTCCAATGAGTAGGGAAAGAGAAAACATCTGGTCAACCTCTAGTGCGCAGCACGCATTTCATTTTCGTGAACCAACAACCCATCTTGCATGTGCAGCTTTCGATCCATCTTGTCGGCGAGCTCATTATCGTGAGTCACAACCAGAAAGGCCGTACCGGACTCTCGATTCAACTCACGCATCAGGTCGTAAATCGCCAAGGCGGTACTGTGGTCCAAGTTTCCTGTTGGTTCATCGGCAAGCACTAGCGCCGGCTCATTAACTAAAGCCCGTGCTATAGCAACTCTTTGCCTTTCCCCCCCCGAAAGCTCAGCCGGGCGGTGAGTTAAACGATGTGCTAACCCCACCTTAGTGAGCAAATTCTCCGCTTTTGATTTCGCTTGTTTGGGAGATAACCCACCAATCATTAGAGGCATTGCAACGTTTTCGACGGCAGTAAAATCCGCCAAAAGATGATGGAACTGATACACAAAGCCAATATGTTGGTTGCGTAACTTTGCTTGTTGGTTGCTCGACAGTGCTTTCAAGCTTTGATCTTGGAAAGATACCTCGCCCTCCGATGCATCGTCTAGCGCACCTAACACGTGCAGTAACGTGCTTTTCCCTGATCCAGAAGATCCTACAATAGACACCAGTTCTCCTGCTTCCAGCGCAAAGCTCACCCCTTTTAGAACTTCGGTTTCCACACTCCCTTCGCGATAGGTTTTACAGACAGACTCACAAAGAAGTAACTTACTCATAACGAAGTGCCTCAGCAGGTTTGACGGACGAAGCCCGATAAGAAGGATACAATGTGGCAATAATGCTCAATGCCACCGCCAGTATAATGATGGTGAAAACTTGCGAATAGTTAATAAGCACCGGGAGTTCGCCGCCAACGGCAAACAAGCTCAAATTGAAGGCTTCTAATACATCATTAATGTTTATCGCAAGGGCGATACCTAGGAATCCTCCCACCAAAGAACCGATGATTCCGCTGCTCGCCCCTTGCACCATAAACACAGTCATAACCTGATAATTCGATAAGCCCTGAGTTTTTAAGATGGCGACTTCTGCCTGCTTTTCCATCACCACCATGATCAAGGCAGAGATAATATTAAATGCTGCAACAGCGACAATGAGCCCAAGCATCAGCCCCATCATGTTCTTTTCCATTTTCACCGCTTGGAACAGCTCCCCTCTTTGCTCACGCCAATCACTCCATTTCCACCCATTGGGTAGAGGGGCATTGGCATACTCCGATACAATGAATGGGTCATCAAAAGTCAGCCTCCAACCCGTTATTGTGTCGGAAGAAAATCGAAGCAAACGACCTGCATCATTGATATTTGCGATCATCAACTGCGCGTCAACATCTGATCCCGTATTGAATACACCGGCTACGGTAAAGTTCCTTTGGCTCGGAATTCGCCCTAGTGGTGTAAATCGGCTTGCCCCTGTCACCATGATTCTCACTTTATCGCCAATTCTCACTTTTAATTGACGAGCCAAAGTGTGACCTAAAAATATCTTGTACTCTCCCTGTTCTAAACGCTCTAACTTACCACCAAGTAAATGTTTCCCTATTGGGTCATTTAATGTTGGATCAACGCCTAGCAGCATCCCAGCACTTAATTGAACGGGGCTTTGAATCACCGCTTCAGACCGAACGATAGGTACAGGCATTAAAGATGAAGGGTATTGGGAAAGAAATTCTGGGGGGGGACTGGATTTTACCGTTTTACCTGTATCCTGACTCACAACCGCATGGGGTAACACCCCTAAGATTCGTCCTTTTAATTGCCCTTCAAACCCATTCATGACAGAGGTCACCGTAATCAGAGCTAACACACCTATCGTTATGCCTGCCGTTGACATAAAAGACACAAAGCGGCTAAAGCGGTCGCCAGACCTTCCGCGCAGATAGCGCAACCCGATATAAATTGAAATGGGATGGAACATATTAAGGGAACCTTGATAAATCTCTGGTCGGTAATGTAACGAGAAAGACGCCGATTTAGTAGTCTTTACTGAGAATTGCGAAGTTAAATTGACGAAAAAACGACATATACAAGGGGTTTTCTTGATTCATTCGTCTACATGGCGATAATCAAAAGGTTAACAGAAAGGAATTGCAGTATGAGCCAGCAAGAGTATTTTACCGTCCAACATGGTCTATCCATCAACATCGAGCCGCTAGATTCCGAGTTCATCCTTCCGGATGCAGAGCAATTTGTTACTGAGATCCCTGCCCCTTTCTTGGTCGCAAGCGAATTCAGTTCTCTCGATACCGTAACGGATAAAGCCATAGGAGAACTGCGCAATAGTGATTTGTCTCATGTTGTTCAATTGTTGGAAACTCAGAACAGTAAGTTAAACCTTTTACTTACTTATATGCTTTCACAACAAAACGACCCAGCATTTAGCTACACTACCACTTCTTTTGGTGCTAGCCAGTTCACGTACTTTGCTAAAGGAGTATTGCCACTCGGACAGAAGGTACGAGCCAAAATTTTTCTGGAATTTCCAGCCTCAGCCATTTACTGTTACGGCGAAGTCGTGGAATGCGAAGAGGGAGAACAATCCCATAAAGTCACGATCTCATACTCTCTCTTGCGTGAAGAAGATCAGGATTTGCTGATCAAAGCAGCACTTCACCAACAACAAAAACTATTAAGACAACGTTCACTGAAACGTGACCAAAAATAAACGTTATTTATGCCTAATTCAAATCTTCTTTCTCTAGCGTTACCAAGTAACGCTAGAGATAAAAGGCACGTCGGTAACCTTAAAGGTTCGGCGCTGTCGATCGCTATCGCACAGCTGGCGGAGCAACACCAAGGTCACCTATTACTTGTCGTCCCTGACCCTCAATTGGCGCTGAAACTCTCCTCTGAGGTCGAACAATTTTCTCAGCGAAATGTTCACCTGTTTCCAGACTGGGAAACATTACCTTATGATAATTTTTCGCCTCATCAAGACATCATCTCTGACAGGATTGCGCACCTTTATCAGCTACCGAGTCAAAGCGATGGCATCACTGTTATTCCCGTAAGCACTTTGCTCCAACGTCAATCTCCTCGTAACTTCTTACTTCAACACACGTTAATGGTAAAACGTGGGGATAGCTATTCACTGGACGCATTGCGCCTACAATTAGAAAAATCCGGTTATAGGCACGTCGACCAAGTCTTCGGTCCGGGTGAATACGCAAGCCGAGGCTCAATCATCGACTTGTACCCCACTGGAGCAAGTGACCCTTATCGAATGGATTTTTTTGATGACGAAATCGACAGCATTCGCACATTCGATCCAGAAAATCAGCGTTCGATCGACGACATACAAGAAATTCGACTGTTACCTGCACACGAATTCCCGACAACCGAGCAAGCTATTGAGGATTTTCGTGGACGTTGGCGTCAGAAATTTGAAGCACGCCGAGAACCTGAATCCATTTATATGCAGATCAGCAAAGGGACATGGCCAGCCGGTATTGAATATTGGCAACCTCTATTCTTTGAAGAAACAGAGACATTGTTCGACTACCTCCCAGGCAACACGTTACTTGTTACCGTCGGTGACTTAGACAGTGCCGTAGATACATTCTTAACGGATGTACATTTCCGTTTTGAACAACGTAAAGTCGATCCACTTCGTCCCTTGCTTGAACCTGAAATCTTGTGGCTTAAAAAAGACGAATTGTATTCTCACTTCAAGTCATTGCCTCAGTCACTACTCAGTATGGAAGCCATTCCAGAAAAAGCAGGTCGTTCAAACGAAAACATAAGCGTTCTACCTGACTTGCGCGTTCAACACCAACACAAAGAACCCATGGCGTCACTTCGCCAGTTCATTGAACAATTTGGTGGTCAGGTCGTGTTCTCGGTTGAATCTGAGGGAAGGCGCGAAGCCTTGCTGGAACTGCTTCAGCGTATCAAATTGAAACCAGTAGAACATAGCCACCTTACTCTGGCTCTCAACTCTGAAGACAAAACCACTTTGATTCTTGGTGCAGCAGAGCATGGCTTCATCCATGAGTCTGCCAATATCGCGTTCATATGTGAAAGTGACCTGCTCGGCGATCGAGTGATTCAAAGACGCAAAAAAGATCGTAAGGCAGTCAATTCTGATACGGTTATTCGCCATTTAGCCGAGCTGAAGCCAGGTCAACCCGTCGTTCATTTAGATCACGGTATTGGGCGCTATACTGGGCTTCAAACGCTTGAAGCGGGTGGCATGCAAACGGAATACGTCACGCTCGAATATCAAAACGCGGCCAAACTTTATGTTCCCGTGTCCTCACTCAATCTTATTAGCCGTTATTCAGGGGGTGCCGAAGACAATGCACCGTTACACAAACTGGGTGGCGAAGCGTGGGCAAAAGCACGAAGAAAAGCCGCGGAAAAAGTTCGGGATGTTGCCGCTGAATTGTTGGATGTGTACGCTAAACGAGAACTCAAACCTGGATTCAAATTCAAACTAGACCGGGAACAATACGCCAACTTCAAAGCGACTTTCCCATTTGAAGAAACCGATGACCAAGCCATGGCGATTAACGCCGTATTGTCTGACATGTGTCAAGCAAAAGCGATGGACAGGTTAGTCTGTGGCGATGTGGGCTTCGGTAAAACAGAAGTGGCCATGAGAGCCGCTTTTGTCTCAACCGACAACAACAAACAAGTCGCGGTATTGGTTCCAACCACATTGTTGGCCCAACAGCATTTTGAAAACTTCCGAGACCGTTTCGCTAACCTACCGATTCGCGTGGAAGTCCTGTCTCGATTCAAATCAGCTAAAGAGCAAAAACAAATTCTAGAGGACGTCGAAGAGGGTAAAGTCGATATCATTATTGGCACCCATAAACTCTTGCAAAACGACATCCGGTTCCGAGATTTGGGGTTGCTTATTGTCGACGAAGAACACCGCTTTGGTGTACGTCAAAAAGAAAAAGTAAAATCCATGCGTGCCGACGTGGACATATTAACGCTAACCGCCACGCCCATTCCACGCACTCTGAATATGGCCATGAGTGGCATGCGCGATCTTTCTATCATCGCAACCCCTCCAGCACGAAGATTGGCAATTAAGACGTTTGTTCGCGAACGGGAAGATAGTGTGACGCGGGAAGCGGTACTGCGTGAAATTATGCGTGGTGGTCAGGTTTACTTCCTACACAACCAAGTCGAAACCATCGATAAAGTGGCAGCCGATCTTGAAAAATTGATCCCAGAAGCTCGAGTGGCCATTGCTCATGGTCAAATGAGAGAAAGAGAATTAGAACGCATCATGAATGATTTCTATCACCAGCGTTTTAATCTTTTAGTGTGTACAACCATCATTGAAACGGGTATTGACGTCCCAACCGCAAACACGATAATTATGGATCGAGCCGATAACCTTGGGTTGGCACAATTGCATCAATTGAGGGGACGTGTGGGTCGTTCACATCACCAAGCTTACGCGTATTTGCTCACGCCTCATCCAAAAGCGATGACGAAAGACGCCATTAAACGTCTGGATGCCATTGCGTCGCTCGAAGATTTGGGAGCAGGCTTCACCCTTGCTACGCACGATTTGGAAATTCGTGGCGCTGGTGAGCTCTTGGGTGACGACCAAAGTGGTCAGATTCAATCGGTTGGCTTTACTCTTTACATGGAGATGCTGGATCAAGCGGTAGAAGCATTAAAAGAAGGGAAAGAGCCTTCTTTGGATGAACTTCTTCGAGATCAAACCGAAGTGGAGCTTCGCTTACCTGCATTGCTGCCAGATGACTATATTCCTGACATCAATACACGTTTATCAATGTACAAGCGCATTGCGAGTGTGAGTACAGAAAATGAATTGTCAGAAATGAAAGTCGAACTCATCGACAGATTTGGCACACTTCCTGACGCGGCTAAAAACTTACTTGCGATCAGCGAAGTGAAACTGACTGCCGGTAAGATGCACATCAAGAAAATCGAGGCACATGCTAAAGGCGGATTTATTGAATTTTATCCTACCGCTGACATTAACCCCGCATTTCTTGTTAAATTGCTGCAATCAGCACCGAAAAAATATGGTATGGAAGGTCCAACCAAGCTGAAGTTTGCGATACCATTAACCGATCGCCGTGAAAGAGTACGTTTTATTAACGACTTACTTCAACAGTTTGCTGAGAATCGCCTGCCAAGTTAAACCGTAATTTGGTACGCTTACCGAATGCCTATTTACAGCCAAAGAGTGGCATACCACCACTCTTACCTGACGGAGCAACAATGAAAAAACTGATCCCAATACTGCTGTGCCTATTCTCATTTGAATCTTTGGCAGCGCGACAATTTGATATTGAAGTCATCTTGTTTAAACGAGCAGTGGATCCTGAACTTGTGAATGAAGCTTGGCCAAATCAAAACCCACAGATTAATTTAGAGGGTGCCTACTCTTTCCAAGATACAGAGAACATTCGTCGTAAAGGTGCCGTGTTACTGCCAAAATCAAGCTATATGCTCAACGCTCAATATGAAGCGTTAAGAAAGCACGCAGCGTTTACCCCTCTTATCCATGTCGCTTGGCGACAAGGCGACAGAGGCAGTCAAAGTGCACCAGTGTTTCGTATTACCGCAGGAAAAGATTATTCTCAACAATTCGATGAGACCGGGAAAGCCCGCAAAAAAAACCAGTTAGTTGCCAATTTAGGTGATGGCATTACCGAAGAAACGAATTTCCAGCCAAACTATGAACTGGAAGGAAAACTGCAAGTTTACGTACAGCATTACTTGTTTGCAGACATTAAGCTTGATTTGAAAAAACCAAGTATTCGTGATGTCGCATTCGAAGAAAAAACGCTAGAGCTAGCGCCTGAAGAAGGTAACGATACCATTCAAATTGGTCACTTGGAGTCTGTCTCTCCAACATTGCAGGTTGAAGAGTTTCTTAAATCTTACCGCATGGATCAAAAACGACGTATGCGCAGCGGTGAAACCCATTACTTAGATCACCCATTAATGGGTATGATCATTCAAGTCCGTCGTGTTAACTAAGTCGTTCGATTCGTATTGACTATGCACTTTTCGCCTGATTTTTGCATCATCACCAAAAGAATCGAGCTTCGTTTGATTAAAAATGAAGAAGTTGAATCGTTTACGCAAGCTATTCAAACCTCGCCATCTCTTCACCAATGGCTCGATTGGTGCGACCATGATTTTTCGACTGAAGACGGTTACGATTTCCTCATCGCCAATCGGCTCAACTGGTTAAAAGGTCTCGCGTTTGGCTTCGGAATTTTTGAGAGAGAGACGAACCAATTTATTGGTATGGTCGCACTCACCGAACGATATTTGTCTTTCAATATGGGGTGCTTGGGCTATTGGATTTCTGATTCGCATCAACATCAAGGCTATGGAAAGGAAGCACTGGATGCTTTGATTGAATGTTGTTTCAGCAAAATGAAACTCACTCGACTAGAAATTGTATGCGACCCCGAGAACATCATCAGCCATAAAATTGCCGAAAAATGCGGTGCCATTTGCGAAGGAATCGCACGGAACCGTTTTGTGCATAATGGGAAGCCAAAAGATGGCCTTGTTTACTCGATTATTCCTCAGTAATTCTCGTATAACTGAAATGTAATTGCCTAGAAAAGAAGCGTTTCATATAAAAAGGGCTCATACGAGCCCTTTTGCTTTGTTCGCTAAACGCTTACTTCTTAATTAAACACGCTAAAATTAATGCAGTTTTAAGTTTGGACGTAACACGCGGTTAATTCGACCAACCAGCATCATAAGCCCCGTTTTAATAACGCCATGCAACGCCATTTGGTGCATTCTGTACAGTGATATATAGACCACTCTGGCAATCCGACCTTCGACCATCATAGAGCCTTTTGTAAGGTTCCCCATTAAACTGCCTACGGTAGAGAATCGACTGAGTGAAACCAATGAGCCATGATCTTTGTATACGTAGGGCTTTATTTCGCGCCCATTCAATTTCGCGACAATGTTGGTGAACGCCTGACTTGCCATTTGGTGCGCGGCTTGGGCGCGCGGTGGCACAAATTTCCCATCAGCTTGAGTGCACTGAGCAAGATCACCAATTACAAATATATCGTCATCACGTGTGGTTTGTAATGTGTCTTTCACAACCAATTGATTAATGCGGTTTGTTTCCAACCCTGCGATATCTTTGATGAAATCAGGCGCTTTGATTCCGGCTGCCCAAACCATAATTTGAGCATGAATCTTCTCACCGTCTTTGGTCGTCAGGCCGTCTGCATCGGCTTGAGTGACCATCGTTGCCGTGCGTACATTTACACCAAGTTTCGTTAGCTCTTGGTGCGCGGCACTGGAAATGCGAGGTGGCAATGCAGGCAGAATTCGCTCACCCGCTTCAACAAGGTTTACGTTGAGTTTGCTGGAATCCAAATCCCCAAAACCATAAGTTCGGAGTTCTTTGACGGCATTGTGAAGCTCGGCGGAAAGTTCTACGCCCGTTGCACCAGCGCCCACAATTGCAATATCAACGGTACCTTGACCATTTTTTGCATGCAGTTTTAAGAACTCATTGTTCATTTCCGTTCGGAAACGATGAGCTTGTTCAGGGCTATCTAGGAAAATACAATGATCTCGGACACCTGGGGTGTTAAAGTCATTTGAGGTAGAGCCAATTGCCATAACAAGAATGTCGTATTCTAACTCTCGCTCTGGCATTAGAAGTTCGTTTTGCTCGTCGCGAAGCTCGGTTAAGGAAATTACCTTACGCTCTCGATCAATGTCTTTTAAGCTGCCCATTTGAAAATCAAAATGATGATTTTTAGCATGAGCTCGGTAGCTTAACGCATCGACACCTTCATCCAAAGAACCCGTTGCCACTTCATGCAACAGCGGTTTCCATAAATGGCTGGCTTTACGGTCAACCAAAGTCACGTTTGCGCGCCTCTTTCGACCCAACGTCCGTCCGAGCTTGGTGGCAAGTTCAAGACCACCTGCACCACCGCCTACAACTATAATACGCGTCACAACGACACTCCTATGTAATACAAAAAATATTGGCTCCCGCTGTTTAAACAGCCAAAGCATTGAATTCTTTTTGGGCTTGTATTGAAGCCTCATATCAGCGAAGTGAAGGGAAACCTAAGGAATCACTATTTGGACTAAAGTGTGCTCTAGCACATAGATATTGGGCAAGCTTCTTACTCGCTCTCAAATTTTCTTGATATTTATCAAAAATCATTATAAAGCCCCGCACCAACTTGGCAACTTATGTTTTAAAGAAATCCTTTGTTTTCAGACTAATTGACGTGTTTTTGAACCATTCGATGTCATCTTTTATGGGGTTTATCTGCCGTAGGAATGAACTGAGGTCCAAAGTACCAAGACTTGACGTTCTGTGAAAGGAAAGAGCAAAGGGATGATGGCTAGATGTAAGGAGTAATTCACTGGACTATATTGAATACCCCTCAAAAACTGACAAAAAACACACATTAAGTGCCTAGCTATGAGCCATCCATGTTAAAAATGCCACTTTAAACGTGGCACTTTTCGGATATTATCTTCAACTTACACTTTGCTCTTTAAACTGCTTCATCATCTGTAAATGTTGCGAGATTTTTTTGAATTTGTGGGTTTCAGATTCATCCCAAATGACTTGATAATAGGGCTCAAGCTCCTCAGCCGTTAACTGATTGTCTCGGATTTCATCTTCGCGTGATAATATCACAAGGCAGTTATCTTTATTTCTTGTTCTGAATTTTTCAACACATTTTGTGGCGATATCTTCGTATTCTTCAGGTCGATCTATGCGCCCTTGCATATTGTCTTCTGGGTGCAAGTTGGGGTTAAAAATAACTTGTTTAATACCCGACAAAAATCCAATTCGTTCAGACCAATATCCACCTAACCCCACACCACATATCATCGGGTTTGGATCGGAAGACATTTCCATTGCTTTATGGACTTCTTTTAACAAATGCTGCATGTCGTGCTTGGGATGCAAAGTACTGTAGTTTATGAATCGAATATCATCATCAATAAACTGAAGTTGGAGTACTTTCTCGTGATTTCCTGGGCTGGTTGAGTCAAAGCCGTGCAAGTAGATAATCATGGAACCTCCTACGGTGCCATTTGGATTTATTATTTGACAAATCTACCACGAACATTGGGGTTTTAAAGATTCAATAAAAGGGAATGTTTAGGATAGTGACCCTTCTAACAGTTTTATGCTCCGCTCCTCTCTTTAATGTGCATGCTTTCAAATAAGCGTTTTTAATAGCTCCGATTTCAATTGCTGAGACCGCTCGAGATACAAGACATTGCCCCACAACTGATAGCCTATTTGATACCACAACATCCCTAACAATCTTATTTTAGGTAGCCACAATTCCACACTTTGCTGCCACTCATCCATATCGGACAAATCAATGCCACGATAATGGCAGTACATCGCTACGGCTATTTCAGGGTTAAGACCAGAAACGTCAATTGTCATCGCCAGATCCATCCTAGGATCACCAATAGCCGAATATTCCCAATCAATGACACCAATACCATCATGCGTTCGAATCAAGTTGTAAGCCCCAAAATCAAAATGACATAAGGTTTTGAATGATTCAGGTAAGTAAAGGGGTTCTCGATGCTTTCTATAAAGCCTGACAAGGTCTTCGTCTCTCTTCTTATCATCTAGCTGCATCCACAAATGATCGACTTTTTCGGAAAACAACAGTTTTTGGATGGGCTTATCGTTTATCTGCACTTTATGGATCGTTGCAAGCATGAGCAATAACTCGTCCTGAGAAATCTGATCGTCGACAGGGTGACCGTCAATCCAGCTGACAAGCAGTCCCCGTTCGTTGTTTAGTATTGGATCTGGCGAGAATGGATAAGGTGCAAGTGCCATTAAAAGATGGTATTCGTTCGCTCGAGAAATACCGAATACAGAAGTACTTCTTGAAATGGGTCGCCATACGAATTGGCGACCATGATGGGATATTTTCCAGCATCGATTGCTAAGCCCACCAGAAAGAAGTTCCATCTCTTCTGGTGGGTCAGGAAAATAGTCGCTAAGTGATACTAAGGAATCATCAAGTTGAATTGCTTCTTGCCATCCCATTTTTGCCACTTAGCACTTCCCCTTCACTTCGTTTTTATAAATATAACAATTAAAGACCTAAGAAACTTTTAGATTTTTGCTTACGGATTTCCGTTTCGTCAGCCCATTCAATTAGACCGGTTTCTAAATCCATCAAACGCATCGTCATTTTGTAGTAAACGTCTTGGTCACTGCCAGCATTCTTAACAATGCTTGATAAGTTTCCGTACAGCATATATTGCGCACCCACCATTTTACCAAACTGGATAGCACTGCTTCGATTCACTAGCTCATCATTATTCTGGAAGTTCAATTGCTCGCGCACCGATTCAACACGCCCCATATCAACAAAGCGAAACTTACCAGAATTCAGCATCTTAGTGCTGATTGAATCCGTGATAGATTCCGTATCGATATGCTCGCTGGTTTTGTTTTTGATTCGCTCAACAAAAACGATAGGACGACTCTCACGAGTGATTGCTGTTACAGAACCAGACATCAGCATACTGTCTACCATTTGACCCGCAATCGTTTGTAAATCGGTAGATCCAAAATCAATCGTCGTCGTTTCAACGGCTTGAGCGTCACCGTAAGACACTTGGTTTGAACAACCACTCAAAATTGCAGCGAGTCCAAGTAGGGCAATTGCACTTTTTTTCATAATGTTTCCTTAGTTATTTGCTTGGCGAATTTGAACACGGTACTGAGTCGCGTTAGGGTTTACAGAGACTTCTGAAATAGAAATCGTCTCAAAACCTCTAATAATGACTTTGCGCCAAGCGCCCGGTTTACTGTTTACTTCTAAGCCTTTGTCATCATACCAATAAAAGCGATATTGAACGTGTTGGTCGCCTTGGTATCGGCTAGCCAAACGAACAATACCACGTGCGTGACCATTCACTTCATCGGTATCAATATTATCGATATCCAAACGACCACCTAAAACGTTGTCGTTCATAATCACTCTTTGTGATTGTCCGTCAATACTCAAGCCAGCAGTCGGCGTCTGAGCACAACCGAACGCTGCAATCGCAGACAATAGTACAATTGATATTTTCTTCATTAGATAGCCCCTAATTGTTTGTGCCACACTGACGATCCTGTCCCTTGTCGTGATACCCAAACCAAAGTAGTTTGTCCGGCTTTAACATTAAAAGTATAGTTTTGACCGTTCACAACAAGAGTATGTTCCCCTGAACTCACTTGTTGACTGCTACTGTATACCTCGGCAGGCAATGTTTGCCAACTGCGAGTATCTGCTTGCTCTGTAAGTGCGTTCCAGATACTGAATAATGCGTTACCGATTCCATCCTCTTTTGCCGCTTCCCTTCTAAGCTGATCTTTGGCAACGACACGCAATGCTTGTCGAATCACGATGCTTGGCATCCGCTCATTAAGATTGTTTTGCGCCATAAGATTGACATCGACAAGCTCCGAACTGTTTAACGTCTGACCATTCAACATCAAGCCTGCCGACGGATAACTCTCACTGTTTGGGTAATAGGGTAAGGCTAACGTATGGATTGATATCAGGTCATCTCTGGAACTGTATATGGGTAAAGAATAGCTCCAAGAATCCATAGCTTTCACGATACGCTGCTCATCCAAAACAATCACTCTGCCTTTATCTGCGGGCAGTTTAGAGTATTGACCATAGCGCGCTTCATACACGTTTAAATCTTGTCGCATGCCAAGCTTATGACCGACACGCAGCACACCATCAATCACTTCTTTATTCTCTGGCATAACACCTAACGCGCGCTTGTAATCGATGTAAGCGCTGTTTAGATCGTTGTCTGTTTCATACAGCAACGCCGACAAATAAAGTAAGTAGCCATTTTGAACCGCTTGAAGCGTTTTACCTGCGTCTGGATAATTGGCCATAATGGAAGCAATGTTAGGCGAGACACCTTGCTTTGTTGCAGATTCTTGTGCCGATTCAAGTTCGGATTGTCTGCGCTTTTTGGCTTGCTCTTGAACTTGGTTCGCTCTGCGCATTTCAACGAGTGCACCGGACAAGTCATTTTTCTTAAGGTAATTCAACCCTAGATATAAATGCAAAAAACCCAATTCATAGTCTGCAGGTTCATAGGTTGTCAGATTATCATTCGTCGCCAATGCGCCAATAGATGAAACGGCTGCACTGACTGAAATGACCGCCCTGTCGTTTAATGCTCTTACCGCGTTATCACTCACTTGCAGAAACGATAAACTTTGCGGATAGTCTTTTGCTAAAAAAGATACCCTGCCTTTTTCCATATTATCCAAGATTGGACCAGCGATATCGCGAGTGAATCCGGCTTGTGCTTCAATATAGTTTCCGTTGCGAACAGCAAAATAGACTTCTTGTGTTTGCTCGCTGTAATGACTAAACAGGTTTCCGGCAGACATCGTCGTACAAGCACTCAACAGAGCACTTGAGCCAATAACTGCCACTTTTTGGATCACACTTGTTTTTCGAACAAAAAACACTCCGGCCCCTAACGTTTTCTTCGTATTTTTAATAGGCTATGAATTCTATCAAATCTATCTTAATTAGCTGATAAGCATAGGACCAAGTGGTTGTCCACCAACCAAATGCATGTGTATATGGTATACCTCTTGCCCACCATGAGCATTGCAATTCACGATGAGTCGGTAACCATCTTGTGCCACGCCTTCTTGCTCTGCGATTTTTCTCGCGGCGGTAAACATACGACCCATCATGGCTTCATCTTCGGCCTCTACGTCGTTAGTGGTAGGAATAAGTTTATTGGGAATGATCAGAATATGCTTCGGAGCACGAGGGTTAATATCGCGAAACGCAGTCACCATATCGTCTTGAAATACAATATCTGCTGGAATTTCTTTATTGATAATCTTTGTAAATATGGTTTCTTCAGCCATAGTCGCAAGCTCCTGAGTGATTGACTGCAATAAATGAACACCAAGTTCTTTGATTGTATACTCAAGTGACCTCAGGATTCAGAGCCTCATAGGCTATTCCTGTTCTAGGAGAAGGGCGCCGTGGAATGACGAATCCTTTCCGAGTTCTTTGACGATGACATGGAACAGTGTTTAGGCTCCCAAGGACGAGTATAACAAGCTTCCATACTGCGTTACCGATGTTTAATAAAGAAAGCGATAGCTTCTTAAAGCTCTATTTTCGTATCGGTGCCTTGCCTCAAAGCCAGTTACTTCTCACATACAAAGAAGCCGCTGAACCAAGCATCTTGAGGTTACTTGGGTATAATACAAATACGTTTTTGATACAGAAACAATAGTATGGCGGAACCCATGACAGATGACAATAAAAAACACTGTACATAACACACTCATTATATCGAGCAACGTAATTATAATTTTGTTACCAAAAACACTTCTGAACTCATATCACACACAAAAATGTTTAAGGCTCGTCAAAGTAAAGTTTTGAAACCCATCGTAAAATACCCCCGTTACATTTATTTATTTTTTGGCTCAGTCGATACCCCAATGTGAAAAACAATTGTAGGTTCTGGCACTTTTCGAGCCTTTTTATTTGGGAGAGAAACGTATGAAGGGTTCAGTCATACGGCGCATGTATGCGGGCTTTGCACTCATTGTAGTGCTCTTCATTACGACCATTACTATCATGATGGGCGGAATGGATAAAATACACACCAACTTCGAGACGGTGTCAAACACGTCTTTACCTTTAGTTTCAATGTCTAACCAAACAAGTGTTAGGCTACTTTCTGCTGATAAAGCATTTAAGGATTTCCTAACGACGCAAAGTCAATCCCGCATGGACAACTCCAAAGCGGCGTTCATCGAAGCTCAAAATAATTTTCAAGACGCGTTGATTGCTTTAGAAGAAGCCAGCCGTTCTATTCCTGAAATCGGTTCTCGAATTGAGGACTTACGTCAAATGGAGGGGCAATATTTTGAAGAAGCCATCGAGGCGATGGACAATTACAAGGCGATGTTTTCGGCTCAGGAAGAGGTGCAAAAATCATCTCGAGATTTCCATAGATTGCATACTGAGCTCAGTGTTCGAATGAAGGAGCACGTCAATAAGCAAGACAATATTGCCGTAAAAGTCATGTCTGGGAGCTATTTCGACAAACTGAAAGACTCTCAAACGGTCACCTCTGATGCACTTGCAAGCAGTGATACGGAATTTGTGAGAGCAGCTGTAAACAAGAATAAAAAAGCCGTGACTCATTTAAATTACGCATACCGAGGACTAGCCAATCATCTTCCTTCTTTAAAAGAGGTCTTCGATGAGTCTGTTAACCAGTTTACTCGTGATGTAGGAAAAGCCGGAGGCGTGCTGGATCAGCATTATACCTACTTAATTGCGCGTCAAAAGCTCTACGACAACATTGCGAATTTAGCAATCAAAGTGGATGATTCGATGAAGCTACTTGAATCGTTCAATGAGGTGGCTTCTAACCAACTTGGAAAATCGCTTGAAGAAGCGGGAACGGTCTATGAAGAAGGATACATTAAGGCTATCGGTATCGGCGTGATTGTTTGTGCCATCGCTCTTGGAATTGGCTACCACGTTGCACACAGTGTGCGAGAGCCACTAACACGAATCTTATCGACATTGGAAAGCCTCACCGCTGGGGATATGACAAAACGTATTAATATACGCTACGACAACGAATTCAGTCGAGTAAGTCGACATATCAACTCACTGGCCGACAATCTTCATAATATTTTGCAAGAGCTCAATGAAGCCGCTGACGAACTCACCGAAGTGGCGTCTGCGAATAGAAGCACCTCTGTCGGTGCCCAAAACCAATTAAACGCTCAGCGGGAACAAACTGCAGGAGTGGCCACCGCAATGACGGAAATGGAACACTCCGTCACAGAGGTTGCACAAAGTGCACAAAGATCCTCGGATATGGTTCATCAAGTGGGGACGGCATCGGAATCTGGCAGAAAGATTATGAATGCGAACATCTCAACTATTAATCAGCTTGAAAACCGATTAAATGAATCCGTTAATGCTGTCTCTCAACTTCAGCGAATGAGCAGTGAAATTGGCTCTATTTTAGATGTGATTAGCAGTATCGCAGAGCAAACCAACTTACTTGCGTTAAACGCCGCTATCGAGGCGGCTCGCGCGGGAGAACAAGGCCGTGGTTTCGCAGTGGTGGCAGATGAAGTTAGGGTGCTGGCTCAAAAAACGACACATTCAACGAGTGAAATTGAAAGTATGATCAGCAACCTCCAGAGCAGTTCTCAGTCAGCTAGTCAGGTAATAAAAAGCTGCATGGACGATATGGAGCAATCTGTTACCCAAGCTTCTCATGCGAACAATGCAATGGAAGAAATTCAGGCGCTGATTTTGGAAATCAGCCACATGAGTAATCATATTTCACAAGCGGCAGCAGAGCAGCAAGCAACATCCAGCAGTATTGCTCGAAGCTTAAACGACATTCATAACATCGCGAATCAAAGCTACGAGGCGATGTCTGAAATCGCAACAGTCAGCCAAGACCTCACGCGTCTGTCCCGTCAACAAGGTGATATTGTTCACCGCTTTAAGCTTTAAGTCTGAGCTTTCAATTTATAACTCAAAGCCCACCTCAACGTGGGCTTACTTCTTTACTTAAAATAGCCATATCAATAAGTGCATCAATGGCACAAAGTGCTTATTCTCTATACCACACTGTTGAGCCCATATCGTAAAGATGCAGTTTTCGAGGCGCGGCTCTTGTTATTTATTTGCCCCATCCCCATAACTTAATGACTTGCTGATTTTTCTACTCTCATTTTCCAGCAGGTTCGTTTATTGAGGACATGACATGGCCGTACATGTAGGTATTATCGATCAAGATCCTGTGCGACTCGTGACCCCGCTTTTGGATCACAGAACAATAAGTACGCACATCGTATTCATTGGCGATAAGAATCAAGAATCTATGTACCAAAGACTCTACTCGATACTGAAGCCAAGAGGCATTACTTCCGAGTTTTACGAAATCCCGAGTGCTGTTAATACATCAAAAATTAAAAAATCCATTCAAGCACTTGCGGAAGATTTGCAAACTCGAAATGTGGACGTCAAGCTCAATGCCAGCTGTGGATTGAGACATCGATTGTTATCGGTTTACGAAGTGTTTCGCACATATCACTGGCCAATTTTTGTGGTTGAACCATTCAGTGACAAGCTTTGCTGGTTGTACCCTGACGGACGCGAAGATGCTCAAGTGCAAGATCACATAAAAATTGAAGATTATCTTACGATTTTTGGGGCAAGAAGTGAGTTCTCTGAACAAGTCATTCCCGAGCAACTCGATCAAAAGCTCTATCAGCTGGGAGAGCGCTGGGCGGGGAATGCCATTGAACTTGGTCCTGGTCTCGCCACACTAAATTACTTAGCAACAACCTGCCGTAAAGAACAGAAGCTGGATGTTTCACTGACTGAAAAGCAACAAGGTTACCGAGAATTGGACATACTCATCTCTGATCTTGTCGATACCGAATTAGCCACGTATGAAAATGGCGTTCTAACGTTTGCCAACGAAGACGCGCGGCGTTTTTCCAATGGTGAATGGCTAGAAAACCTGGTGCACAGCACTGTTAAACAAATTCAGGACGAGCTCCCAACCATCCAAGATCGCTCATTGAACGTTCAAGTCTATCGCCAACTTGGTGAAAAAGAAGTGAGAAATGAATTGGACATCGCGACAGTCGTCAATAACAAGCTACACATTATTGAATGTAAAACAAAAGGCATGAGAGACGACGGAGACGATACTCTATACAAATTGGAATCACTCAGAGACTTACTTGGTGGGTTGCAGGCTCGTGCGATGTTGGTTAGCTTCCGCCCACTTCGCCACAACGACATTACTCGGGCAGAAGACTTAGGGTTAGCGTTAATTGGCCCCGATGAATTAAAAGATCTTAAGTCAAACCTCACTTCTTGGTTTAAAGACGCTGGTGGGCATGAAGAGTTAGACTAAAGCTTATTGAAGCTTACGCTCGTTGAGCACTCGGCACGTCGCTAAATTTCTTTCCTAATACTCAAAAAGGGCATCACTGATGCCCTTTTTAACGTTGCACTTGTGCTCTGGATTTACAGCATTTTACGTGCTGCCTCGACCACGATTTTGATCGCTTTTGCTTCCGTCTCTTTCAACGTGCTGTGATCGGGTGTTTCTTTTTGTGTGCGGTTAATGATAACGCCCGCGATACAACCGGCTTTCAGACCAGAGCTCGCACACATGGTTAACAACGTTGCGGACTCCATTTCAAAATTTAGCACACCCATGTCTTGCCATTCTTGCATGGAACCTTGAAAACGCTTCACAACACGACCAGAGAAGGTATCGTAACGCTCTTGCCCTGGGTAAAACGTATCACTTGATGCCGTTACCCCCATATGTGCCGTCGCGCCAGCTTCAACTACCGCCTCTTTCATCGCTGTCGCGATATCGAAGTCAGCAACAGCAGGGAATTCCATTGGAGCAAAATGCAGGCTGGCACCGTCTAGACGAACAGAACCTGTGGTAACAATCATATCGCCCACGTTCACGTGTGGTTGGATCGCGCCTGTTGTACCCACACGTAAGAAAGTACGAACACCCAGTTGAGCAAGCTCTTCAACAGCGATAGACGTTGAAGGACCACCGATACCTGTGGAACAAACCACGACAGGCTTTCCATCTAATTCTGCTCGGTACAACGTATATTCACGGTGACTTGCCAAAAATACAGGGTTTTCCATTTGCTCCGCAATTTTTTGAACACGAGCAGGATCACCAGGGATGATAGCCAATGCAGAGCCAGCAAGGTCTTCTTTGGTAACACCTAAGTGAAATACAGCTTCAGACATAAGGAACTCCTTTGTTGTCATTTGTTTCGTCACCCCTATAAATTATAAAAGGAATTTTACCCTTCACTTTATTTTTCACTTTACTCCAGAAAAAAGGAGAACAAGCCGAACTCATTTGAATTCGGCTTGTTACAAGTTTTGGGGTATTTAGATTGATTAATGGGGACTGGATTACTGTAACCGACTACACGTTATTGATTGGTGATCAAGTTCACGAATTTATTTATAGAGCAACAAGCAATTTCACACTTTATAGATCTGAATCACACTCAAGTATCCTATCGTCTGGAATGTTCCAAATATGGATCAAGCGAAAGAAATGAAAGAAATGAAAGAAATGAAAGAAATGAAAGAAATGAAAGAAATGAGTTTAACCCTATAACCACGGTCAAACCTGAGTAAAAAGGGGCACCACCAAGGCACCCCTTTAGAACAGCCTTTAAGACTGAGGTTTAAATCGCAACAAACGCAACGCGTTCAGTGTCACTAGTGCCGTTGCGCCACTATCGGCAAGCACGGCAACCCAAAGCCCCGTGATACCCAACAAGCTAGTGACCAAAAAGATCCCTTTAAGCCCAAGTGACAGAGCGACATTTTGCTGAACGTTTTTTAGCGTAGCTCTAGATAGCTCAATCATTGCGGGTAACTCTACCAGCCGGCTGTGAGTTAAAGCCGCATCCGCTGTATCAAGCGCAACATCCGTGCCGCCCCCCATAGCAATGCCGACCGATGCGGCTTTCATGGCTGGCGCATCGTTAATGCCATCTCCAACCATTGCTATATTTTTTTGAGCCGCCATCTGGTTTACATAAGCCACTTTGTCCGCTGGTAAAAGGCTTGCTTTAAAATCCATTGAAACCTTTTGTGCCATGTCCTTTGCTGCTAATGGATTGTCACCCGTTAGCATAACGGAATCGATACCAAGTTTTTTTAACTTCTGAATGGCTTCTGCTGCATCAACGCGAAGAATATCCTGCCACGCAACCACCCCTTCAACGGCATCATCGACAACAACCCACACAACCGTTTTCCCCTTGGATTCGAGGGATTCTACGCGCTCTTTGTCTCTATCAGTTACAACCCCTTGGTATTTAGAGGGCGAAATCAATGCTAAAGACTTTCCTTCAACAATGCCTGTTATCCCACTTCCCACCAGCGCTTGCTTATTTTCAGCCTCTGGCAGATCTATGCCTGCCTCTTCCGCTTTTTTCACTAATGATTTTGCCAGTGGGTGTGAAGACCCAACTTCAATCGCAGCGGCTCCTCGAAGCAGATATTCCTCAGTGAGTTCATTTAAAGAAATAATGTCGGTCACTTCGGGTTTGCCTTGCGTCAGCGTACCCGTTTTATCGAATGCGACCAACTCGATATTACCCAATAGTTCAAGAGCCGCTCCTCCCTTGATCAAGGCACCCCGTTTTGCTGCCGTCGCTAAGCCCGACGTAATCGCAGCTGGCGTTGAAATAACCAAAGCACAAGGGCACGCAATCAACAATAAAGCTAAACCGCGATACACCCAGGTTTCCCATGGCTGTGCAAAGAAAAGCGGTGGCGTAATGATGACCATCAACGACACTAACATCATCAATGGCGTATACCAGCGGCTGAATTTATCGAGGAAACGCTCCAAAGGTGCTTTTTGGGATTCTGCCTCTTCAATTAAGTGGAGGATTCGGTCAATCGCATTTTCACCTTGTGCGGATGTAATGGTTAGCCTTACCACTTTGTCGGCAACGATTGATCCGGCCATCACCTGATCGCCTACCTGCTTTTCAACAGGTACCGATTCGCCAGTCAGCGCACTCTCATCAAAGCTTGCACTGCCGCTAAACAACTTGCCGTCGGCAGGTAAGCGATCGCCTGGCGCAACTTCAATGATATCCCCAATAACCAATTCGGATGCTGCCACTTCAACACGAGCACCGCCTTCAATGCGTATCGTGGTTTCAGGGACCAATGCCATGAGAGACTGGACTCCACTCCTCGCTCTGGAAGCGGCATAAGCTTCTAACCTCTCGCCAAGTAAGAACAGTAGCAACACCATCGTCGCTTCCACTGTTTCACCAAGATATAAGGCACCGACTGCAGCAACACTCATCAATGTTTCGATAGCGAAAGGTGTCCCACTTCTCGCTAACTGAATCGCTTTTTTACCCACCGGATAAAGACCCGCAAAGAATACGAGCGTAAACAGCCATGAGGCTATTACCGGAGAAAATTGGTTGATGACAGCGGAAACCAACATTGCACTGGATAGCGTAATGATGTTGAGGTTGCTTTTAATAAGCGTTAGCCATTTGTTTTCTTCTAAATGGGTCGGTTTAGATTTTTGAGGCTCTTCGAATTGAAAGCCTGCTTTAAGAACGGCTTGCTCAATTAATGCTACGGTTTCAGCTTTAGAGTACTGCACCACCAATTTTTCGGTGGCGAATAGAACCTTGGCGTGTGAAACATCCGAAAGGGGTGAAACCGCATTCTCTATTTTACGGGCACATGATGGGCAGTCCATACCCAAAATTTTCCAACTACCAGAAAGCGTATCACTTTCTGGCAACCGCTCACCTTCTTCCTCAATCGAAGGCTCGCCTCCACTAGAACAGGTATCACTATCACAGCACGTCCTGATTTTGGTATTGCTGCCTAACGAATCAATAGGAACGCAACTGCTGATAGACAGAGTCGAGGCAGAGCTTTTGTTACTGCAGGCTTCGTGTTTTATGCACATAGTCATTATCCTTCTTATTGTTTATCCACAATCGTTTCCAGCTCACGGTAAACTCTGTGGGTTCGCATATGAACTGTAAGTCGTATGCGTTAGCTGATATTGACTATACACCTTGGAGTCGAGTCTAAGGTCAAGCTTATTTTTGGTAAAAGCTGTTTTTGTGAAAATTACCTCAAACGACTGAACACCGTTTGTTGATCTAATTGCAATTGATACAATTCGTATTCCATTCCAGCATCAAAAATGTATTCCGTCACCAATCTGCGAGCACAATCAATCAACTCTTTCCCATTCCAAGGTTTTTCAAAGTAGCTTTCAATTCGCGCTTTATTAATTGCACAGATGGTATCTTGATGCGTGGCTTGCCCAGTAAGAAGAACCTTCTTTGTATGGGGAAATCGTCTGTCCTCAGATATTTCGGTGAGTAGCTCTACACCCGACTTACCCGGCATAACATGATCGGAAATGATCAGTGCGATATGCGCTCCTTGCGCATCTAAGTCGTCGATAAGATCAAGCGCTTCTTCTGCTGATTCGCAATCTTCTATCTCTAACCAATTCTCCAACGGCGTGAGGTCTTGCAACACAGCACTCAATACTTCTCGTTGGTCATCCACGCAAATGATATTAATTTTTTCCATTACCAACCTCCATGGGTAATTTGATTCTGAAAATGGTTTTTTCAGGGCCACTCTTTACCACGACCGCTCCCTGATAACGGCTCACAATTCGTTTCACTATCGAAAGCCCCAACCCTAAACCAAACGACAATCCACCTTTCTTGGTCGTGAAGTTAGGTTGAAATATCTTCCTGCGGATACTCTCTTTTATTTCCGGTCCGTTATTGGCGATGGTCACCTTAATATGCGCGTCGCTCACACGAGTAATAATATCGATTCCAGGATTAACGGTAGACGTTAATGCATCGCAAGCGTTCTTCAGGATGTTTGCCCAAACTTGCACTAATTCACTTTCACTTCCAGACATGACCGCGGTTGCCGCTGGGCTAAAACGCACGTCTATTCGACGCAAATCATTTTGAAGCAACGCGAGTGCTTTATGAATGCTTTCGTTCACGTCAACCGGCTCGCTTGCTTCCGCATCGCCTCTTCCAAGCTGCTTGACCGATTTAACAATGCTGACTGCATGCCGGGATGCGACTCTCATATCATGTAAGTCGCGTCCAATTCCCCAATATTTCACCGCCTCTTCTGGTGAGTTAAGCCAATCTTGTGTTAAGTCGTTAACAGACATGGCTCTAGCTAAGGATTTCGCAAGCTTTCTCTCTAAGCCGTGTTTACGCACAATCTCATTGGCTCTTACACGAACTTCTGCCGAACCAACGTTTTGACCTTTCATCAACCCTGCATCAACGAATTGACTGGCACCTGGGTGCAGCTCTTCTAGCAAAGCTAGAATTACATCGTGCAAACGTTCCGCTTTGCTGTTTAATACCCCCACCGCATTATTCAATTCATGAGAGATCCCCGCCGCTAATTGACCCAGTGTCGTCATCTGCTCGGCGATATGAAGTTGGGTCAGTGCTTGCTCTTTCTCGACTGACTCTTGCATGGCTCGCTTTTGGCGACGAGACAGTTCATTCAAAATAACGGGGGTAAATTGTTGGGTTAGTGATCCTAAGTTCTCTTCATCTATCGGTCGTGTGTCGTTGTCAATCCAAGCCAACACACTGGGGGATCGGGAAACCACACTGGATGACGCAAGGTAATTGCCAGAGAAAAAACTATGAACACCAATAAATGCTCCTTCTGAGGCACTAAAGACTTTGGTATTGGCGCCAGCCTCTGAGACAGAGACCAAACCTTCCAGCTCTCCGGAAACCACATAGTAAAGCCTTCGGTTTTCTTCACCTTGCACCAACAGTGGCTCGCCTGATTCGAGTGAGAGATAGCATTGAGGATTAGAAAAATAGTGTTCAACGATTTTTTCTACACTGTTGCCCATCGATCTATCCTATATGTCCGACCACGTGAAGAATCCAAACCAATACAAAACTCAATAGAACACCCACAACCCCGAGGATAACGCCCACTTTCGCCATTTGACGACTGTCCACATTGCCTGTCGCGTGGGCTAACGCATTCGGAGGCGTACTAATAGGCAGAGACATGCCCAGCGATGCAGCAAAAGTAACCACCAGAATCAATGTGACTTCCCCTCCGAGAGGCGCGAGTGAAGACATGGACATACCAAGCGCAGCCATGATTGGCATAAGCAAGTTTGCTGTCGCCGTATGAGACATAAAGTTGGCCATGAGTAAGCACAAGAAGGCCGCACCAACAAGCACCACATATGGGGAGAACTCATCAAATGGAATACTATGCACAACCAACCGAGCTAACCCTGTTTTATCCAGTGCAAGACCAAGAGCAATACCACCAGACACCAACCACAGCACATCCCAAGAAATCTTTTTTAAATCTTCTTTATTGATGATTCCAGTCAAAGAAAAAACAGCAACAGGAATGAGCGCAACGGTATAAGAATTCATTCCGTGGGACGACCCCATCAGCCAAAGTAGAATGGTTAATGCGAATACAATGTATACCGTTATCGCCTTAGGTGTTTTAAGGAACTTCCCTTTGATACTCAGGTTAATCTTCTTTTCGCTTGCTGGATAAAAACGACCGATGACGATCCAAGCTAGAGTCATCATTACAATGACAAACGGCACACCGAATACCATCCACTCACCAAAAGCAATCACATTATCGCCCGTTAGGTACTTCAGAGCGATAGCATTCGGTGGCGTACCTATAGGGGTGCCAATTCCGCCAATATTAGCAGCAACAGGAATAGACAAAGCAAACGCTATTCGACCAGGGTCTTTAGGACCGAATACCGCAATCACTGGCGCCAAAATAGATAGCATCATCGCTGTTGTCGCAGTATTCGACATGAACATAGAAAAGACACCAGTGATCAACATAAGCCCTAACATGACGTTATTCGGGCTACTGCCAAATGGTTTGAGCAGTACACGTGCCAAGTTCACATCTAACCGATACTTTGTTGCCGCTATCGCCAAGAAGAAACCACCGAGAAACAGCATGATAATAGGGCTAGCAAACGTAGCCATAATGTCACTGTGATTGAGCAGTTCACCGAAATGCGGTTGATCTTGATTCGCCCGAAAAAAGATGAGCCCTTTGTCGGAAAGCAACAACAATTCCAGCACAATAATGACAACCGATGTGGCGTAAATTGGAATGGGTTCGAACACCCAGCATAATGCGGCAAGCAAAAAGATAGCAATGACACGTTGCTGAAGTATGGTCATTCCCTCAAATGGAAACGCCGTCAAAGGCAGCATCCAAACAAAGAGTGGAATGGAGAGTGGAACGAAATACTTGATGTACTGACGCATATGACAACTGTGCTTCCTTATACTGCGGATGTGTCTATTATCCGCGATATAAGGAAACCGGCTCATGGCGTTAGATCAATGAATATGCAAACTTATTCCTTAGGGTCTGCATCTCTTTCGAGTCGAATTCCCTCTGGTAAGTTCGAGTTACGTATTGGTGTCGTCTTTGCGATGTGACAAATGGGTTTCTGAGCGGTGACTTCTTCCATCATGACCGGATCACAGTTGTAAAATGATGCCATATTAACGGTGGTCACCACGGGTTCGATCTCGTCAGGGATCACTTCTGGTTTTGATTTTTGTGAAGCAAACATCGATTGAACATGGTGTTGTAATACTCCAAGACCCAATATGCCAAATGCAACCGTCCCCACCGCTTGCCCATACAATACACCCAGTGCACCAAACCACTCTGCGCCTAAATAGACAAATGGAATGGTTCCTAACGTTGCTTTACCTAAATTCAAAGCGGTTGAATAGATTGGCTTTCCTAGATTATTAAACGACGTATTCGCAACAAACAACGCTCCGTTGAAAACAAAGCTAAGGGACACGACAGTACAAAACGCCACAACCATAGTTTGCGCATCGCCAGTAAGACTAAAACTTGAAATGATGAAATCTTGTATGAGATACAGAATTCCTGACACCAACAAACAATAGACCGTGACAAATAACAAAGAGTTACGCAGCGTGTCTCGCACTCTGTCGACTCTTTCTGCGCCATAATTCTGCCCAATGATCGGACCAACAGCACCCGATAGAGCAAAAATCACCGCAAACGCCACAGGTATAACACGGCCAATCACAGCATAGCCCGCAACATAGTCTTCACCAAATTGGGCAATATTAGCAGTAACAACGGCATTACCAATTGGTGTTGCCGTATTGGTGATAACCGCTGGGAGTGCGATAGTCAAAATGGTCCGCAAGTCCTTCCCAACGTCGAGCCAATTTGGCCACTTCACCAACTTATGAACGCTGATCAAAGGGGCTAAGGCTACATAGAGCATTGTGAATCGCGCCACGACGGAAGCCGCGGCTGCACCTTCTACATTCCAATCGAAACCAAAAATAAAGATAGGATCTAATATCGCATTCACTAAACCGCCAGACAGTGTCGCCCACATGCTGCGCTTTGCATCGCCACTGGCACGCAAACCTGCCCCACTCGCCATTGCTAGCGCTAAAAACGGGCTACTTAGCAAGATGATTTGCAGATACGCTTTCGCTCGTTCCAGCGCCACCCCCTTTGCGCCCACGGCACTCAGCAATTCATCCAAATACGCGTACATGAATAAGGTAACGATCAACGTAATAAAGAAAGAAACCACCAGCGTATTACTGGCAAGCCTAACCGCCTTTTCATGCTGCTTAGCCCCCAACGCTTTCGACACCAGCGCCCCCATCGCAATGGAAGAACCAATAGATACTGACGTAGAAAAAAACAGTAACGTTCCAGCAAACCCAACTGCCGCAGCGAGCTCAACTTGCCCCAACATACTGATAAACAGCATATCGAGAAGATCAACCGCAAATAATGCCAATAAACCTACGGATCCTGCACCAGACATGGTAAGTATGTGCTTCATCGTTGAACCCGTGACAAACGTGGCTTCTTTACCGACCATATTGACGCCTTTATTCACTATTCTTGGTAAGAAACAATAACAAAAAGGGCGCAATATGCGCCTTAAGAATTGAGTTCATTTATCGAGATGTCACAAAACACGGAATGAATTAAACCGGATGTTGGAAACAATCTTTTAAGCTGACGCCAATGGCTTTCAGCACTTCAGTTCGTGTAATGATCCCCAAAAATTTCCCATCAACATTAACGACTGGGTACACTTTGGGTTTTCCAACTTTCATCATATCAGCCAGCTCTATGACCGACATTTCAGGTGTCACAGTCAGCACATCTACACTCATACAATCTCTGACTAAATGTGTATCTTGACAGTAATAACTGACCTTCACGAGCTTATCGAGCAAATCTTGTTCAGAAAGAAATCCAATGACCTGTTTTCGTTCATCAATAACGGGACCGCCCATATGTTTCGAACTCATTACCTTATCGAGTGCCGCGGTTAAAGACATGTCCTTAGAAAAAGTTACTGCATTGTGCACCATGTAATCTTTCACTTTTAATGATTCCATCTTCGCTCCTTATATACTCACAAGCGCAGTTAACCTAGGTAACACTTGCTCTTATAATCCAACTTAATCTTTATCCTCAGCAACGAAACTCTAAGAAGAGCTTATTTGTAAGGGTGCAAATTAAGTGTCGTCTAATTTCTTGTTTTTGCTTAATGGAATTCAACTATTTTAATGATAGGTGCCACCTATCTCACTATTAATACATTCCGGTTTAATTAATACATTCCGGTTTAATTAATACATTCCGGTTTAAAAAGACAAGCAAGAGCTATCAAAGATGCTCAATTTTGATACTAGGCGGCAATACATCCAAATTTAACCTTGGTTGGAGAAGTAATAAATGCTCGCTACCTCATGTAACTCAAGGCTTCTAGACCATAACTCACTTAGTAAACATTCACTTAAAAAAAAATGAGTTAACTCATTAAAATCTATTACACTTTTTAATAGCACTCATAGAAACAGGGTTCGAAGAAAGAAAATTTGAACTTTATTCCAGTTCTGTCTCGTTCAGCTAAAGAAATCGATGTGGTGGTCGTAAAGGGTTCCTCTAGGTCTTAGTGATAATTGAGTTACTCACTTATCGCTCTGGCGTTAACGAACAATGCCAATATGTAATTATGTGCTTTGTTTTTGCAGTAAAGGTATATCACTAGTCAAAAAATAGGTAAGAAGACCTTTTGGTCAGCTTGAAATACAGAACCAGCTAGAATGACAGCTCAACATAACTTACTGAAATATCAGGACGTGATGTTAGGGATTATCCACGGACATGAGGTCTATGCGAAAAGAATTTGTATCCATAGCCAGTAAAGTTTCAAGTCAGGTTAAGAAGCCGCTTCTTTGGCTAACATTGGCAGCCTTGCTCTTGCTTTCTGTCACCAGTTACTACTTGTCTTTAACTGAGATGAAAAAGAATGCTTACTCACGCGTTAATTCCGTTGAGCGCTCTACTGCTTCTGCTATTTACAACTTCGACTATGAACAACTGTCTGCTATTACGGCCACTTTCGATAACGACAACCTTTTCTTGCATTTTTCTATTTGGTCAGAAGGTGAAATGCTCGCTCAAACCCGAGAGCTTGACATCTCGACAAAAGAACTTACGTGGAACGAATGGGATCACATTTTTCTGCTCAATTATGTCAATGGTTATGGTGAAGAAATGGTCGTGGGACATATTGAAGCCTACGTGAATCCAGAATACCTGCTGAACTTCTTTGCGCTATCCATTTCTATCTTCCTTGCTTCGCTCCTTCTGATTTCCCTATCGATAATTATCATCGTTAGGCGCTCTTTCCATAAAACGGTCGCACACCGACTTAAACATCTCTCTTCTCAATTTAATCTTCAAAGAGAACAGAACGAATACGAACACTTAAAAAAAATTGAGGATTACCCTCAAAAAGAACGAGATGAAATTTCCGATCTTGTCGATGCTTACAATCTTTCCTCGTTACACGCTTCTCGATACATTGAAGCCATTAACAAGAACAACGAATTATTAGCAACTTTGGCACAAAAAGATCCGCTTACGGGTAACCTTAACCGACAAGCATTTTTAGAGAACATGAATAAAACGTTAGAAAAGTTCGGAACCTATGGAACCCTTGTAAGAATAAATATTCTCAACTTTTCTTCGATAAACCTAAAGTATGGGCAACAACACGGTGATGACATACTCAAAAGAACCAGCCTAGCCCTTACCCAGTACAGCCCTGCAAACGCATCGGTATGCCGGTTGGGCGGCGACGATTTTTTCCTATTTTTACCCGCGAGTGAGCCTTCAGATAACAAGGCCATCTTCACAAACATACAAGAAAGCCTTAACCCACTTGAGGTGAGCATTAATATTGGTATATCGCGGCATCCCGAGAACGCATCTGAAGCTGAACTTCTTATACACTGTGCAGAAATCGCGCTACTCGAAGCTACAGAACTCAAACTGGATTACTGCGAATACCATGAGCAATTTGAAAGCGCTCTAAAACACACGATATACATTGATTCGTTTATCGAAGAGCTTATTACCACCCACAAATTCCATATGCACTATCAACCTCAGATGCACCTGACAACATTTGATATTTTTGGGGCTGAATCGCTTCTTCGGCTGAGTGAGAACGATCAGTCTTCTCCCTGGGAAGTCATAACTCGCGCAGAAAAGACAGGGACCATGCATCAGCTTACGTTAGCGATCATCGAAAAAGTCTTTAAGGACTGGCAACACTCTATCCATACGTGCCCAAATAGCTTTACGCTTTCTATTAATATCTCCCCTCTCTCATTAAGCAAAGCTCACTTTTCTAAAAAACTGCTGTCGTTGGCAGCTCGCTACAATTTCCCTCTAAACAAGCTTGTTTTAGAACTGACAGAATTAGCAAAAGTGCAGCAGCAAAAAGAAGTTAATGACAACCTTCAGCACCTTAGAACGAATGGCGTAAGATTTTCACTGGATGATTTTGGAACAGGCTTTTCTTCATTAGAGTACTTACTCAGCTACGGATTTGATGAAATTAAAATTGACCGAAAGTTTGTTATGGATTTAGACAAGAGAGAAGAATCGATTCAAATCATTAAAGTCATCAACTTCCTTTGTCAAACATTGGGTATGCAAGCCATCGCTGAAGGCATTGAAACAGAAGAAGAAGAACACACATTGCAACGCCTTGGCGTGACGATTGGACAAGGCTTTCGCTATTCCAAAGGGCTGCCAATCAGTCAATTAATGGACTACATATCACAACGCAAAAATATGGAACTGAAACGGTCACTCAATCAGTGAGAAACTCATTAAAGTCAACGTGGTTTCTGCCGATAAACCTGAAAGTATTGAAAAACAATGAGGCATGGAGACCTGTATAGGAAATTTCTGCATTTCCTGAGCATTAACTATAATGTTAGGGTATTGCTGAACTTCGCTCAGTCTTAACTCAGGAATTCGTGCGAGTTCTGCTCTAAATGGTTGCTGGAGCCAGTTGATCTTGAGAGATGATTTTGCAGCAATTTGTGGACTCTTGATACAAGCCAGAGCTTATTCGGTGTAGTCGCTCTACACCAATAAGCGATAACGCCGTAGAAAAGAACCACCAATACTGCGCAAGGGCTCAGTTTTAGCGTTTTATTTTGCTCGGTATTTGCTTGGAATGACCAGCGTCGTACCTTGCACCGCAAACAAAACGCATAGAAATCGACAAAATTTAGCCGAGAAAGGTCAACAGATCCTAGACAGATTCCCTAGCAAATCTCGCTGAATCTAGCACCTTGAGGTTACTTGGGTATATACTAAAATAAACATCAATAACTGCCTGTCAGTCATAACTTGAAATGTGGTATCTATGAGTAACAACCTTAACAGTACGGTTTTAACCGAAAGTGGTACAAATGAGCTTGAAATTATAGAATTTCATCTACAAAAACAACTTCCAGACGGTACAACTAAAACCTGCTATTACGGTATTAACGTTGCGAAAGTTCGCGAAGTAATTCAGGTTCCAGAGACAACGGACTACCCTAATGCACAGCCTCATATGGTTGGCGTGTTCTCTTCACGAGAAAAGCTCACCCCTTTGGTCGATTTGGCAGGGTGGTTGGGCGTGCCCACAAAATCCGAGCTCGAACGCAAGTTTGTCATTGTTACGGATTTTAATCGGATGACTAATGGATTTTTGATCGACAGCATAAGCCGAATTCATCGAATTTCTTGGGAAGATGTAGAGTCACCAAGCCAATTCTTAGAGGCGGGAGAAAATGATTGCGTTGTCGCTGTTGTTCGACAAGATGGCAACCTAATCATGATTTTGGATTTTGAAAAAATCATTGCAGACATCAACCCAGAATTGAGTATGGAAAAATACGATGTCACTATAGATAAGAGCGTTGATCTAAACCAGAGAATGGTCACCAAACGTCAGGCTCGTACGGTTATGGTTGTTGATGATTCAGCGTTTATACGCAGCCTAATTGAAAACACACTCCGATCCGCAGGGTACAACATCATTACCTGTAAGGACGGAGGAGAAGCGCTGGATAAACTGACAGAGTTCGAAGCGTTATCTAAGAAAGAGAACGTTCCTGTAAGCGAATTTGTCGATGCGGTTGTTACCGACGTAGAAATGCCTCGCATGGATGGCATGCACCTGCTTAAAAGGCTACGAGAGAACGACACGTACAGCGCGATGCCAATTGTTATGTTTTCCTCGTTAATGAGTGATGACAACCGTGAGAAAGCATTACAGCTCGGTGCAAACGATACGATAACCAAACCTGAAATTGGCCGTATGATCACAATGATGGACCAATACATTTTCGTATAACGAACATTACATCGATTGACTAAAGCTGCTTCGGCAGCTTTTTTATTTGAACCGACCTTTAACCTTGCTAAAAAATCTGAAAAATTAAGCGCCTACCTAAAACGTCAGAAAGCCCTAAGTGACATCACCTAGGGCTTACTTTTTTAACGGATAGCACTTGTTTAAACTGGCAGGACTTGTTTTAACTGACAGTCCTTGCTTTAGCTAACAGCCCTTGAAAGGCTAGTAACCCTATACCTTAAAACGTCCCACGAGATTATCCAAGCGTTCGCATTGAGCGGCTAAATTCTTAGAAGAATCATTGGCGTCTTCCACCACATGAACGATCTGTTGGCTGTTATCGGCAATTCGCTGAATATTGCGGTTTACAGCGTCACTGACGGTCGTTTGTTCAAATGCTGCTGTTGCAATTTGAGCGTTCATTTCATTGACGATTGAAATTGAACGGCTGATTTCATTCAAAGAGTGTGATGCGGTGTTCGCATGTTCAATGGTACGTTCCCCCCCTTGCTGGCTAGACTTCATTGCCGTTACCGCTTCCTTTGCACCTGCTTGCAGCTTCTCAATCATTACCTGAATTTCACCAGTACTGTCTTGCGTTTTACTCGCCAAGGCGCGCACCTCATCTGCAACAACGGCGAAGCCACGCCCTTGATCCCCCGCGCGCGCCGCCTCTATCGCAGCGTTAAGCGCCAACAGGTTTGTCTGCTCTGCAATACCACGAATCACATCCAGAATCGAAGCGATGTTAGACACATCAGAATCCAATGTATGTATCACAGATCCTGCGTGTTTCAGTTCGTTTGCAAGCTCTTGAATGGAGGTCACCGTTTGCGTTAGTACCTCCGAGGCTTGTTTCACTTCAGAGTGCCCAACCTCGCTCGCACTCGCTGCTTCTTGAGCATTCTGACTTACACTGTCACTTGTAGCTCGCATTTCATTGATTGCCGTTGCAACCATCTCACTTTCTTGTTGTTGAGAAGTTACCCCTTTAACAACATTGCCAGTAATTTGATTAAATTGATTCATCTCATTGCGCACGTGGTGCGTGGCATCAACAACGTCACCAATCGTGGTTTGTAAAGATTGTACAAACGTGTTGAAGTTTCGCCCTAATTCCCCAACTTCATCATAAGACTCCACTTTAACTCGCTTTGTTAAATCCCCCTGCCCCGACGCAATTTCCGCCATGCTTTCATTCAACCGACGAATTGGAGCAATAATCCAACCAGACAGTAACCAAGTTAGAAAAGCGCCAATTAGAATGGCGAATCCACTGCCGACTTCAAGTGCTAACTCTGAATTCCTAGCCGCATCATTGGCTTCTATTCGAAGTTCCGCTTGCACGCTTTCAATGCTTTTACGAATCGATTTAAGCTCCTTTCGCATAATGGCGAAATCACTCATTAAGCCGGCCTGATATTGAGTAAATAAGGCTTGAGCTTGCTGTGGTTGGGCAAACATCATCTCGTATTTATCAATCCATCTCTCAGTTGCTTCAATGAGCTGATCGATGCTTGTTTTTGAACTCGATGGCAATATTTCTCCATCCACCAAACTATAAAGGCTCTTTAAGCGAGGCAATGCTTTATAGCCATTATCTTCGAACTCAAACTTATGCTTTTGCATTTCTTCCTGATCACCGTTAGCGAGCATCAAACCCTGCGCTGCCGAGAACACTTGGTAGAGATCACGGTAGGCATCTTCGAGTTTTTCCAATACGGGTTGAATGTTGTTATTTAATTTATTATTTGCTCGACTTTGCGCACCAAACAATTGGACGTTGTACAACGTGATGGAGGAGAATAAAAGAATCATTACTGTAACAGGTAACGCCATCTTCATTCTTAAAGAGAGGTTAGATAACCAGTTCATATTTCACCTACATATAGAGTAAGCACTCTAAACATTAATATCAGATACCCGCACAGAAACCTGTTAAACGGCGGTAGCGACATTCTATATAAGCAGATTGCTTATCAACGTCACCAGAGTCAAACTAACACCTCAACGCCTTGATTAAATTGAGTTACTTTTGACTCGTATTGTCTTTTCCCTTTTCCCTAAGCATCTGCCAAACGTTTCTATAACCATAGAGACAGTACATTTTTAGCGCTTTCCGCCTCAGTGGGCTCCGTTCCACTGGCTTCGGCTTCAAACCCTATTTATGAATGGACATGAGAGTTAACTAATGTAAATTCTCGCTCTCAAACCTGGGTGATTATCCTTAAAAAGAAGCTGCGCTTGATGCAGCCGGACAACCGCATCAACGAGGGCTAAGCCCATTCCATTTCCGATTTCGCTTCGGCTTTTATCTGCTCTAAATAACGGTTCGCAAACGTGAGGTTTGTCGGTATCAGATATCCCTATTCCCGAATCACAAACAACGATACCTAGAGTGTCTACAATCACCTCAATCCGACCATGCTCGGGCGTGTACTTCACCGCATTCTCTACCAAGTTAAATAAGGCTCGAAACATCAAAGAACGATCACCAATAAGATGGCATTGCCCCTCTTTTCTTAGGGTCATGATTTGCTGCTTTTGTTCTGCGAGCGGTATCAAAAATTCCGTCACATCATGGGCAATTTTGCTCAAGTCGACGTCGTCGTCACTTATGACCATCTGCCCACTGTTTAAGCGTGCAATCTCCAACATACTGTTAAAAAAAGCGAGCAACACATCCAACTCTTCTTGGCAAGCCATAAGCTTACTGAGCTCTGGTTCTGCTAAATTTTTTGAGTTAGAAAGCTCTTCGAGTCTCAATTTTAAGCGAGCCATCGGCGTTCGCATATCATGTGCCATACCAATTGAGAGCGTTTTGAGAGTCTCTTCGTTCTTTTCCATCTGCTCTATCATAAAATTGAGATGTATCGCCAAAATATCGAATTCATCATCACTGGTTGAAACAGGCAATTTCACCTTTTTTTCACCACAGAGAAAGCGATTCATAGCATGATTGACCCTATGCAGCTTACGTAATATGACAATCGCGAATGTCGCCGCGCCAATAAACATCAATGTGACGGGTATCAAAACACCCGAAGCAATCATCGGAACCACTTGAGAACGATACGACTGCAAAAGCTCGGGTTTGATGCCTATTTCCAATGTTCGACCATCAAAAAGAAAGACTTGGTTATGACTCAATTTTTTCCGCACTACCGGATAAGAGGATGGAATGGAAATACGATTGATGTGATAGATGAAAGGACTTTCAAACTCTCGCTTTCTCAGAATCAATCTTTCCACTTCGCCAACGCCTCGCAGATTGGCTTCGTCAAACTCCTGAATTTCATCGCGAAGCTGCTTGGTAAGTTGGTTGCGATGAAATGACTCCGAATGGACAAAGACTTGATGAACAAATAATGAATAAAGCAGAGCAATGGATATGACGAGTAGGAGTAAAATTTTAAATATTGAGGAACGTGTAAGATCATGATCAACAGCGAAGGACATAACCTGCTCCCCTAACGGTATGGAGTAGATTCGTTCCGCCAACCTCATCCAATTTTCTACGAAGATTGGCAATGTGAACATCTATCACGTTCGTTCTAGGGTCAAAATGATAGTGCCATATCGCTTCAAACAAACGCATTCGAGAAATGACCTGCTCTTCGTTTTCCATGAAATACTGAAGTAACTGAAACTCTTTGGGTTGCAGATGTAACTCGTTATCAAGAAAAGTGACGCGATGCGCTTTCAAGTCCAATTTAAGACCTTCGTATTCCAAGTAGCTAAGAACCCGAGGGGTGGGCTGGTGACGTCGTACAATGATGTCTGTACGAGCAATCAATTCCGCTAGAGCAAAAGGCTTCGTTAAGTAGTCATCACTGCCCGCTTGCAAGCCGCTGACTCTATCTTCAACGCTGTCCATTGCACTGAGAATCAAGACTGGTACATTCACTTCGGTTGCTCTAATCGCCGCAAGTACTTTCATGCCGTCCAGTGCTGGTAACATCCGATCGAGAATGATCATTTTATAATCACAACTGATGGCCATCATCAAACCTTCTTGACCATCTCCCGCTTCATCTACGATATAGCCATGTTCGCGCAGCCCCTGAGATACAAACTCTCTTGTCGTTACGTCATCTTCAATCACTAGAATTTTCATGTGGTTAGCCTCCAGATATGACGCAGGAATAGTATCAGACAGAGAAGAATAAAATCTTGTTGCATACCAAAGAATGCGGCTTGTGTAGAAGACCTAGAGTAAAAATGAGAGGGAAAGCGTGGTGGGAGAAAGCCAAGAGAAATCAGAAAAAATAAATATAATCAGTTGAACTTTATCTACTTATTATTCACTCATGACCACCTGATTCTCACGCAAGAACATACCGAACGGAAGTTCATTAAATGTCATTAATGTGAATAGTTGTGAAGTGAGGGTTTGGTGTTTTTGCGCTCATTGTATGGATGTCATCGAGTCGTACCATAGTTTCATCGACATCGGTTACATCAGCGATCAAGTTAGTGAGAATCAAATATTCCGCCCGATCGGTGCCTATTTTGGTATTGTGCGCCACTCCCTCTATTTGTTCACCAGACAGCATATCTAGGCTCACTCTCAATTTGAGTAGACAAGCTAACTCAATGAAATCGTATTTATCGCAACTGACCATCAGCGGACCTTACTCTTTACACAGTATGAATTTGGGTTGAATTAATCATGGCATAGTCATCGAGATTAAAACAAGAAAACCGCCCAAAGAAGCGGTTTTCTAAGCATTCTAATAAGATTAACGTTCCCAGTACGCTTCTTCCAAGCTATCTTCACGCTCCGGCAAACCTCGAGACAAACGAGGAGAATGCTGAACCAAGACTTCGTAACTTGCGCGGTTCGAATATTTGCATACCTGAGAGAAAGAAGAGTACGTCAAATACGGGTATTGGTGTTTACTGGAATTCGGCACATTTTCTTTGTGGTAACGGTTGGCGGCCATGTCATGCAACAATGCAGAGAGTGCCGCATCGCCTGCACCATTCGTATTCTTTATTTTTTCAGGACCGCCCATGTAAGGTGCGATGTGCGAATACACCTTAATCGGATTATCAGTGTTGGCCTTTAGTACTGGTCGACTGAACTCATAACGGTTGAACTCTGCAATGGCACCCGGAAGGAGCGGAAGCGATGTTTCTCGCTTTGCCGTATCTTCGGCAAAGCCTGCCATGTAAAGTCCAACAGGTCCTGCTGTACATAGCACCAGATCCACCCAATCAAGCGTTTTATCCGAAGCCAAAAGCGGGTCATTTTCCCCTGTTAACGCTTTCGCCTCATCTTCGTTCATCGCGACTACCGACACGTGGTCGTGCAAAAAGGTTTGCCAAAACACTGGATCGTCTTGAATAACGTATTTTGTTCCCAACGTAAGAACAACGGGCACGTCGTATTTTTTTGCGTACTCGATAGCTTGCATGGTTGCTTGAGGCATGGGGTCGCCTGGCTTGCATCGAACAAGATAAGCAGTAAGAACCAGTGCAGACGCTTTCTTGAAAATGGTTTCTGGGATGTTTTCAGGCTTTAGCTGATTCATATGACCTTCGCTGATAGCAAAGGTACGTTCACCGTCTTCACTGATCAAAGCGAAGCAGCGACCAATCGCACCGTCTACTCCTTGCAAATAATTAAGATCCATTCGGCTAGACGTATTACACAGGTATCGATACCCATAACTGCCGATCTTGATGTCTTGGCTCATTACCCCCAACAAAATGGACTTGTCGTCTGCAAGAACGGAGTAATTATGCAGAGTATTGCCAATCGTACCGCCAGCAAACTCATTGGTGACGAGCCCTTGCTCTTTTAGCTCGTTGTACAAATTCTCTGCTGTTTCATCATCGATAACCAGAGAGTGTCCCTTACTCAAAGAAAATTTTTCGATAAAGTCATCGCTCACTTTCGCCTCAATGTCCACGAGAGTCTGGTCGATACCAACAATGTGAGTGCGTGCCATTTTTTTGCTTTCTTGCGCTTGGGTTACCAATGGATCACGCTCATGCACAGGGAAGTAGTGTTTAGATTTTCTTTGACCGGGAAACTTCATATTCAATAAAACTTATTAAGGGACAAGTTGGGAACGAGATTGTAGCTCGCATGTTAATGAGCGGCAATATCGCCCAAAAAAGGCAAACGTTTGCTCTTTCATTTATTAAACTTTATTCCGATTTAGCTCAACTTCCAACTAGGCTTTCATTTTCTCTTTGCTTCAATCGAACTTGCCTTTCTGAGTTCGGAAACCACACTCCTCACAACTTGTAAAGCCGTATAGCGCATGTCTTTAACCCCCTTTGACCAATAATAAAAAAGCCACCAGAAAAATCGGATGGCTTTGAAGAAGTGAATACGATTTATGAACGTTCCTAGAATCTTTATCGTTCTTTCGTGTATGGCTTGGCAATCGCTTTAGGGGCAACAGCTTTTCCAATGAAGCCCGCTAAAAGAACAACAGTTAAAACATAGGGTAGTGCAGAGAACACTTGGGTTGGAAGTACACCAACCAGTGGGATTTCCACGCCTTGCATTCGCGTTTCCAATGCCGACAAGAAACCAAACAGCAAGCAGGCAAAAAATGCGGCTTTAGGGTTCCATTTACCAAATATTACCGCGGCTAATGCAATATAACCTTGACCAGCTGTCATTTCCTTACCAAAGCCCGCATTCTGAGCGGTCGACAGGTAGGCTCCGGCCAACCCACACAACACGCCTGTCACGAGTACGGCTCTAAAACGCAACGAAAATACCGAGATACCCGCTGTATCCACAGCATTCGGTTCTTCCCCAACAGCACGGACTCGTAAACCAAAGCGAGTTCTGAACAATACCCACCAAGTCACAACGACGGCGACAAATGCAAGATAGACAAGAATGTTATGACCCGAAATAAGCTCCGAGTAAATAGGACCAATCACGGGAACATTCTCACCTAACCACTGCGCACCCGGTAAATCAAGGGGTAAGAAGCGTTGTTCATTAAGCAGTGTAGGCGTTTGACCACCTTTAGAAAACCAAGCATGTCCTAGGGTTATCGTCATCCCGGATGCAAAAAAGTTAATCGCCAAACCTGAAATGATCTGATCACCTTTTTGAATGATGGAAGCATAGCCATGAACGAGTGCCAATAGAACAGAAGCGCCAATACCTGCCAGCAATCCCAACCACGGAGAACCCAGTGCATAAGACGTCGCAGCAGCCACAAAAGCAGAGAACAGCATCTTGCCTTCCAGACCAATATCCGCAATACCAGAACGCTCTGAAAATATCCCCGCCATTGCCGCAAAGATAAGCGGTACAGCCAAGCGAATGGTCGAATCAAAAGTGGACAATAGCCAGTTAAAAATTTCCATCGTCACACCTCCTAAGCTTTCGCTTGACGAGTAAAGAGCCGCTCAACAGGCTCACGAATAAGTCTATCCATAGCGCCAGTAAAGAAGATGACCAAACCTTGGATAACCATGATAAGTTCAGGGTTCAAGCTCGGCATTTCAAATTGCAACTCGGTTCCGCCTTGATATAAAGCACCAAACAAAATCGCCGCAATAATGATCCCAACAGGGTGATTCCGTCCCATGAGTGCCACCGCAATACCAATAAACCCGAAGCCACCAGTGAAGTTGAGAATAAGGCGATTGTGCGCACCAAATACTTCATTGACGGCCATCATGCCCGCTAAACCACCAGATATTGTCATGGCGATAATAATGATTCTCTTTGCGTTGATCCCTGCGTATTCCGCCGCAGACGCATTTTGCCCAACCACTCGGATAGCGTAACCCAAGCGAGATCGGAACAATAACAGCCATACTAGCCACGCCATGACTAACGCGATCAATAACGATGGGTTAAGTAAAGAAAATGGCAATTCAAACCCGTTCGCAGCGCCCCATTCATGTAATTTGGGAAACACCGCCTCAGGGTTGAAGTAACGTGAATCTGTCGAGTTACCGCCGTATTTGGCTATGTGTTCTACCAATGCGTAACCCATAACCGAAAACGCAATAAAGTTGAACATAATGGTGGTAACCACAATGTGCGACCCACGTTTAGCTTGCAGATAACCAGGCACCGCGCCCCAAAGCGCACCAAAGGCAGCCGCAACAATAATGGCTAACGGTGCCATTAACCAGACCGACAATATACCGTCTAGCAACAACATCAATATACCGATACCTAAGCCAGCGATATACGCCTGCCCTTCACCGCCGATATTGAACAAGCCAGCGTGAAACGCCACTGCTACGGCAAGACCTGTAAAAATAAAGTTCGTGGAATAGTAAAGTGTGTTACTTAAACCACCATACTCAAGATTCGTTGCCCCTTGAATCATCACAGAAAATGCAGCGACAGGGCTTTCACCAACCAATAACACGACGAGGCTAGATACCACCAAAGCGAGAATCAACTGAAGCAGCGGAACCAACGCTACATTGACCCATGAGGGTACGGTCTTGTTCATTGTACGTCTCCTTCAGCACTGGCATTGGCCATGAGCAGACCCAGCCCTTTCTCGTCGGTTTCACTTGCTTTTACTTCACCCGAAATCTCACCATCCACCATCACGATAATTCTATCGGACAGAGACATGATTTCATCCAACTCAGTGGAAACAAGGAGCACCGCTGCGCCGTTATCTCTGGCTGCAATGATGTTTTTATGAATGAATTCAATCGCCCCAATATCCACACCGCGTGTGGGTTGACCAACTAGGATGACATCCGGATGTTTGAGCATTTCGCGCGCGATAATCAACTTTTGCTGGTTACCACCGGAAAAGTTAGCGCTCTTAAGGTGTGGATCGACGGGTCGGACATCATATTGCTCCATCATGTCACGTGTCGCGTCATCAATGGCATTCAAATCAAGAAGATGAGAACCGTATTCTTTATTATGATGGAAGCCAAGAATGGCATTTTCTGCGGCAGGCATGGTTTTGACTAAACCCTGCTTGATACGGTCTTCCGGAATATGACCGATACTTAATTCGCGCATTAATGCAGCGTCACGGGCAGCCTCGGAATTGAATTGATGCACCCCTTTCGACGTTGAGACTCTTAACTCACCTTCTTGAGGCACCAAAGTACCAGAAAGTACACGAAGCAACTCTGATTGACCATTACCAGAAACCCCAGCCACCCCTAGAATCTCCCCCGCCTTTATGTGGAAATTAAGATTCTTGAGACGCTTAATACCTCGGTCATCAAAGTAACTGACGTCTTTGACTTCAATACGGGTCTCTTCAGGTGCTGCTTCTGACTTATCGACATTAAGCAGAACTTTACGACCCACCATCAACTCCGCCAGTTCTTGTGGATTCGTTTGCCCTGTATTTCTGAACGCCACCATTTCACCCGCCCGCATAACAGAGACACTATCGGTTACCGACATAATTTCTTTCAGCTTATGGGTGATTAATATGATGGTCACACCCTGCTCTTTTAGTGTGCGCAGAATGTCAAAAAGCTGCTCGGTTTCTTGTGGTGTAAGAACCCCAGTAGGTTCATCCAAAATGAGGATACGTGCACCACGATATAACGCTTTTAATATCTCTACCCGCTGTTGCAAACCCACAGGCAAAGAAGAAACCAACGCGTGGTTATCCACTTCAAGACCGTATTTCGTTTCAATTTCATGCAATGCTTGTTCAGCATCTTTTACGCTATGCGAGATCAAGCTGTGACTTTCAGCGCCGAGCATAATGTTTTCAATAACCGTAAAGGTTTCTACCAACATAAAGTGCTGGTGAACCATTCCGATTCCAAGATCGATCGCATCTTGAGAGTTTTTGATGGCAACTTGCTTTCCATCAACATGGATGGAGCCCGAATCCGCCTCATAAAAGCCGTACAAGATCGACATTAATGTCGACTTGCCCGCACCGTTTTCTCCCACAATGCCGTGGATGGTGCCTGGTTGGACAGCAAAATTAATATCTTTGTTTGCCCAAACCGCGCCGAAGCGCTTATTAACGAGTTTTAACTCAATGGCAGGACTGCTCATTCTCTCTCCCTGAGTGACTGAATGATTCGATAACTCATGTTAGTTCTTGTATATCTTCAAAATGACAGGTTTATCAACTTTAAAGAGTATAAATGCAAATATCTGAAAATTTCGTCGAATCCGTTTCATTGAATTCTCTTTCATTTATTCTGCTATTTTCGCAAAAATACTCCAGCTATGTCTGCCACATCACCACCAAGAATGATAATTATATTTTTTGCTGAATTCTTGGAAGGCAGAAATTAAAAAGCCGGACACAGATCAGCCATGTCCGGCATTGATTACTACTATATTAGTAAGTACAAGCGCTATTTGAGAAGTAATCGTGTACTACCACTTTACCAGAAATAATGTCGTCCCGAATTTGCTCAACTTTGCCTGCCATTTCTGCTGTGATTAGGCTGCTATTGTATTCATCAAGTGCCCATGCGACCCCTTCTTCTTTCAGGCCAAGAGACTGCATGCCTGAAGTGAATTTGCCTGCGTACGCATCCATAAATGCATCTTTAACCGCAACGTCCACGCGCTTAACCATCGACGTCAGCATAACGCCAGGGTGAAGGTGGTTTTGATTGGAATCTACGCCGATCGCGTATTTTTTCTCATCTGCGGCAGCTTGGTAAACCCCCACACCTGTACCACCCGCAGCGGCGTAAACAACATCAACACCTTGGTCGAACTGAGACTTAGCCAGCTCCGCCCCTTTTGTTGGGTTATTCCATGCAGCAGGCGTAGAACCTGTCATGTTTTGCACAACTTTTGTGTCTTTGTTGATGTATTTTGCACCTTGCTCATAACCACAAGCAAACTTACGAATCAGAGGAATATCCATGCCGCCAATAAAACCAACGGTTTTCGACTCACTCTTCATGGCAGCTAGCGCACCAACAAGGAAAGAACCTTCATGTTCTTTAAACACAACGCTACGAACGTTTGGTAGGTCTACCACAGAATCAATAATAACGAAGTTTGTTTTTGGAAATTGCTTCGCTACTTTTTCAACGATAGGAGCTTGCTGGAAACCCACTGCCACAATAGGATTATGGCCACGCTGTGCCAAACGCAACATCGCTTGCTCACGTTGTGCTTCGTTAGTAATTTCAAACTCACCGTACGTAATTCCTGTGTCCTTCTTAAATGCTTCCGCACCGTTGTAAGCCGCTTGGTTGAAAGACTTATCAAATTTACCGCCCATGTCAAAGATCACTGACGGTTTAAAATCTGCAGCTTGAGAAGCAAAAGTTGCTAGCCCAAGCGCTACACCTACCGCGACTGACTTAAAGGTCATCATCCTATTTCTCCGTGTCATTTGGTATCAAAGTATTAAAATTAGCACCTATCCCCAAATACCTGTGCAATTATCGCCCAATTTTTTACAGATTCTTGACATGATTCACGACTGTGAAGAAGAACATATTCAATTCGAACAATAGTTAATCGTTTGCTTTATTATTTTGAGCACAATTCTTGTATACAATGCTAACAATTCATTCACAATTAGCAACCATAATTAGGATATTTCACATGGAAAACAAAAGGTAAAGCGCGCTCCTTGTGATGATTTTATCAACTCAATTCGCCCCTTAAGGTACTGAGTAACTAAAATATAGGCGACATGCAATCCCAATCCAACAAACCCTTGGCTCCTCTCAGTCGTAATAAAGGGTTCAAATAATGTTTCCTCTACATCTGAAGAAACACCTCGACCATCATCACGATATTCCACCTCTAATTGCCCGTTATTGTGACGCACATTGACCCAAATCTCCCCTTTTTTGCCGCCAGCGAACCCGTGATGATAGGTATTGGTCACCAATTTTTGCAGTACGTCGTGGACAATCCACGTATTGAGTTTGACGGTAAGCGTCGGATCGCACTCCACGTTGAATTTCACGCCGATCTCTTCCCTCGCAGCAACGGACTCCAACCCTTCGGTCATAAAACGCCCTACATTCACTGGTTGAACTCGGGTTTCAGCCCCCACGGCGTCTAACTCTCTAAATGAATCGATTAAGCGAGATTGCTTCGCCGTATTGTTAAGACCAATAGTGGTGAAATCACGGATCGATTCCAACGTTGACACCATATTGCTCTTTGAAAGAACACCACTTTCGATCGAATTTTCTAACGTATCAATGGTGTCCCTAATAGCGGAAAACGTACTGATACAATTCCCTATTGGTGTGTTCATTTCATGCGCTACACCCGACACCAACTTGGCCAGTGATGCCATTTTCTCTGATTCCACCAGCTTATTTTGCGTACTTCGTAGCTGGATTAACGCTTCCGTCTTTTCTTTTACTAGGTTCTCTAGATCTCTCTTGGATTGGCTGATACTTAAATGATTTTGCACACGGGCAATCAGCTCTTTCTTTTGAAAAGGCTTACTGATGTAATCCACTGCACCGGAAGAGAATGCTTTTTCTTTTGCATCCTGATCTGTTAATGCAGTAAGAAAAATGATAGGAATATCAACATATTCAGGGTTGCTGTTGAGAATTTGGCAGACTTCAAAACCATTTATTTCAGGCATATTGACATCTAAAAGAATCAATGAAGGTTTGATTCTCTCTACTCGACTTAATGCCGTTCTGCCATTGTTGGCCGTGGCAATCTTATAACCCAACTCTTTTAAAAAACCGGAAGCGACACCTAGATTTGAAGGGCTATCGTCCACTATAAGTATTGAAATATCATGGTTGCTCATTAACGTAATCATCCACCATATCGATTATTTTCTGGTCATCAAACTCGTGAGCGAATTTAACGACACGTTCGGTAAACTCTGGGAAATCCGTGGCAAGCGGTTGCACCATTTCTTGAATATCATCTATAAATCCATCAATGGCTAAAGTTCGAATTTTGGAAAGCACTTCCCCACTAGGGACTCTTATTTCCCCCTCAGATTCAATTGGCTTTGATTGCAGTGCAACTGAACCATTAACCGACCTGCTCACTTTAGTATAGGCAAGGAATTTCTTAAGCTCTTCGATAAGGCTCTCTTTATCAACGGGTTTCGTGATATAGCCTTCACAGTACTTAATGTGACTTTCAAGCGATTCCGACAATGCAGAAGCCGTAACGGCAATAATCGGAATGTCCTGATAAAGGGGATTTTTCTTTAATATTTCAGAGGCTTCTCGACCATCCATATTAGGCATTTTTATGTCCATCAAAATTAAGTCAGGGGGGCATTTTTCCACCCTTTCAAGCAATTGAATGCCATCATCGGCGTAGTCCAATACGAATGGGTAATCCGTTAAAAACTGAGCCAAAATTTCTTGGTTATAATCCACATCATCCGCTATTAAAATTTTGGCGGGTTCAAATACCACACTGGTGTTTTCCTCTACAGGATCAGGGTCAGCCTCAAGCGCTTGAGCCGGACTCACCAAGGGTAAAACCACACTAAACGTTGTCCCTGAACCAAATTCACTAGAGACCGATATTTCCCCCCCCATTAGTTCAATGATTTGCTTACTAATGGCAAGCCCTAAGCCTGTACCACCAAAACGACTTTCCGTTGCTTCTGCCTGTTCAAATGATCCAAATATTTTATCCATCTGATCTTTTTTAATCCCTATCCCTGTATCTTCTACATCGAATTCCAACCTGAAATTTTCCTCGACAGGGATAGCTCTGGCGGTGACTTTTACAAAGCCTTTAGCGGTAAATTTAACGGCATTACCAATCAAGTTAATGAAGACTTGCCTTAATCGATTTTCATCCATGGAGAGGCTCTCAGGCATGCCTTTTTCTATTTCATAGATAAGCGCAAGATCACTGCTGGACGCCTTGTGGTCGAACATATCATGCAATTCTTCAAACATTTTAGGCACCGATGTGGGCGCCATATGAAACTCGAGTTTACCGGATTCCACTTTCGACAAGTCCAAAACGTCATTAATAAGGTGAAGAAGTGCTTTACCTGATGTCCTGATCTTATTGATGAAATTGAGTTTTTTTGGGTTGGCTTCTTCCGAATAGAGAATTTCAGAAAACCCAAGAATCGCGTTCATCGGAGTCCGAATTTCATGAGACATATTAGCCAGAAACTCCGACTTGGCTTGGTTCGCTTTTTCAGCGCTTTCTTTGGCTTTCTCCATTTCATTCACTGCATGGCGTAATTCTTCCGTTCTTAACATCACCCGGTCTTCCAGTTCTTCATTGAGCTTTCTCACTTTTCTTTCTGCAACATCTCGCTCCTGGATCTTCAAATTCAACTCGGTAATGTTGTCCTTGATCGCGCTTTGCATGAAGTAAAAATTACGCGCGAGTTCACCAAATTCATCACGTCGGGAGATGTTGATTTTGTGATTGATATTCCCGTTAGCAATCGCACTAAAATCCTTAATTAACTGAGAAACGGGTTCAATGAACGAGCGAGCCATTAAGATTGAAATCGCCACTGCCAGCAACACTAAAACCAAGCCCGAAACGATGAGTAATACCGCAACACGCTTAGTGGCATCTTCTATAACTTGTTGAGATATTGAGGTAACCAAATACCCAAGTACGACCCCTTTGTCTCTTATGGTTGAAACTAAACCAGTATGAATCTGCCCATCGATATCCTTGATATCTAACTGCATTTTCGCTGTATTAATTTGGATATCGTCTTCAAGTTTTGTAAATTCGCTAGATCCGTCTATTCGATTTCTTGATTCATCGTACAGAGTAATTTCCACCCCTAAATCCACCTCTTGAATCGCCAAGTCAAAATCCCAGCTCCTTTGCAATACCAGCACTCCACCGTTATCAAGTTCGAAGCTGTAACTAATACCTACACTGCCATCCGATAACGTTGTTAATTCAGTTCGAGGCGAACCAACGAATGTCTTAGGAAAATTAAGAACGGGCTCGATGACTTTTTTGCGTAAAAAATTGCGCGAGTCCCAGCTAATCAAAGTGGTTTCATTGATGATGAGCCCATCTAACTGACCATTAAATTGAGCAAAGAGATAGTTAACGTTTTCATCCAATACTGGGGAGGAAGAATTGGGGTCCGCTGGCAGGTAAATCGCATAGCTGGAAATATCGTAAATACGTGAAAACTCAAGTAAGTACTCGCGAACATCTGGGTAGAAAGTAAGCACGCCGATAAAATCTTCAGCGGTAAAGATGTTACCTCGCTCCACACCCATTAAGAATTGAGTAGAAGCACTCCTTCGAAATGCTTCATATTGGCGATGAATATGCGGAAAATCATCTGATATGCGTCTTTGTAGAGAGCTCGTTGCATTGTGCAGACGTGCCTCATTCTGACGATTAATCTCACTTCTCATCAACACATTGGAAGCAACAATCGAAAGCACGATTGTGAGCGCGACCAGCAGCGGAGTAAAAACAAAAAGTTTGGTTTTAAAGGTCATTCAGCCTTCCAGCCATTGATTAAATTCTTGCGTAAAAAATGGGTGATATTCTCTTTATTAACAACGACTGCGCCTATGTGAACCACTTCAGGAAGCAGTGTAATACCAATGGATGAGATATTACTGGCTACTGGAATATCATCGCCCAATCGATCGTGATAATCCTCCAGTAAGGCAATCGAGAGATAACTCATCATTGCCGTTTTCGCTACGATAGAAGAATCAATCACACCACTTTCAATAAATTCGAGAACCGTATCTTCCCGATCATGAACCACAATGGATAGATCCTTGTCCATCAAACCGAGCTGACCTATCGCATTTCCTATCCCTACACCAGAGCTGGAGTTAAGCCCTATCAATCCACTAAGATGGGGGTGCTCACGTAAGAGTTTCATCGTCACTTGGCTGGCTTGATCGGTATTCGTTTCGTCGTCCACTTCAGCAACTATTTCCCATTCCGTATTTTTCAAGCCATCGATAACACCCTGCCTCTTTAACACGGTATTACTGGCTTGATTAAGGACGAGACCTAGCTTGCCTTTGTTACCACCAATACGAACGAGCTCTTGAGCCGTTAGGAGACCAGCCTGATAGTTATCCAACCCAATGTACGTATTAGCATTGTGGTTTTCAGGGGCCGCTTCAATGGCTATCACTTCGATTCCTTTCTTTCTCGCTTCAACGATCAAAGGGAGGGTATTATCGACCCAAAGAGGGACAATAATGCCGTCAGGATTAGCGGCAATAGCCACTTCCATTGCTTTATACTGAGCATCCCAATCCGGTCCCTGAGGGCCAAGCATTACGATATTCACATTTAATTTCTTGGTGGCGTATTTAAAGCCTAACTTGATATCGCGTACATAAGGATGAGCTAAAAAAGCGCCTACAAAGTAATAGGTTCGCTTGCTATTTTCTTCTGCTATTACGTTTGGGATAGATAAGACAAGCAAAAAAACAGGTGTTATTAAAAGTCTTGTTGCAACTTGCTTAACGAGAGTTTTTAGCATAGTAAGTTCCATCTCAATCATACCTTTAGTTCAGTATAGACAGTCATCACGTATTATGCGTAAATTACTAATAGATTGAATGCGTTGAGCCATATAGCAAATAAATTTCACTGCACAGCAGAACCACTTTCACGGCTTATCAAGCATAAAAAAGCCCGCTTAACAAAGCGGGCTTTGAAGAAAAACAACGTGATTTATTTCAGTAAACCCACTTCTTTGTAATATTTTGCTGCACCAGCATGAAGAGGTGCCGATAGACCATCTTTTACCATTTCTTCTTTTTTCAAGTTGCTGAAGGCAGGATGAAGGCGTTTAAAGTCATCGAAGTTTTCAAATACCGCTTTCACGATTGCATAAACCACTGTCTCTTTTACGGCAGTGGAACTGACGAACGTTGCGCCGACACCAAACGTTTGAACATCTTCTGGATTGCCACGGTACATACCGCCTGGAATGGTCGCGACGCGATAGAAGCTGTTATCGGCAATCAGTTTTGCCACAGCAGGACCGCTGACTTCAACAATGACACTGTCACAAGAAGTTGTTGCTTCTTTGATAGCACCACTTGGGTGACCCACCGTATAAATCATTGCATCAATTTTGTTGTCACAAAGCGCTTTAGACTGCTCAGAAGCCTTTAATTCTGAAGCAAGTTTAAAGTCTTTCATTGTCCAGCCCAACTCATCCATCAGCACTTCCATCGTACCGCGCTGACCAGAACCAGGGTTACCAATGTTGACACGCTTACCTTTTAGATCGGCAAATGTTTTAATACCGGCGTCTGCACGTGCTACCACAGTAAAGGGTTCTGGGTGAACAGAAAAGACCGCACGAAGATCCTTAAAAGGGCCTTGCTCCTCAAACTTGCTTGAACCATTGTAGGCATGATACTGCCAATCCGATTGAGCAATACCCAAATCCAACTCACCGGCTCGAATGGTGTTGATGTTGTAGACCGAACCGCCTGTACTCTCGACAGAGCAACGAATACCATGATCTTTGCGCCCTTTATTGACCAAGCGGCAAATCGCGCCTCCCGTTGGATAATAAACACCGGTTACGCCACCTGTACCAATCGTTACAAAATCGTCAGCCGCGTTCGTGGTGGTTGCGAACCCCAATGCACCAGTCAGCCCCATCATTACGCAAGCCGTTTTCAAAAACGTCATATCCCTTCCCCTCTGTTAGTTTACGTGCAAAATACCTGTGTTTCTGTCTTTAGAAACATAGTTCCATTTACGTAAGTTTTACAAATAGCACACCTCGGTTAAGGGTAAATATTCTCTTTGTAAAACATAAGGTTATTAATTGCACTTCAATATCGACTCAAACTTTCTCGCATCGATAAGATTCACGTTGAGCGCTGTCGCTTGCTGAACAAGTTGAGCGACTTGACACTCATTTCCCGGAGACAGCTCTCCATTGGGTAAATAATGATTATTTTCAAACCCAACTCGTGCATCCCCACCTAACAACATAGCAGAGATAAGGCATTGCTGTTCTAATCGCCCAAAAGCGCACACACCCCAAGCGATATCCGAATTCAACAATTGTGGCGTCAGCATGGGCAATAAATCGGTGGGTTGAGATTCTAGGTGTTTGTGGTAACGCCCAAGAACCAATAACAAATGCTGGTTCGTATTGGGGATAACCTGCCTGTTCAGCAGATCAAAGTAACGAATGAGATCATTCTGATCATAAACTATCCACTGTATCAGAATGTTTTCCTGATTGGCTAAGTGGAAGAAATCTCGGGCGGTCGCTTCGGATGCCTTATCTGGAATCAGCTCTTTGATGGCGCAAGAAACAGCGGGCGGAAGCACTTTTTCAATCAGCCTCATTTGCTCTAATCGCGAAAATTGCCCAATGGCTTCCGTGGTCAATTGAATCAGAATTTGATTCCCCAATTCGGCTTTGAGAGCAGCAAGCAGAGCAGCATTTTCACGTATCCCCAGTGTATGCTTTCCTTCTAACGTTCGAGCATGTACATGCGCCATCGCCGCACCAGCCCGAGCACAGGCTTGCACATCTTTCACCACATCCTCTACAGACATCGGGAGATTAGGGTGATCGCCTTTCGTCTTTCGTGCACCGTTTGGAGCAACGATTATGGCTGGCATACCGCCTCCAAAGAAAACAGCCGGCTAAAGGTGGCTTGCAGCTTCTCAATCAATTCTGTGACCTGCGCTGGCGTCATAATGAAGTGGGGAGCCAACAGCACGTGGTGACCATTTTGACCGTCGATTGTCCCTTTCATTGGGTAACACATTAACCCTTCCTCCATCGCCGTTTGCTTCACTTTCATTTCCAGTTGGCTCGTTGAGGAAAAAGGCGTTTTCGTCGGCTTATCTTCTACAAACTCAATTCCAATAAACAACCCTCTTCCTCGAATATCACCAACATTCGGGTGATGACTAAACGCGTCATTCAGCTCTTTGAAAAGCAAACGGCTGATGGACTGAACATCTGAAATCCGGTTTCCTTCAACAATGTCATTGATGGTTGCCAATGCAGCCGCGCATGCTATTGGGTGCGCGTTGAACGTATGCCCATGTTGAAAATAACCTGAACCATCGGCGATCGTTTTGTAGATCTGGCTGCTGACTATGGTTGCTCCGATGGGTTGATACCCCCCACCCAGTCCTTTTGCCACAGTAACAATGTCGGGCACTATGTCTTCTTGTTCAAAGGCAAAGAATGACCCCGTCCTACCGACCCCGCACATCACTTCATCCAAAATCAGCAGCACATCGTATTGGCTGCAAATTTCACGAATGCGAGTAAAGTACCCTTCTACGGGAGCCAGTGCACCAGCGGTGGCTCCTACTACCGTTTCCGCAACAAACGCCATCACGTTGTCTGCGCCCACTTCAAGAATCTTACTTTCTAGTTCGTTTGCTACGCGCTGCCCATAATCAAATGCGGATTCGCTTTCGTGCTGGTCTCGATAGGGATAACACGGAGAGATGTGATGCGCGGTTTTCAGCAACGGGCGAAATGGCGCTCGACGCCATTCGTTACCGCCCACTCCTAGAGCACCTAGGGTATTCCCATGATAGCTTTGCCGACGAGCAATGAACTGAGACTTACCGCCTTGACCTTTTTCAAGGTAGTATTGACGCGCAAGCTTTAGTGCCGACTCAATAGCCTCCGACCCACCACTCACTAGGTAAACATGGTTAAGTGAGTCGGGGCTTAAAGACACCAGTTTGTCTGCCAACTGTTCTGCCGCATCTGTGGTAAAGAAACCACTGTGCGCAAAGGGCAACGCCTCCATTTGTCGCAGCATGGCATGCTTAATTTTTTGATTGTTATGCCCAAGGTTCGAAACCGCCGCCCCCCCACAAGCATCTAAGTAACGCTTACCATTATGATCGAAAAGGTAAATACCTTGCCCACTTTCCACCACCGGAGGTAGATGGTGGCAATGACGATGAATGAGATGAGTCATGGCGAATCCTTACGTACCTTATTCTGTTGACTTGATTTGGTTTACTTGAGTTTAGGTTACTTAAGTTCAGGTTATTGAGTCACCAAGATAAAGCTTTGCGCTTTCTCAACAAGCGAATTATTCTCACTGGTATGAGTGAATGGAATAGTGTGAAGTGCCTTAGTGCAATTCAAGAGGTGCTCCCCCATAAGGAATGTAATGATCATGCAGTTAACTAAGCACCTCCCCTCTAGCCGCTCACTTCAAGCCTTTATTGTTGCGGCAAGGTACCTTAGCTTCTCAGAGGCGGCCAAACAACTGCATGTCACTCAGGGGGCAATAAGCAAACAAATTCAATCTCTTGAAATTCAGCTCGGCCAAGCTCTATTTGTGAGAAAAGGAAATGGTCTCGCACTGACAGAAGCAGGGAGTCAATACCTCAGTAAAGTCGTGCCAGGATTAGAGGCGATACAGTCAGCCAGTGCAGAATTGCAACAAACCCACTCAGAAACAAATTTACTGCAATTAAATGTGTCTCCTTCTATCGCCAACCTTTGGCTGTTGCCTGAAATAGACCAGTTTCTCTCACAAAACCAACGCCTGAAAATTTCGGTCAATACCGGAGATGGCCGACTACCCAAAGGAGGAATCGATGCAGACGTTTCAATACGTTGCTTACCCATTGCAAAACACTATGAGCATTCGGAATGGTTGTTTCAAGAAAAGCTCCTCTTAGTTGCCCATCCAAGCGTGGGGAAACTTAACTCGATAGATGACGTGCTTCGTTTCCCTCTTCTTCCTCAATCTACTCGCCCACAGCTTTGGGAGCTGATGTTGAACAAGCGTCAAATTCACGCGTCACCCAATTATTACCCCGTTGCATTTGAACATTTTTATATGTCTTTGCCTTTGCTGGCACGGAACTGTGGCATCGCTCTCTTACCTGATTTCATGGTGAAAAAAGAGCTCGATTCTGGGGCGCTCATCAAGCCACTCGATCTGAGTTTCGACAGCCCTTATGCCTACTATTTGATTTGCCCAAGCTATAAGTTGGGTGACCCCCACATCCTCTCATTCGCTCGATGGGTTAGGTCATTAGAGCATTAATAGACTCATTTCCCTCTAAATTACTCTTTGGAAATAACTCGTATAGCGTATTTGTGTGAAAAATGAAGACATAGCCGAATGGAACCTCGCTGCACTCTTCTGCTTTCATCGCTTCTGTTTTCGCAGCCAGATCAACATGTTGCACTGTTTACATTTATACCAGTTACATGCATATCCGTTACATGCTCTCTGCTTTGATATCCGAATCTGAAGATATTTTCAGTGCACTAAACTGACGACCTATATATTTATCTGAGCCTATATTTATAGAAAAGGTGGCTACATTGACGCAGCATTTTCAAGCAAGAATGAGCGAGTGATGAGATGCAGAAAGGCATGTACAAAGACAAACTGTAAAAAAGCCCATTCAATATTTAGATTTTCTGGTCTTCGGGGAAAAGCACAGGAGCTAAAAAATAACTATTAAATTAGATGCTTACATTGAGCAGTAACTCAATTGAGTCAAGCATTCAAAAAGTGAGACACATTTTCATCGTTTTACATTTACAATTTGAAATAGAATAATGTATCGTACGAAAATAGTAACAAGATATATCGCTTTTAAGCACCTTTGCTTGCAAAACTAACCGACGACAGGTCGGTCTCTGACACCGTCAGAAAACTAGAAATAGCAATACTATAAATATCTATAAAAACCAAGATACATTAATGTCAAATCCCCAGTATTAAGCTGGGGATTTTTTTATGCTTAGCCATTTTTTTATACTTAGCCGCTGTATTCATAAGGCTGTTTCAAACAACGGTTCATCCACTTTAAGTCGGCTTGTCATCCACTTTAGGTCGGCTTGAAAACGTGCCTGTACCTTCTTTACGAAGCTCGATGAATGCGTCGCTTTCTCCATGTGAACAGGAATAACGCGTACTCTGCTCTGTTTCCGACATCAACTCGCAGCTTTCCTGCACCGAACCCGTATCTTGCGGATCATAGTCAAACGTTGCCATCACTTCATTCGTGTCCAAATCGTGCTTTTCTTGGATATTGATGGCAGATTGGGGCAAAAACGCAGGAAGCCAGCCTTGCTCGACAATGCCGGAGGCTTCCATTTCTCGGTAATCTTCAAACCTGGTGGTGACGTTGTCGCCAACAATCCCTACCCATAGCTGAATCAACACCAAAACGGTCAATAGCACAATAACAATGCTGCGTGTTTTGATAATGTTCATCCTTCCATTATTCATGTCTGAACACCCAAAAAACGGCATTATTTTATAAAATTAAGATGCGACTTTGTCATGATAACGTCATAAGTAGGTAAAGATTTCTAACAGGAATTTAAGCCTCGTTTTCTATCTTGTGGGCAAGTTGGTGAAGCCTCTTATACCAACGGCACAAAATAGTGAGTTAAAAAAACACTAAAATGTTAGATTTGCTGATAATGCCCGTGCTCTCTGTTTGCGTTCCAGATAAACTCCATAGCTAGGGGCAGTTATACTGGATAAAGCCGTTGTCAGTGTTTTTCGATAGAGAGTTTATGAATCAGTCCTCACCATTACCTTTCTTGATTGCCGGTCCCATGCTCAGAAAAGCCACTTCAGACGAATTGGTTTTCTGGATAGTCACAACGGAGCCGCTCTCCGGTCAATTTCACCTCTATCAGCAAAACACTACGGAAGCGTTCTTCTCTCACGATTTGAATCTCTGCCAGCAAGTCAAGGTTGGCACACATGCTTTTGTGACTCTTGCTCACTTTCATGGCAACTTCCCAGTAGACGAGTGCCTTGAATACGAGTTTATTACCCCAAAAGGCAACGTCATCGAGCTATGCCCGCATTTGCTTTATAAAGAAGAACAAAAGCTCTCGATTAAAATCCCCTCTACCGCCAATTACATTTTGCACGGATCATGTCGAAAACCGCACCATAATGGTAAAGATGCCCTGATCGCGGCGGATACTAAAATGGCTAAGCAAGCTTGGGAAGAGCGACCAGATATGTTGTTCATGGCTGGCGATCAAATCTATGCCGACCATGTCGCCGGTCCAATGCTGAGTGCCATTGTGCAAGTGATAGACTTGCTCGGGCTGCCAAATGAAACGTTCAGTGATACCAACATTGCATCTACAAACATCGCATCTACAGCGGATTTACACGCGCATGCTGACTGCTTTTATGGTCGAGAGAACCTTTTGCCTCGCTATCAAGAAAAAAAAAGTGGGCTACTTTCATTTATGCCTTCAATACCTTCTCCGATATTTAGCTCTCGGGATTGTGGTAATCATTTAGTCAGCTTTTCTGAATTTTTCGCCATGTATTTACTGGTGTGGTCGCCACAGCTTTGGGAGCATGTTGCCTATTCGTGCATACCAGAAGCCCTAGCAAGTAAGCTCAAAACACGATGGGAAAAGGAAAGGACACAAATAGAGCAGTTTATAGAGGGGCTGCCTTTTGCTCATAGGCTATTCGCACATTTACCCACATACATGATCTTTGACGATCATGATGTTACTGACGACTGGAACCTAACCATCGGTTGGGAAAAAGCTGCGTACAGCAACGCCTTTTCTAAAAGAATCATCGGGAATGGTTTATTGAGTTACTGGCTTTGTCAGGGGTGGGGAAACGAGCCAACTCATTTCAACTCGGAATTTTTGGCATTAGCCAATGCATTTTTTGAAACGCCAAATATGAAGAATCAAGACGTTCTCATACAGCATTTGTATCAATTCGAGAAATGGCATTACACCATACACACGTCGCCTAAAGTGGTGGTGTTGGATACCCGTACTCGCCGCTGGCGATCAGAATCCAAGATGAACAAACCCTCTGGGCTGATGGATTGGGAAGCGCTAATTGAGTTTCAACAAGAATTAATGCACCAAGACAAAGTGGTCGTGGTTTCCGCTGCGCCCATGTTTGGTGTGAAATTTATCGAAACACTCCAAAAAGCGGCAACCATAATCGGTAAGCCTCTAATGATCGATGCTGAAAACTGGATGGCGCACCCAGGCAGTGCAAATACCTTACTGAGCATTTTCACCCACACCAAAACCCCTACCCATTTTGTTATATTGTCGGGAGATGTTCACTATTCTTTTGCTTACGACATCAAGCTACGATTTCGCAAAAGCAGCCCCAATATCCATCAGGTCACGTGCAGCGGCATCAAAGCTCAGTTTCCAGAACCGCTTCTTGGATTCTGCGATCATGCGGATCGGTTACTCTATTCCCCTCGCTCCCTGCTGAACTTTTTCACCAAAAGAAAGCGCTTAAAAGTCAAAAAACGCAACCCAAGCACTGAGGGGGTGCGAAGACTGGTCAATACCACTGCCATTGGTGAAGTAAGGCTAGATGTGAAAGGAAAACCAAAGCGAATTTCTATTCTGACAGGGGAAGGGAATGAAATCGATTTCCTTCCAACTCAGGAATAATACGTTGGCAGGAAGACACAGCCCGTAGCCGTCTTGTTTATTATTTTTTCTTGATGAGTGCCTCTTTACCGAGTATGTGCGGTGTTAGGTCACTTTGTCGGGATCTCACCACTCAACATTTGGTACACAGGATTTAGCCGATAAGGTGGCATTGGAATACGCGAAAACAAGGCTTGCCGATGAGTGCAGTCCTCGCCAATATTGGTCAGCCCCTGTTGAACGGGGAACACTGATTTTGGTGAACAAAGAGGATGGTGTCGTTGTCGTTAGAAACAAGGTTTACGTGAGCGACATTTCCATAATGTGTTGAGGACCTGCCGCGCCACCGTGGTAACGCTCGCCATGGTCTTTAAAACCATTGAGTTCATAACAACGATAAGCATTTGAATTTTTACAATTCACCGTAAGATAAATGGATTCGAACGTCGCATAGTCTTGCTGTAAATATAAATGAAGCGCCTTAACGGCTTGTTTGCCATAACCTTTTCCTTGGTAGCGAGAATCAACAAAAAACGCTCTTAACCCAAGCGCTCCGTGCGCAGCAAACCCATGCTGTTCACTGTAAGTCGTATCGATGAGAAAGAACCCAACGACATGACCGCTTTCGTTCACCATGACATGTGGGTGTATTTTGTCATCCACATTCACCAAAATCTCTTCCATCGTACCAACAAATTTCAACTGTTCATCCGCAACATGCAGCTCCGAAACTTGCTTTAGATGTTGTGAACTCATCGGCTGTAGGTTAATCATCTTGGCTTCCTTTCCTCTTTTCCCATTCAGAACGTAACATAGCGTAGATAACCGTATCCCACCAACGCGCTTTAAAGTATCGGTGTTCAACAAACTGAGCTTCCTTTCTCATTCCAAATTGGCGACACATCGCCATCGCGGCTTTATTGACACCAATCGTTTCGGCATACAACCGATGAACCGCCAGCTTTTCAAACCCAAATTCGGCTATCGCTTCTGCCGCTTCTTGCGCGTATCCAGCCCCCTGAAACTCGCGCGCTAAACCACACCCCATAGAGGCTTGTTGATTGGCTTCTAACCTAATGCCACACGTACCAATCACTTCTCCTGTTTGCTGCAAAACAATGGCGAGCTGATATTTACTTCGTGGTAATTCGGATGCCTGCTCAATAAACAGGTTCACCAAAAACTCAGCCTTTTCGATAGAACAATCGTCTTCATCATAAAAGCGCTGATATTTTGAGTCTTGAGTCAACTTAATGTACGAGGAAACATCACTCGCCTCAAAGTCCCTTAACATTAGGCGTTTTGTCACTATTTCAAACATTTACCTCTCCATTTTATTTTTCTTCCTACTCTGAGGCTGGCGCGACTATACAAAAAGAAGTGAGCATACGCTACTCCCTGCCTGATTAACGTGAAGCGTATTGTTAACGTGAGACCCATGATTACCATGAGCCCTTTCGACATTGGCTGACGCAGCCACTCTCACCTCAGAACGGAGCAATGTGTTTAATTGAATGCGGTTATCCCCAAAATGAAACAAAGGTATCCATTCTTAACATTCCTCGCTATTCTCCTAGCCTTCTGACAATAAAGGATTGAACATGCGCGGAAACACGTCACTTAATCGTTGGTTTGCCATTCCAAAACCAAAGCCCAATGCCCCCTTACGCTTAATCTGTTTACCATATGCCGGAGGCAACATAAGCTCCTTTGTTCCTTATAGTTCTTTGCAGGAACTGACTGCCGAAATTTGTGCGGTACAGTTGCCAGGAAAAGGGAGCCGACTGATTGAAACGCCGTATCAAAGTATGGAGGCTTTGGTTCAGGATTTGGCGGAAGCATTGGCGCCGCTAACCGACAAACCTTATGTCATTTGGGGACACAGCTTTGGAGCACGAATTGGGTTTGAGCTGCTTCGCTATCTCAAAATGCATGGGATGCCTATGCCCGCACATTTCATTCCAGCCGCGTCAAGAGCGCCGCATCAATTGAATACCCAAAGCCCGATTCACGGACTTTCGGATGAAGGGTTTAAAGCAAAGTTAAAAGCAATGGGCGGAACACCAGATGAAATCCTTGAACATGACGAACTGATGTCTTTACTGATGCCAAGCTTAAAGGCGGATTTTAAGCTCGCAGAAACGCACAAAGTGAACACAATTGAGCAATTCAACATTCCGGTAACATTGCTGGGCGGGACTATGGATAGCATTATTCCACCCGACTCATTGTCAAGCTGGCAGGCTCACTTTTGTGGGGACTTTGAATTAACCTTGATAGAGGGTGACCACTTCTTTATCGACAAGCAATTTGACTCTGTAAGCAAAAAACTGACCGATATCATTCAGCGCCTTGTTGAAAAGGAATGAGTCTGTTTCACTGGCTGATGGTTCCGTTATTGAGTGGCTTCATATTCAAATAGTCTAGAAATGCGTATTCCATTGCCTCCTTGAAATGAAACACAAGGCAGAGCGACAAATGTATATGAAAGCCGATTGAATGCGCGTGAATAAAATGAATGTAACCGAACAAAAAGTGCCATAGGTATTTAGGTCTATTAGAAAGTATTCTGATACCTATATCATTTAATTATGCCCATTTTCTGGCATTAATATGATTGCATTACATTTACTATAAACGATATCCGGTTAAATGTATTTCACGGCCCCTTGAAGGCAAATGAACTGGGAGGACAGCGTTCATTATTCTTTTTCAAGTAACTTGAAGGAATAATTTAGCAAATAGTAATTTAATAAAAAGCAGGGAAATAGACACACAAAGTATAGGTTTATATAGCAAGTCGAGCAGATACATTTTGCTCTTAATTATCGCTAAACCCAGTACCCTAGGGTTATTTGGATATCTGTCCGTATAAACCGTGTTGAGCATAATTAAAGCCATTACCTTACAGTATACGCGGTTAAATGGTACGCAAAAAATCAACATTAAACCATATAAAATATCAGGATATACGCTCAACTTCATCTACGGACAGTCTCGAAAAAGTCATAAAAATCACACGAAAGCATCAGGTTTAATCCATACAAGTAACCACTAAATAAATATGGTTAACACTCATTGTGACCCCGAACAACAAGATATTCTCATGCTAAAATAAGGGTTATTAAGTGGGCTATATATAATTCCCAAGACGACACAGATTATCTCCACAACGTCTTGAAGCACCTCATTTCTTGTAAAAAATGAAATTAATATTTCTGTAATTTATACACAGATTGAATTTTACAGTTCTGAACAAGTTAAAGCTTGCTAATTTGGTAATTTGGTACTTTAATTCACGCTTTAGTTTCTAAATTCTAATTTTCGCCGCATCTTGTAAGGCAATTGTTTCAATTGATAATATATTGTTAATGTGAAATTTGCGTTTTTATTCAACGTTTTTTTGGCATGCCGTTTCTTAAAGTGAAGTGAATATTCTGCGTATTTAGACACTGCGTACTGTAATTATTGTCTTTGAATTTATTCTGGTCTTGAGTTCCAGGGAGGACAAATGAAAATAAAATGTAACATAAAAGTTGCATTAATATTAACATCAGTCGTTGGGCTGATTTTATTAGGCGTACTATTTTTCGGTAGTAACATGGTGTTATTCGATCCTAAGGGGCCCATTGGTCAAGCTCAGGAATCGTTGATTATCACTTCTGTTTTACTCATGGGCATCATCATTGTTCCGGTGCTGTTCATGTGTGTGTATTTCCCATACAAGTACCGCACCTCTAACAAAGAGGCGGAGTACAAACCAAACTGGGAACATTCCACAAAAATCGAAGTGATAGTTTGGACTGTTCCTTGTTTGATTATTTTGGCATTGGGTTGGATTACTTATGAAACGTCCCACTCTCTTGATCCACGCCGTGAAATCGAGTCAGACAAGACACCACTAACAATTCAGGTTGTTTCCATGAATTGGAAATGGTTGTTCATCTACCCTGAACAACAAATTGCCACCGTTAATGAAGTTGCCTTCCCTATTGATCGTCCTGTTGAATTTCTCGTCACATCTGATACGACAATGAATTCGTTCTTCATTCCTCAATTGGGTAGCCAAATCTACGCCATGGCTGGCATGGAAAACCGCGTTAATTTGATGGCGACGGAAGAAGGTGTCTACCGCGGAATGTCGGCTAACTACAGTGGTTTCGGATTCGCGAACATGCACTTTAAAGCGCATGCTGTCAGCGAGCCTGGTTTTGATGAATGGGTGAACAAAGTAAAACGGTCTGAGCAAGTGCTGAATGACACAAGCTACGACGCCTTGACTGCGAATGCGAAAGAGCAGATCAAGAAATACCACCCTATCACCTACTACTCTTCTGTCGATCCACTGCGATTCAAAGATATCATCGAGAAACATTCAGGAGCTCAAAATGGCCTATAAAGGCGACGTACATGCCGAACCTGATTTAATATTCGGAAAACTAAACTGGGACGTCATTCCGTATACTGACCCAGTGATTTTACCCGTTATGATCGCCGCCATTCTTGGTGGCCTAGGTCTGTTAGGTTTGATTACCTACATGGGGAAATGGAAATACTTGTGGTCTGAATGGCTAACGTCTGTCGACCACAAAAAGATTGGTGTCATGTACATCATCGTTGCATTAGTCATGATGGTTCGGGGGTTCTCCGACGCCATACTCATGCGTTCGCAGCAAGCGATGGCCACTGTCGACGCCTCCTATCTGCCCCCCGAGCATTACGACCAAATTTTTACGGCTCACGGCGTCATCATGATTTTCTTCGTGGCCATGCCTTTGGTCGTGGGCTTGATGAACGTTGTAGTACCGCTTCAAATTGGCGCAAGGGACGTTGCTTTCCCATTCTTAAACTCCTTGAGTTTCTGGCTATTCGTTGTCGGTGCAATCCTAATCAACCTGTCTTTGTTTGTGGGTGAATTTGCTGCGACAGGTTGGTTGGCTTATCCGCCGCTTTCTGGAATGGAATACAGCCCTTGGGTTGGTGTGGATTATTGGCTCTGGTCGCTCCAGATCTCGGGCATTGGTACGCTTCTAACCGGTGTTAACTTCGTTGTTACTATCCTGCGTATGCGTGCTCCAGGCATGAAACTGATGCAAATGCCAGTATTCACATGGACTTCACTGTGTGCCAACGCATTGATCATTGTTGCCTTCCCTATTCTTACTGTCACACTGACACTTCTGACCCTTGACCGCTACATTGGTACGCATTTCTTTACCAATGACATGGGCGGCAACCAGATGATGTACGTGAACTTGATTTGGGCATGGGGTCACCCAGAGGTGTACATCCTGGTTTTACCTGCGTTTGGTATTTTCTCGGAAGTCTGTGCTACGTTCTCACGCAAACGACTGTTTGGCTACACGTCTCTTGTATGGGCGACGGCGGTCATCATGGTACTTTCGTTTATCGTATGGCTACACCACTTCTTTACCATGGGGGCTGGGGCAAGTGTTAACGCCTTCTTCGGAATAGCCACCATGATCATATCCATACCCACCGGAGTTAAGATATTTAACTGGCTCTTCACCATGTACAAAGGGCGTGTAGAATTCACCGCCAGTATGTGGTGGACCATTGCATTCCTTATTACCTTCACCATTGGTGGTATGACGGGTGTCATGCTTGCAGTGCCTGCTGCTAACTTCGTTCTGCATAACAGCTTGTTCGTGATCGCTCACTTCCACAATGTCATCATTGGTGGTGCGGTATTCGGCTACTTTGCGGGCTTTACCTACTGGTTCCCTAAAGCGACGGGCTTCAAGCTGAACGAGAAGTGGGGCAAGGTGTCTTGTGCACTTTGGACTGTCGGTTTCTTCGTTGCCTTTATGCCAGTATACGTGCTGGGCTTTAACGGCATGACTCGTCGTTTAAATACCACAGACAACCCAGAGTGGGCTCCATTACTTTGGATTGCTGCATTCGGTGTTGCCATTATTGCTGCTGGTATTGCCGCTCAGTTCTACCAAGTCTTCATCAGTATTCGCGATCGTAAGCAAAACATGGACGAAACAGGTGACCCTTGGAATGGTCGTACGCTTGAGTGGGCAACCTCTTCTCCACCTCCATTCTATAACTTTGCAACTCTGCCAAAAATTCATGATAGAGATGAACACCACTACCGCAAAGAGCATGGAATGGCATACCAAAAGCCTGACCGCTATAAGCGAATCCACATGCCAAGTAACACTTGGGCAGGTGTCGTAATCAGCTTCTTCTCGCTGATTATGGGTTTCGCCTTTGTATGGCATATCTGGTGGATGGTGGTTGTCGGCTTCCTAGGCATGATCGTGTCTTGGATCGTATACAGCTTCCAACGCAATAAAGATTACTACGTTGAAGTTTCTGAAGTTGAGGCTATTGAAGGCGCTCATCTAGACAAGGTTTATCAGGAGCACCCTGAATTTAACCCAGCGTCGAAAGAAGCCGATACGAAACCTGCATCCCCAGCGGTTTAAGGATTTAGGAGATAATATGACTGCACATGATAAATCAGTGCTGGACAATGGTGGTCACGATGATCATGACCACCATGATTACGCTGGCGACACCATCTTTGGCTTTTGGATTTATATCCTAAGCGACTGTTTACTGTTCGGTACGTTGTTTGCCACCTTTGCTGTTTTCTCAAATAGCTTTGCGGGCATTGTAGAACCAAGTGAACTCTTTAACCTGTGGTTTGTAGCAGGCGGTACTGCCTTGCTACTGCTCAGTAGTTTCACCTTCGGCATGGGGATGCTGAAAGCGAAAGAGCGCGATGCGAAAGGCATGTGGTTCTGGCTTTGGACAACCTTTGCACTGGGCTTGGGCTTCTTGATTATGGAACTGTATGAGTTCCATCATTTCAGCGAAGCAGGTGCAACGTTTGACAGCAGTGCGTACTGGTCGTCTTTCTACGCACTTGTCGCAACACACGGTTTACACGTTTTCGCTGGTTTGATTTGGATGATCGTTTTGTATTTCCACTTTAAACGAGATGGCTTTACTGAAGACAACGAAGCACGTCTGTCTTGCTTAAGCTTGTTCTGGCACTTCCTAGATGTTATCTGGATTTGCGTGTTTAGTGTGGTTTATCTAATGGGAGTGATGTAATGGCACAGACTGCAGAACATGGTCATGGCGGTCAAGCGCATGGCAGCGTTAAAGAATATGTAATGGGTCTTATTTATTCCATCTTACTCACAGTGATCCCATTCGCTATGGTAATGATGGATATCGGCTCTCCACAGCTGAAAATCGGCGTTATCTTAGTCTGTGCTGTTGCGCAAATTTTGGTTCAATTGGTGTTCTTCTTGCATATGAATACCTCTTCCGAGCAGATGTGGAACACGACCTCGGCAGTATTCGTTGTCGTCTTAGTGGCCATCATACTCATTGGTTCGCTTTGGATTATGGAACACCTGAACCACAACATGCTGATGGGCCACTAATCGGAATACCTAATGATTTCGAACTATTTACAACTCACTAAACCTGGCATTATCCGCGGCAACCTTGTTGCCGCGGCTGGTGGTTTCTTTCTGGCCTCTCAGGGCCAGATTGATTGGAGCCTCTTTCTTGCCGTGTGTTTAGGTACAACGTTCATCGTTGCTTCAGGCTGCGTATTCAATAACTTCATCGACAAAGACATCGATGCCAAGATGAAACGCACTTGCCAACGTGAGCTAGTACAAAAAGTCGTCCCAGTGTCCAATGCACTCGCTTGGGCTACCATTCTGGGTATTGCAGGATTTTCTACTCTGTTTTTCTTCACCTCAATGGTTGCTTTCTGGTTCGGTGTTCTTGGGTTCGTTGTATACGTCGGTTTTTACAGCCTGTACTACAAACGACACTCTGTACACGGAACTCTCATTGGTGGCTTATCAGGTGCTTGCCCTCCGGTCATCGGATATTGCGCGGTAACCAACCAACTGGATCTTGGTGCCGCCATTGTATTCCTTACATTTTGCATCTGGCAGATCCCACACTCCTACGCCATTGCGATTTATCGCTTTGACGATTACAAAGCGGCATCCATTCCTGTATTGCCGATTAAAGAAGGCGTAGATAAAGCACGTACCCACATCATGGGTTACATCATCGCATTTGCTATCGCTTCTTTGGCGCTGACTTACTTAGGTTACGCCGGTAGTTGGTACGCGCTGGGCATGGGGCTGGTCAGCATGTACTGGTTGTACTTAGCGAAAGTGAGCTTTCAAAAAATGCCGACAGAGCAATGGGGTAAGCAACAAATGCTGTTCTCCATCGTGTGTATTATGGTGTTCTGTATTTTGATTTCTATCGACTTTTCTCCGCCAGAAATCCATGAAACTCAACAAGCTTCGTTGAACGTACTTCAACTCAAGGAATTCATCTAATGACTCGAAACCCAGTGAAAATAGTTTTAGCATTGGGTGTCCTTGCTCTGGCAGGTATTCTTGCACTCTATGTGGACAATACCACGCTCCCTATAGGGGAGAAGCCTCGCCAGTTCAAAGATTTAGGTGGGAAATTTGATTTAGACAGCATCAATGGTTCTGTAGAACTCGACGCATACAAAGATAACGTCGTCGTTTTATATTTTGGCTATCTAAATTGTGCTGAAGTCTGCCCTTCATCGATGGGTGTGATGTCTGCGTCGTTCAAGTACTTGCCTGAAAATGTATACGATAAAACCCAAGGGTTCTTTGTAAGCGTTGATCCAGAGCGTGACGACTTAACATCACTCAATGACTTCGCACAGTACTTTGATAAGCGAATTTTAGGGTTAACGGGCTCCAAAGAGGAGATCCAAACCATTACGGATCAATACGGTGTGTACATTGACTTGGTTGACATGTCGTCGTCAGAACTCGCTTACACGGTGGACCACGCATCCCGATTCTATATCATTGATCCTGATGGTCAGCTGGTTGACTCTCTTAGCCACAGTACCACCCCTATTGAACTAGCGGCTCGTATTGAACGTGCCCTAGAAGAGTACAACGCAACTACCGGAAATGCTTCATGAAACTCGCCAAAATTGGCATTGTGGGCTTTATCACCTTTTTGCTTGCTTTTTCCGTCGCTTACTACGAGAAGACCAAGAAGCCTTTCTACCAGCCTGACCCTCTTCCATCACGCCAAGTTCAGCGCTTAACAGACGAAATTCATGTCGATTACGCACGCATCAAAGCGACCATTCCCGGCATTAAAGTGACTTCTGGTTACCTGAATATCACGAATAAAGGCACTGAAACCGTTCGATTTACAGAGGTAGAAACAGAAGCGGCGAAGCATACTGAATTTCACCGAATGTTCTTACGCGATAGCCGAATGGCGATGCGAAAAGCCGACGTGATTGAGGTCAAACCTAACGAGACATTCAAGTTAGAACCCAGTGGTCACCACCTAATGCTCATGGGATTAACTCAGCGCTTTAAGGCTGGTGAAACCATAAAAGTCACATTAATACGTGATAACGGAGAGCGATATACTCTCGACTTTCCTGTTATGGCGAACAAAGCAAAATAACTAACAATACTTCCTAGATATCAAGGAGCGTACATGAAACCCATATTCGTTTTGTACTCTGGATTGCTTGTGCTCTCTCCTACTGCTCTTGCAGAAGAGGCGCCAGTGACGACATCGATGGACATCATTGCCACTGAGCAAGCTATACCCTGTTCTACAGAGTTACGAGAGCTTGCACGCTCCAGTTTAAAAAAGAACCCCCACCGTATGCTCGCATACAAAGAAAAGGTCAGCGATATCCATTTGTTCAATGCGTTAGCAGTTACCCACTACCGCGATAGAGACAGCCACATTACGTTCCACGGTATAAAAAATGCCAACGGAACCTGTGATACATCAGTAACCGAAAGCTATGTATTACAAACACCGTGTGCAGACGCACGTCATGAAGCATTTAGCAAGTGGGACTTCCAAGGTAAACTCACAGACAAAACCATGGTCCTCAACAGCAAACGTATTGAGGGGAAACAAGCGTTTCTCACCGATCAATTTACAACACTGTGCTTAGTCACCACTCGCCAGCTAGTGGAAAACAAAGGGTCCAAAGCTAACTAGCAGAACACCACATCGTTACCCAACTCCTAGCAAAAGCCCTACATTAAGGTAGGGCTTCGTGCTAACACAATGTAAAGCTTAGGATTAAGGTTTACTCAGCGGATTTTTTGGATCCGTGCCCGCTTCGTATTCTTGCAAGTTGCTAGCACCATCACCATCTAAATCCAGCGCGGCATCAAGCGCGGATAAATCATTCAAACCATGGGTATTCTCAAACGTTTGAGACATGCCATCACCGTCTAAGTCGGCAATATAATTAAATGAAGCATTCAAACTAATGTCGTAATAAACCGTACCACGATTAGCAAAATCCGCATGGTACATTTCTAAATGTGCGCGAATTGGTTTCTTATAATCATTACTTTCTGAGAAGTTCACTTGTCGTGAACGTTCACACCCATACAGTCCAATCTGCTTATTGGTCGCATCATACAGGCGGATGCGGCAATTTAGAGCACTGCTAATATTAGACCGAGGCATGATCACAAACGACTTAAGCGTGTCATAAGGGGCTGCTGCATCAAAGTATGTATTTTGGTTTACCCGACCTTGAAGACTAACACTGCCCGAAAAAGCACCTGGTACGTATTTGTAATTGGGAGACACCACCTCAGGTGCACCCACCGACAGTGCGTAAGACTCCGTCGTTGCCGCAACAGCAGCATTTGCCGTCACGCGGACTAGCATGCGCTCTTGATTCGCAAGCCCTAAGATTAAATGCTCTACCCCACCTTGGTATTCGACCCAAGCTGGCGAATCCACACGCAGCACTTCAAGTTTCCAGCTATTAGGGGCCAGTTGGTCATCTAGGAATAGTTTTACGCCATCGGTACTGGTGGCTTCATACAAGTAGTAGTCGGCATCAATCTCCGTGTCCGTGTTCGCTGTAACGCTATGCCAACCCTCAGAAAATGAGGTTGATGTTTCAAACGTATCGTTGACTTCATACTCATCAAAGTGTTTCGTTGTAATGGACCCAAATAAAATGGCATCGTTGGTTGCATTAGCCACGGTGATTTGCCAATAGTACTCGCCGGGTTGGTTTACGCTATGTAGAACTTCGATCCCTTGTCCTGCCACAACGGATTCTGTTCCCACAAGCTTAAACTGACCATTAATGTGGTGATAGAGCTTAAGTGACGCGTCTGTAGCGTCATCCAGTTGGTTCATAATGCTGGTAATTTTTATTGGCTCAGCAACTGAAAAGTGAACACACACACCACCACCAGAATTCAATGTGGCATTATAAGAAGTATTAAGTTGAATGGTTTGACACACGGGGGTATAAGTGGCTTCAGTTGAACCCGTGGCAAAAGCACTGGCATTTAGCTGCTGAGGAATCGGCTCCGCCTGAGCGATATCTCCAACCTGACCAATCGGTAAGAATGAAGTTGCCAACGCCGACATTAGAACTGCATTTATCATAGTCATTTCCATTTAATATACAATTACACGCATATATAATAAAAATACATAAACCATGCACCTACTCATTCTTCACTGCTGCTTCATTATCACAATTAAATCCCCAATCCGACCAGTGTATTACACCGAATATTGATCTCAACGCCGACATCAAAGACTATTAATTAATTTGTTATCAGAGTATTTCACTATTAAGTAAAGAATCACTACTTATCTAGACGTACATTTCATGTCTAATCAGATCCAATCCTATTATTTCACAGTATCATGTCGGTTTAGGCATACCCAATTAACTGGCTTACCAAGTTTGAGAATTAATACTTTACAGAGGAAAGTGAGCATGAGATTAGGCAGCGGTTAGCGTTACCGAATTGTTGAGAACACTCGGATAAAGGCAAATTCAATTGAAATCTTAAACGATTAGAACCTACATTTTCAGCAACATTAATCCACCGATAAGCACAGTATTAAATGGTTTGAAAAACTGAAGATTTGAGAATAGAGGCTAATGTACAAACGCCAGATGGGCGGAGACCCCAGCCACATCCCGGCACACGAGTCACACGCTGCGGCTGCTTCCTTCCGGACCTGACCGAGTTCACGAGCTATCGTTGCGGGAGGACCAGGGCCTCCATAGATTCTGTAAGTGCCCAAGGGTATCGTATCCTCGAGAGCAGGATGGATTATTCAGTATCCTCCACCCGATTGCAACCCTCTCTGTTAATTATTAGCACATTCTTGACCTGAACGATGAAAGATTACACAAAGTGAGCATTTTCTGTATGTTAGGCGGTGGTGTCGACGAAGGTCGGCTCCCCTTTTCGTTTGGACTGGTACATGGCTTCATCGGCTCGAATTAAGATCTCACGCAATGTGTATTCTTTTTGGCGAGGTTCAAATACACCTATGGAGACAGAAACCGATAAATCCCTGTCTCTTTCATCGAGATAAAATGAAAAGAGCTTAAGGTTTTTGAGGATTTCGTCTTTATCTTGCAATGGCTTAGAGCAAATAAGAATAAATTCATCCCCTCCAATTCGATACCAGCTACCCTTCCAGTTTCTTCGAATAATAGACGCATAAGTTTGGATAACTCTGTCACCTACATCGTGCCCATACTGATCATTGATCTGCTTAAAATCGTTAATATCTAGGTAAAACACCGTTTGCCAAGGTTTGATACCTCGGCTGTATTTGAGGTTGAGTGCTCGTCGGTTTCCGAGCTTGGTTAAGCTGTCTGTATTGGCTTGACGATACAGTAGGTAGGCAACGAGTAATATAAAGGCAATAGCGATCATGAACAGGCGTTTCGTTTTATTGGCGAGTTCTTGTTCCTTCTCCAACGTATTCCGCCAATCTGGTTGCTTGTCATAGAAATCATTAATGCTTGCGGTGTCTAACATTCGAATGGCTCGCGAAAACAACGCCGCCAGAACCTCTCCCTGTGTCGTTTTCGGGAAACCTAGTGCTATTTCCGAACGGTGAAAACTTTCGATGCTGTAATCTTGCGTAATAGGAAGAAGCTCCTGCTCTTTTAATAAGGTATTAAGCGTTGCCTTATCTAGAGCAATATAATCGATCTCATTGTTGACTAAAGCATTCACAAGTGCGTCTTGACTCAAGTACCGAATAAAGGTTTTTTGAGGTAATAGTTGGCTTAGCAATTCATCAAAGAAGTCATCCCGCACCACACCAATACGCTCAGTAATCAGTTCTGATACATGGCTATAAACATCGGGTTTAAAGCCGAGGCGTTTTACAATGATGGCTTCTGGAAAATAGTGTGGAACACTGAAATAGGCAATGTTTTTGCGTTGTTCTGAAATGGTTAGTGGAGCCAGAATATCAATTTTTTTGTTGATTAGGTCGCTGTACATACTTTCCCAACTTTCATTCTCTGTACTCACCACTTCACAAGTGAAAGTAAGAATGTAGCATGCCTGTAATAGCGTATCGGCGCTGATTCCCCGCACCAACCCATTCTCGTTATATTCTATATATGGATAAGCATTTTCTAGTTTCACGCGGAATGTTTGTTGAGGTTTCAACCCCAGTACTAACATATCTCGTCTTAGGGCGTCTCGGCGAATATCAAATTGGTATTGTCTTATATAAGTACGAAGCCTTTTTTGCATGGATTCAGAATGTATAAAATCGACTATGCGCTGGAGCTCTTCTCTGTTCTTTCCTTTAGGTGAAATGATAGAAACAGGTTTTATGGAAATTTGGTCGTTGAGTAACTGTGCATCCAGCCCGATCATCAGCATTGCTTTAAGCTGATTGATTGCATCAACTACCCCATTGACTTCTCCTGATAGCAAAAGATTTTTGGCGTCTTCATAACCGTTATATTCTATGAGCTTGATGTTAGGGAAGTTATGAGAAATAAGATCCGTATAGATAGTATTCTTTGGTACACCGATTATTTCAGCTTCGTTAAGGCTTATTCCTGAAGGGCTAAATAAGTAGGTATATTCAATGTTGGTTGGCGCTGAAAATTCAAAGAGAGCTTCTCTATCTGCGGTATGGGTGACATTTGCAGCAAAGTCACTCTCGCCACGCGCAACCGAGCCAAGAACGGAGTCAAAGTCCGCCATGTTTTTGTACACAATCTCGATAGAAAACTCTTCCGCTATCGCATCAAATAAAAAACGGGTAACAACATCATCCGCTTCAGTTGCAACTACATATTGAGATTTTTGCCCATAAACCAGTTTTATTCCCGTCAGTTGTAGCACAAAAAAAACACTAAACAGGATTGCCAATTTTTTCACATATCGCTCTCTATGCCTTAAAACACATCTATCTTTCACATTAATGTAACAAAGAAAAGCGCTACTAAGATAAACATAGAACCTCACTTAATTTATGTGAGGTTAATTCAAAAATAAAATCATTGGTGAACATATGTAGCAAATTTGAGCTGGGGATAAAGCGTTTCATGAGTCTACATGCTCGTCTTCCGATCTCAACACGTAGTCCGTCGCCCATGCCGTCCCTAAAAAGAATATCCAAACGACGAATACCGGATTGGGGATGTCTACTGCTTCGGATGCGACCATTGTGGCAAACCCGACTGTAGGCAAAGTCCAGCAAAGCAACTTATTCCAGTTGAATGTTGATAATTTGGGCAACGTTTCAGCAGATGCAATAATACCAACAATACACAGAGCAATTAGCGCGGCATGTGTCCATCCAGCTAGCCATAGCGCTAATATCAATGACAGTGCCCACCAACTATGCTGAGATGAACTTTTCCAGTGTCGAGCCGCAAACCAAGTGACCATTACTGATAGAGTTTGAATTAGGGTGATCCCCCACTCTCCAGGAATTTTTCCTTCGGCTTGTGTCACCATAATGCCTACATGCATAACCACGATGGTCGCAGCCGTTGTAATGAGAATATATATACTGCTGCGTCTTGAAAAGGTCACCATCAGTAACGGGAATAAGATCCAAACACTCAAAGACATCGCGATGGGTTGCAATGGCAATGTAAAACCATACACTGCCAATGAGCCTAAAAGAATCAGTCCCGCCGTGCCTCCTTGAGGCAGAATCCACAATGCGGGTATAACTAAAGCCAATACGGGAATATCACCACCACTCAGACTCAGCGCCCTTGCACAGACAATCGCAAGTAAAGTGGTGACTACAAACTGGAGTAAAGAAAACACCATAGCTCTCTCCTTATATTCCGTGGACGAACTAGGACAATATCAGTATGGATCAATTTCTAAGCCAAATCTTTGCAGTAATTCACCAAATTCCATATGGCAATGTATCCACCTACGGGCAAGTGGCAAAACTAGCAGGTTATCCCGGTTATGCTCGCCACGTAGGCAAGGCACTCGGTAATCTGCCCAAAAACAGTAAGTTACCCTGGCATAGAGTGATCAATAGCCGAGGTGAGATCTCGCTAAAAGGGGCGAGTTTCGATAGGCAAAAAAGCAAACTTGAAGAAGAAGGTGTGGTTGTGAATTACGCCGGAAAGGTACGCTTAAAAGATTATCAATGGGAATTGTAGCGCTGACGTTTATCTCTTGTCTCTTGTCTCTTGTCTCTTGTCTCTTGTCTCTTGTCTCTTGTCTCTTGTCTCTAGTCTCTAGTCTCTTGTCTCTTGTCTCTTGTCTCTTGTCTCTAGTCTCTAGTCTCTAGTCTCTAGTCTCTAGTCTCTAGTCTCTAGTAATACAATAGACTAGTCAGGAGCATTTCCAACTAGTACTCAGTACTTGAAAGACCTACTCACTCAAAGCTCCGTACAAAAAAGCCATGAATGACAGGTCTTTCTGCTGGATTTAACGTGCATTTACCAACATAAGATCCAATTTATGCGTTTGCTTCGCATCGGTAATAACGGGGAAAACGCTACCAGTGATAAAGAGCAGCTCACCATTCACTTCAATGCGAGCGCTGACACTGTATGTGTGCTCTGGCAGGATATTCGCTTTGTTATAGTCTAACTTGAAATAGAACGGTACTTGATTTCCATTGGCTTCAAATTCTTGTTTGACGAGAAGCACAGAGGGTGCATCAGCAAGTGAAATATCCTGTAGCGACACTGTTACCTTGGCATTCTCAGGTAAAGCAATACGTTCGCGGTAGTAGACTGAGCCTTCAACAAACGCCATTTCTACCGGTTTTACTTCAACGGCAGCAGATGACTCTTCAGGCTTTTGACAACCAACCAGACCAGTGCTTACAACAGCAGTCATCATGAGTACCAACAGTTTCTTCATCACTTTTATTCCGAACCAATGGATGTAGTGCGAGTATATCGCCCAAACTTGTTTTTTGTCGTTATACAAGGTATTTAATTGACACAACTTTGACGGAGGTACGATGAGTAAACCATTAAATGAACTGCTTAATTTATTGCAGTTGGAACAGTTAGAAAAGGAACTCTTCCGTGGGCAAAGTGAACATCTTGGGTTGCCACATGTGTATGGTGGACAAGTTATTGGGCAAGCCCTTTCTGCTTCCCGCTACACGGTAGACAGTGACAGAACAGTGCATTCGTTCCACAGCTACTTTTTATTTCCAGGTGATCCTGAGAAATCCATTATTTACGATGTCGAAAACTTACGTGATGGGCGTAGCTTTAGCACTCGTCGGGTAAAAGCCATTCAAAATGGTCGCCCGATATTTTATCTAACGGCGTCTTACCATGGTGATGAACCCGGATTTGAACATCAAAATACGATGCCAGAAATCCCAGGACCAGAGAACTACGCGTCGGAATCGGTGCTTGCTAATCAAATCGCCGATTTCTTACCTGAGAAAATCAAGCGTGCTTTTTGTGGGGAGAAACCGATAGAGGTACGCCCTGTGACGGTAGTTAACCCATTAAAACCACAAAAAACCAACCCCACACAACACCTTTGGATTAAAGCTAATGGTGAAGTGCCAGATAATCAATTAATTCATCAATATCTATTGGCGTATGCTTCAGACTGGGGCTTCTTGGTTACCGCATTACACCCGCACGAAGTGTCTTTAATGACACCCAAACTACAAGTTGCGACGATCGATCACTCCATGTGGTTCCATCGACCGTTCAAAATGGACGAGTGGCTGCTGTATTCCATTGACAGCCCAACGGCAAGTAATACACGAGGTCTGGTGCGTGGAGAGATATACAATCAACAGGGGGCATTGGTCGCCTCTGCCGTTCAAGAAGGCGTAATGCGGTTTGTAAAATAGTCAATGGTGATTGTCGAATATGATAGTGATTATCGAATATGATAGTGATTATCGAATAGAAAGGTGATTGCCAACAGAATAAATACAGACCAACGGTAGTGACTTTCTCTGCCGTTTTCATTCCGACTAACATGTTGATTCGCTTTGAGGAAACAGTCGTAAATACCTAGAACACAATACTAGAATTGGCACGACTGTCTACAGAGAGTTTTACATGGGCTAACAGAGGTTGATTCAAACAGGTAACGCAGTTGTGTATTTCAATGTTTCCATCGAAAAAGTTGAAGTCACATTGGTAATGCCATCCACACTATTGACAAGCTGTTTGTAGAAATCATCGAACGACTTCATGTCTTGTACTAACACGCGCATCATGTAGTCATACTCCCCTGCCATTCGATAAAATTCCATCACTTCAGGAAACTCAGAAGCAGTGTCTACAAATCTTGTATACCACTCATGGGAATGATCACTGGTCTTTAGCATGACGAAGGCTGTAAAACACAACCCTAATTTTTCGGGGTTCAATAATGCTACGCGTTTGTCTATAAACCCTTCTTCTTCGAGTCTTTTCAATCGCTTCCAACAAGGAGTCGTCGTAAGGTGAACTCGCTCTGCTAGCTCATTTAACGACAATGTACTGTCCTTTTGCAATAGGATAAGAAGCTCTCTATCGATTCTATCCAGTGATGGTTTACTCATAAATAATTCAAATGTAGAAAAACCCCATCAATTAAGCCACAATGTATAAAAAAAATAAACATATTATTACATTTCGAGCGTACTCTAATTATACAGACACAATCTAAAGTAACATGAATTCTGAAATCACTTAATTTCGGACACAAGGAGCTGTTTGCAATGAGCATTGACCGTGACTGGACCAATAAGGCAATCCGAATAATAGAGACCGACTTTCAAAGAAGTGCCGATACACACCTTATAAAACTCAACTTACCTTATATTAAAGGTATTGATGTTTATCTAAAAGATGAAAGTACCCACCCAACAGGCTCACTGAAACATAGACTAGCAAGATCACTGTTTTTATATGCTATTTGCAATGGTTGGATTGGTCCTGATACCCCTATTATTGAATCGTCCTCGGGAAGTACAGCAGTAAGCGAAGCCTATTTTGCTCGACTGCTTGGATTACGTTTCATTGCGGTTATGTCTAAAAAAACGGCGCATTCAAAAATTAAGCAAATCGAGCTGTATGGCGGAGAAGTTCACTTTGTCGATCACGCTGATGAAATCGATTCAGAATCAAGAAAGTTGTCGGTAGAACTAAACGGTCATTATATGGATCAGTTTACCTACGCGGAAAGAGCCACCGATTGGCGTGGAAACAACAACATTGCCAATAGTATTTTCAAGCAAATGGAGCAAGAAAATCACCCCATTCCAGCTTGGATTGTTATGAGCGCTGGAACAGGTAGTACATCCGCTACGATTGGTCGATTTATCCGTTACCAAAAACACCCAACTAAACTGTGTGTCGTTGATCCAGAGAATTCCGTTTATAACGCGTATTATCGTACTGGTGATCATTCTTTAACACTGAATATGAGCAGCCGTATCGAAGGGATAGGTCGACCACGGGTTGAACCTAGCTTTATTCCTAATGTTATTGATGAAATGCGGACCATCCCAGATGCAGCCAGTATTGCTACGGCACACTGGCTAGAGCGAAAGCTCGGCAGGAAAGTAGGGGCATCAACAGGAACCAATTTATATTGTGTACTTCAAATTGCGATCGACATGCACGCAAAAGGTGAAACAGGATCGCTGGTGACTTTGCTATGCGACAGTGGTGAGCAATACCTTGATACTTACTACAATTCGGATTGGCTTAATATCCACATCGGAGACTTATCTCCCTACATTGTTGAGCTAGAACAAAAATTTGGATTCTAAACAGTACCGAAGGGGGCTTTCCTTGCTGGCTCTTTTTGATTGAGCGCCCAATACTGCGAATTGTGGTGGGATAGTGCTGGCAGTAGATGATCTTCTTTCCACTCGTCACAAGTCATTTCATAAGCGTTTTTTATCCACACTGGCTGTCATTACTGTAACTGAAGTGATACCAGCTTGCTTATTAATAATGAAATAAACCAGATAACTAGCGTTTCACTTCACTAGTATAAAAATGGAGGGAGCGGTTCTTTGTTTATCTCTAGTAGACACGAGGCGCTTATGTCACTCAGGAAGGAGAGCCTGACAAAAAGCGGCGGCACCCAAACAGCAGCGTCTAAATGAATCATGCCCAAGTCCTTATGCGATAGATAATTCTCATCAAACGATCATCGCGACTTGGGCATTTAGTTCCATTCTTATGTGTGAAACTCAGGTTACTTAATGCTGTACTTCTTCTATAGCAACAGGCTCTTTAGGTAGCGAGAAGTGAAGCAGCAAATAGCCTAGTATTGCTGAAGTCGTTGATCCCATCAGGATACCTAATCGAGAATACGTATCAAATTCCGCGCTGACGTCAACAAACGCCAATCCAGATATAAATATCGACATGGTAAAACCAATACCGCACAGTACCGAGACCGCAAATATGTGTTTCATGTTGATACCTTCTGGCAACTTAGCCGCGCCCATTTTGACTGCAATCCAACTAAAGCTGAAGATACCAATAGGCTTACCAATCAACAGCCCCATCGCAATACCGAGTGGCAACATTGAAGTTAACCCAGACATGGATACACCTTCCAATGAGATACCCGCGTTTGCAAAAGCAAAGACTGGCAAAATAAAGAACGCAACATAAGAGTGCAATGCGTGTTCAACATGTTTAAGAGGCGACTGCTCCCCTTTGTTTCCGTTTAGTGGAATAGCAAAGCCTATGACAACGCCAGCCAATGTTGCGTGAACACCAGACTTGAGCACAGCAACCCACAAAATAAAACCGACAATGAGGTACCAGCGAATCTTGGTGATATGACGGCTATTCATGAAGAACAGTGCTGCAGTAGCAACAAAACCTATCAAAAGTGCAGTGGTAGAAAGATCACTTGTGTAAAACAGTGCGATGATTACAACCACACCCAAGTCATCGATGATAGCCAAAGCAAGCAGGAAAACCTTAAGACTGACCGGTACACGCTTACCTAAAAGCGCCATAATGCCTAAGGCAAAGGCGATATCGGTTGCTGCTGGGATCGCCCAACCTTGCATCGCTGTTGGGTCACCGCTATTGAACGCGATATAAACCAGTGCAGGTACGAGCATTCCGCCCACAGCAGCGATCGCTGGGAAGATTGCGGTTTCTTTGGATTTTAAAGCGCCTTCTAGGAGTTCACGTTTAACTTCTAGACCAATGAGAAGGAAGAAGACAGCCATCAAGCCATCATTGATCCAGTGAGAAATAGACATGCCCAATACGTAAGTGTTTAACCCAGCTTGGTACATTTCGTTGAGTGGGGAGTTCGCGACAAACATAGCAATTGCAGCCACAATTACTAGGATAATACCACCCGCGGATTCCATTTTAAAAAAATGTTTAATGACATCATTCATGATATCGCCCTTTCATCTACTTTGTTAATAGAATGCTAACAAACAATAATTCAAAGTTTATAGTGTGATGTCGCTTGGGAAAAATCGCTTGTTTGGAGCTCAAACATCGGTATTTCCGAAACTTATTATGTTTTAACCAGAGTATTCCTTACTGTTATTTCGACTTAGCTTATTCTTACTTCCCTTATTGTATAGCCGTTCACAGTTTATAATGCTAAACGTTACAATCAACTTAGTATTTATAACCACAAGAAATCTCGCAACAAAAACGCAGTTTTTAAACCTCTCATAACGAGAGTGATGCATACGTCTAAATTTGAGCTCATTCAGTACCCTGTTAATTGCATCAAACCGACCGCATCATGGCTGCCCGTTGCTACAATTGGTCCTTCCCAATAAGGGATAGCAAAGGGCAACCATTGTTCCGCTTTCATCGCGCGAGTAGTCAAATGAATGTTGTACTTCGGTACGTTAATAACCCACTGTAGGGGTAATTTACGACCATTCCTTAATTTGACGATGCCAGTCGAGACGATGTCTACATCTTCACCTTTTAGGATGATCACTTCTCCCTTTCTGTCTGCAATCGTGCCAAAAGTGTAAGACGGTTGCCTGACATGGCGATATTGATTCACCATTAACGTTCGTCCATCCGTAAGACGAAGCGAGAATTGGTCCCAACCTTGTTGTCCCTCTGCAAGTAACCCACTCCCCCACTCTTTGTTGAACCACGCTTCTCCTTTTACACGGTAAGTTTTACCGCCTAGAACAAGTTCACCTTTAGTACGTATAAACGGTGCCGCAACACTGAATGACGCGACAGGAAGAAGATCATGCTTAATCTGATACCCGAGATCACCATTCATCACATAAGGACCAATAGCAGTGTTGTAGAGATTAACCTTAAACTCATCGGTTTCTATATTCAGTGCACTAGGAAAGGGAGCCTTGCTGGTTGTGCTCCAACGCCAATTGTCTATCCAAACACCAAATGGGGTTTCCTGCACTCCTGCTTGCCCGATCCCGCCACGAGCAACCCTCTGCTCTTTAATGCTTGTTTGATTAGATGTGATGACGACATGCGACAAATAAGTCTGCGGACTTTGCCAACCCCCCATTTCTCGCTCATCGCTCGCAATTCGGAAAAAGCTCCATTGAATAGCATAATGTTCATCGTTCTCATCTTGAACATTAGCAAAAAAATGCCACCACTCATGCTGGAATTCAGGATGTTCCTTGAAATCTTCGGGTAACACTACGGGGTCTTCAGGCAAAACGGGTTCGAACACAGCGTCTTTGCTACCAACCAATATCGTATTGACTTCATTCTCATGCTCACCGGTTACAGGACCATAAAAAGAGTCGTAGAAAATCCACAATATGCCCGATAAAGCAACAATGATGAATAAAACTGGAAATATCTTAGATTTCGATGGTCGACTCATACTATAACGCATCCCGCAATGACTTCATTGGCGTTTTTCGAACCATATTAAAAACAGGCCATGCGCCCGCGATAATGAGAGCACCAAATGACCAAGCGAACGTTGTACCATACTCCCAAGGAATCACCTCCAGCTGCATAGTCCATCCAAAGGACTGCTTGAGAACAACATCGATCATGAGCTCAGCCAGTACTAACCCTAATGGAATGGCGATCATAGCCGAGAAAATGCCTATAACCAGTAATTGTAAGCCACCTAATAGGATAAGTTCCTTAGCAGATAAGCCAAAACACCTGAGTAACGCAAAGTGCCGCTGCCGCGAAGTTTCACCAGCCAGAGTGGAGAAAAACAATCCGAACACAGCGATAACCAGCGTAATATTACCCAAGGTTCCTGCGATCCCAAACGTACGATCAAACACTTTTAACGCCTGATCATGCACCTTATTGTTATCGTAGATCCGCTCTGATGATAACTTAAACTCTTGATTTAGCTTTCGAAGTAACTGACCAGAACTGATCCCTTCTTTTAAAACAATGCCTAATCCAACTTCACCTTGGTTGGCAAAATACATCAGCCAGTTTCTATGTGACAGCATCACTTGGTTATAGGGGTTACCATAATCATAATAAACGCCAACGACTTGCCAGTTTCCATCTAAAGGTGCAGGTAAAGCAATATAATCACCCACTTGGATCCCCGCTTTAAGCGCCATGGATTCACTCACCATTACCCCTTGAGAGTTTTGTAAGTGGAACCAATAATTGGGTATAGCAACTTTCAGAGTAAGCGCGTCTTTTTCACCTGCTGTGTTACCAGTACTGACTGCTTGCATCGTACCTGCAATACTGCTGATTTCCTTCTCCCAACGCCACCACACCTCTTTCACTTCATCTTGATCAGATAACCAATTACTCATTTTCTGGGCAATGTTGTTTGTCGGCATCACATAAACGTCGGCAGCCAAACGTTGGGTTAACCATTTATCCGTAGTTTCGCGGAAACTCCCTACCATGGTCTCGACCCCAATATTGGTGGCGAGCGCGAGCATAAATGCCATTGCAGCGACGCCTCGATAACACATGCTTGCCGCACAATCAGCAAAAAACCAGCGAGCTTTCACCCATTTCAGTGAGAATGACAACCCATTGAAGATTTTCCACACAATAAACGGCATAAAGAGTCCGACGCTGATCAACAATAATGCGATCAAAGCAAAACCCGACTCTTGCGTCTGATTGGCTTGATGAACCGCAACAGCCGCCACCACAAATACACACGCCAACATCGCTTGAAATGTAAATTCTTTACCTGCAAACCGCACAATCGACAACTTTGCGCTTAATCTGGCTGGTTGCGTTCTAAGCAATCGATACAGTGGGAAACTACAAGCAAGCAGTGTCCCCAAAATTGAAACCAGTAAGCTCTTCTTACTCCACTCCCAGCTCCATTGAATATCTAGCCCCACATTGGCTTTATACAAATCTTCCAAGCTAGCAGATACGCTCGGCATCAATTGATTTGCTAAGAACAACCCAAACATATTGCCACAAAGCCAAGCAATGACGATCCAAAAAATCAGCTCATAAACGAGTGCTAAAGTAAGCTGCCACATGGATACGCCAGTTTGACGCAACACACCAACCAATGGCTGACGTTGCACAAATGAGAGGGTCATTGCTTGATAGAAAATAAACAGGCCTACGAAGAATGAGAGCATGCCAAGTGCGGTTAAATTGGTGTGGAAAGCCAACGTGAGCGAATCCAATTCGGCACGAGTGCTTTGTGAAAACTTCATGCCGTTAGGCAAAAGCTCTTTTAACCTTTCCACTTTTTCTGGTGGCATTTTTCCGCAGGCAATAAGGTCAAAACCGCTCCGCTGACTGAGCATGCGAATTAATGCAATATCCGCTATTACCCGCGTGCCTGAAAGTAAATTCTGTTCATCGACCAACAGAGGACCAAGCAGCGTGCCATCTTCGAGGGTAACATAATCCCCATCACGCCAACTCAAATGACCAGCAAAATCGGAACTCACCATGATCGGATAAGGTGGTTCTTTTAATTTAAGCGTATTGATGTCGCGCAGAGACACACCTTGCTGTAATTCAAGCATCGCCACGGGATCAAGCCCCGTAATCGTCAGTTCAAGACCACTTTGAGTTGAGATTCGGTGTGCATCAAAAGGCATGCATTGATGAAAGCCTTCCCTTCTTAACTGAACATAGAATCCCTGAGGGATTTTATTGGCGCTATGAACAGGTCGAATACGGTAAGGTAAAGGGTTAGAAAAGAGTTTTTCGCCTGCACTGTAACTTTGTTTTGCATGGTGATTAATGGCGAGTACACCAACAAGAAGAGAGACCCCTAAAGTCAGTCCAAGCCAGACAAGAACGATCTGTAAGGGGTGGCGTTTGTAATGACCAAGTAGTGCTTTAACTACGGGCCACAACATGCAATTGTCCTCCCTGAAGACGAATGCAACCTTCCATGTGTTGCGCCACTTTTTCACTGTGTGTGACAAGCAGTAATGTACAGTCCAGCTGTTTAGCCAAACTCGTAAGAAGTCGCATGACGGCCTCTGCATTTCTTTCGTCTAAACTTCCTGTTGGCTCATCAGCTAAAAGCAGTTTGGGTTCCATATACAAAGATCGGGCAATGGCAGCACGTTGCTGTTGACCTCCAGACACTTCTTCAGGGTAGCGCCCGAGTAATGGCATGAGATCAAGCGCAGACAGAATTTGACGCCATAAACCTCTGTCTTCAGGAAGCCCTTTGAGCTGCCGACAAAAACGAATGTTGTCTGCGATATTAAGGGTGGGAAGTAAATTGAACTGCTGAAAGATGTGCCCAATATTATTTCTTCGATACGCCGTACGCTTATATTCAGGTTGCGCATGCATAGAAAATTTGGAAAACCATATCTCGCCAGAATCAACTTGATCGATGCCAGCGATCAAATTGAGTAAAGTGCTTTTTCCAGATCCACTCTCCCCCATGAGGGCGAGCTGCTCACCTTGCTTCAATGTCAATTCAGCCCCTTGCAGTACAGGATGAAACTCTCCACCATCCACGTACCCTTTACATAGGTCTGAAAGTTTTAACATTCACTCACTCAACTGGCTTAGTTAGAAATTAGGTATGAGAATCTACACTAAAACCAGAAGCCTAGGAAGTATTTTGAAGCAGAGATCACAATATATGCACATCGTTACATTATAAAGGAGATTTATGTTCAATTTTCAACCAAATTTCTGATCCACTTCTTGCTTTTTATACGGTGCGTTGATCCAAACCACTTTATGAGCTCTTCAAGCAAAAACAAGGCATAAATATATTCAGGCTGCCACCCAAGAATAAGGGCACAAAACGCGGTAACCGGAATACCAATAACCCACTGAGCAATCATGTCTTGATACAGGCAAAAATTAACATCTCCCCCCGCTCTCAGCACTCCCACTATCGCCATCATAGGTAAAGATCGAAGGACGATCCCAACACTTAATACCAACATAAATTTTTGGCTTAGTGTGCGTGTCTCATCAGACAATGCAGTAAATGCATCCAAAATATAGAACTGAGACAAATAAAGAAGTGCAGCAGTGACCACCCCCACACCTATATTGACGACCACCAAACCGATAGCGCGATAATAAATGGATTCATAATCCTTGGCACCTAATTGATTTCCGATAAGAGCCGCTGACGCCGTAGAGATACCAATCATGAGGCAAAGGGAGATGGATTCCACCGGGGTCATTACAGACAGTGCAGCAAGCCCTTGAACACCGGTCTGCCCCAAAATGGCGTGATAGGCGAATAAGCCCCCTGCCCATGCCAGAAAATTAAATGTGGTTGGCATCGATAGCTTCAAGAATCGAATGACCGTTTCCCGATTCCATACCGTCACCATCTCATGAAAACCAAACGACAATAAGTGTTTTTTCGAATACAAATAGCCGTAAAGACAACCCACTTCGATGACGCTGCTCATCAACGTAGCAATGGCCGCGCCTTTTATTCCCATTGCTGGTACACCTAGATTTCCGAAAATAAAAACCCAGTTCAGAAACACATTCGAAATAATGCCAATACCACTGAAAAAGGTACTAAGACCCGGTTTTTGGATTGAACGAAGCCCAACAGCCATGCTCGCTACACACGCCACACCAAACATACTGAAGGCGGTAAACACAATATAGTCGGTTCCTAAAGCGATGACTTCAGGTGAGTTGGTTGCGAGGCTCATTACTTGAGCTGGAAATAGCGAAAAACCAACAACGGTTACAGAAGCTGCAAGGCTCGCAATCATCCACGTAAGCGCCGTGCTTTCCTTCACACCTTTGTGATTGCCTGCGCCCCAATATTGAGCAATTAGCATGGAACCACCAGTTGTAATTCCCACGAGCATGATCGTGGTAACAAACATAGCGCGTGAAGCGATGCCCACCGCGGCGATATCGGCTTCCCCCAATTGACCTAACATCAATACATCGACCAACCCACGGCTCGAAAACATCACACTCTGCAAAGCAATCGGCAAAGCAATGGCAAACAGTTTTCGAATGAAGTCCCCACGTGTATGGTGAAATACAAGATGCATTGCTGATGTCATACGTCCCTCTTGCCATTGGATTGCATTGGAGTAAAGGTATTAGAGTAAAAGTATTGGAGTACAAAATTGGGAAGAAAAAGGGCAGAAACACTTTTCCCTACTCGATACCCAAAATGTTTGGGCATACTAATCTATATGAATAACAAAAATAAATATACTCAATATGTTAGGGTTTCTAAATGGAGTGTCTTCCACGATTTTCTCCCGCACTTCGATACTTCTTGCAAAGTGCTTATGTATACTCAAATGACGCTATGTGTTAGGGATAGATAACAGAGGTTTTATGGCTTCAAAACGAGTATTGGTGCTTGGCGCATCTGGCTATGTTGGCTCACAGTTGATTCCCCTTCTATTAAAAGAGGGGTATACCGTTACGGCTGTCGCTCGCCAGTTTGAACACTTAACACGTCGCGTTTCTGAACACCCGAATTTAACCATACAATACCTTGATTTAGCCGACCGAGAATCCACATTAAAGCTTATTGATCACTTTGACCTTGCATTCTTCTTGGTACACGGCATGGCACATGGGCATGACTTCATTGATTATGAGCTTTCGCTGGCAGAAAATTTTCGCCACGCCTTAGATAGAAGCCAAATCCAACACGTGGTTTATCTAAGCTCGCTTCAGCCCCAAACCAGCGACTCTAAACACCTACGAGCAAGGCGAGAAACCGGTAACGTACTCAGAGAATCTCATGTTCCGATTACGGAAATTCGTGCAGGCGTCATCATTGGGGCGGGCAGCGCGGCTTTTGAGATAATGCGAGACTTTGTCTACAACCTCCCTATCTTGATTACGCCAAAGTGGGTGGAGTCAAAAGCTAACCCTATCGCACTGGATAATTTAAATCACTACCTATTAGCACTCGCAAACAGCACTCCGAGTGACAGTCAAATATTCGAAGCCGGTGGCCCTGATGTATTAAGTTACCGAGATCAGTTTCAGATCCTTTGCCAGATCACCTCCAGAAAGCGTCCGATTTTCGCCACTCGATTGCTGACGCCTAAGATGGCGAGCCACTGGTTAGGGATGGTGACGTCCGTTCCTTCAGCTATAGGCAGAGCATTGTTGGCGGGGCTCACACATGATTTCATTGCCGACAGCAGCACATTAGAACGTAAATTTCCTCAACCTTTAATACCTTTCAAAAAAGCCGTCGCATCCGCCATTGCCAGTGAAGGATCCTATTTGCAATCCAACGTTTGGGGGTTCGACCCCTCTGCACTTAAACGGTGGCAGCCTGGTTTTGGCTATTACCCCAAAAAAACGGGAGCAAGCATACAAACTGAAATGGATGCACAAAGTCTCTGGCAAGTGGTTAAACAAATCGGCAGCCACGATAAAGGGTACTTTTTCGCCACGTGGATGTGGCGACTTCGAGAGTGGTTGGATGTATTCGTTGGTGGGGCGGCGCCAATCAGACAAAAGCCAAGCGGTTCTGCACTAAAAGAAGGCGACTTTATCGATTCTTGGAAAGTCATTAAACATGAAGACAACACCTTCATTTCTTTGTTGTTTGGAATGAAAGGACCCGGATTAGGGCGATTGGAGTTTTCTATAAAAGATCATGGAACGCACAGGGAATTAAACGTCACGGCTTGGTGGCATCCAAAAGGCTTTTTGGGACTGCTCTATTGGTTTGCCATGATGCCCGCTCACCTATTTGTTTTTCATGGAATGGTTAAAGCCATTGTTCAGCAAGCAAAAGCTGAGGATAACGCAAAAAAATAGGAAGCCGCCAGCTTCCTATTATCTATTCGTTTGAACGTTACCATCAAACATGGTCGTTTAACTCAATGACACGTTAGTTCTTCATGCCAAAGCCAAGTGGAATTTCTGCTAGTTGGAGTCCGTGGTTATTAGGGTACACCAAGTACTCACCATGGTATTTCACCTTCGATTTGTAGTCGGTGACTTTATGAACCAAAAACCCTTGCTCCGTCGCCAAACGAATAAATTCGGCATGATTACCACGCACATACCAGCTCATTGGCTTGATTAAGTCGGCGCCATCAAAACAATCGTCACACTGATGCGAGCAGAGCAAAAACGAACTGTCTCCTTCGGTAAACACTTGAATTTTTTCGCGAACATCATACTCGGTACACACCGCCCACCCCTTCGCTTCCATGAAATCGATAAAACCTTCAATTTCGCTGTCTAGAATGGGTTTCGCTTCTTTCTCTACTGGCGTAAGTTCAGCGTATAACTGGGAAATTTGACGAAACAGCAAAAGTAGATCAAGTTGTGTACCTTTGCTTCGACCTGCTTTTTGCCAGCGGATCAAATCTCCACTGACGACTCGATGAAAGCGCTGACCTTTAATCGCACGTGTTATCCAGCGAAGAATAAAATGTGTATTGCTCACAGGTGTATCGGCTAAACGCCCTTTGTTGTGCTCTTCTGCCATTTCATCTAAAGCAGTATTCACTAGGTTTTGAATCTCAATATGGTATTTAGACATTACGCCTTTCTTCCTAACGTCCAGTAAAACAGTGCCGATAATACCGCACAGAGCGTCATCATCATAATCATTGGTACTTGCGTCTCCGACGGCATAAAGGCAACCAACGCGCCCGCGAGGGATCCCATGCCAAACCTCATTGTCCCCGCCAAAGAAGAGGCCGTACCCGCCATATTAGGATACCCACTCAGTAATAACGCCATACTGTTACTACCTATTGTCGCAATAGTCCCAATAAACAACATGACGAAAGGGACAATACCCCATAATCCTAAATTAAATAGCCAACCAAGAAAGAGTCCAAGCCCTGCAATTAATTTAAGCGCTAACCCAAGCCTTAGCATCCAATGCGAACCAACCCTCTTAACAATCCGACCGTTGAGAATCGTCATCAGGATCATACAGATGATATTCAACCCAAAGAGATAACCAAAATGCTCGGGAGTGACATGATAAAGATCGATGTAAACAAAAGCCCCTGCGGTCAAGAAAACAAACATGCCAGAAAATGAAAATGCGCTGGCAAGAATCAGCCCCAACGCGACCGGATTTCGGAACAATTTGGCGTAATTTCTTAAACTAGTTCTGAAATTTAGTGGCTGACGATTCTCTGCTGCCAGTGTCTCAGGGATTTTCCATAGAACGGCAGCGATCACCACAACGGAGAATATGGCCAACGTCCAGAAGATGGAACGCCACCCCAGCCAAACCGCTAAGTGCCCGCCTATCATTGGTGCAACTAACGGTGCTAGTGTCATCACAAGAGTGATAAAAGACATGGTTCGTGAGAAGTCTTCTCTGTCGAACATATCTCGAACAACTGCAGCAATAACGACAGCCGCCGCTGCGCCGGCAAACCCTTGCGCGACACGTACCGCCATTAACGCATCAATACCTGTTGTTGTCGCCGAGACCATTGAGGCGAGTGCAAACAAGACAACGCCGATGAGTAGCACGGGTCTTCTGCCATAGCTGTCTGACAGTGGTCCATGCAATAACTGCCCAAACGCAAACCCCAAGGTATAAGCGGTTAACGTGATTTGCACCTCACCTGCGGTGACTCCTAAATCCTTTGCTATCGCTGGCATTGCTGGCAAATACATATCGATCGCAAGCGGAGTAAGAGCGCCAATGGCTCCTAAAATAATAAACAGCAATAAGCTGAGCTGGGGTGTCTTTTGAGACGACATAACTCTCCTAGTGTTAGGAAAAGGATTTAAAAACGGGCAGTGATAGATATATAAATTCCGTTCTTTAGGGCGTAAAGCACTTAACTCTAACTACATTTAGCTATCAAGATACTTAAACTATAAAAGCGCTTAGATATAAAGAATACTAGCGATAAAAATACTTAACGATCTCACATATTCAGAGTGATGACGCTGCGCATCGCCTAAGCTTTAATCACGAGTAAACAGAATCAATTTCTTCTTGGGTGAGATAACGATATTCACCAGGTTCAAGACCTTCATCCAAATAGATGTCACCAATACGTTCTCGGTGGAGCCTTTCCACTTTATTGCCAAGCGCTGCAAACATACGCTTAACTTGATGATACTTACCTTCATGAATCGTCAGCAGTACTTCTTTTTCATCGATGATTTCAAGCTGAGCAGGCAAAGTAGGCTCTTTTTCATTTCTGAGCTCAATGCCCTGTGTGAACTGCTCAACATACTCTTGTTGCACGGGATCAGCAAGCCACACACGATAGGTTTTTTCGCACTTATGTTTGGGTGAGGTAATGCGATGTGACCACTTACCATCATCGGTAATGAGCACTAACCCGGTCGTATCCACATCCAGCCTACCTGCGAAGTGTAAATTCTCCATTTTCACTTCATCCAACAACACAAACGCGGTGTGGTTAAACCCGTCTTCGTGGGAACACACAAATCCTTCAGGCTTGAACAGCATGATGTATCGCGGCCCCTGCATTTGAATCGTACGCCCTTGCCATTCAACGTCGCATGCTTGAGTTACTTTAAAAGCACCGCTTTTTTGCATGGTGCCATTGACGGTTACATCGCCACTTTTAATGATTTTGGTGGCTTCTTTTCGTGTTGCTCCCAGAGCATCACAGATAAATTTGTCTAAACGCATGGATACCTCGTAACTACTAAGTCAGGTATTATACCCAGCAAATCAAAATAAATGACGATTTTCATTACTGTATGTACACCCTTCGCCCCTACCAAACCGATTCCGTTAAAGCCGTCGTGCATTATTTCCGTAAACATAGCTCTCCTGCGGTAATCGTACTTCCCACAGGCGCAGGCAAAAGCCTCGTGATTGCGGAATTAGCCCGTTTAGCGAAAGGAAGAGTGTTAGTGCTTGCCCACGTAAAAGAGCTGGTCGAGCAAAATCATGCCAAATACGAAGGGTACAATTTGCAGGGTTCCATTTTCTCGGCAGGTTTAGGGCGCAAAGAAACAGATCAGCAAGTCGTGTTTGCATCTGTCCAATCTGTTGTCCGAAACCTTGATGCATTCGCCAATCAGTTTTCATTGTTGGTTATCGACGAATGCCATCGCGTTCCCGACAATACCAGCAGCAGTTACCGCAAAGTCATCCGTCACCTTCAGTCCATTAACCCAGGCATCAAAGTTTTAGGGTTAACGGCAACGCCTTATCGTCTTGGTATGGGCTGGATTTACCAGTACCACACCCGTGGATTGGTTCGCAGCGAAGAACCTCGGTTTTTTCGCGACTGCATTTTCGAACTACCGATTCACTACCTGCTTGATGAAGGGTTTCTTACTCCGGCGAAATTGATCGACGCGCCTGTATTAAGCTACGACTTTTCACAGCTCAAGCCCGCCGCAACTGGACGCTATAAAGAGTCCGAGATGGATATGGTTATTGAGCAATCAAAGAGAGCCACGCCTCAGATCGTTGAACAAATTATTGCCCAAGCCCAAAACCGATATGGGGTGATGATTTTTGCGGCAACGGTCAGACATGCTCAAGAAATCCTTTCCCTCCTGCCGGAAAACGAGAGCTCCCTTGTCATTGGTGATACGGAAACCAAAGAACGTGACCGTATTATCCAATCTTTTAAACAGCGTGAGATCAAATTCCTTGTTAATGTCTCCGTTTTGACTACTGGATTTGATGCACCTCACGTCGATTTAATCGCCATTCTTCGCCCTACCGAATCGGTGAGCTTATACCAGCAAATTGTTGGGCGAGGGCTTCGTCTTTCGAATGGAAAAACAGAATGTTTAGTGCTGGACTACGCGGGCAATAGCTACGACTTATATCAGCCCGAAATTGGCAACCCAAAACCGGATTCAGACAGTGAAATCATCACCATTCCCTGCCCATCTTGCGGCTTTAACAACAGCTTTTGGGGCAAACTCGATGCCAGCGGGTTTCTTGTGGAACACTATGGTCGAAAATGCCAAGGTTATTTCGAAGACGAAGAGGGCACGCGTGAACATTGCGATTACCGTTTCCGAGCAAAGTATTGCCCTGAATGCGGAGCGGACAACGACATTGCGGCACGAATATGCCACGAGTGCGACGCCACATTAGTGGACCCAGACAAAAAACTGAAAGAAGCACTCAACCTCAAAGATGCCCTCGTCTTTGAATGTACCGACATGCAATTGTCCGTGCATAAAGATGATAAAGGCAAATCGCAACTCAAAGTAACCTACTATGGCGACAACAACGCGCAAGTCCATCAGTTTTGGTCGTTGACGACAAAAAAACAGAAAGAGAACTTTCAAAAAGCCTTTGTTCGCCCTCACCTAGCGGATCGTCATCGCCCATTCGAAGAGAGCTCACCCACCAAGGTGGTCAACCACCAGCATAGATTTCGATTACCCCAGTTTGTTATTGCCCGAAAAGTAGGTCGATTCTGGAAAATGAGGGATAAAATTTTCGACGATGAGCTTACCCAATAAAATGGCGTTGTCATCAAAATGGGTAGACCACGACATTCTGAGAATCCAACATGCTCACTTAACGCAGCCTCGACACCCAATCTTTTAGAGTGTTGTGTTCTGTTGCAATTACTAACATTTTTCATATCGAATACGAAAGACTGAGCACAGTATCGTATGTAAAATCACCGCTCATCCAATCACCACCGCTAGGTGTTGACTTAAGGTGCCACTTGTTCAACTGGATTGATTGAGTTGCCCACGCCTTTTGCAGGCTTCTTTGTCTTCGGTTTTCAATAGAGGGTGCTTTGAGCCAATTTATCTACCTTTTCAGAAAGCTGGCTGCTTTTATTGCAGTCGCGATTGCCTTTGCCTTTGTTTTCGGAAAAATACCGGAAGAGCAGGAAATGCTTGCACTGAATGCTTTCATTCTTTCTGCTGTTATCGCCTACAAACGCAAACAAATATACCCAAATAAAAAGGCTCGCTAGTTTTTTTCATTCAGCATCAACGCCTTTAATCAGCCCTTTCTTTCCCTCCACTATTCGTCAAAATTCATCCATTAATCTCAAATCTGGCAGAATCTTCTTGTTATACCTAAAGTTCACTTTCTATTCATTTTTACTTGTTTATACTCGATTATAGTTATCGCTTTTAAGGTAAGTCTATGTTTCGACGTCCTATTGCAGCCATCACACTACTTCTACTCCCACTCGGGACAAGTCAGGTCTATGCTTTTCAAGATGAATCCCCTAATTCGCTCGTGAGCAACATTCCACCTAATGGCGATCAGGTTGAAATCGATGAAGATCAGGATGATGTCTATGAAGCTGTTCAAGCAGGGCGTATTCAGCCATTTTCCGCTTTGTATGAGGCGGTTGAAAATCAGCTAAATGGTCGAGTCATTAAAGTTGAATTAGACAAAGACGATGACCAATGGATATATGAACTCAGACTGGTACACGATAACAACGTGATTAAAGTTGAATACGACGCCAGCACCCTTGAGCTGGTACAAATCAATGGCAGAAACCTCAATCAAGTTATAAAGCAAAATAAGAAGTAATCGAAATGAAAGTACTTGTAGTAGAAGATGATCCTCGTTTGGGTGAACAAATTATTGACACTTTGGAGCAAGCCGACTGGGTTCCTGAATTATCACAAGATGGTATCGATGCCTTGTATCGAGCAACTTCCGAAGAATGGGATATGATTGTGCTGGATCTTGGCTTACCTAAATTAGATGGTTTGACGGTTCTGAAAGGCATTCGAGACGAGAACATCAATACACCAGTCATCATTCTTAGTGCACGCGATACCTTGTCCCAACGTGTTGAGGGTTTGAATGCCGGCGCGGACGATTACTTAACGAAACCTTTCGAAATGGTAGAATTGATCGCTCGCATACGCGCGCAACTGCGCCGTGCGTCTGGCAATGCATCGCCTATTTTGCAGGTTGGTGATTTAAGCTTAGACACGCGCACCTCCAAAGTATTATGGCAAGGACAAGCGATTAGCCTTACGGCGTTGGAATATAAAGTGGTTGCTTACTTTATGCATAATGCAGAAAAAGTCATTTCTAGAACGGAATTGGTTGAGCATATATATAAGCAAGACTTCGATCGAGACTCCAATACCATTGAAGTGTTTATTGGACGAATTCGCAAAAAAATTGCACCAGATGTCATTAAAACCGTACGTGGGCTTGGGTATCAACTGAATGCTAATTAAACCCGCTTTTGTTCGCCACTTAAGCCTCAGAAACCGCCTTCTTGCTACGGCGGTTATTTGGTTGGGGATAATGGTATTCTCAGCCGGTCTTCTTATTCCGAATTTAATCAAAGACTATCTGGAAAAAGATATTCGACAGCAATTAAGCCTGTCATTGGACGAGCTCACGGCCAATATTGATGTGGATAGGTATGGTCGGATGGTCATGCCATTTCGACTCTCCGATCCTCGCTTCAATCGCCCATACAGTGGCTTATATTGGATGGCTGCCACTGAAAATCAAATTATGCGCTCACGTTCGCTATGGGATCAGTTGATCACCTTTAAACGCTTCAAAGGGGCAAAAGGCGCAAACGGAGAAAAACTCGTTTATATTCAAAGAAACATATACCTGCCCGATTTTTCTGAGCCCATCACCATTACTGTCGGGTTAGATGAGCAGCCATTAGAAGACACACTCCATGCTTTAATGGGGCAGATATCCATGGTGCTCATGTTGCTTTTTGTCGGCATTTTAATCCTCATTGGGCTGCAAGTTTCTTGGTCACTCCGACCACTCGGGAAAATGCAGAGAGAGCTCCACAAGTTACGATCTGGGGAGCAAAACGCGCTTGAAAACCACTACCCAAAAGAAGTGCAGCCTCTCACTTCAGACTTGAATGCCTTGCTTTTCCACTATCAAGAATTATTGCAGCGTGCCCGAAATCACGCAGGCAATTTATCTCATGCGTTAAAAACACCCATTTCTGTTCTTAAAAACGAGGTATCTCAACTTGATTCCGATACCAAAAGTAAATTAGAACCTTCCCTCATCAACTTACAACAGCAAATTGATTACCACTTAGGTCGCGCTCGAATGGCAGGATCAATGCATATTTTGGCGGTCAGTTGCCAACCAAGCGATCAAGTTGATGCGATTTCCATGGCATTTGACAAGGTATTCGCAGACAGAGATATCCTACTCATCAACGAGCTCAATTCCGATCTGCAAGTCGCCGTCGAAGCAACAGACATGGATGAGATGCTAGGCAACTTACTCGAAAATGGATACAAATGGGCCAAATCCCAAATCCGCGTATATTCAGAGCCTGTTTCCGATACGCAAGTAGCATTGGTTATTGAAGATGATGGTCCGGGCATTCCAGATGAAAAGAAAGCACTTGTCATGAAAAGAGGGGTTCGCCTCGACGAAGAAACGCCGGGATCAGGGTTAGGCTTAAACATTGTTCAAGAAATGGCACACAGTTATCGAGGACAACTCATTCTGGAAGACAGTGATTCTGGCGGCACCAAAGCCAAGCTGATCATTAACTTTTGCACAAATCAAAAAAAGCGCTAACGAATGGGCAGTGCAAATTGCTTTTTAACCTGTCCAAACGCAAAACTGGACTCTATCGACTCTATATGCGGTAAGCAAGTCAACTCTTTGCGGATAAACCTTTCGTAAGTCTGTAAAGAGTGACTGACCACTCGCAAAAGGTAATCGTGACTGCCCGTCATCAAGAAACACTCCATCACCTCTTCCATGTCTTGCACCATCGCCTCAAACTGGCGGATGTTGTCTTCTGTCGGTTTTTCTAACTTGACCAACACAAAAACATTGATTGGTAACCCACACTTCTCTTGGTCAACATGAGCATGATACCCCTGTAACAAACCTTGTTTTTCAAGTGCCCTTACCCTTCTTAAACATGGGGAAGGCGATAGCGACACTCTGTCGGCTAACTCTTGATTGGTTAGACGCCCATCTCTCTGAAGTTCATTTAGTATCTTTTTATCAATGCTATCCATAAATTGCTCAAAACCATTCTCTATTAAAAATATCTGCTAACTTCCATTCAATTTAGAGCATAGATTGCAATCATTCACCCTGAACCTGCCCTTAAAATTAACATTATGTTAACTAAATCGCGCAAGGATGCTTTATGAACCCTGAAAAACAGCTTAGCCCGTTAAGAAACTCGACATCCGAAGACAGTGCTATTGCACTGGCTACAGAACAAGCAAAGCACTTTGGTATTGATGTCAATACAGACTACGGTCATACACTAGTAGAGCTTGCTACAACGTTGTATCACGCAAACAGCAAAACCCACGATTTATGGGCCATCACCATGGAAGGGTTAAGTGGCTTAGACAAAAGTGATCGAATTGCATGGTTCAACGCAAAACGATTCCTCTCATTCCAGTTAGCGAAAATCCTTGATAATCTTCAAAATCCGATGCGTGCTACTTATCAATCTATCGCAACAAATCAAGGTCATTTTGCGGCAAAAGGGGCATACCCAATCTTTGACAATGTTGCTGCCATTTTTTCAGCAAGCCCTGTCATTACTCGAACCGCAACGTATTTATTTGCCTGTACCGAATGGGTTGAAGATGCGTTTAATGGCAGGGAACCCCTGCATGAAATCTATTCTCGCCTACTCAACCCAACCTCGATCAGTTTGGCGAATCACATTGTGGATATCGAAGCGGGAACAAACGCCAATCAGTACTTAGCTTGGAATTTTAATTCCGGCATGGCAGCAATCGATGGGCTACTCAGCCATACTCTTGGTCGACAGGACATCGTTATCGCATCTCGAAACATATACGGTGGTTCATATCAACTGCTGCACGACTGGTATCGAAAATCGTCCAATCTTGATGTGGCTATCGAATGGGTTGATGGCTATGAAGCCGACGACTTTTCTACCGCTATGGATTCTGTGGCAGAAAAATACTCAGACAGAATCCAAGCTGGCAAGCAAATATATATTTATTTAGAAAGCCCATGCAATCCACACGGTTATGTTCTTGATGTGGCTGGCATATCCAAAGCCGCACACCAACGCAATTGGATGGTCATGGTGGATACAACCGTGGGGACACCTTTTTTGCATCCAGTATTAAAGAAACCCGATCCCATGGAGCGTCCGGATTTTGTTATCCATTCATACACCAAAGAATTGGCCGGTTCTGGAACAACCACGGCGGGTGTCGTAATAGGGCGAAATGAAGAAATGTTCATACCTAAAGGCGACTCTGTCAGTTATAAATTGGCAAATGGGAAAACCCGCCAACGGCATTGGGACGAAACCCTTTTTTGGAATGTTTACTACGTAAAAGGGGCTTTCTTAGACGCCGATAAAGCGTTTGAAGTATTGAACGGCATGAAGACATTTGAATTACGAGTGATTCAAAAATCAGTGAACACATTAGCGCTTGCACGAGTATTTGATGCGCACCCTGATATTAACGTGTCTTGTCCCGGCCTTGAAAATAACCCCAACTACCCTGTCCTTAAAGAGAATATGCACCTTTCATTACCCGCCTCCTTGTTTACCATTGATATGGAAGGTAATGGAAGCCGTCATGCAATTAACAAAGACGTATATAAGCAGTTTTTCGATATGCTAGAGCCTGCGATAGGCATGCAAGTCAGCCTTGGGCAAACCAACACGGTGGCTCTCTGTCCCGCCATGACAACACATTCCGAGCTATCAGAAAAGGCTCAAGAGGCAGCGGGAATCAAGCCGACAACTATGCGCATTTCCGTCGGCTTAGAAGATCCTAGAATGTTTCTTGCGCACCTCGTTAACGCAGCAAAACTGTCAATCGACTTGGTACATCCAGATTTTTCGCACCAATTCCCTTCTCCAGAAAAAATCGATGAGATTTACCTAAAAACGTACATCGAAGTCCACCAAAAATTTGCAATGAGCACGCCTAGTTTTAGTCAATATTCCGAATAAGACTCGCTTAATCCATAACCAAGCCAATAAGCACCAATAGATATTGAGGTACTTATTGGTTTGCGTTTCAATGTCCAATACTTGCCGTTTAGATCACGTGTCGTTGATAAACTCATTGATTTAGTCAATGCAATACCATTAAATACCGTACGCACACCTATGAAGTGAAATGCAATAAAATGATAACAAGTTTATGTGGTAATGAACGCTCAACACTTGCGCTTTTAGGGCTTGTTAAATCTGGAACCATTTTTCTTCGAGCTCAGCTCATCAAAGAGAACAACTCAATTCTTGGCTAGTTAAGGCTGCATGTTCAACGTGCAGGAATAAGGATATTTCATCGTGTTTAAATATGCGGGGCAAATTGTACCCACAAAAATCTCTAATTTGCGCCCCAATAGAATGGTTGTCGCACTTTGCACTTCGATACCGTTCATTTTCTATCTCCCTAATACATTCGCTGCTGATTCTGTCTCACTGAACCTAAATCAATTATACAAGCAGGACATTGTCTCCAGCGCTCAAGGGAATCAGCCGACAGTAAAAACCATCTCAAGTAGCGATGCTGTATTAACTGAGCTGAAAAAAGCTTACGCACTGGCAGATAATGAAGCATTTCAACGATTAAAAAGTGTACGTTCTTCTACAGGGCAGCTACACCAAAGATATGTTCAGACAATTAACGGTGTGCCTGTTTATGGCAAACAAGTATCAATACATTTTGATGGAAAAGGCATTTACTGGTTAAGTGGGCAAATCATAGTCGGCGCGAGCCAAGACATCCAATCAGGCGCACTTTTCCGCACTCTTGCTGATTCAGATGCACAAAACATAGCAAAAACATATTTTGAAGCGCACTTTGCTAAAGGGAAGTTATGGACTTTTGAACGGGAAAGTAGCCTGACTACCATTGCATTGAAGGAACGACAAGCCGTCGAGGTCAAACACGTTACTTTCATCGCAACCCCTTATGGTCACGCAGCAAACCCAATTCGTTTCAACGCTTTTGTGAATAAGCAAGGACAAGTTATCGAAGCGTGGAATTCCATGACACACGCCCAAGCAAGTGGCCCTGGCGGTAATCTAAAAACAGGTCGATACGACTACGGAACAGACTACGACCATTTAGACGTTACTCAAAATGGAAATGAATGTTTACTGGAAAACAATCGGGTTCGCACTCTTAACATGAACCACTCTCGATATGGGGGATCGGTTCACTCTTTTACTTGTTCAACCAACAATGAAAAAGAAATTAATGGCGCGTATTCTCCATTAAACGATGCCCACTACTTCGGTGGCATTGTATTTGATTTATATAACGATTGGTTCCAACTTTCCCCTTTAAACCAGAAGCTCGAAATGCGAGTCCATTACGGTAACAGTTACGAAAACGCATTCTGGGATGGGCAAAGAATGACCTTTGGAGATGGTGCAAATCGCTTTTATCCACTGGTTAGCCTTGATATTGTCGCCCATGAAGTTTCCCATGGTTTTACTGAACAAAACAGCAGCCTCATTTACGCAAACCAATCTGGCGGTATTAATGAATCGTTTTCAGATGTTGCTGGCGAAGCCGCTGAATATTTTATGACTGGCAGTAACGATTGGCTGGTTGGAGAAACGATTTTTAAAGCGGATAACCAAGCGCTTCGATACTTTGAAGACCCAACCAGAGATGGCAATTCGATTGGACATGCTGATAACTATTATACTGGCATAGATGTTCATTACAGCAGTGGGGTATTCAACCGAGCTTTCTACCTACTCGCAACCTCTGTTGGCTGGGATATTCAAAAGGCCTTCACAACGTATGTCGATGCGAACCGATTTTATTGGACACCCAGCACCACTTACGTAGAAGGTGCATGCGGAGTGATACTGGCTGCCAGAGATAAAGGGTATGACTGGCAAGTACCTTATAACGTGTTCGCTCAAGTAGGGGTCACTTGTGCTAATTTGCCTATAGATACCGACAATGATGGCATGCCTGACTTATGGGAAATCACCTACGGGTTAGACGAAACCGACGCAAATGATGCAGCGCTTGATGGTGACAACGACCAATTAACCAATCTGCAAGAGTTTCAGAATAAAACCAATCCTACTCTCAGCGATACCGATGATGATGGGCTTGCCGATGGGGTTGAGTTAACCATACACAGTACAGATCCTACCCTCGCAGATACAGATCAGGACACTTTACCTGATGGCTGGGAGGTGGCATATCAGTTCAACCCATTATCCGACACCGACGCCGCATCTGATGCTGATTTGGACACCTATAGCAATAAAATTGAGTATACATTGGGGACCGACCCACGCGATGCAAGCTCGAAGCCAACGCACATCTCCAGCTACTCCACGTCATTCGAATCTGACCTCACATTAGATTGGAGTACGCCCAATAACTCAAAAGCTGGATGGGATTTTGATACAGGGTATCAGACCGATGGTGCGAGAAGCTTAAAATCAGCTCCAATTACGGATAACCGAACGGCTGAAATTCAGTGGGAAAACTACTTTGAAGTAGGTTTGCTCGAATTTGATTACAAGGTTTCTTCAGAGGATAGCTATGACTTCTTAATTGTAGAGGTCAATTCAGAAGAAAAACTGCGGATTTCCGGTGAATCGTCTGGTCGACAAGAAATTCAGCTTAACCGAGGGCTGCACAAAATAGTTTTCAAATATATTAAAGATGGAAGTATAGAACGAGGTAGCGACACAGCTTGGATCGACAATTTAATGTATTCGTCGTTCGATACGGACCAAGATGGAATCAATGATACTTGGGAACTTCAATACGGATTCGATCCCAACAACGCTCATGACGCCAACCTTGATCCAGACAATGATGGATTAACGAACTTAGAAGAGTACTTAAACCAGACCAATCCAACGGAACCGGATTCGGATTCAGACGGGTTAAGTGATGGCTATGAGGTGAATACTTCTCACACCCAACCAAACCATTCAGACTCAGATGGTGATGATCTGCCTGACGGATTTGAATCAGATAACGGTTTAGACCCTCTAAACTCAGCCGACGCCTCATTAGATAAAGACTCAGACGGTGTAAGCAACATTGATGAATATCGATTAGGCTCAGATATCAATGACGCTAGCTCATTGCCCACACAAATTAGCCACTTATTTGAATCGTTTGAATCCGATCTACCCGCGTACTGGTATAAACCAGACTCATCGGATAAATCTTGGGTGCAAACAAACTCCTATGCCACAGATGGTACGTTTAGTATCGCTTCAGATAACATTACTCATGGACAAGTATCCACCATTGAATTTTTAGGCTATTTCCCAAAATCGGAGGTTCAATTCGATTACAAGATTGAATCCGAAAGTACATACGACATATTCGAAATACGACTAAATGGGGAAGTTCTAAAGTCGATCAGTGGTTTTCAGTCTGGAACGGCATTTTTTGATATCCCAAGCGGAGTGCATACGATGACATTCCGGTATTCAAAAGACATCTCCTTATCAAGCGGTGCTGACAGAGTTTGGGTGGATAACTTACGGATAATAAATACCGATAGTGATAATGATGGAATACCAGACACATGGGAGCAAGAGTATGGTCTCGACCCAAACAATCCAAGTGATGCTATATTGGACCTTGATAACGATGGATTAACGAATCTTCAAGAATTTACACATCAAACCAACCCTTCAATGAGCGATACGGACTCCGACAAGCTTTCTGATGCGGAAGAGGTGCTTGAAATTGGCACCGATCCCAATTTAAGCGATACGGACAGCGACTCCATACCGGACGGTTGGGAGCATAAACATGGTCTGGATCCATTACATGATGATAGCGACTTAGACTCAGATTCCGATAACTTAAGCCACTTAAATGAGTTCAATTACGGGACTAACCCCAATAACCCTGATACAGATGAAGATTCGTTACTGGATGGCTATGAAGTAAATGCTCTCAATACAAACCCATTAGACTCGGATACAGACAAGGATAAGATGCCAGATGGCTGGGAAGTCGAGTATGGTCTAAATCCATTAGCTGCATCAGATGCGTTATCAGATAAAGACAACGACGGTCTCACCGCTCTTCAAGAATATGAGTATGGAACGAACCCCAATTCATTGGATTCTGACGGTGATAGCATGCCGGATAAGTGGGAACACGATAACAGTCTCGACCCAACGGATGCAGTAGATGCGGCTGGGGATGCAGACGGGGATTCACTCACAAACTTAGGCGAATACATCGCGAAAACCAACCCAATGGATCCTGATACAGACAAAGACGGTATACCGGATGGACGTGATCCGGCTCCAACCCAAAAACACATTGAAACGGGTGGCTCTAGCGGCGGGTCTAGCTCGATACTTGCTTTGCTTGGATTGCTCTTACTCGTATTTGCACGTCAAAAAAATAGGCGCTAATCACCCAAACGCCCTAGAGAATCCTCTAGGGCTTTTTCAAACCACCAACCTTTTTCAAACCACCAACGTCGACGGCTTCTGTTCAGTAGCCACCGAATTCAGTAAGTCGCCGAATAACGGCTACGCAAACCATTGAGGTTCTCCTGTACACTATCAATAAGAAACAGGAGAAATGTTTTTATCCAACATTGTTATATATTCTTTTACTCTGACTGCTGGCTTCTCGACACCAATAAACGCTGAAGACGAAAACAACAAAGAATACAGACAGTAGTACACTGTGTTCTTTTACAAAAACTTGAATCTGGGTGAGCAAACCCAATGAATCCAGTCCAGAAGAAATGAGATAGCCCCACAATACAAACTGCCCAACCCCCAAAAAGACGCCGATGGAATCGTAGCCAGTAAATCGACGCCACCCCACTCTACTTCCTCCGGCAATAAACGGGACAACCCACGCAATAGGACCCAGTAACCGAGCCATTGCGATCACCCAAGATCCTTTTCGGTACATTAACAACCGAGCATGAGCAAATACTCTCCGTAAACTGGGTTTAAAATGAACAAGCCTGCGTTGAATACGTTGACCGTAATGCCTCCCGATGAAATAACTGCATTGATCACCAATAAGCGCCCCTAAAAGCACGGCTAACACCCCTGCCACACTCCCCTTATGAAGTAAGTAGCCAGCACTGAGTAGGAAGGGTTCCCCCATCACAATTACATTCGGACCAATTAGCCCATCGAATAGCGCGCCAATAAATAACGTTAAGGATTCCATTAGTGATTGTAATGTCCGAATTTATATTCCATTTCTTGGTTACGCATTTCTCCAAAGAAAAAACGCCTAACATTGGCTTTTAGATACAGCCAACCGGTTGAGGCAAGACCATCTTGGTCTAAACGACGAGGGTCAAATTCAAACGTCATAGGAAGGAAACGAAAGCGCCATGTTTGACTAGCGCGTTTCACATAATCACAATCTTCACATAGGATAATCTGCTCATCAAACCCTGCTAAATCAGCATGCACTCTTTTGGTCGAAAAAATACAAGCCCCCACTGCGGTAGGAAATACAAACTGAGTTGCAAACAATCCAATGTTAAATAGTGTATAGCCTGCTTTATGAGCAAATGGCAAGCCCTTGGCTCCCATATAAACCCCCGCAACCTCTAACTTTGATTTAGAGAGCTTTTCGAGTGCATTGTGTAAAAACGAGGGTTGCAAACGTACATCCGCATCCAAAAATAACAGTCGGTTGTGCTTAGCCATGGATGCGCCTGTGTTTCTGCCTAAACCGACTCCCCTTGATCCCATATTGTGTACAGTGAGCTCAGGCAAGCTATCATTGAAGGAAGATGCGATGCTCATGGTTTCATCATCACTGTTAGAATCCACGAGTATTACTTCAAAATTGCGATAAGTTTGCTGACTGAGATCTTTTAGTAGATTTGCAACTCTTGTTTCTTCATTTAATGTAATCACAATAACGCTGATCGGTGGCATGGGTAGACTCTCTATTTTGCTGGCTGTGATGTTCAAGCTAACAAGAAGAAGATTAACTTATGGTGAGGCTAAGATTCACTTTCAATTCATCGCACTGTAAAGCTTTGTTTTGCTCAATTTAGCATGAATTTTCTTGCTCCCAGAAAACGAGAATGTTAGTATCCGCGCTCGCTGTTGATTGACTTGTACAAGCTAATCCGGCGCTAGCATCATCGACTAGGTCGCTATGTTGGTGGTGAATATTAAATTTTGCTATTTGAGAGTAAATCTTATGAAACTTAAAGCAGTATTGCGTACTGAGCTAGGTAAGGGTGCGAGCCGCCGCCTACGTCACGCTGGTCAATTCCCAGCAATCGTTTACGGTGGTGAGGCAGCGCCTGTTTCTATCACTCTTAACCACGATGAAGTAATCAACCAAATGGATAAGCCTGAATTCTACGAAGCAATCACTCTAGTGATTGACGGCGCTGAAGTTCAGGTTAAGCCGCAAGACGTACAACGTCACGCGTTCAAGCCAAAAGTTGAGCACATGGACTTCATCCGCATCTAATTCCTCACCAAGGAATTAGCCGGAAAAAATCCAACCTTTTGCATATAAGACTCTCGGATTTACCAACCGAAAGCTGTAAAAATTAGAAACCCCAGCTGCTACCAACAGCTGGGGTTTCACCTTTCTGCGATTTACCTTATTTTGCTGGGCAAGCTACCTCATCCCAGAACCAATTCGTTTGTGTTGGCGTTTCCCACACTCCGGGATCATTTTTAGCAACAAAACATTTGCCGTTATGCGTCACTTTCGCACCAACGCCCACATCCGTTTTTCCGGCTTCCCAAACAATAAATCCACTTGGATCAGGTGTTGGATCCGGAGTTGGGTTTGGATCCGGATTAGGAGTTGGCGTAGGATCTAACTTATCAACCACCCTAACTTCTGGCCAAGTCTGATGAGATAGGTAAAAATTGGTCACACACTTCTCGTAGTCGCCAGGAACAAGTGCAGAATACGCTGTTTGATAGCCTACCAATTTACACTCATATGAGATCCCTTCTGGTCGATCTGCATGATAAGAGAAATCCGCTTCCCAGTTAGTATAAAGTACGTCTGTCGCACCATTTAAATTCAAACTTCCGTATGGTGTTTGCTGCCAACATGTGTTTGATTCATCCGCTTCGATGGGGATATTGTAATGCGCTGCTAACCCTTCCCAGTATCGGATTCGGTTGACTGGCTGACCTTTGTCTTTGTTCTGCTCGCCACACTCAATACCGCCATTGATGATATTGATGGTTGTACCAAATCCATAACCAATGCCCGCATCAATTTCGCGCTGAGACGGCTTCCAAGTACGGTCAATGACATGCAACATCGCAGGTTTCGGTGCTTGAGGTGTTAGATAGAACCAAATTGCCGACGCGAGGTTTAGCCACGTATCTGCGACAAGCGCTGGATTATTCAGTAATACTGTCGCATCGCCATCGTACATGACCTCAGAGAACGGCCCGTAATTAAAGTGATAAGAAAGCTGTTTGGCACCGCGACCAAAGTAACCTTGGTTTGGCGAACAAGGCCAACGTCGATTCTGCCAATCATTTTGACCACATCCCGTCGTATAGCCAGGTTGACCTTCAGACCATCCCATTTCGCGAACATGCACTAATGCTTGTTGCCACTCTTCTAACGCTAATGGGTTATCCCATACGTTGTCTTTTGCGATGTGACCGCCAGTCTCTTGTGCAAAGTGAGCAAATGCCGTGACAATAGATTTCTTACAAATCGCATCGGCATTACGACCATCAGTGTAGTCGCCACAGAATGCCGGAAACTTACCAATCGCTCTCAAGAATTTTGTATACGTATACTCGGGGGCAGCCATCTGAGTGAGGAAATCCCACTCACTGCGAGGAAAAACCCTTTCCACTCGCTTCACGTTATCTGGGTTTGTCGCTAACCCAGCATCAATCGCTTCTACGATGGAATTCGGGCGAGTTTCCAACGCTTTAGCCCATATGGCATACATAGGGTCGGCTGTTTTCGCTTGCTCAGCCGCTTGCAAATCGGCCCTCGACACAATGTACCCAGTCGGGTTTTGAGGATCGGGTTGTATGTTCATAGCAAACGCACTACTTGCCATAGTGCAGCCAATCAACGTGGATATCAGCGTTCTCTTCAACATTTTGTCCATTCCTTGTTCTTGTTTTCCAGATGCATTAAAGTTCAACATCCATCAATAAAGTCATCCACAACCACTCCAACCTGTGGTGATGAAATGAAAATGAATCTATGACAGCCTACTGAGTAGCAGATTAAAGCTGTTCACAGAGTTCTAATCGCAAAAACTATAATTAATGCAACTGGTATTACTGTGCGAAGTGGAGCAATTTTCTACAAGCAAATGTAATTTATAGGATTTTTGCGAGCGATAACTAGGAATTCTATGGAATCAAATGGATCAGTTACTTTTTTTCTGGATTGAAATCCGCTACAGAAAAGAGTCAAGTTTATATAGAACAGTGAGCAGAAAAATAAAAGAGGCGTCCACGTCTGATATAGAGAGGATAAGTGTGGGGAGGATTAAAATAGATCTTGTTGCGGGCTTGTTTCCTCAAGCTCGGTTTGGACTGCCTGATTACGTTGCTTCATGATTTTTCTTCGATAACGTTGGCGGCATAGCTTGATAACATGTAGCTGCTGGGTGGGCGACATGTTTAACCAGTCAAAACGTTCTTGTCGGTTGCGCATACAACCCTGACAATACCCTTTTTCATCCACCGTACACACTTGAACACATGGGCTCGGCACGTTGAAAAATTCCAACTGTTCCATACTCCCTCCTATGCTTAGCGGTCTTTACTTAATCATAACACTTTACTCACCATACGGCATACCCACCGAATTAGAGAGAAACTCCTCATCGTTATTCACATCAAAATACAATGAATAAATGTAATGGTTTTACGCTTTTAGCAGTATTATTATGACTTTGTGCTGACAAGAAAGTAAACTTGTTGAATATACTGCACGGAATTTTGAAAACACGTCTTGGAGCTTCGAATGAAAAAGCAACTCGCTCTTATCGCTTTACCTGTTATTCTGGCAGCTTGTACCAGCAACGGAGATGCATCGGTGGTAACCAAAGAGGATCTACAACATCATCATTGGATTCTGGCTCAAGTCGATGGGCAAGACTACGTACAACCAGAGCGCGGCACTCCCCCGAGTATTGAAGTCGGTGAAGAGATGACCGTTAATGGTTTCGCTGGTTGTAATGGTTACTTTGGGCAAGGTGAACTCAAAGATGGTCGATTCCGTGTTGATGGCATGGGCATGACTATGATGATGTGCTCCGATGAAATGATGAACATTGAACAAGTGATGTCAGACACATTAAGTGAGTGGAGCGATATCACTCTAACGGACAACACATTGACACTTAAGAATAATAAACATCAGGTCACATTTAAGCTGCGTGACTGGGTAAATTAACCGCGACTTTAGCCCACACACCTCATAATTCGTCCTCAGATTTCAGGACGAGACACACATTTCAGAACTAGACAACAAAACAATAAAAGCCCCCGCTCTTAGAGTAGGGGCTTTTTACTGTTTAGCTCGATAACATTATTTCAATTAGATACGGTTATTACTGCCATTGCGCTCTTAATGTTTTTGCCGCGTTCACCATGTTTCTTAATGACGCTTCCGTTTCCTCCCAGTTACGTGTTTTCAACCCACAGTCTGGGTTAACCCAAAGACGTTTTGCTGGAATTTTCGCAGCGGCTTTTTCAAGCAAATCCACCATCCACTCTTCCGTTGGAATATTTGGCGAATGAATATCGTAGACACCCGGACCAATCTCGTTTGGATAGTTGAACTCTTCAAATGCTTTCAATAGCTCCATGTTTGAACGAGACGTTTCAATGGTAATGACATCTGCATCTAACGCAGCGACGGATTCGATGATCTCATTAAACTCGCTGTAACACATGTGGGTATGAATCTGGGTTTCCGGCTTTGCACTTGCCGCGGAGATTTTAAAGGATTCAACCGCCCAGTTTAGGTATTCTTCATGATCACGTTTCTTAAGCGGTAAACCTTCACGAATCGCCGGTTCATCAATCTGAATGATGTTGATGCCTGCATCCTGTAGATCACTTACTTCATCGCGCAAAGCAAACGCTAACTGCTGCGCAATTTCTTTACGGGTAATGTCTTCGCGCGGGAATGTCCAGCATAGAATCGTCACAGGTCCTGTTAGCATGCCTTTCATTTGCTTACGGGTTAGAGACTGAGCATAAGTTGACCACTCGACTGTTATCGGCTTTTCACGTTCGATATCAGCCACAACAATCGCGGGTTTCACACATCGCGAACCATAGCTTTGAACCCAACCAAACTTGGACGTTTGGAAGCCAGCCAAATTCTCCGCAAAGTACTCTACCATGTCGTTACGTTCTGCTTCACCGTGAACCAACACATCGAGATCCAATGCTTCTTGACGCTCAACCGCATCTTTAATATGCCCTTTCAGCGCCGCTTCATAATCGGCTTCAGATAATATTCCGGTACGGAACGCGCTGCGTTGTGTGCGAATTTCGCTGGTTTGAGGGAATGAACCAATTGTTGTCGTTGGTAGCAGTGGTAAACCCAGTACTTCAGCTTGGTGATGAGCACGCTCTTCGTACGGTGCACTTCGGTTAGCCAAATCACTCGTAATCGCGTTAACCCGTGCTTTCACTTGAGGCTTATTCACATGATCTGCGGTTTTGCGTGCCACAATCGGTTGGCTGTACACTTCACACTCTGCAATGGCTTTCGCGTCACCATTTAAAGCAGCACCAAGCAGGCTAACTTCGCTCAGTTTTTGTTTTGCAAACGCAAACCAGCTTTTCACCTCTTCTGTTAACTCCGTTTCAAGCTCAAGATCAATTGGGCTGTGAAGCAATGAACAGGCACTACCAATCCAAAGGCGTTCACCCAGTTTTTCTTTCACAGGTTGCAGTCTTTGCAACCAAGCATTAACGTCTGCACGCCAAACGTTACGACCATTGACCACTCCTGCTGACAATACCCAATTTTCAGGCAATTTGTTTACAACAGCTTCTAGCTGTTCAGGTGCTGCTGAAAGGTCCACGTGCACGCCATCAACTGGAAGTGCCGTTATATAATCGAAATGTTCTTCCACGGAATCAAAGTACGTGGTCAGAAGCAGTTTTACATCACCTTGAATAGTTTGGTAAGCCAACTTAAATGAATCTAACCATGTGCTATCTAGCTCTAGGGCTAGGATAGGTTCGTCAATCTGCACCCACTCAACACCCAGTGTTGAGAGTTTCGCTAAAATCGCTTGGTAAGCGGTAAGAAGGCGAGGAAGAAGAGTGAGTCGATCAAACCCTTCTTCAACTTCTTTACCCAAGAACAGGTAGCTTACTGGACCAAGAAGGACGGGTTTGACTTCATGCCCTGCTTCAATGGCTTCGTTGACTTCTTCAAAAAGCTGAGGCCAGCTCACTTCGAATGAAGCATCGCTGCTGAATTCAGGAACGATGTAGTGATAGTTGGTGTTGAACCACTTTGTCATGTCGGATGCCGCAGACCCACAACCACAACTGGACTGCGACTGACCACGACCTACGCGGAACAGGGTATCTAAATCTGGGGAGCCCTTTTTATGACGAGAAGGAACATTCCCTAATAACAAACTGGTTGTAAGTACATGGTCGTACCATGCGAAATCACCCGCAGCAACATAACTCAGCCCACTCTCCGACTGATCTTTCCAATGACGTTGTCTTAATTCGCTACCAACATCTTTCAGTTCTTGCTGAGAGATTTCACCACGCCAATATTTTTCCTGCGCAAATTTGAGTTCTCGTTTTTCGCCAACACGTGGGTAGCCGAGGATGTGAGTCTTAGTCGTCGCCATAATGATTTTTCCTTGCACATAAAATTAAGAAGTCTGGATGGCTAAAATATCTCTTGAATCTCCTAGTTGAGCAATTTCCATTTATTCAACTTGTTTATTATTTATTTTCATGTTTGAATCCAACTCAGACGTCTAGACGTTTACAATAAGGCTAGAATCACGTATTTTTATGAAAATATGTCATAGAGAACATGGATAAGTGAGAGAATCTCATGATTGAATTGAAGCATCTAAGAACATTGACATCATTAAGAGACACAGGCTCGCTAACCGCTACCGCCACCGCCCTGCATTTAACGCAATCGGCACTTTCTCATCAAATTAAGGATTTAGAATCGCGTATTGGCGGGCAGCTCTTTTTGCGTAAAACAAGACCCGTAAAGTTCACCTCTGAAGGCGAAATATTGCTTAAGGTTGCCGACGAAGTTCTACCAAGGCTAGCAATGGCTGAAAGTGAACTAGCCAGCCTAAAAGAAGATGTAAATGGTCGATTGCATATGGCCATTGAGTGCCATTCCTGTTTTCAATGGCTCATGCCTGCACTAAAGGAATATCAACTCGCTTGGCCCAGTGTCACCTTGGATTTCTCTTCCGGTTTTGGCTTTGAACCCTTGCCCGCATTGATGGGAGGAGAACTCGACTTGGTCATCACTTCGGATATTCAACCAAAATCGGAGGTGCACTACGAACCTTTGTTTGATTTTGAAATGCGATTAGTAACCTCGACTACCCACCCACTTGCGGAGTTGGAAAGTATCCAACCTCATGATTTAGCGGATCAAACCGTCATTACCTATCCTGTACAAAAGCAACGGCTAGATATTGTGAAACATTTCCTTCAACCAGCAGGCGTTGAACCCGCAAAATGGAAGCAATGCGACAACACGTTAATGCTGGTTCAAATGGTCTCAGCAGGCTTAGGGGTTGCCGCTTTGCCAAATTGGGCAGTTATTGAATTTTCACGCCAAGGGTTAATCGCAAGCAAACCACTTTCAGACGGACTTTGGAGACGGCTTTTTGCTGCGACTCGCAGCAGTGAAAGGAAAAAAAGATACCTCCAAGCGTTCTTCAACACGGCTCGGCAGCAATGCAAAAGCCATCTTGAAGGGATTAAGTTGGCATAACGACAACCCGATACCCAAGTAGCAAAGGCACTTTGGTATCGGGTATTTGCCTTAACGATCGTAAGATTTAAATTGGTTAGTCAGTGGATCGTACTGATACCCCACTATATCCAGCTTGCCCACCAAGCTTTCCACGTCCATTTCATAAGTCGTGACCAATTCTTCAAAACTCTCGCATTCCAAACGCAATTTTTCGTTCACTATGCCCAGCAATATGATGCTGTCGAGGTTGGTGATGTTACTTAAATCCATGGCACTTCCCCCTTTTCTGCCGTTTCCTATTAAAGATTAGCGTCTATTAAGAAAAGTGCTATTTTACATGCCCAAGTGACCTCAGGATTCAGAGCCTCATATTAAAGCCTGAAACCCAAATTGTGATGCCAGTAAACAACATACTGTTACACTCAACTGGATTTTGGTTGGGGGTTGGTTAAACAGCATATGCCAGCACCAAATTACAATTGCGGTAATTAACATCGCAAAACCAGCCAAAATCTGATGGGTAAAATACTCAATGGCTTCGGGAGACAGCTGATACGCCTGAACCAGCGAAACAACGGCAAAGAGCATTCCACTGACGATACCTGTGATGGGCAATAGGCGGTGGAAAGCTTGTAACCTCGAACGAGACACAACCAACATGAGCTGCGCAAATGCCGCCCCTAATAGGATGCCCGAGACAACAACACTGACTCCCCCCCAAAATGTGAAACTTTGCATGACCACATGCGCTAGGGCTGCCAGCCCCGTTAATGCTGATACATTTAAAACGTGGAAAGAACCCGTTTCACGTGTTTTTCCTGTTTGCACCTTAGAGTAAAACGCAACAAGAACACCCGCTGTGACCAGCCCGAGCAAGCTAATGGTCGCTGTGGCTATCCATAACGCGATGAAGGCAGGTAAAAGTTTATGCAGGCGCCCTCTTTGCCCTGGGCAAATGTCACCTTTTTGCAGCACTAAAGTGATGACCAATTGAGCCCCTAGTGTCATAGGAAGCAATTGAGCGAGAAAATAATCCAACATTATTACGTAAAGTTACATCATTCAAAATGGTGGCACGGATAATAACAGACTCTCTATAACCAAGTAACCATCTCTAACCCGCTGCTAGCTTGTATATTCACTTCAACGGGCTGACTTAACTTTATCTGGCTGACTTAACTTTAACTGGCTAAAAACTTGAGAACCCGGCTTTTTGTCACGATGCCTAAACATTCTCCTTTATCTCCTGTCATCACCCAAGGCAAAGGGACACCTTTTTTAACCAATGCCGGCACATCTTGAAGTGACGTGGTGTGGCTCAGAACCGTAAACTGAGTTTTCATGACTTGGCTAAGTTTGCGCTTAAGAATTTGCGTATCTCTTTGAGTTTCCAGCTTGGTACCAAACGTTGGACTCATATGAAGGTTATACACTTCCCTATCGATCACCCCAACGCAATGCAAACCGTCTGTAACTGCCATGGCTTCGAGATCGGTACGCAAGAATATCTCGTGTACTTCACTTAATGCTGCACTGGGCTTCAAAAATGGCGACATTTGCTCATGGAGGCTCAATATCCCTTCACCTTGTTTAGGTAAAGAAAAACGACGCAATTCATTTCGTTTTTTCACATAATGATGTGCCGTCTCAATATCATCAATAGAAACAGGCATAGAGAAGTAATGCCCTTGTACGTAATCCACATTTAACCCAGTAAGCACTTCTATTTCTTGTATGGTTTCGACACCTTCGGCAATCACTTTTACGCCAAGGGTATGAGATAAAGCCACCAGCATTTTCACAATAAAATACTTGTGTGTGCCTATTTCAAGGTTGAATACAAATTCTCTGTCGATTTTGAGGTAATCAAAATGCCCATTGCTTAAGTAGGCAAAAGAAGAATACCCCGTACCGAAGTCATCTATTGCCACTTTGACTCCTCTTTCTCTTAGCACTTTCACTGCCTCTATATGGCAATCTTCACTATCAAAATAAGCACTCTCTGTCAGTTCAATAGTCACCAGTTTAGGGTCTACACCAGACTCCTCTATCGTGCTTAGAGTATGAGTCAGGACTTGCTGTGCGTTCATTCTAGTATTCAGTGATCGATTTATCGTAATGCCAACTTGCTCACCGAAATGATTTTGAATTCTCGCCATATGATTCAAAGACTTGGAAACAACAATGTTATCCAAGGTCGTCACTAGGTTTAGGTCTTCGGCAATATTGATCATTTCCTGAGTGGTATACTGAAGCCCTTCAACAGAAGGAAAGCGGCAAAGTGCTTCAAACTTAATCACTTGCCACGTTTCAGTAGAAACAATGGGCTGAAAATGTACGTCGATGGTTTCTTTCTTTATAAAAATGGTCACAAGCTCCTCGAGCTTTTTCCTTCGTACCGCTTCTTCATGCATCAAACGGTCGAAGAAGCTAATGTTGTAACCTTTTTTGCTCGAATGCTGTTCTAACATTGCCTGAGTGGCATGAGTAATCAACATGTTAGGGTTATTGGTATCACGCCCTAGCACGGATACACCCATTTTTCCTCTTGCAAGCAACTTGAACAAATGTGCATTACCAAATTGACGAATGAAAGCGAGGAAACGTCGGATCTCACCATGAATGGCTCTAACCCGGTTATCGGAATTGACGCATTTCAAGGCACACACGAACAGGTTGTCACCTTTGTAGCCACACAGGTATTGTTCATCAACCTGAGCAACGACGTTTGAAAACGCAATCCTTTGCTCTAAAACCGTGGCTTCTTCGAATTCTGGTGCTATTGCCAAGACAATAACGGTGTGAGAATGACCGTAGTGTTTAACCATATTGGCTAATTTCGATTGAAACTCATCTTCATTGATAAGCTTGGTAGACAGCTCAAGTCCACCATTGTCTGTGTCGACAATTCGGTATAAATGATTGGATAAATCGACGGTAAAACCGACAAAATAGGTTTTGCCGTTCGCCATTTCCACTTTCTGGATAGTGAGATCTTGAGGCTCTATCTGACCATTGGCTCGCTTAGATAAAATGGTGCCAGTCCAATGACCATCTCGATGAATCATTCGCCAGATTTCTTTAAAAAACGTATCACTGTGTTTACCGGCATTAAACAGGCTTGTTTTCTTTCCCAACAGTTCATGAAATTGATAGCCAGAACGTTCAACAAAATAAGGGTTGCAAGCCAGTATTTGGGTATCGCTATCGGTTATAACAATGCCGTGGTGTCGGTTCTCAAAAATCGCCTGTAAAATCTGTCCAATTTCATACATAGAAGACAAATAAAACAGCGGGCGAATATGACCCAAAAGTACTTCACCGTCTGTTCGACTCACTTCGACTTCACAATAAATCAGCAACCCTTTAGAAGGGGTTAGAACGCAGAAAAGAGAATGCTTTGAATTGCATTCATGCGCAGACTGAAGGGCACCCACAAGTTTTTCCTTGTCGCTTGCGGGCATTATTTTCAACAAGTCAGCCATTACCTGAACTTTAAACTGACCGTGAACGATGTCCACTAGAAAAGGATCCAAAAACTGAAGCTCGTCACTGCTGGCATTCCAACGCCACTTTGCTGCTTTATAGCCCTTCACCTCCCCTTGTTCCCCGGAGGAAATGCTCATGCCCTTCAACATTGAAATTAGCGATGTACTCATATTGGAAGCAACCCCTTACATGGCAACTTAACGCTCACTTACACAGTCAAGCAGACTCTTCTCTATTCAGGCGTGACGGAATCTGTATTTGTTAAAGAAAGTGTACAAATGGCAAGAGAAGCCATCATAAAAACGTTTTGCTAACGCGCTCCGCCCTTGTTTCTCCACTTTGTTTCTTCTATCAAAATTGAAAAGCAGGTAACATCCGGCAATCGGATCCCTGATACCAGTATCCCCCCGCGTATCGTATTTCTGAACAACCAGAACAACGGTTTCAAAGGCGGAATCCATCCCTTTCCTAAAGGGCATGGGATATCGAATGAACCCACATAACATAAGCACTACAATCAATTAGATACGAATGATTCTCATGTGAGATGATAATCTAGTCAGGAGTGTTTTCTGCCGCTATAATTCCCGCCTCCTAACGCTGAGGTCAAAAAATGCACAACACACCAACTCCAATCCATCAATATCCGAAATACTGGGCCGAATGTTACGGCGTAGCCCCTTTTCTGCCCACAAGCAGAAAGGAGATGGATGCACTGGGTTGGGACAGTTGCGACATCATCATTGTGACGGGTGATGCTTACGTCGACCATCCTAGTTTCGGTATGGCTATTATTGGACGTCTTTTGGAGGCTCAGGGCTTTCGTGTCGGTATTTTGGCTCAGCCTGAGTGGCAAGATAAATCCGATTTCATGAAACTCGGTAAACCCAATCTCTTTTTTGGCATTACCGCAGGTAACATGGATTCGATGATCAATCGTTATACCGCAGACAAAAAGCTTCGTCATGACGATGCGTACACCCCAAACAATGAAGGTGGAAAACGACCAGATCGTGCGACATTGGTTTATTCTCAGCGTTGTCGAGAAGCCTACAAAGATACGCCAATTGTACTAGGCGGTATCGAAGCCAGCCTTCGTCGCATTGCGCATTACGATTATTGGTCTGATAAAGTGAGACGCTCGGTTTTGTTCGACGCAAAAGCGGACATTCTGTTATTCGGAAACGCAGAAAGAGCGTTGGTGGAGGTGGCGCACAGGCTTGCAAACGGAGAAGATATTTCCACCCTAACGAGCATTCGTGGCACAGCAGTCAACCTATCCGCTGCACCTGAACATTTCAAAATCATCGATTCTTCTCGCATCGAAAAACCAGGGAAAGCCTTCGTTCCTACTAACCCTTATCAGGTTGAAACTCAGTGCGAGACAAAACCGAAGGAAGAGGAAAAAGCCAAAGTCGTTACCATTCAACCATCCAGACATGATGCGAAAACAACCGCAGTGAGAATTCCCCCTTTCGAGAAGCTGAAAAACGACCGCATTCTCTATGCTCATGCCAGCCGTATCATGCACCTTGAAACGAACCCTTATTCTGGTCGTGCGCTTATTCAAAAGCACGGCGATCGTGAGCTTTGGGTGAACCAAGCGCCTATTCCGCTGACAACAGAAGAAATGGATTTTGTGTTTGGGTTACCTTACGCTCGCGTTCCGCACCCTATGTATGGTAAGGCAAAAATCCCCGCCTACGATATGATTAAAACCTCGGTTAATATCATGCGGGGTTGTTTTGGTGGCTGTTCTTTCTGTTCTATTACAGAGCATGAAGGACGTATCATTCAAAACCGCTCGAAAGAGTCGATCCTTAGTGAACTCGAAGACATTCGCGATAAAGTCCCTGGCTTTACTGGTACCATTTCCGATTTAGGCGGTCCAACCGCCAATATGTATCGACTTGGCTGCTCCGACCCACGAGCAGAGCAAAACTGTCGTAGACCTTCCTGCGTATTCCCTGGCATTTGTCACAAACTGGACACCGACCACAAGCACACGATCGATTTGTATCGAGAAGCGCGTAAAGTAAAAGGCATCAAGAAAGTCATGATCGCGTCAGGCGTTCGTTACGACTTAGCCATCGAATCTCCAGAATACGTAAAAGAACTCGTAACGCATCATGTAGGTGGCTACTTAAAAATCGCACCGGAACATACCGAGAAAGGCCCGCTAGACAAAATGATGAAGCCGGGAATGGGCACCTATGACCGATTCAAAGAGATGTTTGAAAAATACAGCAAGGAAGCAGGCAAAAAGCAATATTTGATCCCTTACTTCATTGCAGCGCACCCAGGTACAGAAGAAGAAGACATGGTGAATTTGGCACTGTGGTTAAAATCGAACAATTTTGAATGTGACCAAGTTCAGAACTTCTATCCATCCCCCATGTGTAATGCGACATCCATGTACTATTCGGAAACCAACCCACTCAAGCGAGTGAAGTATAAGCAACGTGAAGACATTCCTGTTGCCAAAGGAGAAAGGCAGCGACGTTTGCACAAAGCTCTGCTTCGTTACCACGATCCAGCGAACTGGCCAATCATCCGAGAGGCGTTGATCAATATGGGTAAGAAGCACTTGATTGGTGACAAACCGGGTTGCTTGATTCCAGCAGAAGATCTTGATGCTAAAACGCCTGCACAGCGTCGTCGTTCCGGCAGGCATGGTGCAAATCGCTTTGCAACTAAGCATACGAAGAATCAGCCCGATATCCGAAACGAAACAGCATCGAAAAGAGACAATGCCAAGGGCTCTAACAAACCAAAAGGGAAACGGAAGCGACTTCAGGCGTAGCAGAATAGACGAAGCGAAATGAAGGCAGACCAAGAAGGTCTGCCTATATTAACCAGAGTATGTCAGCTTATTTATCAAGTAAGTCGCCCTATTGATCAAGTCAGCCATCTTATTGATCAAGAAAGCCACATTCGATGCTGCATTTCACCTATTCATGATGGACAGTGATGCAATCAAGACCTCCAGATCTATCCAATAGATCCTCAGCCTGATTCAAACCGGAATAGGAAGACAAGGACTTACCCACGAAGTAAACCGCTAAATTTGGAGTCAATTTTTGAACCCAAGCCTCGAAAGCTTTGTTTAAAGCAGGGACACTAGAAGCATTCGTTATAAAGAATGGCGTGTTACCATTTCCCATGATTCCATTCATCCAGTTAACATTACGTCTACCAACTTGGAAAACGCCTGGTGTCTTTATTGGAATAAGGTTTGCTTCAATCAATTGATTATGAATGTTTTTGTATACATTGGTGAACCTCGACTCATTGTATTTCAATGATTCTATTGAATGATGTATTTGCACACGTTCCTCTTCACTAATCGTCACGTCATTCGCAAGAACATCTTTCAAAAATTGCTGGCTCAATCCAAAGTCATTAATCAGTACTTTTCCATTCTCTAAGGGTCTGAGGTACATATCGATATGGAAACCAGGCTGAGTTAATACCACAAGATCATTTCGGCTCACCCCCAGCTCTTGCGCCATTACATCGTGTACGATCTCTATCATAGCTCTCAAACGTCGACCTTCCTCAAGCGCACGCTCTTGGCTCAACTCCTTACGAATGTACCCCCCTTGGCTTAGCATTGTAGCCAAGTGTTGATCCATCGCAGGATCGCTTGACAAAGAATGGAGCTTTTTATCGATTAAAGACAAATCAAAATCCGATGTAGCGGTAGCAGCAATTTTTAATTGTCCGTAAGCTTTCATTACCGCTTTGTCAACATCAAACTCTGCGGGCAAACGTCCTCTAAAGAGAGTTTCGTAGCGCTCTTGAACCTTCGCTTTCACTTGGTTTAAATTAACGGTCTGACCTTCACGCAAGACATCATTTTCAGACGGAAAAATCGTTTCTACTCTAGCACGAACCGCTTTGGCATAATCCAGTTGCTCCTGAAGTGTACTTCGAGCAGGGAGAAGGTTCGCCGCTTCAAGGAGCAGTCTGTCTATCTCTGGATCGGAATTAACCACAGTATAACGTCCTTTAGAAAATCTAAAGGAAAGGTTATAACCACCAGCCTGTTCATTTTGCTGCCTTTTCGCAATAGCACGCTCTTGTTCAAACCTTGAATGCATGAGTGCTGTCTGTAAAACGGCATCGCGTCCAACTAGAACATATTGAGAACCATCTTCCCGCTTCCCAACGAGCATGTTACCACCATCAATAATAGAGAAAGTATTAACCAATTCAGCACTCGTACTTTCTGCGTATCCATTAGCCAATTCCAACAGTCTGTCACTGACACCTTGTGATTTAGTGAATCCTTGGCTGTGATGCCCTTCCAAAGAAGCCAGTGGGGACTGAGGTTCATTTACAAGGACAAATTGAATAAACGCATTATTATTCATCGAAAAAAATGCTCGAAATGGACGGAATACCTTACTCCCATTTTTTGAAAGCCACATATTATCTTCTGCCCAAAAATACATATTCTCTTTGCGAGAAAGCGTAACCCCTTGCTCTATAGCAACATCTTCCATTTCAGCGACCAATTCAACCGGCAAATGATCGTGGGCTGGTAATACAATAGTGCTGACTTTATTGCTTAAGTCATCCGTTGCCAAATCCCCTCCGTGCGACGGTATACTGGCATTCGAATATTCAGATGTTGTTAACTCCGTAGGAAATACGGAAACGTCATTTGCAAATGCATAATTCGACAAGGCGAGAACGCTCACCGAAAAAGTTAATTTTGTTACTTTGAAAATAGTCCTTATCATTTTTATGCTACTCCATACTATATTTTTAGATGTATATTCCAATTTTTTGTATAACACGGAAAATATGTGATACAAAATCTCCGATATGTCTATTTGTAATTGAATGAATTAAAGTCACTGATTGACATTTCTCAGACAAAACTAAAGATCTAGAAATTAAAAAAGGCAGACAAGGAAAGTTTGTTTAGTCATTGTTCGACTTGATTGAGACCATAAGTGTTTGAAGCGACAGAGCCTGTGAAATAATCCGAAAGGCTTGGAGACACGTTTTGTAGCCACTCTTTAATTGCCATAATCAATGCGGAAATACGGGAGGGGTTGGTAATATCAAACTTAGACATCCCATTACTCATCATTCTTTTCCCCCCTCAAAGATCAATTTAAAAATAGATTTAGGGGTTAAAACGGAATATGACCTAAAGAAAAAATAAGTAAGAAAGGAAAACGATAGAATATCGAATATATTGAAGGCTTCTCATGCTCAATGAGCGTAGAAAGGTTCCGATACAAGCCAAAAAGACACCATTTATAGAACCCTTGTTAATATTCTTGTCGGTGTCATTTTGGCTCTATTTACCAGCAAATACCCACTTCGAACTGAGAAAGTAGTTACTGACCATTCCAACCAAGATTCCCGCAACGAGTGCCATAAAAGGCATGGCTCCTTGATCGCCAAATAGCGCAATAACCATTTTGAACACACCTAGGTTGGGTATAGCGGAACATACCGCCGCGACCATATGCTTTTGCCACTGTTTGGCCTTATCGGATTGCTCTCTGTCACTAAAGGTCAGTACTCGGTTACCAATCCAGGTCGCCGTTGCCGCTAAAACAAACGCGATAACACGCGAAGAGAAAATCGGCATTTCAAAAACATAGTACAGCAGAGCAAATACAGCGGTATCGACTAAAAAGCCGATACCGCCGACAAAGGCAAACTTAAACAGCCGATGCTGAAACAGCTTATGTTGCCATAGCTTACACAGAGAAATCATTGGCACAGATAGCGCGAGCGTTTAGGTGATGCCACTTCGAGCGTACAAGCCAAGTTGTATTTATTTATAAAACCTTCAATACGCTCATTTGGACCAATGATGTAATACCCGTTCTCATGACCTTTCAGCTGATCCAGCTTATTCATTCGCTTCGCTTGACCAAAGCTGTAGTACTGACCAGAGAACGTGCGACTGCCTTCGACATAAAATGTTGGCTTACTACGATCGATATCGACGAACAGCATTTTGTCGCTACGCTCATTGCCTACTTTGAATATCACCACACAAATAACAATAATCAAGATGATTGGCAAAATATACGAAGCAAATATAAACCAGTTGAACGTAAACGCTTTTTCTCGGAACAAAAACGCAATACCGGAGACGACAAGCGCAATGGCAGCCACATACCCTATGATCGCGTCATTCTTCAGTTCACTCGCTACATAAACCGATACCAGTGTAATGAAAAGCCCAGTAATCGTAACAGACTTGAAGAATGTGGCTTTAAAACTCACTTTCTCTTCAGCTAAGTACGCGACTAACAGCGCAAATGCAGGCATTCCTGGAAGAACATAGGTAGCAAGAATATTGCCCGAGAACGTAAACAAAATAAGTGGCGATAGTACCCAGAACAAGAGGAAGACAAACACCCCAGGTAATTCAGCAAACTTTTCTTTCAACCTTGTAAAACGAAAAACCGCAAGCAAAGGCAAAACGATGGACCAAGGCAGTGCCGCCAACATCAAGAATAGCCATATCATGCCTCTTGGTTCATCGTGAGCGTCACCATAGCGATCCCCTTCCCAACCGCTCACAAGGAATCGGTTAAAGTGTTCACCTACAATAAAATACTCTAAGAAACCTGGATTCGCTTGCTCTGCAAGGATGTACCACGGCAGCGCAATCACACACATTAGGATTAAGCCACCCACTATTGGAAAGCGCTTCCAGAGCTGTACAAACGCGCCAATAAAGCCATGTTGAATTATCAAGAAGGGAAGAACAGATAGCCCCATTAATACGATGGCCATCGGTCCTTTTGCCAGCAATGCTAGCCCTAACCCTGCAAACCCAACGTACCCCCAGATTTTTTCGCCTCGCCAGCAAAAAAAGAACCCTACCATGGCGAGTGTGAGAGAGAACGTCAGCGCCATATCCGTCATAACAGCGCCAGATGAAATAGAGAACACCGGAATCGTTGCCATGACAACCGCCGTTTTAAGCGGATTAATGCCAACACGTTTTGCAAAGAGGCACCCTAACGCGATGGTGAGGACTCCAACAACCCAGTGGGGGAATCGAACGGCAAATTCCGATACACCGAACACTTCAATGCCCACGGCACTTAGCCACGTAAACATCGGCGGCTTGCCTAAGAATGGCTCATCGTAATCAAACATGGGAGTTAACCAGTTACCGGTTTCCACCATGATCCGAGCCTGTTCACCGTATCGAGCTTCCGTTGTATCCATTAGTGGTAGAATACCCAGAGACACCAACCTGATTAGCAAGGCTGCTCCCAACAAAAACCACAAATGTTTCGAAGTTAGCTTCACTTCTCTACCTCTATCAATTCGAATGCCTTACTTGAGATATATCAAAACCACGTAAGTTCATTCTTTTATGTCATTCATCTCAATTCCAACCCTCTTGATGCCCAAAAAAATGCGCCCCCTCACCTTGCGTTGCTAACAATGATAACAACAAGCAAGCTAAGCATTTTTGGCGGTAATGAAAACAAGCATCTCATCTGGGTAGAAGTCTGTCTCGCACAAAAGAAAATGCACGAGGGCAGCATTATACCCAAGTCGTATGAAGTTGCGAGGATCACTTTGCAGCACCCTCCTTAGTGGAATATAGGACTCTGCTGTACACTGAGTTTACTAGCAATGCAGCGACTTGAGTTTCTGAACTGGGTTTCTTTATCTAGCCGAATTCATAAAAATTTCTGGCGCTTCATGAAAAATTGCTAGACTACGGCTTTACCGTAATACCTTATTTAACTATGAAGCTTCAGGCCAGCCCAATTACCCAACATTGTGTAGACGGTATGACTTTCTACCTAAAGAGAGATGAGCTCCTTCATCCACAATTCAGCGGCAATAAAGCCCGCAAATTCATGCAGCTGCTGAACGCCGAGTACCCAGAAGTAGACACGATTATTGGGCACGGCTCCGTTCAAGCCAACTCCCTATATTCATTAGCAGCACTCGCCCAACTAAAGGGGTGGAGCTTCGAGTTTTATGTGGATCATATCCCGTCTTATGTATTAGATAATCCCAAAGGGAACTACCGCGCGGCACTGGATTTAGGAGCAAAGATCATTGATGTCAGTGAATTGGAATTGGATGGAGACAGCGCATTCAATTGCGAACGCTACATAAAAGAGATCAGAAAGCCCGACAACCGTTGCCTTTTTATTCCAGAAGGCGGTCGATGCGAGTTGGCAGAATATGGCGTAAAGCAACTTGCACATGAAATATTGAGTTGGAAAAAAGAGGCAAATATTTCCGCCCTTACCGTCGCGCTTCCTTCTGGTACAGGAACCACCTCTCTTTATCTCAATAAACACCTAGAAAAACACAATATTCGAGTAGTAACGTGCTCATGCGTCGGTGGCGACAAATACCTAATGCAACAATGGCACTCGTTAGATGAAGAGCGGTTTCCGCTCGTCTTGAATACAGGAAAAAAGCACCACTTTGGCAAACTGTACCAAGCCGATTTTGATATGTGGCAAAAGTTAAAGGAACAAACCGAAATCGAATTCGACCTGCTATACGACCCTTTAATGTGGCGCTGTTTATTTCAAGACTACGACCAAGAAAAATACGGCACCTTGCTTTACATCCACCAAGGCGGATTATTAGGTAATGAAACTATGTTGCCTAGGTATGTAAGGAAGTTTCCGTTCTAAGCCCCAGAAGGCAAAAAAGACGCCCAAAAGGCGTCTTTCTTAAATGTGGCGGTGAGTGAGAGATTCGAACTCTCGATACGTTGCCGTATACACACTTTCCAGGCGTGCTCCTTCAGCCACTCGGACAACTCACCGAATTGTTGTTGAACTTTGCGTCTCAACGGGGCGCTAATTTAATGATTATGTGTATGTCGGTCAAGTGATTATCTGAAAAAAAACATCATTTCATGTCTGTTCGCTCAGATTTTAACTAAAACACTCACTTTCCAAACAGATTGACTCGTTTTACACCCGTTGAATATAAGCAGGAACACGAAACAGTTTTCGGCAGTTGTCTAGGAAGTATCCGTAAAACACACCTAAACCACATGACACAATCGCATTGCTCGCTACCGCTGTCATGATCTGATCAGACGATGCACCTACAGACCACAGAATGGCGGCATAGACAGGCGATTGAAATAGCACATAAGCAATAATATCGGAAATACGTTTAGTGAGTTCACCACCATGAAGTCTTGCCCCTTGGTTGAGAACCCAGTCACGGAATATTCCATAAGGTAATGCAATAGCAATGTTTACGGGTATCGATAGAGTTCTCGACTGCAACGACTGTTCAAAGGACATACCTGATACAAAAATCTCTATCAGCATTCCGACAACAAAACTGAATACCACCATAGCAAATGTATCCGCTGCTGCGTGGCGAATACAAAAAGGGGCTTTAGAACTCATTTCCTTCCTCACAAAAGAACATAAAACTGGATGTTAAATTGTTAAATAATTGATAAATCTAGATTGATCGATATAGCTAGATATATTCGCCATTTAACCACTTTTCATACAGTTTTATATTCTGAATTTAAATATGTGTTGTAAATTTACAACCATGTTTTAAGAAAATATCAGTGAGTTCAACTGAAACACCTAAAAGGCCTTTTTGTAAGAGATTTATCGTAAGCGTCCCATGAACTCACGGGGCGACATAACTAATGCTTGAAGTTCCATGGCAGCAGTGCATCGATATCAGGCTCAGCTTTCGCCAACTCCTTCATGCACTTGATCATGTAGTCGTAGAGGATAAGACCGTT